>JBGALV010000094.1:0-18191 GCA_044223515.1 Alphaproteobacteria bacterium
TGCGCCGCGCGCGGCTGCTTCCAGCGTGGCTCCGCAGGCGAAGGCCGCGCCAACGCCGCAGGCCCATGCCGAGATGCCGGGCATGCCGGCCTATGACGAGCTGCCGAACAACAACGTGCGCAAGGTCGTGGCGCGCCGGCTCACGGAGTCGAAGCAGCAGGCGCCGCACTTCTATCTCTCGCTCGACTGCGAGATCGACGCGCTGCTCAAGCTGCGCGCCGACCTCAACGCGCGGGCCGAGAAGGAGGGCGTGAAGCTCTCGGTCAACGACCTGGTGATCAAGGCGGCGGCGATCGCGCTGCGCAAGGTGCCGGCGGCGAACGCCAGCTACACCGAGGCGGCGATCCGCCGCTACAAGACTGTCGACATCTCGGTCGCGGTCGCGATCCCCGACGGACTGATCACGCCGATCGTCAGGAACGCGGATACGAAGGGCCTTGCGACGATCTCTGCCGAGATGAAGGACCTCGCGGTACGCGCGCGCTCCGGCAAGCTGAAGCCGGAGGAGTTCCAGGGCGGTACCTTCTCGATCTCGAACCTCGGCATGTACGGCATCCGCGAGTTCGCGGCGGTGATCAATCCGCCTCAGGGCGCGATCCTGGCGGTCGGCGCGGGCGAGCAGCGGCCGGTGGTGAAGAGCGGCGCGCTCGCGATCGCCACCGTGATGACCGTGACGCTCTCGGTCGACCACCGCGTCGTCGACGGCGCCGTCGGCGCCGAGTACCTCGCCGCCTTCAAGAAGCTCATCGAAGATCCGATGAGCATGATGCTGTGATCCTCTCGTTCGAGAGGATCTTGTCGAAGGAAGAGAAATCGTGAGCGAGACCAGCTTTGACGTGATCGTCGTCGGCGGCGGGCCCGGCGGCTATGTCGCGGCCATCCGTGCCGCCCAGCTCAAGCTCAAGACCGCGGTGGTCGAGCGCGAGCATCTCGGCGGCATCTGCCTCAACTGGGGCTGCATCCCGACCAAGGCGCTGCTGCGCTCGGCCGAGGTCTGGCACCTGATCAATCACGCCGACCAGTTCGGCGTCTCGGTGCAGAACGCGACCTTCGACCTCTCGAAGATCGTCAAGCGCTCGCGCCAGGTCGCGGGCCAGCTCTCGGCCGGCGTCAAAGGCCTGATGAAGAAGCACAAGATCACCGTGTTCGACGGCCATGGCGCGCTCGACGGCATCGCCGGAGGGCAACGCAAGGTGAAGGTGACCAAAGACGGCAAGGCGATCGCCGACATCACGGCGAAGAACGTGATCCTTGCGACTGGAGCGCGCGCGCGGTCGCTGCCGGGTCTCGAGCCCGACGGAAAGTTGGTCTGGAGCTACAAGGAGGCGATGGTCCCCGAGACCATGCCCAAGTCGTTGCTGGTCGTGGGGTCGGGCGCGATCGGCATCGAGTTCGCCTCGTTCTTTCGCACGCTCGGCGCCGAGGTGACGGTGGTCGAGGTCATGGACCGCGTCCTGCCGGTCGAGGACGAGGAGATCTCGGCCTTCGCCAGGAAGTCCTTCGAGAAGCAGGGCATGAAGATCATGACCGGCGCCACGGTGAAGGCGCTGAAGAAGGGCGCGAACAACGTGACCGCGACGGTCGAGGCTGCCGGCAAGTCGCAGGAGATCACCGTCGACCGCGTGATCCTCGCCGTCGGCATCGTCGGCAACGTCGAGAAGATCGGCCTCGAAGGCACCAAGGTGAAAGTCGAGAAGACGCACGTGGTGACCGACGGCTATCTGCAGACAGGCGAGCCCGGCGTCTACGCGATCGGCGACCTGGTCGGTGCACCGTGGCTCGCGCACAAGGCGATGCACGAGGGCGTCATCTGCGTCGAGAAGATCGCGGGCCTGCATCCGCATGTAATGGACACCTCCAACATCCCGGGCTGCACCTACTGCACGCCGCAGGTGGCGTCGGTCGGCCTGACCGAGGCGAAGGCCAAGGCCGCTGGCCATCAGGTCCGTGTCGGCCGCTTCCCTTACGTCGGCAACGGCAAGGCGATCGCGCTCGGCGAGACCCAGGGCCTCATCAAGACGGTGTTCGACGCCAAGACCGGCGAGTTGCTCGGCGCCCACATGATCGGCGCCGAGGTCACCGAGCTGATTCAGGGCTACACCATCGCCAAGACCATGGAGACGACCGAGAAAGAGCTGATGGGGACCATCTTCCCGCATCCGACCCTCTCGGAAGCCATGCACGAGGCGGTCCTTGACGCCTACGGGCAGGTCCTACACATCTAACCCATGACCACCGTCCGCCACCCCGAGAAGGCGCACCGGCCGGACAATCCGATCCAGCGGAAACCCGACTGGATCCGGGTCAAGGCGCCGGTTAGCCGCGAGTACCAGGAGACCCGCCAGCTGATGCGGCGGCTCAACCTGAATACCGTCTGCGAGGAGGCGGCCTGCCCGAACATCGGCGAGTGCTGGGCGAAGAAGCACGCGACGGTGATGATCCTCGGCAACGTCTGCACGCGCGCCTGCGCCTTCTGCAACGTCGCCACCGGACGGCCTGACCAGCTCGATCCGCACGAGCCCGAGCACGTGGCCGAGGCGGTCGGGAAGATGGGGCTGGCCCATGTGGTCATCACGTCGGTCGATCGCGACGATCTCGACGACGGCGGGGCGGGGCACTTTGCCCGCGTCATCCGTGCGATCCGCGCGAGCGCGCCTGCGACCACCATCGAGGTGCTGACGCCGGATTTCCTCCGGAAGGATGGCGCGATCGAGACGGTCGTCGAGGCCGGCCCGGACGTCTTCAACCACAATCTGGAGACCGTGCCGCGCCTCTATCCGGAAGTGCGCCCCGGGGCCCGCTATTTCGCCTCCCTCCGCCTGCTCGACCGGGTGAAGGAACTGAACCCGCAGATGTTCACCAAGTCCGGCCTGATGGTGGGCCTCGGCGAGCAGAAGGAGGAGATCCATCAGGTGATGGACGACCTCCGCGCCGCCGACGTCGACTTCCTCACCATCGGCCAGTACCTGCAGCCGACGCCGAAGCATCACGCGGTGATGTCGTTCGTGACACCCGACGAGTTCGGCGCCTACCGGACGATGGCGACGGGCAAGGGCTTCCTCCTGGTCTCGGCATCGCCGTTGACCCGTTCGTCGCACCACGCCGGCGAGGACTTCGAGCGCCTTCGCGAGGCCCGGCGGGCACGTCTCGCCGCCGCCGAGTAGGGGATGCCGACCCACGCCGAGAAGCGGGTGCTGCCCTATACCTGGGAACAGCTCTACGGCCTGGTCGCCGAGGTCGAGAGGTATCCCGAGTTCCTGCCCTGGTGCCTCGCCGCGCGCATCCGCAAGCGCGAGGGGAACACGTTCTGGGCGGATCTCGTCATCGGCTTCAAAATGATCCGTGAACGGTTCACCTCGCAGGTGAAGCTGAGCCCCGACGAGCGGCGGGTCGACGTCGAGTACACCGACGGGCCGTTCAAGTACCTGACCAACCACTGGATCTTCAATCCGCGGCCGGAGAACCAGTGCGAGATCGACTTCTATGTCGACTTCGAGTTCAAGAACCGGATGCTGCAGGGATTGATGACGGTGCTGTTCGACGAGGCGGTGCGCCGGATGGTCAACGCCTTCGAGGCCCGCGCCAAGGCGCTCTACGGCGCGTCGTCGTCCGGCACCTGACTGGCTGCTTCGGTCACCATAGCGAAAGCGCGCAGCACCGTCGCGAGACGCACCTCGTGGCGATTTCCCGGGAACACCTGACGCTCGTGCACGGTCTCGCCGTCGCGCCGGGCGACGGCGAGATGGACGAGACCGACCGGCTTGGTCTGCGTGGCGCCGCCCGGACCCGCGATGCCGGTGACGGCGACCGTGATCTCGGCGCGGCTCTTCGCGATCGCGCCTTCGGCCATCGCGCGAGCGACCTCCTCGCTGACCGCGCCGTGCCGGGCGATCAGACCGGCGGGGACGCCGAGCATCTCGGTCTTGGCGTCGTTCGAGTAGACGACGAAGCCGCGCTCGACCACGTCGGAGGATCCGGCGATCTCCGTCAGGGCTGCCGCGATCATCCCGCCGGTGCAGCTCTCCGCGGCCGCGAGCCTGAGGTGGCGGCGGCGCAGATGCTGGAGCAGAGCCTTCGCGAGCGGGTCGAGGTCGGTCATCGTCCGATCAGCCAGAGAATGAGCCAGGTGCTCACCGCAGCGTACGGTGCGGCGAGCAGGTCGTCGAGCATCACGCCGAAAGCACCGCCGACGTTGCGGTCGGCCCAGCCGGCTGGCCACGGCTTGAAGATGTCGGCGAGGCGGAAGGTGGCGAAGCCGAGCGCGTAGGCCAGCGGCTCTTGCGGCACCACCGCCAGCACCAGCCATTGCGCGCAGACCTCGTCTATGACGATGAAGGGCGGGTCGACGATCTGGCTGTCGGCGAGCGTGCGGTCGATCGCCCAGATGCCGGCGGCGGTCAGCGCGAAGGCGCTGAGCAGCGAAAGGGGAATCCCGAGTGGCGCGAAGCCCCAGGCGATCGGGAGTGCCAGCAGCGAGCCCCAGGTGCCGGGCGCGAAGGGCAGGAGGCCGAGCCCGCAGCCGGTCGCGACGAAGCGGGGGAAGGTCATCACAGCATCACCGTCGCCGCCGCCTGGGCGGCGATGCCTTCGCTGCGGCCGGTGAAGCCGAGGCCTTCGGTGGTGGTCGCCTTGACGCTGACCCGGTCGGCCTCGAGCCCGAGGATCGCGGCGATCGCCGCCCGCATCGCGTCCCGGTGCGGACCGACCTTCGGACGCTCGCAGATCACGGTCAAATCGACATGGACGATCCGCCCGCCCCGTGCCCGCACCAGCTCGGCGGCGTGCGCGAGGAAGCGGCTCGATGCCGCGCCCTTCCACCTGGGGTCGTTCGGCGGAAAATGCTGGCCGATGTCGCCGGCACCGATCGCGCCCAGGATCGCGTCGGTCAGCGCATGCAGTCCGACATCGGCATCGGAATGGCCGATCAGCCCGCGCTCGTGAGCCAAGCTCACGCCGCAGAGCCAGACATGGTCGCCCGTGCCGAAGCGGTGCACGTCGAAGCCGGTGCCGGTGCGGCTCTCGCCGGAGAGGCGGCGCGCGCGATCCAGATCGTCGCCGGTCGTGATCTTGAAAGCGGCCTCGTCGCCGTCGACCAGCGCCACGGGCAAACCGGCAGCCTCCGCGACAGCGGCGTCATCGGTCATCTCGGATCCTTGGAAGCGGCGATGCGCCGCCAGAATGTCGCCGAAACGGAAACCCTGCGGCGTCTGCGCGCGGAACAGGCCGGCGCGGGGCACAGTTCCCTGAACGAGACCGTCGGCACCCTGCTTCAGCGTGTCGGCGACCTGGAGGGCAGGGATCGCCGCCGGGGTAGACGAGAGCGCATCGATCACGCGGCCGATCATCGATGGGGGCGCCAGCGGACGCGCCGCGTCATGGATCAGCACGAGATCGGGAGGATCGGCGGCCAGGTGCTCGAGCCCGTTCCGTACCGACTCCTGTCGCGTGGCGCCGCCGATCACGGGCGTGGGCAGCTTCAATCCGGCGGCCGCATGTTCGTACGCCTGCCGGTCCTCGGCCCCTATCACGGCGTGAACGCGGTCGACGCGCGGATGCGTGGCGAACAGGGCAAGGCTGCGGGCGAGGACGCTCGTCGATCCCAGCAGGCGGTACTGCTTCGGCTCGTCGCCGCCGACGCGAAGCCCGCGCCCCGCCGCCATGATCAATGCCGCGACGGTCACGCCTGGGCGTCCGGCGGCAGCGGGAAGTACATGCGGATCGCGGTGCCGCGACCCTTCTCGCTCTGGATCTCCATCCGACCCCCATGCAGTTCCAGGAACGCCTTGACCAGCGGCAGCCCGAGTCCGGTGCCTTCGCGTGCCCGTTTCGCGGTGCTGTCGACGCGGCCGAAGGGCTCCATTGCCGTCTCGATCTCGGCGGCGGTCATGCCGCCGCCGGTATCGACGATCGAGACCAATGTCGCGTTCTCGGCGATGCGGGCATCGACATCGACCCGACCGCCCGGGGGCGTGAACTTGATCGCGTTACCGAGGATGTTGACCAGCGCCTGCTTGGCGAGGCGCCGGTCGGCCCAGAGCGGCAGGTCGGGAACGTCGGCGGAGACCTTGAGATGGCTCGCTTCGGCCTGCGAAACCACCAGCTTGACCGACTCCTGGATCAGGCGCCGAAGCGAATTGCGCTGAGGCTCCACCATCATCCGCCCGGCCTCCACCTTGGCGAGGTCGAGGATCTGGTTGATCACCTGCAGCAGGTGGCTGCCGGCGCCATGGATGTCCTCGGCATAGGCCACGTATCGCTCGTTGCCGAGATGGCCGAAATGCTGATTGCGCATCACGTCGGAGAATCCGAGCACGGCGTTGAGCGGGGTCCTGAGCTCGTGGCTCACCTGCGCCAGGAAGCGGGACTTGGCCCTGCTCGCCTGCTCAGCCTCGAGGCGGGCGAGATCGAGCTTGCGCGTCAGGTCCTCCAGGCGAGCGGAGTGCTCGGCCTGCTCGGCCTCGCGCACCTTGATCGGCGTGATGTCGGTCCGCGTCCAGAGGATGCTGCCGTCGGCGAGCATGCGATTGCTGGAGAGCATCCAGCCGCCGGCGGCGCGCTGATGCTCATAGGTCGTGTTCTCCTGGTAGCGGCCGAGCCAGCGGCGGATCGCGGCCTCGTCGGATTCCTGCGGCTCCTTCTGCAGCGCGCCGCGGGAGACGGCGACGGTGACGAAGTCGGGAAGCGTCAGCCCGACACGCAGGATGTCGGCGACGCCCGGCACCAGCTTGGCATAGGCGTCGTTCCAGATCGTCAACCGAAGGTCGCGGTCCCACAGCACGAAGCCGTCGGTCGAGTTGTCGAGGGCGTCGGCGAGCAGCTTCGTCGCCTCGATCGCCTCGGCCCGGCTGGTCTCCAGGTCCTCCTCGACGCGCAGACGCTCGCTGATGTCGGTGTAGACGCGGACAACGCCGCCGTCGTTGAGCGGCCGCTGGTGCACTTCCACCGTGCGACCGTCAGGTGTGCCGAGGCGGTAGACGCGCGCGGCGAAGTGGCTGGGATCGGCCAGCTCACGTTCGATGCGGCGCGAGAGCTCGGGCTCGACGATGCCGGCCTTGCCATAGATCAGGCGCATCACCTCGGGGTAGGGGATGCCGTCGGGATGGGTATCGGGCGGAATGCCGAACCAGTCGAGAATGGTCGTGTTGGCGGCGACGACGCGCAAGGCACCGTCGATCATCACGATGCCCTGGTCCATGTTCTCGAGCACGGTCCGGAGCGCGGTCTGCCTTTCGTCGAGCGCGGTCTCGTGGCGGCGCCGGGCCGTGATGTCGGTGATGAAGTTGGCGACGCCGCCACCGGCGATCGGCGTGCGCCGGAAGTGCAGCCATCGGCCGTCCGGGCCCCGACGCTCCCATTCCTGGGTCCGGTCGCCGGCGAATTGTGCCAGCCGACGCTGCGCCTCGGCGGCCGGGTTCCCTGGTCCGAAATGTCCTTGCTCGGCCCGCCACAGCAGGATGTCGCCGATCGGAGTGCCGTACCTGGCAAATCTCGTGGGGAGCCCGAGAAGCTGGAGCCAGCGGTCGTTCCAGAGGATGAGCCTGAGGTTGGCGTCGTAGACGCTGATTCCCTGCTCGCTGTGCTCGACAATGACCCGGAGGAGATCGGCGTCGAGAAGGCCGGAAGCTCCGCTCGCAGGCACAGGTTCGGTCTGGCTCATGAAATCGGCCCAACCTAACAGGGAGGGGAGGCCCCGCAAAGCCACCGGCAGGGGAGAATTTATTAACTTTTTACCGGCACACTCCGGGACGTGATGGTCGCCCAATCCCATTCCCGGCAGAACGTCGACGCAGCGGCTGCGGCGGAGCAGCTGGCCGACACGGTCGCGTTCGAGGCGCGCGCCGCCGAGATCCTTGGCCGCAGCGAGCCGGTGACCGCTGGAAAATTGCATTTGATCAGCTTTGAAAGGATCAAGGAACGCTTCGGCGCCGCGTGGCCGCATATGGCGCCCAAGGCCGAGACGCTGATGCGGCGCACGATCGAGAAGCGCCTGGCGCCGGTCGACGTCTATCGCAAGGGAGACAATCTCGACTTCGTCATCCTGTTCCCGTCGCTGACGCCGGAGGAGGGGCGGGTGAAATGCGCGCAGCTTGCCGAGGAGATCGCCCGCGCGCTGGTCGGAGACCTCGGCGCCGAGCTTGCCCAGGTCGATGCCGGCGCGGCGGTCGTCGACTCGAAGGCGCTGCTGTCGATCATCGAGAAGGAGGGAGACCTTCACGATGCGATCGTCGTGGAGGTGGCCAAGGGACCCTCGGCGACACCGTACAGGTATCTCGGGGCCCTGAGCGCACTCGAGCAGGTGAAGTTCCTGTTCAGGCCGATCTGGGACGTCAAACGGCAGGCCGTGTTCAACTTTCTTTGCGTGCCGGTGATGCGGACGCCGGGCGGCCGTATCATTTCGGGCGAGGCTTCCATCGAAGGGCTGAGCGACCGCCATACCCGCCTCGACTACGACCTGAAGCTGCTCAAGCGGGTGGTCGACGAGCTTACCCGCATGGAAACGGAGGATCGCCGGCTTCTCTTCACCATTCCCGTTCATGTCGACACGGTCAGCTCCGGCGCCTTCCGTACGGAGTACCTCAAGCTCTGGCGCGGCTTGCCGCTGAGCCTGCAACGGCTGGCGATCTTCGACCTGGTCGGCGGCAGCGACGGCTTCCCTCAGAGCCGCCTGATCGAGATCCTTCCGAGCCTGAAGCCGCTGTCGCGGGCGGTGACGCTCAGGATGCCGATCGGGTCGGGCCAGGCGTTCAGCCGCTTCGCCCATGTCGGCCTGCACGCGCTGTCCTCCGAGGCGCCGGCCGGGCGCGAGGAGAATGTGATCGGCGACATCGAGAAGTTCGTGATTGCGGCCGAGAAGGCGCACCTGCTTACATATCTGCATGGAATCCGGACCGGTAGTCTGGCGCTTGCCGCGGTCGGCGCCGGATTCAGCTTCATCGACGGCTCGGCGATCGGCTCGGCCGAGGCGAATCCCAAGGATGCGCTTCGCTTCAGCATGGAAGACCTCTACGCCAAGCGCTGAACGTCATGCCGCCTAGGCGCTCCGGTCGGCAGGCCGGCGTGCTGCATGGCCGCCTGGTCGCGGCCCTCCTCGTCGGCTCTTTCGCGATCGCCGGCGTTCTCCTCCTCTCCCTCGTCTCGGGCGACAGCTACATGGCCTGGCCCTGGTCGGCGCGGCAGGTGATCGGCCTCGTCGGTCTTCTCGCGCTTCTGGCCGGGGCGGTGGCGACCGGATGGATCGTCTTCGCCGCCAGGCTCGCCCAGCCTGTCGAGCGGCTGGCGGCGGCCGCACGTCGGATGACCGGCGGCGCCACGTTGATACAGGTCGGGCCGAACTATTCCACCGGCGAGATCGGCGCGGTCGAGCGCGCCTTCGACGCAATGGTCGAGACCGTGGTCCATCAGAAGGCTGAAGCCGAAGAGGCCCGCCGGATTCTCGACGATGCGATCCGCAACCTCTCCGAAGCGGTGGCGATCTACGATGCCGGAGAGCGCCTCCTCTTCTGCAACGAGCGCTGCCTCGACGTGTTCCGGCCGATCAGCCATCAGATGCTTCCCGGCGCGCGCCTGGAGGACCTGGTCAGCGCGCTGTTCGGCCAGATCGACGGAGAGACGAGCGAGGCGGTCCGGGACGAGCGCGTGGGCGAGATCCTTCGCCAGTTCCGGGCACGAGAGCGGAACGTGGTGCAACGCTACGGAGACCGCTGGCTGCGCGTCTCCTATTCCGCGACCTCCGACGGCGGCACCGTCGTCGCCATCGCCGACGTGACCGACCTTCTCCGGCGCGAGCACGAGCTCGAAGCGATCAACCGGCGGATCAAGGCCTATGCCGAGTCCTCGGCCGACTGGTTCTGGGAGCTCGACCCGAGCTTCCGCTTCACCTTCACCACGCCCGGACCGGGTCTTCTCGATCCTCGCGACGTGATCGGCAAGACCCGCTGGGATCTCGACAGCGCTCCCGAGCTCAACGCGCCGCTCTGGCCCGATCATCGCGCCCGGCTCTATCGACGCGAGCCGTTCCGAGATTTCCGTTTCCGCGTCCGCGAGCCGGACGGCCGGTTGCGCACCATGTCGATCAGCGGGCTTCCGATCTACGACGCCGACGGAACCTTCGAAGGCTATTGCGGCATCGGCCGCGACCTGACGGAGGAGGTGGAGGCGGTCGAAAGCCTGCGACTCTCGGAAGCGCGGTTCCGTACGCTTGCCGAGACGGCGCCGACCGGCATCTATCGCATGGACGCCTCGGGAACGGTCGTCTTCGCCAACGATGTATGGCGCCGGACGACGTCGCTGGCGGGGACTACGGTGGCGCCGGACGCGTGGAGCGCTGCTGTTCACGCCGACGATGCCGAGCGCGTCGCCGCATCGCGAGAGGATGCGCTGAAGGCGGGCCGGGACTTCCGCGAGGAGTATCGGGTTCGCCGTCCCGACGGCAGCGTCCGCTGGGTTCTCGACGCCGCCGCGCCGGAACGGGACAGCGCCGGAAACGTCGCCGGCTTCGTCGGCACGCTCGCCGACATCACCGAGAAGCGTGAGATCGAGGCGAGGCTCGAGCAGTCGCGCCGGCTCGAGGCGCTGGGCCAGTTGACCGGCGGCATCGCGCATGACTTCAACAATCTGCTGATGGTGGTGCTCGGCAATGCCGAGATGCTGGAGGACCTGGCGAACCGGGGCGGCGAGATCAAGCCGGATCGTCTTCTCAGGCTCGCGCGGACGGTCTTGAGCGCCGCCGAGCGCGGCACCGCGCTCACCCAGAATCTTCTGGGCTTCGCAAGACGGCGCTCGGTGAGCCCGGAGAAGGTGGCCGTCCATGCCAAGCTCCAGGAGCTCGGCGAACTTCTCCGCCGGAATCTCGGTGGCAAGATCCCGCTGGTCTTCGACCTCTCGGCCGCGCGCGACGACGTGATGATCGACGTGACCCAGTTCGAGAACGCGGTGATCAACGTCGCGCTCAATGCGCGGGACGCGATGGGCGAGAGTGGCCGGATGACGATCGCGACCAGGAACCTGGCTGTCGGCGCCCCGCCACGCGTCGAGGACGGAGACCTGGCGCCGGGGCGATACATCGCCGTCGATATTGCCGACACGGGGACCGGCATGACGCCCGAGGTGGCGATGCGCGCGGTCGAGCCGTTCTTCACCACCAAGGGGGACAAGCACTCGACCGGGCTCGGCCTCAGCCTCGCCTATGGCGTGGTCAAGCAGGCCAAGGGCGAGCTGCGCATCGATACGGCGCCGGGGCGGGGTGCAACCGTCACGCTGATCGTACCGCTTCTCGACCAGGCGTCCGCGCGCCAGAAAAGCCCGGAACCTCGCGACTATCTCGCGCGGCCCGAGCCACTCGCCGGCCGTCCGCGCGTGCTCGTCGTCGACGACGATCCGCCCGTCCTCTCGGTGATGACCCAGCAGCTCGAAAGGCTCGGCTGCGAGGCGATCGGCGCCAGCTCGGCAGAGGGCGCGCTCCGCCTGCTGACTGCCGACCAGTCCTTCGACCTGATGTTCAGCGACATCGACCTGGGTGCCGGGCACGACGGGTTCACGCTGGCGCGCGAGGCGAGGGGGATCAGGCCAAAGTTGCCGATCCTGCTGACCACCGGGAAGCTGATCGATCGCGGCGGCGAGGCCGACGAGCATCCGCCGATCCTGCCGAAGCCGTTCACTCAGCGCGAGCTGGCCGACAAGCTGCGCGAGGTTCTCGAGCCGGTGCCCTAGCGGCGCGTCACGACGGGCGCGGCCAGAACGTATCCCGCGCCATGAACGGTCTTGATCAGGGTCGGCTCGCGCGGGTTCTCCTCGATCTTGCGGCGGAGCTTGCCGACCATCACGTCGATGCTGCGGTCGAACGGTCCGGCCGAGCGATGGCGCGTCATGTCGAGAAGCTGGTCGCGCGAAAGGACGCGCTGGGCATGCAACGCCAGCACGCGCAGCAGTTCGAACTCGGCGGCCGACAGCGTGATGTCGACACCGTCCGTCTTCATCAGCTTCCGGCGGCCGCAGTCGAGGGCCCAGTCGGCGAAGGCGAGGATCGTATCGCCGGTTGCGGGCGGTGCGCCGGCGGTCGTGGTCGTGCGGCGAAGCACGCTCCGGATCCGTGCCAGAAGCTCGCGCAAGTGCACCGGTTTGCCGAGGTAGTCGTCGGCGCCGACCTCGAGGCCGACCACGCGGTCGACCGGGTCGCCCCGGCCCGTCAGGATGACGATGCCGGCCTGGGTGGTGGAGCGGACGTGACGGGTGAGGTCGAGCCCGCTTTCGTCGGGAAGGCCGAGGTCGACCACCACGAGGTCGAACCCGCCGCGCGCCAGGCGGCGTCGGGCCGAGGCGCCGTCGGGAGCCCGCTCGATCTCCATGCCCTCATCGGAGAGATAATCCGCGATCGTCGACGAGAGGTCGGGATCGTCTTCCACCAGAAGGATCTTCGGACGCTTACCGTCGAGCGCGGTCATGGTCTGGTCCGGCTTTCGAGTGCTCTGGACACGTTGAAGTCAAAAGGAAAGATACCCGAAATTACAAATTTTTACACCGGGGACATTAGGACATTACGGGGATCGGCGAGGGTGGGTCATGCCATTTTCCGCCGCCCTTCGTGCAGCGCCGATCCTGGAGCCGAGCGCGCTGGATGTCCTCGGCGCGATCGAGGCGCCCGCTGCGTTCGTCGGTCTGGACGGGCGGGTGATGGTGGTCAACGCGGCGGCCCTCGCGGCGGCCGGCGACCGCACACCGGGGCTTCGTTTCGTCGAGGGCTGTACGTGGGCCGATCTTTGCCAGAACTCCGGGGCCGTCGGACCGATAGCCGCCGACCTGAAAGCCCTGATCCAGATCCTCGGCACGACCCCGCGATCCGCCGCGATCGACTACGCCGTCCGCACCGCCGGCCGCCTCAAGGCCTATCATATTACCGCGCGTCGTCTCGGTGGCTCGGATTACGTTCTCGTCGTTCAGACCGACTCCACACGGCTCGAAGCGGCCGAGCAGCGGTTGGGCGAAGCGGAACGTCGGCAGGCCGACCTCGCTGAGCTCACCGCCGACTGGCTGTGGACGACGGACGCAGAGCTCGAATTCGTCGAGCTCGCAGCGTCGAGCGATCCGTTCTGGCGCAAGGTTCAACCCCGCCTCGTCGGGCAGTCCTGCGCGGAGATACTCGGCGGTGCCACCGGGCAGATCGCCCGCCGTCGCCCTTTCCGCGACGAGCCTCTCGAGATCACCGTCGATGGGCGTGTCCGCCACCTTCGCTTCAACGGCAAGCCGGTCTTCGGTGCCGATGGCGTCTTTCGAGGCTATCTCGGCGTCGCGACCGACGTCACGCGCGAGCATGAGGCCGAATGCGCCCGCGACGCCGCGGAGTCCCGACTGCGCGAGATCGCGGAGCTGTCGTCCGACTGGTACTGGGAGACCGACAGCGAGCTCCGCTACACCTATGTGTCGGAGGAGCGCCAGGGCGGCGTTCTGCTCGATCGTGACCGCACCTACGGCCGGCGCCGCATCGACCTTGTCGACCACGACCTGACCGATCCGGACGCGCTGGCGCGTCATCTCGAGGATCTCGAAAACCGCCGTCCGTTCCGCGACTTCGTCTACGGGTCAAGGCAGCTCGGTCCGCTCTGCTACATCAAGGTCAGCGGAAAGCCGCACTTCGACGCGACAGGGCGTTTCGTCGGATACTTCGGCACTGCCGCTGACGTCACGCCCATCGTCGAGGTGGAGAACCGGCGGAAGCTCGCCGAGAGGCGGCTGAAGGCGGCGATCGACCAGATGCCGAGCGGCATCGCGATCTGGGATAGCGATGACCGCCTTCTGGTCCACAACGAGCAATACCTCACACTGGCCGGATTGGATCGGGACACGAAGGTCATCGGCCTGTCCTTCGAGGAGACCGTCCGGAACGCACTTCATGCGGGTGTCATTTCGATGCCGCCGAGCGCGGTCGACGACTTCGTATCGTCGCGGGTGGCTCTCCACCGCGGCGCGAATTCATCGAGGGAAGTGACCTATTCGAACGGCCGCGTCGCCCTCATCCGCGAGCGGCGCCTGAAAAGCGGCGGCATCGTCACCGCCCTCGGCGACATCACAGACCTCAAGCGCCGGGAGCGCGTCCAGACCGAGCAGCGCGCGCTTCTTCAGACGACTCTCGAGCACATCAGCGACGGCATTCTCGTCGTCGACAAGGACTGGCGCATCGTCGCCGTCAACGACAACTTCTCGGTCCTTCTCGACATGCCGGAAGGCATCGTCGGAGTCGGGGCACGATTGATGGCGGTATTCGAGTGGCTCGGCCTGCGTGGCGACTATGGCGGCGAGCTGGCGGGTATCACGGCGTCGCGTCTGATCGCGGAAATTCGCTCCCGTCCGCGCTGGTACGACGAACGGCAGACGCCGGATGGCCGCCGGATTTCCTGGCGCATTCGCGAGATGGAGGGCGGCGGCTACATCGTTGCCTTGGCGGATGTAAGCGAGCAGCGCCAGGCCGAAGAGCGCCGGGAGCAGTTGCGCGGAACCATGGTGCGGGCGGAGAAGCTGGAGGCGATCTCGCGCCTCGCCGGCGGCCTCGCGCACGACCTCAACAACATGCTGCTGCCGATCATGACGCTGACCGAGCTGGCGATCGACGAGTTGCCGGAGGGGAGTCCGGCGCGCGGTGACCTAGAAAGGGTCATCGGCGCAGCCGAGCACGCCCGCGGTCTCGTCAAGCGACTGCTGACCTTCAGCCGGGCCGCGCCGCAAGGCATGAGCGCGGCGATGCTGGATCCGGCGGTAAGTGCCGCCGTCGACCTGATACGTCCCGCCGCTAGCCAAAACCTCCGCATCGTCCTTCGCCTCCACGCGGGGGTGGCAATTCCGCTGAGCGATACGGAAATCCAGCAGATCGTCGTCAATCTCGGGCAGAACGCCACCCAGGCGATCGGCGACCGCCCTGGAACGCTGACGATCGAGACGGGCCTGATCGAGGCCGACGACGACCGTTTGCGCTCCGTTCCCATCCTCGACTCGGCGCGCGCTCACGTGCGCCTGACGGTCGCCGACGACGGTCCGGGCATCCCGGCCGACGTCATGCCGCGGATCTTCGAGCCGTTCTTCACGACGAAGACCGTCGGGCAGGGGACCGGCCTCGGCCTTGCCGTCGTGCATGGCCTGGTCGGACAGGTCGGAGGCGCGGTCGAGGTGAGCGGGACAAGCGGCGCGCGATTCGACATCATGCTTCCGGTCCTGGAGCAACCCATCAATCCGCGGGGAACTTCCGATGGCACGCATTCTTCTGATCGATGACGACGCGACCGTCCGGTACGCGCTGAAGCAGGTGCTCGAACGCGCGGGTCACCAGGTGGACGAGGCCAGCGATGGCCAGATCGGCATCGAGATGTATTCGGCGAACCGTCCGGACGTGGTGGTCACCGACATCATCATGCCCAATCAGGAAGGCATCGAGACCATCATCAAGCTGAAGCGGATGGCACCCGGGATCGCGATCATCGCGATGTCCGGCGGCGGCCGCACGGGCAACCGCGACTTCCTGGAGATGGCCGAGAAGCTCGGCGCCGCCAGGATCATGCCGAAGCCGTTCCGCCCGCGCGAGCTGGTCGAGGCGGTGCAGGAGCTGCTGCCGAGCGCCGCCTGAAGCGGCGGTCAGATCTCGAACTTGATGCCCTGGGCCAGCGGCAGCTCGCGGGAATAGTTGATGGTGTTGGTCGCCCGCCGCATGTAGGCCTTCCACGCTTCCGATCCGGACTCGCGCCCGCCGCCGGTTTCCTTCTCGCCGCCGAAGGCACCGCCGATCTCGGCGCCTGACGGTCCGATATTCACGTTGGCGATGCCGCAGTCGCTGCCGATCGCCGAGACGAAGGCTTCCGCTTCGCGGACATCCGTCGTGAAGGCACTCGACGCCAGGCCCTGCGGCACGTCGTTGTTGAGCGCAATCGCCTCCTCGAACTCCCGGTACTTCAGCGTGTAGAGGATCGGCGCGAAGGTCTCGTGCCGCATCGTGTCGGTCTGCTTCGGCATCGCCACCAGCGACGGCCGCACGTAGTAGCCGCCGGGGAACTGGTTCTCGAGCTGGCGCTCGCCGCCGGAAACCTGGCCACCTTCCGACTTGGCCTTGGCGAGCGCCGCCTGCATGCCGTCGAAGGCGGCCTTGTCGATCAGTGGGCCGACCAGCGTGCCCTGCTCGCGCGGATCGCCGATGCGAACCGAGCCATAGGCTTTCCTGAGGCGCTCGACCAGGCCGTCATGCAGCGACTCGTGCACGATGAGCCGGCGGAGCGTCGTGCAGCGCTGGCCGGCCGTGCCGACGGCCGAGAACAAGATCGCGCGCACCGCGAGCTCCTGGTCGGCGGACGGCGCCACGATCATCGCGTTGTTGCCACCGAGCTCGAGGATCGAGCGGCCGAGCCGGCGCGCAACCATCTCGGCGACCGCCCTGCCCATGCGCGTCGATCCCGTGGCGCTGACCACCGGCACCTTCGGATTCTCGACCATGGCCTTGCCGACGTCCGCGCCACCGAAGATCACGGTCATCAGCCCGTCGGGCACACCGCCGAACTTCTTCGCCGCCCGCTCGAACAGCTTCAGGCAGGCGAGCGCGGTCAGCGAGGTCTTCTCAGACGGCTTCCAGACCACCGGGTCGCCGCAGACGAGCGCCAGCGCCGTGTTCCACGACCACACAGCGACCGGGAAGTTGAACGCCGAGATCACGCCGCAGACGCCGACCGGATGCCAGGTCTCCATCATCCTGTGGCCCGGACGCTCGGAGGCGATGGTCAGGCCGTAGAGCTGGCGCGAGAGACCGACCGAGAAGTCGCAGATGTCGATCATCTCCTGCACTTCGCCCAGGCCTTCCTGGACGATCTTGCCGGCTTCAAGCGTGACGAGCTGGCCGAGATCGGCCTTCGCCGCGCGCAGCTCCTCGCCGAAGAGGCGCACGAGCTCGCCGCGCCTGGGAGCAGGCACCTGGCGCCAGGCGAGGAACGCTGCGTGCGCCTTGTCGATCGCGGCCTTGACGTCGCCGGGCGCGGTCGAGGCGAGGCGGCCGACCTCGCCGCCGTCGATCGGCGAACGGCAGGAAAGGTCGCCTCTGGCGACCTCGCCGGAAGTGATGTCGAGGCGCTTCAGGAGGGCGACGGCGTCCATGTGTTTCTCCCTGTCGAGGGAGGCTGGCTTACCATGGAGGTCTTCAGGCGACCAGAGCCCGGGCCGGCCCGCCGAGCGCCAGCTTCTCGCTGGCGTAGACGCGTCCGAACCGGTTGGCCAGGAAATCGTCGAGGGTGGCCTGCTCCTGGCGAACGAAGCCTTGGCGCGGCAACCGGCCGGCGACCAGCAGGTCGACCATCGTGCAGAGGCCGGCGGCGGTGGTGATTTGGATCGCGCTCCGCTGCACGCCCGCGATCTCGCCGGCGTAGATCTTGCGGGCGTCGCTTTCCTGGGTGAGGCGCCCGTCGCGCATGCCGCTGGCCGAGACGAAGACCAGCACGACGTCCTGCAGCGTCATCGGGATCGCGGCCTCGAGCACGTCCTTCAGCACCTCGCGCCGGCGGCCGAGGCCGAGATCCTTGACCAGCAGCTTGATCACATCGCGATGGCCGGGATAGCGGACGGTCTTGTAGTTGAGCGTCTGCAGCTTCCCGGCATAGGTCTCGCAAAGCGTTCCGAGCCCGCCTGAGGTGTTGAAGGCTTCGTAGTCGAGACCGTCGAGCGAGAGGTGCTCGATCTCCTCGAGCGCCGGCACCTCGATCTCGCGGCCGTCGACGATCGCCTCGCAGGGATTGAGGTACTCGTTGATGAGGCCTTCGGTGCTCCAGGTGAGATTGTATCCCAGCGCATTCGTTGGATAGAGCGGCAGTGCGCCGACGCGCATGATGAGGTCCCGCAGGGGATCGAAGCGGCCCGCAAGATGGTTCGCGACGATCGAGACGAAGCCGGGCGCGAGTCCGCATTGCGGCACGAATGCGGAAGAGGCGCCTTCGGCAAGTCGGCGGACCGCTCGCGTGCTCTCGACGTCTTCTGTCAGGTCGAAGTAGTGCGCGCCGATGTCCCTGGCGGCGGCGGCGATCTGCGGCGTCAGGTGATAGGGGCCGGCGCTGACGACGACATCATGGCCGCGGAGTGCGTGGGGCAGTGCGTCCGCGCTCTCGACCTGGAGGTACTGGCAGCGGAGATGCGGCCGGGCGGCACGGGCCAGGCTGGCTTCGTCGCGGTCGAACAGGGTG
>JBGALV010000095.1:0-18166 GCA_044223515.1 Alphaproteobacteria bacterium
AGGGCCACCTGCAGCAGGTAGCCTCCGGTCGGCGCCTCCCAGTCCAGCATCTCGCCTGCGACCAGCACGTCCGGCATTGCGCGAAGCCTGAGACCGTCATCGATCGCGCTCAGGTCGACGCCGCCCGCGGTCGAGATCGCGCGCTCGATCGCCTGGGTCCCGGTGAGCCGGATCGGAACGCGCTTGATCTGCGCGGCGAGTCCCGACGGATCGCGGGCGAGCGCCGCTCCATGCGTCTCGCGCAGCAGGTTGATCGAGACCGGCGCGAGGTTCGAGGCCTTGCGCAGGAAGGTCGAGAGCGACTGCCCGCGCGACGGACGATCGAGCTTCGCCGCCAGCCGCTCGACCGTAAGGTCCGGCGCCAGGTCGACCTCGAGCACGACGCTTCCCGACGCTTCGATCGCGTCTCGCAGCGTCGCCGACAACGCATAGACCGCGCCGCCCTCGATGCCGTAGGCGGTGATCACCGCCTCGCCTCGGATCGTGCGACCCTCGACGGTGAACGATGCCGGCTTCAGCGGGCTTCCGGCAAAGCGCTCGCGGAACGCATCGCTCCAGGCGACCTGGAACCCGCAATTGGCGGGACGGAACGGACGGAGCGCCACCCCGCGTGCGGCGAGGAATGCCGTCCAGTCGCCGGTCGATCCGAGCTTCGGCCAGCTGGCACCGCCGAGGGCCAGGATCGTCGCGTCGGGTCGCGGCGCGACAAGCTCGCGGTCGCCGGTGCGGAAGACGAGATCCCCGTTCCCATTCCAGCCGTGCCAGTCGTGGCGAAGACGAAGGACGACGCCCTGTTTCTCCAATCGCGCGAGCCATGCCCGCAACAGCGGCGAGGCCTTGAGCGATTTGGGGAACACGCGGCCGCTCGAGCCGACGAAGGTCGGCTGGCCGAGCCCTTCGGCCCAGGCGATCAGCGCTGCCGGCGGAAAGCCGTCGAGGATCGGGCGGACCCAATCGGCCGCACCGCCGTAGCGCGCGAGGAACGCATCGAGCGGTTCGGAATGCGTGAGGTTGAGGCCGCCGCGTCCGGCCATCAGCAGCTTGCGGCCGGGCGTCGCCATGCGTTCGTAGACGGTGACGGAGACGCCGGCCGCGGAAAGCACCTCGGCGGCCATCAGCCCGGCCGGACCGCCGCCGATGACGGCGACCCTCACGGGTCGATCGCGAAGGCGCAGGCGTCCGTGGGTGCGGCGGCCTGGTGGCCGACGAAGGGGATCGCCTTGGCGACCGCCGAGACCATCCGGCATGGGGCGGCGGCGAGGCCGCAGCCGGACAGCGAGACGGCGAGAAGCAGGAGCGCGGCGAGACGAAGCATCGCCGCTCTATAGCATCGATGCGGCGTGGCGTCCGGCCCTCAGCCCCGAGTACAGGCAGCCGCCGAGGAAAGTGCCCTCCAATGCGTTGTATCCATGATATCCGCCCCCTCCGAACCCGGCGACCTCACCCGCCGCATAGAGGCCCGGAATGACCATCCCGGCCGAATCGAGCACCCGGCCATCGAGGTCGGCGTGAAGACCGCCCAGCGTCTTCCGGGTCAGCACATGAAGCCGCACCGCGATCAGCGGGCCGTGCTTCGGATCGAGGATCTTGTGCGGGGCCGCCGTCCTGATCAGCTTGTCGCCGATGTAGCGACGGCTCCCGTTGATCGCGATCACCTGTGCGTCCTTGGCATAGGGATTGTCGATCTCGAGGTCGCGCGCCTCGATCTGCCGGCGCATCCGCGCGAGATCGATCAGCGGCTCGCCGGCGAGATCGTTCATGCCCAGGACGAGGGCCGCGAGATCGTCGCGGACGATGAAGTCCTCGCCCTTGTCCTTGAACGCCTCGACCGGCAGCGGTGCGCGTGAGCCGCGGCGGCTGCGGATCACGCCGAGCCAGCTCTTCGCGGTCATGTCGGGATTCTGTTCGGAGCCCGAGAGCGCGAACTCCTTGGCGATGATCGACTGGGTCAGCACGAACCAGGAATGCTCGTAGCCGGTCGAAAGGATGCGCTTCAGTGTCCGCAACGTGTCGAAGCCCGGCAGGCACGGCGCCTCCAGCCGCTCGCCCTTCGCGTCGAACCACAGCGACGACGGACCGGGCAGGATGCGGATGCCGTGGGCGGGCCAGATCGGCGCCCAGTTCCTGACGCCCTCGCAGTAGTGCCACATGCGATCGGCGTTGATGATGCCGGCACCCGCGTCCCGCGCGACGTCGAACATGCGGCCGTCGACATGGGCGGGCACCCCAAGGACTATCGACCTTGGCGCCGGCCCGAGGCGCTCGACCGGCCAGTGCCGGCGCACGCGATCGGGATCGCCGCCTATGCCGCCGGAAGCGACGATCACCACCGGCGCGGCGATCTCGAAATCGCCGACGACCGTGCGGCTCGAGGGCTCGCCGCGCCCGGCCGATGTCGGCTCGAGGATTTCTCCGGCGACGCCGGCGATCCCGCCATTGCTTCGGACGAGCCGCGTGACCCGGTGGCGGAACTGGAGCCGGATCCGCACGGCGGCTGCATGGGCGCGCACCCGCGCCTCGAACGGAGCGACGACAGCAGGACCCGTCCCCCAGGTGATGTGGAAGCGCGGTACCGAGTTGCCGTGGCCATCCGCGGCGGCTCCGCCGCGTTCGGCCCATCCGACGACCGGGAACCAGCGAAACCCAAGCCCGTGCAGCCAGGATCGCATCGGTCCAGCAGCGAAATCGACATAGGCCTCGGCGACCCGACGCGGCCAATGGTCCTCCGACCGGTCGAAACCTGCGGACCCCAGCCAGTCGGAAAGCGCGAGTTCGCGGCTGTCGCGGATGCCGAGGCGGCGCTGTTCGGGCGTGTCGACCATGAACAGGCCGCCCAGCGACCAGAACGCCTGGCCGCCCAGCGACTGTTCGCCTTCCTGGTCGAGGATCGCGACGCGCCGACCGGCGTCGGCGAGCTCGCACGCCGCGACCAGGCCGGCCAAGCCGCTGCCGACGACGACGGCATCGACGGGTTCCGACATCGAGCGAGGCTAACGCGAGGGGCGGCCCTCGCCAACATGAGCAGTTGGTCGCGTCTGGGCGTTCAGCCGTCGCGGCCGCCGCCGCCCATCGACCGTGCCGGCGCAGGCGCCACCGGACGCCGCGGTGCTCCCCGCGGTTCCGGGCGGATCGCCTGCTGCGGTCCGGGAACGCCGATGCCGGCGCCCTTGAGATCGGAGGGCGGCTGCGTCGGCGGCCAGATCGGAGGCCCCGGCGACGACGGTTCTTCATCCGGCTGCGGCGCCATCAGCGGAGGCGAGGCCTCCTCCGTCTGCTCGGTCGGCGGCGGCACGCGTGGCGGCGGCGGGGGCGTGATCGCAAGCTGCTCGTCGGACGGTGGCGGCGTCTCGGCCAGCACCTGCCGGTCGGAAGACGTGCCCGTGACCGGGCGCTGCGACAGCGCCACGACGCTGACACCGACCAGCGCGATCAGCGTGATGCCGCCGCCGACGGTGAGCCAGGCCCAGACCGGCCGCTTCCGGATCTTTCCCGCGTCCATGACGAACAAAACACCGGAGACCGCCGATCAGCCTCGCCGCCCGAGGATCTCGCTGACGGTCGCGAGAAACGCCTCGTTGGTGAAAGGCTTACGCAACGCGCCCTCGGCCCCGAGGTTGAGCGCGGCCTTCAGCACGTCGACACCGGCATTCACGGTGGCTCCGGAGACGGCGAGGATCAGCGGCGGCGCACCGCGCGCGCGAAGCCGCTTGATCACCTCGATACCGTCCATCTCTGGCATAAGGATGTCGGTGACCACGAGATCGAAGCTGCTGCCGCCGTCGATGCTCTGCATCGCCAGCCGGCCGCTCTCGAACAGGGCGACCTCGTGGCCTGCGCCGTTCAGCACCAGTCCCAGCACGGTGCAGGTCGGCCTGTCATCGTCGATGACCAGGATCTTCGCCATGCGCCTCGCCTCGGTTTTCGCGAGGGAAAGCTTGGCACGGGTCGACGATCAAAAAAAGCCCGCTCCGACCGGGATCGGAGCGGGCAAGGTGTCGTCCCGCGTTCGCACGATCCGCAAGCGGCGGACCGACGCGACTGGAGGGGACAGCCATATAGATGGTGATGAAAATTGCCGCGCTCAACGTCTTGGCGCGGCACTCCGCTACCGTCGCACGTGACAATGCTGCGCGCTTTCCCACGCCCGGAACCACGCATGAAAGCCGACAGTTTGTCCGGGCACGCCGGATCACGGATGTGTGTCCGCGTCAGCGCGAAGTCGGCGGTCTCGAACCGTCATGCGCGTCCGGCGAAAACGATGAGGAGATCTCGCCATGCGTAAATCGATTCTCGCGCTCGCCATCGGCGCCGGCATCCTGGGAGCGCCGATCGTTGCCTCCACGTCGGCTTCGGCCGAGACCATCATCCGCACCAGCCCGGTGACGGAGCGCGTGGTCGTCGTCCGCAAGAAGCCCCGGCACGTCACCCGTCACGTCTACTACGATCGCTACGGCAACAAGCACGTCACGATCGTGCGCGACCGGCCGCGCCGGGTGTACGTCAGGCCGTACTGACCCAGCATCTTTTGTGTCGTTCGAAGGCGGCCTCGGGCCGCCGGGGTCTTATATTCGCGCGACGTAGCTCTGATCGAGCTGGTCGATGCGGGTGCAGCCGAGGAGGCCGAGCACCCGGTCGACCTCGTCGTGCAGCATCGCCATGACGTGCTCGACGCCGGCCTCGCCGGCGCCGGCGAGAGCGAAGGCGATCGGACGGCCGACGAAGGCCGCACGCGCGCCCAGCGCCAGTGCCTTGACGATGTCGCTGCCGCGCCGGATGCCGCTGTCGATGAACGCCGGAATGCGGCCGGCGACCGCGGCGACGACCTCGGGCAGCGCCTCGATGGTCGGCAGGGTGCCGTCGAGGTTGCGCCCGCCATGGTTGGAGACGACGACGGCATCCGCCCCGAGCTGGATCGCGCGGAGCGCCTCCTCGCCGGTAACGATCCCCTTGACCACCATCGGGCCGCGCCAATGGTCGCGCAGACGCTTCAGATCCTCCCAGCCGACGCTGCGCGAGCGGTTGGCGCGGAAGAAGTCGAAGCCTTTGCGCGCGGTCGGAGCGTCGCCCAGTTCCGGCACCAGATTGCCCATCAGCGCCGACCTCGGATCGCGGCCGATGTTCCAGAGCCAGCCGGGCCGTACCGCGAACTCGAGCACGTTCCTCGGCGTCAGCCTCATCGGCAGGTTGAAGCCGTTCCGGATGTCGCGGATGCGTTTCGGGTTGATCTGGGTGTCGGTGGTGACCACGAGCGCCTCGAACCCGGCCGCGCTGGCACGGTCGAGCAGCCGGCGGTTCAGCGCATCGTCCTGGAAGACGTAGAGCTGGAACCAGCGCCGTCCTTCCGGTACGGCACGGGCGATCTCCTCGATCGAGTTTCCGGCCCCGCTCGCCAGTACGTAGGGCACACCGGCACGGGCGGCGATCCGCGCATTGATGATGTCGGCCTTCGGCCACAACGTGCCGAGTCCTCCCATGGGGCAGATGCCGAAGGGCGCGGAGACGCCGCGATCGAAGAACGAGGTCGCCTGCGTGCGGCCATCGATCGCCGCCACGGTGCGCGGCCGGAACGCGATCCGGTCGAAGGCGTTCCGGTTCCAGTCCATCGTGAGTTCGTTTTCGCCGCCGCCGTCGACATAGTCGAAGATCGGCTTCGGCAGCTTTGCCTTCGCCATCCTGCGGAGATCCGCGAAGGTAAGCGCCTCGGCAAGTGCCCCGGAGGCGGCCATGCGAACATCGCCCCAGGGAACCTCTTTCGACATCGGGGCGGCGGCGCCATCGGTCATGCGATGTCCTGCTCTTCGTTGCGGTCCAGGCTAGGCACGCATCGGACGGCACGCGACCCTATTCCCAGGCCGGCGGAACGGGCGCGTCACCAGCGACGCTTTCGACGCCGACCGGCGCACTCGCGCGCAGAGTGGGGTCGGAACCAGGGACAAATTCGCGTCACGCGCGCCGAGCGCGAGGATCCGAAGCGTCCGGGTCGATCGCCTTCACGCGGCCCGCGCGAGACATCCACGCCCGTGACCGAGACATGCCGTCCTCACCCAGGTGACTGGCCAAAGCACAGCCGCAGGACGTGACGCAAAGGCGGAACTACCGCGGCCGGTCGTCCGGTTCGGCGATGGCGACCTGGAACGTGCGAAGGAGCCGCGCCAGAGCCGGCCTGAGGAGGGGCAAGGGTCCGAAATTCGGCCAATGCCTCCAACTACGCCTTGCCTCCGGGTCCGGGGACGGGTAAACCGCCGCTCCCGACGGAGAGGTGCCAGAGTGGTCGATCGGGACGGTCTCGAAAACCGTTGTACCAGCGATGGTACCGTGGGTTCGAATCCCACCCTCTCCGCCATTTCTCCCAAGCGCCTGTAAAAGAACGCGTTCTGGCCGCGGCTGTCTATCAGCCGCGCATGGGCCACGACGCGCCGGGATGCGCTGTCGCCCCCGCTCCAGCAATCTGGACGACTCCCGAAAAGCCTCAGGTTTCCTCGGGTGCGTAAATTTTCCAATACGAACGAAAGCTAAACACGCGTTAAGCGGATTTTAACTACTTTGGGTAGACATTTTAAATGCTTCGTTCATGGGCCGCAGTCCGGGGGTGACGGATGGGGCCGACGCGGGGGAATGCTGATGTCGGTTGCCATCGAGGCCGAGGCGGCGGGAGACGCCATCTCGCAAGATATCTCCGATGCGGATCGTGACTCGATCCACGTGCTGCCGCTGTCTCTGATCCCGCTGCAGCTGAAGGGACTGAGCAAGCTGTCCCTGACGAAGAACGCGAGGCTCGAGACGGTCGTCGAGATGTTCCGCACGGGTGACGGGGGCGGCGGTCAGATCCCGATCAGCGAGCTCGGGAAGTACTTCAGCGACCAGGAAGCCCTCACGCGGGATCTCGCGATCCTGCAGAAGCTGTCGGTTCTGCGCAGCTTCGACGTCTACACGCTTCGGGCGCAGCTTCGACGCCTCGGCATAGCCGTGACGTCGTCGGAAAAGCTCCGCCTATCGGAATCCAAGAAGGCCCAGCTTGTCGGCTTCATGAAGGAGTTCACGCGCCCGCTGCTCCAAAGGGTCTATGGCGGCCAGACCAATGCCATCAGCGATTTCGAGCAGCTCATCGGCATGTTCTCGCAGCCGAACAAGGACGAGGCGCTGCGGAACCTCAAGTTGCTCGCGAGCCACCTGCAGGTTTCGCTCAGGGAGATCCCGACCTTTCTCGAGGAATACGGCGACGTCTTCCTGTCGATGGCCTATTTCCGGTCGATCTTCGGCACCGTCCTGCCGATCGTCACGGACTTGCAGTCGTGGTCGCGCGAGATCGCCAAAGGCTATCAGTTCAAGGACGACAAGGCGTTCCAGCGGGCCTGCGACGGCATGACCGAGAACCTCGGCCGGGTGGCGGGTTCGGTCACCACCATATTCGACGGCTTCGACAAGACGGCGAAGGGCTTCTGGGACGAGATCAGCATGGTCTCGTTCAACTCCCTCCGCCAAGCCGTCTCCCAGCAGCACACGACGGTGGGCGCGCTTCTCTGCGGCCTGTACGTGAAGACCAACGCCTGGGACCGGCAATTCAACCGGGGCAGACGGGCCGCACCGCAGAAGTGCGCGGACTACATTCTCTCGGAAATGATCCCGGGCCTGAAATCCATGCGGGAGTCCCTGAAGCCGAAGGCCTCCATCATCCATCCCCCGCAGATGGGGCGGTGACCTGGAGATCACGGCCAATTGCGAAAATTACTCAATCATTTCAACAAGCTGAAGATCAAAGGCGGCGACGTTGACATGGACAGGACCGTCGCTATTATCCGCCGTCCGCGGACGGGGTCCGTCTCGCGAGCGATGAATTATTGGCGCGGGTCTCGCCCGCGACGTTAGGACGAAGCCATGTACGCAGTGATCAAGACCGGCGGCAAGCAGTACAAGGTCGCCAAGGACGAGACTCTCACCATCGAGAAGCTCGAGGGCGATGCCGGCGCGAAGGTCGAGTTCGACCAGGTTCTCGCGGTCGGCGCTGGCGCCGATGTGAAGCTCGGCAAGCCGGTCGTCGCCGGCGCCAAGGTGCTGGCCACCGTGGTCGAGCACACCCGCGGCGAGAAGCTGATCGTCTTCAAGAA
The DNA here is from genome assembly GCA_044223515.1 of Alphaproteobacteria bacterium. Classification (GTDB taxonomy): domain Bacteria; phylum Pseudomonadota; class Alphaproteobacteria; order SHVZ01; family SHVZ01; genus SHVZ01. The sequence goes on from JBGALV010000095.1 coordinate 8,106, forward strand.
GCGCCGCCGCAAGTCGTCGCGCCGCAAGAACGGTCACCGTCAGGACCTGACGGTGGTCAAGATCACCGACATCGTCGCCGCCTAAGGAGTACGGACAGATGGCTCACAAGAAAGCTGGCGGTAGCTCGCGCAACGGTCGCGACTCCGAAGGCCGCCGCCTCGGCGTGAAGAAGTTCGGTGGCGAGGCCGTCATCGGCGGCAACATCCTGGTCCGCCAGCGCGGCACGACCTACCACCCGGGCACCAATGTCGGCATGGGCCGCGACCACACCCTGTTCGCGCTGTCCGACGGACACGTGAAGTTCGAGGAGAAGGACAAGGGCCGCACCTACATCTCCGTGGTGCCGCCGAGCGCCTGACCGACCGAACCATTCCTTGAGTTCGACGGGGGAATGGTTCGCCATTCCCCCGTTTGCTTTTCTGGGCATGCGTTCCGATGAAATTTCTCGACGAAGCGAAGGTCTTCCTGAAGAGCGGCGACGGCGGTGCCGGCGCGTGCTCCTTCCGTCGCGAGAAGTACATCGAGTTCGGCGGGCCTGACGGCGGCGACGGCGGCCGCGGCGGCGACGTCGTCTTCGAATGCGTCGACGGCCTGAACACGCTGATCGACTACCGCTACCAGCAGCACTTCAAGGCGCGGAAGGGCAACCACGGCGAGGGTAGGCAGAAGACCGGCGCCGATGCCGAGGACGTCGTGCTCAGGGTCCCGGCCGGGACCCAGGTGATCGACGACGAGACCGGCGAGGTCCTGCTCGACCTGACCAAGCCGGGCCAGCGCGAGCGCCTGCTGAAAGGCGGCGACGGCGGCTTCGGCAATCTGCACTACAAGTCGTCGACCAACCGCGCGCCGCGCCGCGCCGACCAGGGCTGGCCCGGCGAGGAACGCTGGGTGTGGCTGCGCCTCAAGCTGATCGCGGATGCCGGCCTCGTCGGATTGCCGAACGCCGGCAAGTCGACCTTCCTTGCCGCGGTCAGCCGCGCCAGGCCGAAGATCGCCGACTATCCGTTCACGACGCTAAACCCGCAGCTCGGCGTCGTCCGCCTCGGCGGCGCCAAGGACGCGCGCGAGTTCGTGGTCGCGGATCTCCCCGGCCTGATCGAGGGCGCGCACGAAGGTGCCGGTCTCGGCGACCGCTTCCTCGGCCATGTCGAGCGTTGCAACGTCGTGCTCCATCTCGTCGACGGTACCCAGGAAGATCCGGTCGCCGCCTACAAGACGATCCGGAAGGAGCTGAAGGCCTATGGCGCGGGCCTGGCCGAGAAGCCGGAGATCGTCGGCCTCAACAAGGTCGACGCGCTCGACGCGGACACGATCAAGGAGAAGCTCTCGGCGCTGAAGCGCGCCGCGCGCCGCAAGGGCGCCAAGGTGCAGGTCTTCGCGCTGTCCGGTGCCGCGGGCATCGGCGTCGACGCCGTGCTGGAAGCGCTCTGGAGCGAGATCGCAGCCAAGCGTGCTCCCTCCGAGGAAGACGCGGCGTGAGCAAGTCGCTCGCCACGTCCAGGCGCCTCGTCGTCAAGATCGGCTCGGCCCTGCTGGTCGAGCAGGAGTCCGGCTCGCTGAAGCGTACCTGGCTCGAAGCGCTGGCCGAGGATCTGGCCCAGCTCAAGGCCGAGGGCGTCGAGCTGGTGATCGTCTCCTCGGGCGCGATCGCGCTCGGCCGCCGCCATCTCAAGCTGCCCGCGGGCGCGCTGGCGCTCGAGCAGAAGCAGGCGGCCGCGGCCACCGGTCAGATCCGGCTAGCACACGCCTGGCAGGAAGCGCTCGCCCGCCACCAGATCACCTGCGCCCAGGTCCTGGTGACGCTGGAAGATACCGAGGAGCGCCGCCGTCACCTGAACGCGCGCGCGACGATCTCGACGCTGCTGTCGCTGGGCGCGGTGCCGGTGATCAACGAGAACGACACGGTCGCGACGTCCGAGATCCGCTTCGGCGACAACGACCGGCTCGCCGCCCGCGTCGCCCAGATGATCTCCGCCGACACGCTGGTGCTGCTCTCCGACATCGACGGGCTCTACACTGCCGATCCGCGCAAGGACAAGGCGGCCGAGCACATCGCCGAGGTGGGCCGCGTGAACGGCGACATCGAGGGCATGGCCGGCGAGGCCCCTCCGGGATACTCCTCGGGCGGCATGGTGACCAAGATCGCCGCCGCCAAGATCGCGCAGGGTGCCGGCTGCCGCATGGCGATCGCCAACGGCAAGATCATGCATCCGCTGGCGGCTCTGGCCGGTGGCGCAAAATGCACCTGGTTCAAGCCCGACACGCAGCCGAAGACGGCACGCAAGCGCTGGATTGCCGGATCGGTGAAGCCGGTCGGCTGGGTCAAGGTCGACGCCGGCGCCGCACGCGCGCTCGGCCGCGGCAAGAGCCTGCTTCCCGCCGGCATCGTCGAGATCGGCGGCCGCTTCGACCGCGGCGATCCGATCGAGGTCCGCGATCCCGACGGCGCGGTTCTGGCGCGTGGGCTCTCCGCCTACTCCGCCGCCGATGCGAAGCGCATCAAGGGGCACAAGAGCGGCGACATCGAGACCATCCTCGGATACCGTGGACGCGACGAGATGATCCATCGCGACGACATGGTGCTGGAGCAGTCGTGACCGCCCAACGCAGCGAGCGCGACGACGTCGCCGAGACGATGCAGCGTCTCGGACGCGATGCCCGCGAGGCCGCTGCCGTCCTCGCGCTCGCGTCGCCGGAGACGAAGAACAAGGCGCTGATCGCCGCCGCTGCCGCGATCCGCGCGGCCTCGTCGAAGATCCTGGACGCCAACGCCAAGGACATCGCCGAGGCAAGGACCGGCGGCGCCACCTCGGCCTTCCTCGATCGATTGGCGCTCGATGCCAAGCGCGTCGAGGCGATCGCCAGGAGCGTCGAGGACGTGGCGGCCTTGCTCGATCCGATCGGCACGGCCGACAAGACGTGGACGCGGCCGAACGGTCTCCGCTTCGAGCGCGTGCGCGTGCCCTTGGGCGTGGTCGGAATCATCTTCGAGTCGCGTCCGAACGTGACCGCGGACGCCGGTGCGCTCTGCCTCAAGTCGGGGAACGCGGCGATCCTCCGCGCCGGCTCGGAAAGCTTTCACTCCTCGACCGCGATTGCTTCGTGTCTCGCCGGGGGGCTTCGCGCCGCCGGGTTGCCCGAGGCAGCGATCCAGCTGGGGCCGACCAAGGATCGCGCCGCCGTCGGCCACATGCTGACCGCGTCCGGCGTCATCGACGTGATCGTGCCGCGCGGCGGCAAGTCGCTGATCGCGCGTGTGCAGGCCGAGAGCCGCGTGCCGGTGATCGCGCATCTCGACGGGCTCTGCCACACCTATGTCGACGGCGCCGCCGATCTCGCGATGGCGCGCCAGATCACGCTGAACGCCAAGATGCGGCGCACCGGCGTCTGCGGCGCGACCGAAACCCTGCTGATCGATCGCCGCTGCGTCGCGACGCACCTGAAGCCGATCCTCGACGACCTGGTCGCCGCCGGCTGCGAACGTCTGCGGCGCGACCGAAACCCTGCTGATCGATCGCCGCTGCGTCGCGACGCACCTGAAGCCGATCCTCGACGACCTGGTCGCCGCCGGCTGCGAAGTGCGGGGCTGTGCCGAGACCCGCGCGATCGATCCACGGGCGAAGCCGGCGAGCGAGGCCGACTGGTCGACCGAGTATCTGGACGCGATCATCTCGGTCCGCGTCGTCGGCGGCGTCGACGAGGCGATCGAGCACATAAGTCGCTACGGCTCCCAGCACACGGACGCGATCGTCACGGCCGACGAGAAGACCGCCGAGCGCTTCCTCGCCCGCGTCGACTCGGCGATCGTGCTGTGGAACGCCTCCACCCAGTTCGCCGACGGCGGCGAGTTCGGCTTCGGCGCCGAGATCGGCATCTCGACCGGCAAGCTCCATGCCCGCGGCCCGGTCGGCGCCGAGCATCTGACGAGCTGGAAATACGTCATCCGCGGCTCAGGGCACGCCAGGCCCTGATGCGCGGGCTCCGGATCGGGCTCCTCGGCGGCTCGTTCAACCCGGCCCATGCCGGGCACCTGCACATCAGCAAGCTGGCGCTCCAGCGCCTCGGGCTCGATTACGTCTGGTGGCTGGTGTCGCCGCAGAACCCGCTGAAGCCGGTCGAGGGCATGGCTCCGCTGGTCGAACGGCTGCGCGGCGCCCACATGGTCGCTCGTGCCCACCCCCGGGTCCGGGTCAGCGCGATCGAGGCCCGGCTCGGCACCCGATATACCGTCGACACCCTGGCGGCGCTCCGCCGGCATTTTCCGGCGACAAGCTTCGTCTGGCTGATGGGCGCCGACAACTTGGCGCAGGTAAGTGAGTGGCGGCAGTGGTCACGGATCTTTCACCTGACTGCCATTGCGGTGTTCGCACGAGGTTCTTATGTTATGCGGGCGTTGGCTGGTAAGGCCGCCAAGCGGTTCCGCCGCTTCCGGGTAACTCCGGGCAGGGCGAGACGCATGGCCTCGAAAGCCCCACCGGCCTGGGCGTTCTTGCCGACGCCCCTTCATACCGCGTCCGCCACGGCGATCCGCGCGAAGGGGAAGAAGCAGAAGCAGGCGTTAAACGACCGGGGGTCCAGACGAACCTAGCACAGGCAGTCAGATCGGCCTCGGTCATGCGACGGAGGACTCTGACATAGCACGACGCAAGAAGGCCCTGACCGCCACCGAGCAGATGCTCAAGGCGGTCGAGACGGTTCTCGACGACGACCAGGCGATGGAGCCGATCGTCATCGCTCTCAACGGCAAGGCATCCTACGCCGACTACATGGTCATCGCTTCGGGCCGCAACGCGCGGCACCTGGGTGCGATGACGCAGCACCTCGAAGAGCAGATGAAGGCCGCCGGCTCGCCCAAGGTTCGGGTCGAGGGGAAGTCGCTCGGCGACTGGGTGCTGATCGATGGCGGCGACGTCATCGTCCATCTGTTCCGCCCGGAGATCAGGAAGCAGTACGCCCTCGAGAAGATGTGGGGGCTGGAGCTGCCGCCGGCATCCGGCCTAGCCGCCACCGCATGACCTAAGTGCGCTTCCTCGTCGTCGCCGTCGGGCGCTCTCGCGCCGGGCCCGAACTCGCGCTCTGGCAGGAGTTCTCCGGCCGGTTGACCACGCAGGCGCGGCTGGTCGAGGTGGAGTCGAAGAAGGCCGGTCCCGGCCTCAAGGACCGCGAGGCCGAGCTCCTTCTCAAAGCCGTCCCCGACGGCGCCCCCCTCGTCGCACTCGACGAGCGCGGCAAATCCCTCTCCTCCGAGACGTTCGCCAGGACCCTCGCCCAATGGCGGGACGAGGGGACATCGGACGTCGCATTCGTCATCGGTGGCGCCGACGGCCTCGCCGATAGTGTCCGCAAGCGCGCACGCCTCCTGCTCTCTCTCGGTGCCATGACCTGGCCGCACATGCTGGTCCGTGGCCTGCTGGCCGAGCAGCTCTACCGCGCGGAGCGGATCTGGGCCGGGCACCCCTACCACCGCGCCTGACCGGCGCCTCGCTGCGCTTGACATTACCATATAAGGATGTCTTTATACCCATCACGTAGGCCGACTCGGCCTGCTTTCCGTTGTCTCTCCCGCCAGAAGGATCTCTCGATGACTGCCGCCAAGAAGGCCACGTTCAGCGACTACAAGGTGAAGGACATCTCGCTCGCCGAGTGGGGCCGCAAGGAGATCCGGATCGCCGAGACCGAGATGCCGGGCCTGATGGCGACCCGCGCCGAGTACGGCCCCAAGCAGCCGCTCAAGGGCGCGCGCATCGTCGGATCCCTGCACATGACGATCCAGACCGCGGTGCTGATCGAGACGCTGGTGGCGCTCGGCGCCGAGATCCGCTGGTCCTCGTGCAACATCTTCTCGACCCAGGATCAGGCCGCCGCGGCGATCGCCGCCGCCGGCATCCCGGTCTTCGCCTGGAAGGGCGAGACGGAAGAGGAATACTGGTGGTGCCTCGAGCAGACCATCACCGGCCCGAACGGCTGGAAGCCGAACATGATCCTGGATGACGGCGGCGACCTGACCCAGGTCATGCACGAGAAGTATCCGGAACTCCTGAAGGACGTGCGCGGCATCTCGGAAGAGACCACGACCGGCGTCCGCCGCCTGAAGGAGATGGCCGAGAAGGGCACGCTCAAGGTGCCGGCCTTCAACGTCAACGACTCCGTCACCAAGTCGAAGTTCGACAACCTCTATGGCTGCCGCGAGAGCCTGGTCGACGGCATCCGCCGCGCCACCGACGTGATGCTGTCGGGCAAGGTCGCGGTGGTCTGCGGCTACGGCGACGTCGGCAAGGGCTCGGCCGCATCCTTGCGCGCCGGCGGCGCCCGCGTCGTCGTAACCGAGATCGACCCGATCTGCGCGCTGCAGGCGGCGATGGAGGGCTACGAGGTCGTCACCATGGACGACATCGCCAAGTCGGGCGACATCTTCGTCACCGCCACGGGCTCGGTCGACGTCATCACGCTCGACCACATGCGCCAGATGAAGGACCGCGCCATCGTCTGCAACATCGGCCACTTCGACTCCGAGATCCAGATCGGGTCGCTGACCAACTACAAGTGGGAAGAGGTGAAGCCGCAGGTCGACGAGGTCGTCTTCCCCGACGGCAAGCGCCTGATCGTGCTGGCCAAGGGCCGCCTCGTGAACCTCGGCTGCGCCACCGGCCATCCGAGCTTCGTCATGAGCGCGTCGTTCACCAACCAGGTGCTGGCGCAGATCGAGCTCTGGACCAACCCGGGCAAGTACAAGCGCGACGTCTACGTGCTGCCGAAGCACCTGGACGAGAAGGTTGCGGCGCTGCATCTTGCCAAGGTCGGCGCGAAGCTGACCAAGCTCACGGAGAAGCAGGCTGCTTACCTCGGTGTCAGCAATGCCGGTCCGTTCAAGCCGGACACCTATCGCTACTAGTTCCCGGTCGTAGCGCATGGCGGGGGGCCCCTTCGAGATATTGCTCTTAGGGGCCCTCGCCGTTTTGGCGATCGTCCTCGCCGTCCTCGCCTGGCGCAATCACCGCCACGCCAAGGTCGTCATCACCGAAGCGGCGGGCCTCGCGCGTGCCGTCTCGGATGCACCGGACGGCCTGCTGCTCTGGACCGGCGATCCGGCCGATGCCTGGGTCTCCCCCTCCCTCGCCCGCCAGCTCAAGATCGGCGAGAACGCCGGTGCGGGGCCCTTCCTCGCCCGCCTGGTCGAACCCGACCGCAGCGAGATCGGCGATGCGTTCCGTCGCCTCGGATCCGACGGCGCCGCCCTCGATCGCCGGGTGCGCGAGCCCGACGGCCGCACCTGGCGCGTGATCGCCCAGCGCAGCGGCAGCCGCGACACCTGCTTCGCCTGGATCCGCGACGTCACCGCCTACGAGCGCACCGAGGAAGCGCGGGCAGCGATGCAGGCGCTCCTCGACACCCGCGAGGCGATGCTGGAGCGTGTGCCGATCCCGATCTGGCACCGCCGCGCCGGTCTCGACATCTCCTATCGAAACCGCGCCGCCCGCGACCTGGTCGGCGACGGCAGCCCGGCCGAGCGCGTGGGCCGCGGGCTCGCCCAGCGCGCCCAGCGGTCGAGCACCGACCAGACCGAAAGCACCAACGTCGTCGTCGAGGGGCGCCGGCGCCTGATCGAGATCGTCGAGTCGCCGGCCGCCGATGGCGCCGTCGTCGGGCATGCCCGCGACGTGACCCAGCTCGCCGAGACGCAGGACGAGCTCGCCCGCCACGTCGCCGCGCATGGCGAGCTGCTGCAGAAGCTGACCACCGCGATCTCGATCTACGGCCGCGACAAGCGGCTGCGCCTCTTCAACAACGCCTTCGTCGAGCTGTGGCAGCTCGACCGCCGCTGGCTCGCGACAGAACCGGACTTCTCGGCCGTGATCGAGCTTCTCCGCCATCGCCGGCGGCTTCCCGAATACGCGGACTTCGCCCAGGCCAAGCGGCAATGGACCCAGCTCTTCACCGGCCTCATCGATCCGGTCGAGGAGTTCCTGCACCTGCCCGACGGCCGCACGATCCGCCAGACCGTATCGCCGCATCCGCAGGGCGGCCTGCTCTTCGTCTTCGAGGACGTCTCCGACCGCGTCGCGATCGAGCGCTCCTACAACACGTTGATCGCGGTCCAGCGCGAGACGCTCGACAGCCTCGGCGAGGCGATCGCCGCCTTCTCCGGCGACGGCCGCCTGCAGCTCTCGAACCCTGCTTTCGCGCGCCTATGGAAGCTCGACGACGCGCTGCTGGCGCAGAAGCCGCACCTCAACGAGGTGGCGCGCCGGATCCAGGAGCTGGTGCCGACCGACGGCGGCACCGCCGGCTTCGAGCTCGCCGAGGATACGCGAGCGACCGCGACGGGACGGTTCGAGCGCCTCGACGGCAGCGTGCTCGATTTCGGCCGCGTGGCCTTGCCGGACGGCGCCACGCTGCTGATCTACCAGGACGTCACCGATACGATCCGGGTCGAGCGCGCTCTCCGCGACCGCAACGAGGCGCTGGAGACGGCCGACCGCCTCAAGACCGAGTTCATCGCCAACGTTTCCTACGAGCTGCGCACGCCGCTTAACGCCATCGTCGGCTTCGCCCAGGTGCTGACCGACCAGTATTTCGGCCAGCTCAACGAACGCCAGCTCGATCACGCCAAGTCGATCATCACCGCGTCCGACCGCCTGGTCGAGCTGATCAACGACATCCTCGACCTGTCCTCGATCGAAGCGGGATATCTCCAGCTCAGGCCGGGCGACGTCGACGTCTCGGCCCTGCTGCACCAGGTGACGGCACTGACGCACGAGTCGATCCGCAGCCGCGGCGTCGCGCTGTCGCTCGACTGCCCGCCCGGAATCGGCACCGTGCGCGGCGACGAGCGTCGCCTGAAGCAGGCGCTGCTGAACCTGCTGTCGAACGCCGCCAAGTTCACGCCCAAGGATGGCCGCATCCTGGTTTCGGCCCGGCGCGAGGGCGACGCTGTCATCCTCAGCGTCGCCGACACCGGCATCGGCATCGAGCCCGAACGTCACGCCGAGATATTCGAGCCCTTCACGCGCGCCGGCTCGGCGCAAGGCCAGGCGGGCGCCGGCCTCGGCCTGGCGCTCGTCCGCCGGCTGATCGAGCTCCATGGCGGCACCGTCTCGATCGACTCCCAGCCCGGCACCGGCACCACCGTGCAGGCGATCCTTCCCGCCTGACCGTCAGGCGGCCGGCACGCCCTGGGTCGTCGAATACTCGAAGTGGAAGATCTCGCCCGGGTAGACCAGCGCGCGGATCGCATGCGCCGCCGCCGCCGCCTCGGCGAAGCCCGACAGGATCAGCTTCAGCTTGCCCGGATACGAGGCGACGTCGCCGACCGCGTAGATGCCGGCCTCGCTGGTCTCGCAGGTCGCGGGCTGGACCTCGATCTGGCCCTTCTCCAGCTTGAGGCCCCAGTCGTTGATCGGCCCCAAATTCATCGAGAGCCCAAAGAACGGCAGCAGGGCGTCGCAGGCCAGCGCCCGCTCGGCGCCGTCCAATGTCGAGACGATCACGTTCGAGACCTGGCCGTCCTTCCCTTCCAGCGCCTTCAGCTGATAGGGCACCACGAGCTCGATCTTGCCCGCGTCGGCCAGCGCCTTGAGGCGAGCCTCGCTCTCCGGCGCGGCACGAAACTTCGGGCGGCGATGGACGACCATCGTCTGCGCGGCGACTTCCGACAGCGAGATCGCCCAGTCGACGGCGGAATCGCCGCCGCCGGCGATCACGATGCGCTTGCCTCGGAAGTCCTCGCGCTTCTTGACCAGGTAGTGGACGCTCTTCCCCTCGTAGGCCTCGATGCCGGCGAGCGGCGGGCGGTTGGGCCCGAAGGCGCCGACGCCGGCAGCGATCATCACCGCCTTGGCCTCGACCTCGAGTCCCGACGAGGTGCCGACGACGAAGCCGTCGCCCGAGCGTTCCAGCTTCGTCACCTGCTGGCCCAGGTGATAGGCGGGACTGAACGGCGCCGCCTGCTCGGCCAGCTTGTCGACCAGCACCTGCGCGTCGATCTTCGGATGACCGGGGATGTCGAAGATCGGCTTCTCCGGATAGAGCGCGGCGCATTGGCCGCCCAGCATGTCGAGCG
>JBGALV010000096.1:0-17825 GCA_044223515.1 Alphaproteobacteria bacterium
GCCGTCGACGCCGATCTGGTCGAGCGCATCGCCAAGAGCCTTCGCGTGCCCGTGTCGGCGATCAAGGCCTCGCAATGGGCCGACAACGGTCCCGGCTGGGTCGGCGTGCTGCTCGGATCGCGCGCGGAAGTCCTTGCCCTCAAGCCCGACTTCGCGGCGATGCAGGGCCTTGCGGTCGGCGTCGTCGGTCCGTCCAGGCCTGGAGACGACACCGACGCGCAGTACGAAGTGCGCGCCTTCATTCCAGGCGACGGCATCGCCGAGGATCCGGTCACCGGCAGCCTGAACGCCAGCCTCGGCCAGTGGCTGATCGGCGCCGGCATCGCCCCGCCCAAATACACGGCGGCTCAGGGCACCGCGATCGGCCGTGCCGGCCGCGTCCATATCGAGAAGATCGGCGACGACGTCTGGGTCGGCGGCGAGAGCGTCACCTGCATCGAAGGCACGGCCACGATCTGACCGGGCCAAGCTCCGTGCCCTCGCTCTTGTTCTTTCGCTGATCTCGTCCGCCGCCGCGGAGCCCGCGATCATTGGCCTCGATCACATCACCCGGCATCAGTAGACGACGAACTTGCCCCGTGGTCCGAGGGCAGCCGAGGATTCGACGATCGAGGACCACCAGCCGCCGATGTTGGGCGCCCGCGTCCACAGCAGCTTGCCGGATGCCCAGCGCCCGAGACCGGCCGTGACCAGCGAGACATTGGACGCGCCGTCGCCGACGAAGGCATCGCAGCTTCTGCCGGTCGCGACGTCGCGCATGACCTCGACGGCGAGGGGATAGTTGCCCTCGGTCGCGTTCAGCCCGAGCTGGCGTTGCGCGAGCGCGCGGTCCGTATCCAGACGCTGGCTCGCATGGCTGAAGACCCGGCCCGGATACCGGCCCTCGAGCAGCGCGACATTGGGCTGGTAGTCGGTCATCAGGAAGATGCGCGCCTCGGGCATGCGTCGGAGGAGCGTGTCGACCGCTGCCAGCGCCGCGCGCGCTTCGACCGGCGCCTGCTCCAGCGACTCCACCACCTTGTCGCTCGACGACAGCCGCATGTGGACCGCGATCACCGGCTTGCCGCGACGCTCTCCGTCGAGCCAGGCTTTGGCGGCGTCTGCAATTTCCTGCCGAAGCCGGATTCGCGACATCGCTGACCAGAAGACCTCCAGCGGCGGCCGCTGTCGCAATGGATGATCGTCTGGCGCCACGTACATGAGGTCGGCAAGAAAACAGTATCGCTCGGCGACCGCGACGCCCTCCAGCCGGGGGAGGATATCCAGGTAGCTGGCGCCCGCCGCGTTGTGGAACCAGGGCCGGTTGTTCGATTTCCGCAGCGTGTCGGCCGTGAAGAACGGCGGGTAGCAGCTGCCGCCGCGCCTTGCGACCTCGTCGAGCGACGGCCCGATCGGCTCGAAGAACGCGTTCCAGAGATTGTCGATCTCCGGCGCGGCGTAGGCGGATTCCTTTCCCCAGTAGACGAGCGGCGTGCGCCTGAAGAGCTCTGCCGCCACCAGCTGCACCGCCGCGTGGATCACGTCGGCGCAGAAGCCCGACGAATGCGAACGGATGACGAGGAAGCGCTCCTGGCCCGAAGCGGGCGGAGGGTCCGATATGCCTCTTTCGGAGAGGATCCGAGCCTTCAGCCGATCGAGATCTGACTTGACGACACGTTCGAGCGGCGGCGCGCCGCTCAGCGGATCCAGCGCGACGAGATGATGCAGGGCGGCAAAGTCGTCGCCTTCGGCATGGTAGGTCAGCGCCTTCCGCCAGAGGCGCACCTCCCGGCTCTCGTCCGCTTCGTCGAACACCCGGTAGCCGGGTGCGAACGCCATCTCCGCGGCCGTCGCGCGATAGCGGTCGACGACGCGGTGAAGCCCGTCCAGAAGCGCGGCGTCCTCGTCCCCAGCCGGCAGCGCCCGCACCATCCGCGGGAGGCTCGCATGCAGCCGAGCGGCCTCGTCGAGACGGCCGACATGAAGCAGCATGAACAACAGATACTGGATCGCCCGGGCCGGGCGCTCGGCCAGCGCCACGTCGCGCTGCAGCCAGGAGATGCCTCGGTCATAGGCGCCCTGCTGCGTCAGCAGGTCGACCAGGAGCGAGATCGCGCCGCGATCGAAGGGGTGCGCGGCGACCGCCTGCATCGCCAGGCGTCTCGCCGCCGCGCCGTCGCCGGACTCGCGGGCGGCGACCGCGAGCCGGACCAGCGAAGCAGGGGATGACGCTTGCGTCATGGACGACGAAGGTCGCGCCTTAAGCGACCTTCACCACCGCGTGGCGCTTCTTGCCGGCGGAGAGCTTCACGACGCCGTCGGCATTGAGGTCCGACGCCGAGATCTTCTTGTTCTCGTCGGCGCAGACATTGTCGTTGATGCGGATGCCGCCGCCGCGCACGAGGCGACGCGCCTCGCCGTTGGAGGCGGCGAAGCCCGCGAGCTTGAGCGCTTCCCAGATCGGCACGCCGGCATCGAGCTGCGCCTTGTCGACGGCGACCGTCGGCAGCACGCCGCCGGCCTCGCCTTCCTCGAAGGTCTTGCGCGCGGTCTCCGCGGCCTCGGAAGCGGCGGCTTCGCCCCGGCACATCTTGGTCGCCTCGAAGGCCAGCACCTTCTTCGCCTCGTTGATCTCCGAGCCCTTCAGGGCTTCGAGCTTTCGGATCTCGTCCATCGGCAGATCGGTGAAGATCTTGAGGAAACGGCCGACGTCGGCGTCGTCGGTGTTCCGCCAGTACTGATAGTAGTCGTAGTGAGACAAACGGTCGTCGTTGAGCCAGATCGCGCCGGCCGCGGTCTTGCCCATCTTGGCGCCCGAGGCGGTGGTCACCAGCGGCGTGGTCACGGCGAAGAGGTCCGGCGTGCCGACGCGGCGGCCGAGATCGACGCCGGAGACGATGTTGCCCCACTGGTCCGAGCCGCCCATCTGCAGACGGCAGTCGTAGCGCCGTGCCAGCTCCACGAAGTCGTAGGACTGGAGGACCATGTAGTTGAATTCGAGGAAGGTCAGCGGCTGGTCGCGGTCGAGCCTGAGCTTGACCGAATCCATGGTCAGCATGCGGTTGACCGAGAAGTGCCGGCCGTAGTCGCGCAGGAACTCGAGGTAGTTGAGCTTCGACAGCCAGTCGTCGTTGTTGGCCATCTGCGCATCGCTGGCGCCGTCGCCGAACTTCAGGAACTTGCCGAAGGTCGACTGGATCGAGGCCATGTTGCGCGCGATGTCGGCGTCCGTGAGGAAGCGGCGCATCTCGTCCTTGCCGGACGGGTCGCCGATCTTCGTCGTCCCCACGCCGATCAGCACGATCGGGCGATGACCGCATTGCTGCAGCCGGCGCAGCATCATGATCTGCACGAGATTCCCCACATGCAGGGAATCCGCGGTCATGTCGAAGCCGATGTAGCCGGTGACGATCTTCTCTGAGGTCAGCTTCTTGAAGCCGGCCTCGTCCGAGCACTGGTGCAGGCAGCCGCGCTCGCGGATGACCTCGAGGAAGTCACGCGTCGTCGACATCGGATCAGCTCGCGGCCTTGGCTTTCGCCGGCGCCTTCAGCACCTCGTCGAGATAGGCGCCGACGGAGTTGCCCATCTGCTCGATCTTGTTGGTGAAGAAGTGGTTGGCGCCGGGGATGGACTTGTACCTCACCGTGATGTCGCGCTGGCTCGACAGCTTGTCGACGAGCTTCTGCACCGACTCCGACGGCACCACCTCGTCAGCCGTGCCATGCACGATCAGGCCCGAGGAGGGACACGGCGCCAGGAACGAGAAGTCGAACAGGTTCGCCGGCGGTGCGATCGAGATGAAGCCCGAGATCTCGGGGCGGCGCATCAGCAGCTGCATGCCGATCCAGGCGCCGAACGAGAACCCGGCGATCCAGCAGGCCTGGGCGTCCGGGTTGTAGGTCTGCAGCCAGTCGAGCGCGGCGGCCGCGTCCGAGAGCTCGCCCTCGCCACGATCGAACACGCCCTGGCTCCGCCCGACGCCGCGGAAGTTGAAGCGCAGCGTGGCGAAGCCGCGCTGGGCGAACAGGTTGTAGAGCGTGTAGACGATCTTGTTGTTCATCGTCCCGCCGTGCTGCGGATGCGGATGCAGCATCAGCGCGATCGGCGCGTTCGGGACCTTCGGCGGCAGATACCTGCCCTCGATGCGGCCGGCGGGGCCGTTGATGATGATCTCAGGCATGCGGGTCGGCGAAATCCTGACCGGAACAATGGGACAAAGCGACTTTCGGCTCGGGCGCACCCCGGCACAATCTTGACCAGGCTAGTAGGGTATACTATATGCGGGATCGAGGCTGGGTCGCCGGCCTCCCAGCCTTTTGGCACAATAGCACAGCCACTCCCATGATTTTCAAGACGTTGCGCGAAGATATCGACTCGATCATCGCCCGCGACCCGGCCGCCCGGAGCCGCATGGAAGTCGTCGTCTGCTACCCAGGCTTCCAGGCTATCCTGTTGCACCGATTGGCACATTCGGCCTGGAACCGCGGCTGGAGGCTGCTTGGGCGCTTCCTCTCCCAGGTCGGGCGCTGGATGACCGGAATCGAGATCCATCCCGGGGCGGTCATCGGCCGCAGGGTCTTCATCGACCACGGCATGGGCGTGGTGATCGGCGGGACCGCGATCGTCGGCGACGATGTCACTCTCTACCAGGGTGTCACCCTGGGCGGCACCAAGCTGCACAAGGGCAAGCGCCACCCGACCTTGGAGCGCGGCGTCATCGTCGGTTCCGGGGCGCAGATCCTCGGGCCGTTCACGGTCGGCGCGGAAGCGCGCATCGGCGCGAATGCCGTCGTGCTGGCGGAAGTCCCGGCCGGCGTCACGGTGACCGGCATCCCGGCCAAGCCGGTGCTGACCCGCGACAAGTCGCGCGCCGCCGAGTTCCAGGCCTACGGCATGCCGAGCGAAGGCCTGCCCGACCCGGTCGCCCGCGCGATCGAAGGCCTGCAGTCCGAGGTCGACCTCCTGCGCAAGCGTGTGGTCGAGCTCGAAGGCGAGAAGCAGCCGGTCGATGCCCGCTCGACCCTTCGTATAACCGGTACCTGAGCTCCTGACGGAGGAGACTTCATGAAACTCAGCACCAAGGGCCGCTATGCGGTGATGGCGATGGTGGACCTGGCCCGGCACGGCGCCGGCCATCCGGTCTCGCTCGCCGACATCGCCGAGCGCCAGGAAATCTCGCTGTCATATCTCGAGCAGCTGTTCGCCAAGCTCCGCAAGAACGGGCTGGTGCGCAGCGTGCGCGGTCCGGGCGGCGGCTACCTGCTCGGCCGCGGCACCGAGGACGTGAAGATCTCCGACATCATCCTAGCGGTCGACGAACCGATCCGCGCGACGCGCTGCGCCTCGCATTCGGCGATGGGCTGCAAGACCGACCGGTCGCGCTGCATCACCCACGACCTGTGGGAAGAGCTCGGCAACCAGATCCACCTGTTCCTGCGCTCCGTCAGCCTCGCCGACGTGATCGAGAACAAGGTCGTCGGATCCGCCTGCATGCGCCGCGAAGTGCCGGCCGCAGCGGTCGCGGCGGAGTAGCGAAGAAAAGTTCATGACGATGCGCGCCTATCTCGACTGGAATGCGACCGCGCCGGTCCGCCCCGAAGCCAGGGCGGCGATCGCGGACGCGCTTGCCGAGACCGGCAATCCGTCCTCGGTGCACGGTGCCGGGCGGGCGGCACGCGCGCGGATCGAGGATGCGCGCGAGTCCGTCGCCAACCTCGTCGGCGCCGGCGCCAACCAGATCGTCTTCACCTCCGGCGGCAGCGAGGCAAACGCGCTCGCGCTGTCGAGCGGCATGCGCGTGCTGCCATCCGCGATCGAGCACGACTCCGTGCTGGCCCACGCCGCTGCCGACCGCATCGCCGTGACTTCGGATGGCACGATCGATCTCGACGACCTCGATGCGAAGCTCGCCGCCGAAGAGCGTCCGACGCTCGTGTCGGTGATGATGGCGAACAACGAGACCGGCACCATCCAGCCACTGGCCGACGTGGTCCGCATCGCGCGCGCCCACGGTGCCCTGGTACACACCGACGCGGCGCAGGCCGCGGGCCGGATGCCGGTTGATTTCCTCGGCCTCGGCGCCGATCTACTGAGCATCTCCGCTCACAAGCTGGGCGGGCCCCAGGGCATCGGCGCCCTGGTGGTCGGCGAACGCGCGTCCGTCATGCCCTGGATCAAGGGCGGCGGCCAGGAACGTGGCCGGCGCGCCGGGACGGAGAACGTGGCCGGGATCGCCGGCTTCGGGGCCGCCGCGATCGCCGCTCCGGCGACCGACTGGACCTCGGTGCAGTCGCTCCGCGACGACCTCGAGCAGCGTGCGGTCGGCCTCGGCGCCGAGATCTTCGCCGACCAGGCACCGCGTCTGCCGAACACCGCCTCGCTCCGCTTGCCGGGCATGGCAGCGGAAACATTGGTGATCGCGCTCGACTTGGCCGGCATCGCGGTCTCCGCCGGTGCCGCCTGCTCGTCGGGCAAGGTTCGCCCCTCGCCGGTGCTGACCGCGATGGGCAAAACCGCCGGGATCGCGTCGGAGGCGATCCGCGTCAGCCTCGGCTGGACGACCACGGCGGAAGAGATCGACCTGTTCATCGCGGCGCTCGGCGAGATCCGGGACCGCATCGGCCGGCGCGACGTCGTTCGCGCCGCCGCGTGAAGGAGAAGCAACGTGACGACCCAGACCCGCGTCGCCAAGACCGATAGGAAGGAGCAGCCCGGCCGCAACCGGCCCGAGCGCCCGATCTATCTCGACTACCAGGCGACCACGCCGATGGATCCGCGCGTGCTGGAGGCGATGCTGCCCTACTTCACCGAGAAGTTCGGCAACCCGCACTCGCGCAGCCACGCCTATGGCTGGGAAGCCGAGGAAGGCGTGGAGAAGGCGCGCGCCCAGGTCGCCCACATCATCGGCGCCGACGAGCGCGAGGTGATCTTCACCTCCGGCGCGACCGAGTCGAACAACCTGGCGATCAAGGGCGTCGCGCACTTCTACAAGGACAAGAAAAACCACCTCGTCACGCTGGTGACGGAGCACAAGTGCGTGCTCGACTCGATGCGCCATCTCGAGGAAGAGGGCTTCAAGGTCACCTACCTGCCGGTGAAGCAGGACGGCCTCGTCGACATGGCCGAGCTCGAGGCCGCGATCACCGACAAGACGGTGATGGTCTCGATCATGGCGGTGAACAACGAGATCGGCGTGATCCAGCCGCTCGCCGAGATCGGCAAGCTGTGCCGGAAGAAGGGCGCGTTCTTCCACACCGACTGCGCCCAGGCGGTCGGCAAGATTCCGCTCGACGTCGAGGCGATGAACATCGACCTGATGAGCATCTCCGGCCACAAGATCTACGGGCCGAAGGGCATCGGCGCGCTCTACGTCCGGCGCAAGCCGCGCGTGCGCCTGCAGGCGCTGATCACCGGCGGCGGCCAGGAGCGCGGCATGCGCTCGGGTACGCTGCCGACGCCGCTCTGCGTCGGCCTGGGCGAGGCCTGCGCCATCGCCGAGCGCGAGATGCCGGAAGAGTCGAAGCGGCTGACGAAGCTCCGCGACCGGTTCCTCGGGCAGATCCGCGAGAAGCTGCCGGAGGTATTCCTCAACGGCAGCCTCGAGAACCGCATCCCGGGCAACCTCAACATCAGCTTCGCCTATGTCGAGGGCGAGTCGCTGATCCTCGGGATCAACGACCTCTCGGTGTCGTCGGGCTCGGCCTGCACCTCGGCTTCGCTGGAGCCGTCATACGTGCTCCGCGCCCTCGGCGTCGAGGAAGAGATGGCGCACACCTCGCTTCGCATCGGCCTCGGCCGCTTCACCACGGAAGAGGAAGTCGACTACGCGGTGAAGGACATCGTCGAGCACGTGACCAAGCTGCGCGAGATGAGCCCGCTCTGGGAAATGTTCCAGGACGGCATAGATCTCAAGAGCATCAAGTGGGCGGCCCATTGAGGCCGATCCACGGAGGAGAGTGACATGGCGTATTCGGAAAAGGTCATCGACCACTACAACAACCCGCGCAACGTCGGCTCGCTCGACAAGGGCGCGGAGGACGTCGGCACCGGGCTCGTCGGCGCACCGGCCTGCGGCGACGTGATGAAGCTGCAGATCAAGGTCTCGGCCGACGGCATCATCCAGGACGCCAAGTTCAAGACCTTCGGCTGCGGCTCGGCGATCGCGTCGTCGTCGCTGGCGACCGAATGGATCAAGGGCAAGTCGATCGACGAAGCCGAGACCATCAAGAACACCCAGATCGCGCAGCACCTGGCGCTGCCGCCGGTGAAGATCCACTGCTCGGTCCTCGCCGAGGACGCGATCAAGGCGGCGATCGCCGACTATCGCGCCAAGGCGCAGACCAAGTCGTAAGGTAAGGAACGATGTCCGAGACCGGCACCACCGCCATGCCCGAGACACCGGCCGCTCCGCCGCCGGCTGTGCCCAAGCGGGTAAAGCGTCAGGCGATGACGCTGACCGACGCCGCGGCCGCGCGCGTGAAGGCGCTGCTCGACAAGCGCGGCAAGCCGTCGGCCGGCATCCGCATCGGCGTGCGCACCAAGGGCTGCTCGGGCCTCTCCTACACACTCGAATACGCCGACGAGCGCGGCAAGTTCGACGAGGTGGTCGAGGACAAGGGCGTCGTGATCCTGATCGACCCGAAGGCGACGATGTTCATCCTCGGCACCGAGATGGACTACGTCGAGGACAAGATGGAAACCGGCTTCAAGTTCACCAATCCGAACGAGAAGGGCCGGTGCGGCTGCGGGGAGTCCTTCCACGTTTGACCGCGTCCACCGCCTGCTGGTCCTGCGGAAAGCCGGTTCCCGCGGGCGAGCCGTTCTGCCCGGCCTGCAAGTCGGTCCAGCCGCCCGGGCAGACCGACCACTTCTCCAGGCTCGGCTTCGCTAGGACCTTCGATCTCGACCCGAAGCTGGTCGAGCGCCGCTACTTCGAGCTTCAGCGCCGCCTGCATCCGGACCGCTTCGCGACGAAGAGCCCGAAGGAACGCCAGCTCTCGCAGGCGCAGGCGACGTCGCTGAACGAGGCCTACGAGACCCTGATGGACCCGCTCCGCCGCGCGGTCTATCTGTTGCGCCTTTCCGGGATCGAGGTCGGCGGCGAGGGCAAGACCGTCGCCGACCCGGCCCTTCTGATGGAGGCGATGGAGATGCGCGAGGCGCTGGCCGAGGCACGGACGTCGGGCGAGGTCGACCAGGTGGTCGCCCGCGCACGATCCGACGCCGACCAGCTCCGCTCGGCGCTCTCGAAGCACTTCGCCGCCGCCGATCTCGCCACCGCCCGAACCGACACGCTGCGCCTGACATACCTCGACAAGCTGATCGAGGATGCGCGCTCGCGGCGACTGAATGTCGCGTGAGCTTGAGATGTTGAGCGCTGCATCGCCCCCCACCCTAACCCTCCCCCACTCCGGGGGGAGGGGATATGAGGCGCCTCTTACTCCCTCCCCCTCGATGGGGGAGGGTTGGGGTGGGGGTGGAGCCGCGAGGCTCGCTCTCACATGACCCTTCTCCAGCTGCACGAGCCGGGCGAGACGCCGCTGCCGCACGAGGGCGAGCAGGAGCTGGCGGTCGGCATCGATCTCGGCACCACCAATTCCGTCGTCGCGATCTCCTCTTCCGGCAAGCCGGAAGTCCTCCGCGATGCCGACGGCAGCGGCCTGGTGCCCTCGGTCGTGGCCTACACAGATGACGCCGTCGTCGTCGGCGCCGCGGCGCAGGCGAGGATCGTCGACGCGCCGGAGACCGTGGTCTCGTCGGTCAAACGGCTGATGGGCCGCGGCTCGTCCGACGTGAAGACGCTCGCCGGCACGCTGCCCTACGCGCTCGACGCCGCCGAAGGCGGCATGGTGCGGCTCAAGGTCGGCAACCGGCGCCTCACGCCGGTCGAGATCTCGGCCGAGATCCTTCGGGCGGTGAAGGCGCAGGCCGAGCAGCATCTCGGCCGCGACGTCACCCGCGCCGTCGTCACCGTGCCCGCCTATTTCGACGATGCCGCCAGGCTCGCGACCAAGGACGCGGCGAAGCTCGCCGGCCTCGATGTCCTGCGCCTCGTCAACGAGCCGACCGCAGCTGCGCTGGCCTACGGCCTCGACAAGGAGGCCGAGGGCGTCTACGCGGTCTACGACCTCGGCGGCGGCACTTTCGACATCTCGATCCTTCGCCTCGAGAAGGGCGTGTTCCAGGTCCTGGCGACCGGCGGCGACGCCGCGCTCGGCGGCGACGACTTCGACCACGCGATCGCCGAGCACTGGCTCGCCGACCGCAAGTCCGAGCTGGGCTCGGAGCCCATCACCTCGGGCGAGGCCAAGCAGACCCTGAAGAGCGCGCGCGCCGCCAAGGAAGCGCTGACCAGCCGGGAGGCCGGCGACTTCCCGGTCATGCTGCGCGGCAAGACCACGCTGCATCGCCTGACCCGCGCCAAGCTCGATGAGCTCATCAAGCCGTGGATCGAGAAGACCATCGGCATCTGCCGCCAGGTCGTTTCCGATGCGCGCCTGGAGCTTTCCGAGATCAACGGCGTGGTGCTGGTCGGCGGCTCGACCCGCGTGCCGCAGGTGCGCCAGGCGGTCGAGGAGCTGTTCGGGAAGCCGCCGCTCTCCGACATCGATCCCGACGAGGTGGTGGCGCTCGGCGCCGCCCTCCAGGCCGAGGCGCTGACTCAAGGCTCCGACACGCTCCTGCTCGACGTGCTGCCGCTCTCCCTCGGCCTCGAGACCATGGGCGGCCTCACCGAGAAGGTCATCGACCGCAACACGCCGATCCCGGTCGCCAAGGCCCAGGAGTTCACCACCTACCAGGACGGCCAGCCGGCGATGCTGATCCACGTCGTCCAGGGCGAACGCGAGACCGTCTCCGAGTGCCGGTCGCTCGCCCGCTTCGTGCTGGCCGGCATCCCGCCGATGGTGGCCGGCGCCGCCCGCATCCGCGTCACCTTCCAGGTCGATGCCGACGGCCTGCTCACCGTCTCGGCGGAGGAGCGGACATCAGGCGTCCAGCAGCGCGTCGAGGTGAAGCCCTCCTACGGGCTTTCCGAGGACGAGATGGCCCGGATGCTCGAGGAGAGCCTGGAGCACGGCCGCGCCGACATGGAGCGGCGCCTCCTGATCGAGAACCAAGTCGAGGGCCGGCGGGTGCTCCTGGCACTGGAAACCGCGCTCAAGACCGATTCCGCCCTGCTGGACGGAGGCGAGGCCGACCGTATAGAAGAAGCCCGCCTGAAGCTGGCCGCGGCGATCGAGGGAACCGACCGCGACCGGATCAAGGCGGCGGTCGAAGCCCTGGAGGACGTCGCCCGGCCGTTCGCCGAACGGCGGATGGACCGCGCCATCCGGGCAGGCCTGGCCGGTCATTCGATCGACGAGTTCAAGGGCGATCCGGGCGGATGCCTGGCACCCGATCCCGAAGACAAGGTGTAAGAGAGTCGAAATGCCGAAGATGACGTTCGTCAATCCAGACGGGACCCGCAAGGAAGTCGACGCGCCGGTCGGGCTCTCGGTGCTGGAGATCGCGCACCGGAACGGGATCGACCTCGAAGGCGCCTGCGAGGGCTCGCTCGCCTGCTCAACCTGCCACGTGATCGTGGATGCGGAAGACTACGACCGCCTCAAGGAGGCGACCGAGGACGAGGAGGACATGCTCGACCTCGCCTTCGGCCTCACCCACACGTCGCGGCTCGGCTGCCAGATCATCATCACCGAGGAGCTGGACGGGCTCACCGTGACGCTGCCGTCCGCCACCCGCAACATGATGGTCGACAAGTAGCTATGGCGAAGGCGCTCCGCTGGACCGACACGCACGAGATCGCGATCGAGCTCGAGGACGCGCATCCCGACGTCGACATCATGTCGATCCGCTTCACCGACCTGCACCGCTGGGTGATGGAGCTGCCGGACTTCAAGGACGACCCGAACCGCTCGGGCGAGAAGATCCTGGAAGCGATCCAGATGGCCTGGCTGGAAGAGCGCGGCTGACATGTCCGATCCGCTTCGCCTCGGCGGGCGGCCGTCGGACCATCTGGTCGCCGTCGCGATGTCGGGCGGCGTCGATTCCTCCGCTGTCGCCGGCATGCTGGTCGAAGCCGGATACCGTGTCGCCGGCTTCACGCTTCAGCTCTACGACCATGGCGCCGCGATCGCCAAGAAGGGCGCCTGCTGCGCCGGCCAGGACATCCACGACGCGCGCCGCGTCGCCTCCCGCCTCGGCATCCCGCACTACGTGCTCGACTACGAGACGCGCTTTCGCGAACAGGTGATGGCGCCGTTCGCGGCGTCGTATCTCGCCGGCGAGACGCCGATCCCCTGCGTGCTCTGCAATCGCACGGTCAAGTTCGCCGACCTCCTCGGCATGGCGAACGACCTCGGCGCCGCCGCGCTGGTCACCGGGCATTACGTGCGCCGCATAGAGGGCGCGGCGGGACCTGAGCTGCACCGCGCCGCGGATCCCACGCGCGACCAGAGCTACTTCCTCTTCGGCACCACCAAGGACCAGCTCGCGCGTCTGCACTTCCCGCTCGGCGACAAGCCGAAGACCGAGACGCGCGCGATCGCCGGACGGCTCGGGCTCGCCGTCGCCTCCAAGCCCGACAGCCAGGACATCTGCTTCGTGCCCGGCGGCCGCTACGCCGAGGTGGTGCGGAAGCTCCGCCCCGAGGCCGACGCACCGGGCGAGATCGTCGACCTCGACGGCAAGGTGCTCGGCCGGCACAAGGGCATCGTCGACTTCACCATCGGCCAGCGGAAAGGCCTCGGCCTCGGCGCGACGTCGGACGGCACCGAGCCGTCCTACGTCGTGCGGCTGGAACCCGCCACGCGACGCGTCGTCGTCGGGCCGAAGTCCGCGCTGGCGGCGAGCCGCGTCACCTTGCGCGAGCTCAACTGGCTCGGCGACGTCCCCATTCCCGATGACGGCCTCGCGGTCGAGGTGAAGCTGCGGTCGGCAACGCCCGCGACCTCCGCGCGCGTCTTCGCGACGGAGACCGGTGCCGAGCTCCGGCTCGACGTGCCGCAGCACGGCATCTCGCCCGGCCAGGCCGGCGTGATCTATGCCGGCGACCGGGTGCTCGGCGGCGGCTGGATCGCGGAAGCGGCATGAGCGAGGTCGTCGTCCGCCCGGCGACGGTCGAGGACACGCCGGCGCTGGCGCTCCTGGTCGCAGCCCTCCGGGCGCACCAGAAGGACCCGATCGGGCATCTGAACGAGGCGGCGCTCCGCCGCGACGGTTTCGGCGAGGAGCGCGCCTTCGACATCCTGCTCGCCGAGCGCGATCGCCGTCCGATCGGCTACGCCCTCTTCACCGAATGCTACGAGCCGGCCTTCGCCGCCCGCGGCCTCTACCTTGCCGACCTCTATGTCCGGCCCGAGGCCCGGCGCTCGGGCGCCGGCCGGACCCTGGTCAAGGCCGTGGCGGAGGAGGCGGGTCGCCGCGAGCGCAGCTATGTCTGGTGGACCTCGCTCGCCACCAATGCCGACGCACATGCCTTCTATGGGGCGATCGGCGCCGCCGCCCACCCCATCCGCGCCCATGTCCTGCTGGTGCGGACCGAGGCCTTCGCGCCACCGGCCGACGACCCCGCCCAGGCCTGAAAAAGCCGGCTCCCGATCCCATATTTCGCCCCGGGGGCCGAGGCTTGACGGCCCCGTAAGCGGCCTATGGGCACGCTCTCTTCGCGCCGGCCCGTTCCAGGACCGGCGCCCGGCGGTGTAGCTCAGGGGTAGAGCAGGGGAATCATAATCCCTGTGTCGGCGGTTCAAATCCGTCCACCGCTACCAATTCCCTCTTCCGGACGACCCTTCCTCGACAGCCCGGTGCTGGCGGCGCGACCTGTCTCCCCCGTCCGGAGGATGCGGCACGACGGCATTCGCGTCGAAGGTCGAGTCGTCGCCAGAGACGACGCGCGCCTCAAACAACAACCACAACGTGTTGATACGCGCGCGCCTTCTTCACAAGCAGGAGGGGAAGCATGAAGACATCCGCCATCATCGCCGTCATCGGCGCCGTGCTGATGACCGGCTGCGCACCGCTATGGCCGAGCGTGGACCCGATCAGTGCGCGGATTTATCGGAATGGGACGCCCACCTTTAACGACTACCCCGAACCACAGACGTCCGAGGCGTCCACCGACCTTCTGAAGAGGGTGAGAACGTTCGCGACAGACTCCAGAAACGAGTTCTCGCAGCAGGCAGGCTTCATCGAGCAGACGAAGAACGGCGAGATTCTCGGACTCACCGGTATCGGGTTAGCCGCAGCGTGGAATGTCGTCGACAAGGGCTCGAAGGGGCCCCTCCAGTCGCTCACTTTCGCCGCCGCCGCGCTCCTCGGCGTGGACGTCGCCCTCAGCGCCGAGAGCCAGCATAAGATCTTCCTCGCTGGCACCAAATCGGTTCAATGCACGCTCGATGTCGACGATGCCTTAAGCCGCGCCCCTGTCAGCATGATGCAGTCCGCGATGAGGGGGGGGTCGTCGCGGCTTACTCTCACGGAGAGCGGAACCTTCGATTCTGCCGCCGCAGCCGGTATCAAGAAGGAGATCGCCGACGAAAGGAGCAAGGCGTGGGCAACGCTGGGCGGAACCTCCAGCATCGAGGACAAGATCGACGCCTACAACACCGTGCGCCTGAGCGACCAGCTGGATGTCGCATATGCCGCGCTGGAGCGAGCGATGGTAACCCTTGCCGTCGCCACCAACGAAACCACCCGAGCGGAAAATCTGCGGACCGCGGTTTTCAAAATTCGGGTCTCGGTCGCCGAGCAGCTGCACAATTCGAGGGACGCCACCAAGATCTTCGGCACCATGCGCGACAGCCTGAGCAAGCCGCCTCCTCAGGATCCGACTCCGGCCACGATGAATGCACTCGGCGCCATGGACACCCTTAACGCCCTGCCGTCTGTCAAATCTACGGAACTGGCCAACATCAGAGCTTTGCTCAACCTCACTTCCGCCGTCCTGCAGCAGCTGACGGCGGCCGTGGCCAAGGCGCTCGACGACTGCGTCGGAGAGACCATCGTCAAGAAGCCGACGACCTAGTTCTACCGAAAGTTCCACCGGGCCGGATGCTTGCCAGCGAATCTGCACCGCAGCATCCGGTCCCGGCTCCCCACGCGCTCGCCCGGATTGACCTCCACCCCGGCCAGTCCCTAGGCTGGTACCCGGGCCAGCCTTCCGGGCCCGGAGGGACCCATGGACGACCTTTACGGCTTGAAGAGGCGGGTGCTTGCGATCGGCGCGGTCCTCACCCTGTTCTTCTTCGTCACGTCGGCCGGGACGCTGGCCGCCCTGGTCGACCTCCCCAGCCTGTTCCTCCTCGGGTGGTGCCTGCTGCCGATCGGCCATCTCCTGACCTTCGGGCGCGAGGACGATCCGGAGATCGTGAGCTTGGTGCTTCTCTGCGCCTCGGCGATGATCCTGGTCTTCGGCACCTGGGTCTATGTCGAGATGACCCTGATCCACCTGAATGCGGAGAGCACGCTTGCCTTCCTGGTCGTGCCGCTGATGCAGATGGCCATCGCCGTTCCGGCGATCCTCGCCGCATGGATCCTTCGCCGACGAGCCGAGCCCCTTCCCGCCTGAGCCTCGGGGAACCTTGACGAGCTTGGGGTGTTTTCCAGGCGTTGAGGGGGGATCTGCCTGATGACGTCGATACCTACGGCGGGGCCTGTGCCTGCGGAGAGCGTGCAAGCGGGTGCGGCCAGGCACCTCGGCATCAGGTTGACGCTTGCCCAGCGGTTGTTCGTGCTGGCGCTGATCGCGCTGCTGCCGGCGACGCTGATGCTGGTCTACAACGAGATCGATTTCCGCCGCGCCCGCCTCGAGGAGATCCACGCCGACGCACTGCGCAGCGCCCAGCTTGCCGCGTCCGAGGTCGAGCAGATCATCGACGGCGTGCGCGCCGTCGCCACCACGATCGCCGCGGCACCGGTGCTGATCTCTGGCGATGCGGCGAGCTGCAACGCCTTCCTGGCCAAGGTGATCGAGACCGTGCCGCAGGTCGCGGCGGTCAGCGTCACCGACGCCAAGGGCGACAGCCGCTGCCGCAGCAACCGTCTGCCGACGCCGCTCAACCTGTCGGGTCTCCCGGGATTCAAAGCGGCGGTCGAGACAAAGAAATTCGTCGTCGGGCAGTATGTGACCGGCCTCGTGTCCGGCGGTCCGCGCCTGCCGGCGATCCTGCCGATCGTCGACGGCGCCGGCACGGTCGAAGGCACCATCGTGACGGCGGTCAATCTCGCGTGGCTCGCTCAGCGGATCCGCGAGCGCGGCCTCGAGGTCGGCGACTCCGTCACGATCGCCGATCATGAAGGCGTGCTGATCGCGCGCGAGCCGGACCCGGGCCGTTTCGTCGGAACGCGTATCCCGGAACCATTCTTGACGCTGGTCAATGCTTCGGCGCCCGGTGCGCTGGAAGTCACGAGCCAGGACGGCACGCGGCGTATCCTGGGATACGTGCCGACGACGGTATCGCCCTTCGGCCTCTACGTCTCCGCCGGCATCGCCTCGGACGAGGCCTTCGCGACGATCGAACGCTCGACCCGGCGGAGCCTCGCCTTCCTCGCTGCCGGCAGCGTCATCACGCTGCTGCTGGCCTGGTGGTTCGGGCACACCTACATCGCCGGCAAGGTGATGCGCGTCGTGCATGCCGCCGAGACCTGGCGGCGCGGCGACATGAGCGTCCGCACGCGGATGGACGCCCGCGACGGCGAGATCGAGACGATCGCCCAGGCCTTCGACCAGCTGGTCGACCAGCTGGCGATCCGCGAGCACGAGCGCGACCGGGCCGACCAGCAGCGCGAGCTGGTGCTGCGCGAGCTGGCCCACCGCGTGCGCAACGCGCTGGCGACGGTGCAGTCGGTCGCCTCGCTGAGCTTCCGCAATGCCCAGGGACCCGAGGCCTTCCGCGCCTTCAACAGCCGGCTCCAGGCACTCGCCCGCAGCCACGAGCTGCTGACGCGCAAGCAATGGGAGCCGGCAAACATCGCCGAGGTGGTGCGCGACGCGATCGCGCCGCTGCGCGGCGACGACGACCGCCGTTTCTCGGTCGGCGGACCGTCGATCGCGCTGTCGCCGGCGGCGACCGTCGCGATCTCGATGATGCTGCACGAGCTCTGCACCAACGCGGTCAAGTACGGGGCGCTGTCGAACGACACCGGCCGCGTCTCGATCAGCTGGACCGTCGACCTCCGCCGCGACGAGTGTGACGTTCGCCTGCAGTGGCTCGAATATGGCGGGCCGCCGGTGGCGACACCGACGCGGACCGGCTTCGGCTCGCGCCTGCTGCCGGCCCTGGCTCAGGAGATGGGCGGCGACGTGCAGATCTCCTACCTGGCCGAGGGCGTGAGCTGCACCATCAGGCTCCGCCTGCCCAGGGTCGCCGAAGGCGGCTAGCTCCCGCGCTTCGTCGACGACTGGTCGATCTGCTCCTCGATATGGTCGGCGAGCGAATCGTAGTTGTCCGCGAGGTAGAGCATCGTCCGCCTGGAATCGGCGTCGGCCATCCGTTCGGCCGCAAGGCGCACCTCCTCGGCCAGCGACCTGAACCGCCGCAGGCGCGCGAGAGAGGACTCGAGAAGCACGGCTCCGGACATGGCGGCCGATCTTAGTTCAGGACGAAACGCCCGTTTCGTGAGTTTGCGGTGACCTCTGCGGGATCGTCCGGCGATCCATAGGCTCGCCGGCACCATGATCGACGTCCTGGCCGCGATCTCGACGATCTGGTTCCTGGCGCACCTGTCGCCGGGGCCGGACTTCCTGGTCACCGTCCGCGTGGCGATGACCCAGACCCGCGCGGCGGCGCTCCGCACGGTCGGCGGCATCACCATCGGCACGGTGATCTGGTGCATCGCCGGGTTC
>JBGALV010000097.1:0-17486 GCA_044223515.1 Alphaproteobacteria bacterium
TCGCCAAGGAAGTCTTCGAGGCGATGGTCGAGACCGGCAAGGACGCCGCCGCGATCGTCGAGGAGAAGGGGCTCCGCCAGGTCTCCGACACCGGCGCCATCGAGAAGGCGATCGACGAGGTCATGGCGAAGAACCAGGACAAGGTCGCCGAATATCGCTCGGGCAAGGACAAGCTGCTGGGCTTCTTCGTCGGCCAGACGATGAAGGCGACCGGCGGCAAGGCCAACCCGGGCGTCGTGAACGATCTCTTGAAGAAGAAGCTGGCGGGCTAAAGGGGAAAACGATGGCTGCCTACACGCTCTATGGCGTCGCCCTGTCGATCCCGGCCGTGAAGGTCGGGACCGCGCTCAACATGACCGGGCAGAGCTTCGACTATAAGCACGTCAACCTGCGCGGCGGCGAGGGCAAGACGCCCGAGTACCAGGCGATCAGCCGATGGGGCCAGGTGCCGGCGCTGGTGCATGGCGACGTCAAGCTCGTGCAGTCGGACGTGATCCTCGAATATCTCGGCGAGACCACGGGCAAATTGTGGCCGGCGGATCGCATGGAGCGCTATCGCGCCAAGGAGTGGTTCGCCTGGGAGCTGGATCTGCTCTATCCGGGCATCGCGCAGCCGCGCGGCATCAAGCGCTTCTCCGGCGGCGAGCCGGCTGCTGTGGTCGAGCACATGAGGAAGCGCGGCGAGCGTGCGCTCGGCATGCTGAACGAGCATCTCGGCAAGGCCGAGTGGCTGGTCGGCAAGGCGGCCTCGCTGGCCGACGTCGCGGTCGCGGTCGACTGCGCCTATGTCGACGAAGCCGATCTCAGCCTCGATGCTTTCCCGGCGGTCAAGGCGTGGGCGGCGAAGGTGGCGGCGCTCCCGGGCTGGAAGGCTCCGAAGGAGCTGCTGCCGATGCCGGCGGCCTGAGCGTGACGCACGACCTCTCCAACCTTCACCCGGCGACGCGCGCGGCGCAGGCGCTGGGGCATATCGACGAGCAGACCGGCGCGATCATCCCGCCGCTGCACACGGCGACGACCTTTGAGCGTGCGCCGGACCTGAGCTATCCGAAGGGCATCACCTACTCTCGCAACGACGGCCCGACCCAGTCGCTTCTGGAAAAGATGCTGGCCGACCTCGAAGGCGGGGCGGCGGCGATGACCTTCGCCTCCGGCATGGCGGCGATCTCCAACGTCTTCCTGGCACTGCCGGTCGGCGCGCATGTCGTGGTGCCGCAGGTGATGTACTGGGGCGTACGCAAGTGGCTGATGGAGCAGCATGCTGGCGGGCGCCTCGCGGTCGACTTCTTCGAGCCGGGACCGACGTCGAATATCGGCGCCAAGATCAAGCCGGGCACGACGAAGCTCGTCTGGATCGAGACGCCCAGCAACCCGACCTGGGACGTGACCGACATCGCGGCCGCGGCGAAGCTGGCGCATGACGCCGGCGCCCGGCTCGGCATCGACTCCACCGTGGCGACGCCGGTGCTGACGCGGCCGCTGTCGTTCGGCGCCGACATCGTCATGCACTCGGCGACCAAGTACCTGAACGGCCATTCCGACGTGCTCGCCGGCTGCCTGATGGTGGCGAAGGACGATGAGTTCTGGAAGCAGATCCGCTCTGTCCGCACCCAGCTCGGCGGCGTGCTCGGCCCCTTCGAGGCGTGGCTGCTGCTGCGCGGTGTGCGCACGCTCTTCGTCCGCGTCCGCCAGGCCTCCGCCTCGGCGATGGCGATCGCCGAGCGCCTGAAGAAGCACCGCAACGTGGCCGCCGTGCTCTACCCGGGGCTGCCCGATCACCCCGGCCACGACGTCGCGAAGCGCCAGATGCAGGGCGGCTTCGGCGGCATGCTGTCGGTGCGCGTCAAGGGTGGCGAGGCGGCCGCGGTCGGCGTCGCAGCCCGGCTCAAGGTCTTCGTGCGCGCGACCTCGCTCGGCGGGCCGGAAAGCCTGGTCGAGCATCGCGCCTCGATCGAAGGCGCCGGCAGCCCGTGCCCGCCCGACCTTCTTCGTCTCTCGATCGGCCTCGAGGATGTCGGTGACCTCATCGGAGATCTCGAACAGGCCCTGGACGGCGTCTGACGTCACCGTCAGGCGTGCGGAGCGCGAGGACCGGTCGCGGCTCGCGGACATCTTCCTTGTCGCCCGCCGCCATGCCTTCACCTGGCTGCTGCCGTCGCGCTTCAAGCTCAGCGACTTCAAGCGCGAGACCGAAGGCGAGCTGATCGTCGTCGCGGAGGTCGAGGGGCGGATCGCCGGCTTCGCCTCGATCTGGGAGCCGGACGCCTTCATCCATCATCTCTACGTCGACCCGGCGATGCATCGCCTCGGAATCGGCCGCGCGCTGATCGCCGGGCTCGTCGAGATCTGCGGCGACAAGCCGCTCGAGCTCAAATGCCAGACCAACAACAAGCCGGCGATGGCGTTCTATCGGCGCCTCGGCTTCCAGACCGCCGACAGCGGGGTCTCCGACATGGGGCCATGGATCAGGTTTCGCGCGCCCTTCGCGAAGTGACGCCTCGTACCCCATGCCGCGCGAAGACCCTCGCTTCGCTCGCCTCCTCCCTAACCCTCCCCCGCTTCGCGGGAGAGGGGACTCGATGTGCGGGAGAGGAATATTCGGTCCAGGCGCCGCTCCATTTGATGGAGCTTGTCGCCGACAAAGTCCTTCACCGCCTGGTCGTCGCCGCGCTTCCAGCGCCAGAGCGTGGCCGGGACCAGCGCGCTGACCATGACCTCGGTCGCCTGGCGGCGGCGGCCGGCGGCCTCGCAGGCGGCGGTGTCGAGCATCCAGTGCACGAGGCGGCTCAGGCTGAAGGCCAGCGGCACCCAGTGGTGCGGATGCGAGGGGACGAGCTTGCCCCGGATCATGTCGAGGCTCGCCTGGCGATGCGGCGCCAGCGCGTCGAGCCAGCGGCCGAAGACATGGGCTAGGCGCTCGGCGAAGGGAAGCGCAGGATCGGGAAGGTGAGTCAGCGCGTCGGCGAGCGCGCGCTGGAACCATGCGTCGGCGATCTCGTCGAGGTCGTTGTAGTGCGCGATCACGAGGCCGGGCCCACCGCCGAGCCGGGCGCCGATCGCATGGGCCGTCACGTTCCGCCAGCCGATCTCGTCGGCCAGGCTCAGCGCGGCATCGAGAACGTCGTCGGGCGTGCAGACCTGGGCCATGGATGTGATCTGGTCACACCCATGGCCCCAGGCAAGGGGTCAGCTCAGATGGTCAGCCGCCGGCGGCCTTCTTGGCGAAGCGGTCGACGAATGTCTTCGGCAGGTCCTCGTCCTTCACGCCCTTGAGCTCGTCATCGAACTCCTTGAGCATGCCGAGCGCGCTCTTCATGCCGTCGAGCGGGATGATGCCGGTGCGGGAATAGGTGTCGATCGACGCCTTGACCGCGCGGATGTAGAGGTCCTTGTCGCCGAGGTAGTAGGCCTCGGGCACGGCCTTGGCGATCTCCTCGGGGCTCGCCTTGATGATCCACTGCAGCGCCTTGTAGTGCGCGTTGACGATCGCCTGCGTGGTGTTCGGGTTCTTCTCGATGAACTCGTTCTTCATGTAGACGACGGCGGCCGGGTTGGCGCCGCCGAAGATCGCCTTGGTGCCGGCCTCGGTGCGGGTGTCGGCGAGCACGACCACGTCGCCGTCGGCTTCCAGCTTCGAGATCACCGGATCGAGGTTCGAGATCGCCTCGATCTCGCCCTTCTTGATCGCGGCGACGGCGCCGAGCCCGGTGCCGACGCCGATGAACGAGGCGTCCTGGTACTTGGCGCCGGCCTTGGCCATCAGGTAGTTGACGAAGAAGTTGGTGGACGAGCCCGGCGCGGTGACGCCGATCTTCATGCCCTTGAGGTCGGCCGGACTCTTGATGGTCCCGGCCTTGTCCTTCTTCACCGCCAGCACGATGCCGGGGAAGCGGCCGAGCTCGAGCACGGCGCGGACGTCCTGGCCCTTGGTCTGCATGCGGATCGTGTGCTCGTAGGCGCCGGTCACCACGTCGGCCGAGCCGCCGAGCAGCGACTGCAGCGCACGGGCGCCGCCGCCGAAATCGGTGATCTCGACGTCGAGGCCGGCTTCCTTGAAGTAGTCCTTGCTCTCGGCGATCGTGAGCGGGAGATAGTAGAGCAGCGGCTTGCCGCCGACGCCGATGACGATCTTCGGCTTCTCCGGCGACTGCGCCATCGCCGGCGTGGCGAGCAGCGCCAGCGCTGCGGCCGCCATCAGCAGTTTCCTGAACTTCATTGGTCGTCTCCTCCTTGGATCAGCCCTGAGCGGTGGTCGATTGCGTGCCCGGCCGCCAGACCAGCAGCCGATTTTCGATCGCGGTGACGATGGTGTCGATGATGATGACGAAGACGGTGAGGATCAGCATGCCGGCGAAGACGCCGGTCACGTCGAAGACACTTTCGGCCTCGTGGATCTTGTATCCCAGGCCCGATGCCGAGCCCAGGTACTCGCCGACCACGGCGCCGACCAGCGCGAAGCCGACCGAGGTGTGGAGGGATGAGAACATCCAGGTGAGCGCCGCCGGCCAGTAGACGTGGCGCAGCAGCTGGCGCTCGTTCATGCCGAGCATGCGCGCATTGGCGAGGATCGTCGGGCTCACCTCGCGCACGCCCTGGTAGACGTTGAAGAAGACGATAAAGAAGACCAGCGTGAAGCCCAACGCCACCTTCGACCAGATGCCGAGCCCGAACCACAGCATGAAGATCGGCGCCAGAACGACGCGGGGCAGCGCGTTCGCCGCCTTGATGTAGGGATCGAAGACCGCGGCGATGATCTCGCCCCGGGCGAAGACGAAGCCGAAGACGATGCCGCCGGCGGCGCCGATGACGAAGGCGAGCACGGTCTCGAGCAGCGTGATGCCCAGGTGGCGCCAGATGCTGCCGGACGCGAAGTCCTTCCAGACGCGCGCGAGCACGTCGAGGGGGCGCGAGAAGAAGAACGGGTCGAGCAGCGGCTTGGGCCCGACTGGAACCGTGGTGAGCACGTGCCAGGCGACCAGCAGCACGATGGCGACTGCGACCTGGAGCGAGAAGAGCGTCAACCGGTTCACGGCTTCCTCCCTTCGCCCATCGCATAGGCTTTCTGGACCTCGCCTCGCAGCTTGGCCCAGATCGCCTTGTGGATCTCGTGGAAGCGGGGCTCGGTGCGGATTTCGGCGATGTCGCGCGGCCGGCCGAGGTCGATCGTGTAGTCGCCGACGATGGAGGCCGCAGGACCGGCCGACATCACCACGACGCGATCGGCGAGCGAGATCGCTTCTTCCAGGTCATGGGTCACGAACATCACGGCCTTCCGGTCCTGGGCCCAGAGGTCGAGCAGCAGGTTGCCCATGATCTGGCGGGTCTGGGCATCGAGCGGGCCGAAGGGCTCGTCCATCAGCAGGATCTCGGGGTCGCGGATCAGCATCTGGGCCAGCGCCACGCGCTTCCTTTGTCCGCCCGAGAGCATGTGCGGGTAGCGGTCGGCGAAGGCCGCGAGCCCGACGCGGTCGAGCCAGGATCGGGCGCGCTCGAGCGCGTCGCGGCGGCCGACGCCCTTGGGCTCCAGCGCCACCGCGACGTTGTCGAGCGCGGTCTTCCACGGCATCAGCGCATCCTGCTGGAAGAGGTAGCCCGCCTTGGCGTTGAGGCCGGCGAGGGGAGCGCCGAAGATGTCGGTCCCGCCGGTCGAGGGCGGGATCAGCCCGGCGGCGACGTTGAGCAGGGTCGACTTGCCGCAGCCGGTCGGTCCGACGATCGCGACGAACTCGCCGGACGCGACCGCGAGGTCGGTTTCGGCGACCGCACGATAGGTGCCGCCTTTGATCAGGAACGAGATCGAGACGCCGCGCAGCGCCACGGCGGTGAGGGAACCTCCGGTCATGGAGGTTTCATAACACTAGGCCTGCCCAGGTAGGAGAGGGTTGTGCGTCGTCATGGCCCGGCGGCGCTGCTAGTCTCCCGCCTTTCCTCCATCCTCCGGGACATTCGCCGATGATCGATCTCTACACCTGGGGCACGCCGAACGGTCGCAAGGTCTCCATCATGCTGGAGGAGGTCGGTCTGCCCTACACGGTCCATAAGATTGACATCGGCAAGGGCGATCAGTTCAAGCCGGAGTTCGTGGCGATCAACCCGAACTCCAAGATCCCGGCGATCGTCGACGGAGACGGCCCCGACGGCAGGCCGATCAACGTGTTCGAGTCCGGCGCGATCCTGATCTATCTCGCCGAGAAGACCGGCAAGCTGCTGCCCAAGGACGCCCGCGCGAAGAGCGAGGTGCTGCAGTGGCTGATGTTCCAGATGGGCGGCGTCGGCCCGATGTTCGGCCAGAACCACCACTTCCGCCGCTTCGCGCCCGAAAAGATCCCCTACGGCATCGAGCGCTATGGCAAGGAGACCGAGCGGCTCTACGGCGTGATGGACGCGCGCCTCGCCAAGGTCGCTCATCTCGCCGGCGCCGACTACTCGATCGCCGATGTCGCGACATATCCCTGGGTCTCGCGTCACGACTACCAGGAGATCGATCTGGCGCGCTTCCCCAACGTGAAGCGCTGGTTCGATGCGCTGTCGGCCCGTCCGGCGGTGCAGAAAGGGATGAAGGTTCCCTGATCTGCCTTTTCCTCGGGCTTGGGGGCGTCCTCCTCCTTTAGTCGTGAGGTCGGCGGGCTTGCGACGCCGTGCGCGACCCGGTTAAGTACCGAGAACCAGGCACCGAATGCCGGATCAACCGGCTCTGAGACCAGCGTGCCTGGATTCGGGGAGTGACGCTTGAGCAACGGGCTGAAGATCAAATCTCCCCAGGACGCCGCCGCCGGGGTCTTCCTGCTGGTGATCGCCGGCGTGGCGCTTTGGCTCGGATCCGACCTGCCGATCGGCTCGGTGCGTCAGCTGGGGCCGGGCATGTTCCCGCGGGTGCTGGCCATCCTGGTCGGGATCGCCGGCGCGATGATCGTCCTGGACGCGTTCCTGCAGGCGGGCGAGGGGCTTGCGCGCTGGCCGCTCCGGGCGCCGCTGTTCATCCTCGGTGCCGCCGTCGCCTTCGGCTTCGCCATCCGTCCGCTCGGGCTGATCGTCGCCGCGCCTATCGTGATGATCGTCGGCGCCTACGCCAGCCCCGAGACCCGGCTTCGCGAGGTCCTGCTCTTCGGCACCGTCATGACGATCTTCTGCGCGGCGCTCTTCAAGTTCGCCCTCGGCCTGCCGATCCCGGTGGCGCCGTGGCTGATCGGATACTGAGGCGACGATGGAAGAGATCGTAGGCCATCTCGCGCTCGGCTTCTCGACTGCGCTGTCGCTCGAGAACCTCGCCCTCTGCCTGGTCGGCTGCCTGGTGGGCACGCTGGTCGGCGTGCTGCCCGGCGTCGGGCCGATCGCGACCATCGCGATGCTGCTGCCGCTGACCTTCCAGGTCGAGCCGACCGGCGCGCTGATCATGCTCGCCGGCATCTACTACGGCGCCCAGTACGGCGGCTCGACCACGGCCATCCTGATCAACATCCCGGGCGAGGCGACCTCGGTCGTCACCACGCTGGATGGGCACCAGATGGCGCGGAAGGGGCAGGCGGGCGTGGCGCTCGGCGTCGCGGCGCTGGGCTCGTTCTTTGCCGGGACCGTCGCCACCATGGTGATCGCCGCGCTCGGCGCGCCGCTGACCAAGGTGGCGCTGCTGTTCGGCCCGGCCGAATACTTCTCGCTGATGGTGCTGGGCCTCGGCCTCGCCGTCGTGCTCGCCCGCGGCTCGGTGATCAAGGCGATCGCGATGATCCTGGTCGGTCTCCTTTTTTCGACGGTCGGCACCGACCTCGAAACCGGCCAGGAGCGCATGACCCTCGGCCTCTCGGCGCTCTCGGACGGCGTCGACTTCGCGGTCCTGGCGATGGGCCTGTTCGGCTTCGCCGAGATCCTGAGGAACCTCGACAATCCGGAGGCGCGCAGCGTCGTCAAGGGCACGATCGGACGGCTGCTTCCCTCCTGGGACGACGTGAAGCGCTGCATCGGCCCGGTGCTGCGCGGCACGGGGCTCGGCGCGGCGCTCGGCATCCTGCCCGGCAACGGCGCCGTCCTCGGCCCCTTCGCCTCCTACACGCTCGAAAAGAAGCTCGCCGACGATCCGAAGCGCTTCGGCCACGGCGCGATCGAGGGCGTGGCCGGGCCCGAATCCGCGAACAACGCCGGCGCCCAGACCGCGTTCATCCCGCTGCTGACCCTCGGCATTCCCCCCAACGCGGTGATGGCGCTGATGGTTGGCGCACTGACCATCCACGGCGTCATCCCGGGCCCGCAGGTGATGACCAAGCATGCCTCGCTCTTCTGGGGCATGGTCGCCAGCATGTGGATCGGCAACCTGATGCTGCTGGTGATCAACCTGCCGCTGATCGGGCTCTGGGTGCGGCTGCTCAAGGTCCCGTACCGGCTCATGTTCCCGGCGATCCTGGTGTTCTGCTGCATCGGCATCTACTCGGTGAACAACACGCCGGCCGACGTGATGCTGACCGCGTTCTTTGGCGGATTCGGCTACATCCTCTATCGCTTCGGCTTCGAGCCGGCACCGCTGCTGCTGGGCTTCGTGCTCGGCCGGCTGATGGAGGAGAAGCTGCGCCAGGCCCTGGTGATCTCGCGCGGCAATCTGATGGTCTTCGTCGAGCGGCCGGTCTCGGCCGTGCTGCTGGTGCTGGCGGCGGTGATCCTGGTCATCGCCGTGATGCCCGCGATGCGGGCCCGCCGCGAGAAGGCGTTCCAGGAATAGGCAAAGAAAAGGAGAGATCGATGCTGAAGAAAACCCTCTTGGGCGCGGCCGCCGCGCTCGCGCTCTGGACCGGCGCCGCCTTCGCGCAGGCCTATCCGACCAAGCCGGTCACGGTGATCGTGCCCTTCGCCGCCGGCGGCCCGACCGACGTGATCGCCCGCATCGTCGGCGAGCACATGTCGAAGACGCTGGGCCAGCAGCTGGTGATCGAGAACGTCGTCGGCGCCGGCGGCACCACGGGCATCACCCGCGGCGCCCAGGCCGCCCCCGACGGCTACACGATCATGATGGGCCACATGGGCACGCACGGGGCGGCGCCCGCGCTCTACCCGAACCTCAAATACGATCCGGCCAAGGGCTTCGAGCCGATCGGGCTCGCGGCCGGCACGCCGATCCTGATCGTCGCCAAGAAGGACTTTCCGGCGAAGGACCTCAAGGAGTTCGTGGCCTACGTGAAGGCCAACGCCAGCAAGATCAACGAGGCCCATGCCGGCATCGCCTCGGTCTCGCACACCACCTGCCTGATGCTGACCCACCAACTCGGCATCAAGCTGACCGAGGTCGCCTATCGCGGCACCGGCCCGGCGCTGAACGACCTCGTCGGCGGGCAGGTCGACATCATGTGCGACCAGATCGTCAACCTGGTCGAGCAGGTCAAGGGCGGCCAGATCAAGGCCTATGCGGTCGCGACCCCGGAGCGCTCGCCGGCGCTTCCGGACGTGCCGACGACCAAGGAGGCCGGCCTGCCCGAGTACCAGGTCTCGGCCTGGAATGCCCTGTTCGCGCCGAAGGGCACGCCGGCGCCGGTCGTCGCCAGGCTGACGGACGCGCTGTCGAAGGCGCTGGACGATCCGGCGACCCGCAAGCGGCTGCTCGACCTCGGCGGCGTGATCCCCGAGGGCCAGCAGCGCGGCGGCGCCTATCTCGGTACCTTCGTCGCCGGGGAAGTTGCGCGCTGGACCCCGATCATCAAGGCCGCCGGCGTCGTCGGCCAGTAAGCAGGGTGTGACAAGGGCGGCCGGTCTCCCGGAAACCGGGGGCTGGCCGCCCTTCGTCGTTGACAGCCCATCCGCCGCCGCCTAATCACAGCCCTGCATACGCCGTGTGAAAACACCTACTCTCGGCGGAGGGGTGGCCGAGTGGCTGAAGGCGGCGGTTTGCTAAACCGTTGTAGGGTTGTAAAGCCTTACCGTGGGTTCGAATCCCATCCCCTCCGCCAGCTCTCCTGCCACCCTCCAGTGAACCTCACTTCGGCGCCGACTTGACCTCGCGGTCCCAGCGCGCGAGCAGGCGGGTGCGCTCGGCGGGCGATCCGTACTTGCCGAAGTCGTAGTCGATGAGCTTGGCGTCGACGAGCGGCGCGATGTCCGGCGGCAGCGACACGGCCTTGTTGGCCGGCACCTGGTAGGACTTGACCTGGATGCCGATCGCCTGCGCCTCCTTGCCCAGCAGC
Organism: Alphaproteobacteria bacterium; assembly: GCA_044223515.1. Taxonomy (GTDB): domain Bacteria; phylum Pseudomonadota; class Alphaproteobacteria; order SHVZ01; family SHVZ01; genus SHVZ01. The sequence goes on from JBGALV010000097.1 coordinate 10,161, forward strand.
CAGTCGTAGAGCTTCTTGGCCGCTTCCATGTTGCGGGCCCCCTTGATCAGCGACATCGAGCCGACCTCGTAGCCGGTGCCCTCGCACGGCGCGACGGACTTGACCGGCGCCTTGGCGAGGATCGAGACCAGCGCGTCCGACATGAAGACGATGCCGGCCGTGGTCTCGCCCAGCGCCGTCGCCTTCACCGGCGCGCCGCCCGACTTGGTGTACTGGTTCACGTTGACGTGGAGCTTCTTCATGTACTCGAAGCCCTTGTCCTCGCCCATGATCTGCACGAGCGTCGCCAGCATCGTGTAGGCGGTGCCTGACGAGTTGGGGTCGGCGACCTGCACCTCGTCCTTGAGCTTGGTGTCGAGCAGGTCGCTCCAGCAGCGGATCTCCTTCATGCCGCGCTTGGGCAGGATCTCCGGGTTGTAGACGATGCCCAGCGCGCCCGCGTACACGCCGACGGTGCGGTGGTTCGAGCGCTCGGCCTGCTTCTGCGCCCAGTCGTGCAGGTCCGCCAGGACGGGCGAGCGATAGGTCTCGGTGAGCTCCTCGAGCGCGGCCTGGAGGTGGGGATCGCCGGTGCCGCCCCACCAGAGATCGACCTTCGGGCTGCCGGCCTCGGCGCGGATCTGGGCATAGGCCTCGCCGGTCGACTTCCGCACCATCGCGACCTTCGCCGCGCCGGTCTTCTCATAGGCCGTGACCAGCGCCTGGCAGTATTCCTCCTGGGCGCTGCAGACGAACGAGATCGAAGTCTGCGCGCTGGCCTCGAACGAGACCGTGCCAGCCGCGAGCATCCCGACCGCAAGGCCGAGCCGAACCACCCGATACGACATGAGACATCCCCCTGTTGAGCGGGCCGGCACGGCATGCCGGCGCATCATCGGGAGGATAAACCCTCCGCGGAAAAGGGAAAACTAGGCGCGGGACAGGCGGTAGACGCTGTCGGCCCGGGCACGCCCGTCCTCGGTCCTCACCCGGCCGTCCTTCACCATCTGGATCAGGTGCGCCTGCATCGAGCGGCCGGCGGCGGGATGCAGGTGCTTCGGGACGTCGGCATAGTTGATCGCGACCATCTCGGGGATGGTCTTCGGCCCATCCGCCAGACGCGCCAGGATCTGCGCCTCGCGGTTGAGGCGGTGCGCGATGCAGGCCTGCACGAAGGGCAGGGGATCGCGGATCTCGGCACCGTGGGTCGGGATGTAGACCGTCTCGGGTCGCGGCAGGAGCTTCCTCAGGCTTGCGAAGTAGTCGGCCATGTCGCCGTCGGGCGGCGTGATCACCGTCGTCGACCAGCCCATCACGTGATCGCCGCTCAGCAGCGCCCTGTCCTCGCGGACGGCGAAGCAGAGATGGTTCGAGATGTGGCCAGGCGTATGGACCGCCTCGACGGTCCAGCCGGCGCCTTCGACGACCTCGCCGTCGGCGAGCCTGACGTCGGGCGCGAAGGCGAGCTCGCCGTCCTGCTCGGGCGTCTCGCCGGCAGGCGGCTTCGGATGCGGGCCGAAGCCGAGGATCTTCGCTCCGGTCGCACGCGCGATCGCAGGCGCCGCCGGCACGTGATCGGAATGGGTGTGGGTGACGAGGACATGCGTCACCGTCTCGCCGCGCACCGCGTTGAGCACCGCCTCTATGTGCGCAGGATCGTCCGGGCCTGGATCGACGATCGCCACCTTGCCGCGGCCGACGATGTTGGTGCCCGTCCCGTGGAAGGTGAACGGGCTCGGGTTGCGCGCGACCACGCGCCGGACAAGTGGTGTCACTTCGGCGGCGGTGCCGTAGTCGAACGCGAGTTCCTTGATGAACGGGATGCCGGGCATCGGCGCATCATAGCCTCATTGGATTGGAAGCGCTGCGACGCGTCCGCATCATCGATTGTATGGATGCGCCCCAACTTCTCGCAGGTAGAATATCGCGTGCGAAGGGGGATGGCATGGCCGACGGCGTGCAATGGACGGATGTCGCGCAGGTCTACGCGCAATGGGCCGGCGTTCTCGTCGCCGCGCTAGGCCTGCTCGCCGCATTTCACCAGGCCTGGCTCGCAAAGCTTGCTGCCCGCCGCGCGGAGCGCTGGGAGCGGAAACTTTTCATAGCCGACCGCTTCCGACACTTCCTTGACCGTGCCGAGACTCGGATCATCCTCAAGCTCCTCGATTGGAAAGGCGCCCAGGTCGTCTTCCCGTCGGCGACCGGGGAACCTCTGACGGCCGTCGTGACGGACGGCGACATCGTCAAGGCGCTGGAGCCGGCCTATGGCAGCTACGACGAGGTTCACGCGCGGCTTCGGGATTGCCTCGACGTCTTTCTCGAGGGCCTGACCGAGTTCGAGGCTCTCGCGAAGGACCGGGTCGTGGAGTACGACGATTTCGTTCCCTACTTCTCGTATTGGGCTCGCCAGATCGGGAAGCGTGAGCCGTTCCGCGACGGACTGCGGGCCTATGCCGACTACTTCTATGAAGGCGCTCCCATGCACTTCATCGATGGCGTTCATATCGCGGCCGACGAAAGCCGCGCCAAGCGCGCCCGGCAGGAGGGTTCGTCCGCTTAGCCCTCCATCTCCGGGCGGATCACGTTGCTGTTCGAGTTCGAGGCGACCTGCTGACGCTCGTGGGACGGTGGTTCCGTGCTGGTCGATTTCGTACCGGATTCCGTTTGTCTATCGGTCGTTCGCTGGCTCAGGTTTCGCTTCCGCGAAGCGGCCGGCGAGGAGCTGAGCCAGGCGCTCATAGCCGTCGGCCATACGGAAGAGTGTCTCTTGGGCCTCTGCATCGGTCATCCTCTGGGCCGCCACGCGGATCTCGACAGCCAGCGATCTGAATCGCCGGACGCGGTCGGGTGCTGAACTCTTTACGCTGTACATATCGCGCTGCTCATGACGGGCTCATGTTAGTTTGCCAACGCCGGTGCGGCAGGTGAGTTTCCCGTGACCGGAAAGGACAGATCGGTTTCGAGGACGCCATGACCATCGATCTCGCGAAGACCGCCGCCGATCTCGAGCGGCTTCTCCGTCTCCGGGCGATTCCCTTCGGCATGAAGCTTTTCTCCAGCGTGGACGAGATGGCGGCGATCCCGCGCATCCGGCGCCCGAAGGCGACCGTGCATACGCTGGACCAGATCGTCGCCCAGGCGGCGCGGCTCGGATGGACCGTCGGCATCACTGCCGAGGATCTGGTCGGATCCCAGTGCCGCGCCGTGGTCGGGCTCACGCCGCAGGACGACACCTGGAAATCGGGTGCCAGCTATGTCGGCGTCTGGTACGCGACGCCCGAGGACGCGCGCGCACACCAGGAGGCCATGGAGGTGGTGCCGCACGGCACCTATCGCGCGCTCGCGGTCTCGCCGCTCGCGAGCGGCCGGCTCGATCCGCCCGATATCGCGCTGTTCTACGCGACGCCCGGCGCGATGATGTACTTCATCAACGGGCTCCAGTGGCAGGGCTACAAGCGCTTCGACTGGAGCGTGGTCGGCGAGTCGGCCTGCGCCGACTCCTGGGGCCGCGCGCTGAAGACGCGCCAGCCGAGCCTGTCGATCCCGTGCTTCGCCGAGCGCCGCTACGGCGGCGTGCTGGACGACGAGATGCTGATGGCGCTGCCGCCGGAGATGCTGGCCAAGGCGATCGCCGGCATGGAGGCGCTGGCCAAGAACGGGTTCCGCTACCCGTTCCCGCAATACGGCATCCAGCAGGACGTGCGCGCCGGCATGGCGCACAGCTACGGCGACAAGCGCTAGGGCGTTTCGCGAGGTCCGCAACGGCCGGACCGCCGCACGGGCACGCGGATAGACTGGGCCGCCGAACGAGGAGGCGTCGATGCGTCCGCAGAACCTGGTGTTCATCTTCTCCGACCAGCACGACCCGTCCTATATGGGCGTGTCGGGCAACCGGATCATCAAGACGCCGAACCTCGACAAGCTGGCCGGGAAGGGGACGCGCTTCACCGCGGCGTCCACGCCGTGCCCGGTCTGCGTGCCGGCGCGCGCCAGCCTGGCGACGGGTACCTGGGTTCACGAGAACCGCTCGTGGGACAACGCCATCCCCTATACCGGCGCGATCCCGAGCTGGGGCCACCGCCTGATCGAGGGCGGCCACGAGGTCGCGGCGATCGGCAAGCTGCACTACCGCTCCGACGAGGACGACAACGGCTTCAGCGAGAAGATCGAGACGATGAACGTCGTCGACGGCGTCGGCGACCGCATCGGCTGGCTGCGCCGCAAGCGCTTCGAGCGCGGCGCCGCCAAGAACTACGCCGGCGACGCTGGGCGAGGAGACTCGAGCTACACCGAATACGACCGCCGGATCGCCGAGGAGGCTCGGAAGTGGCTCCGGAAGCGCGCGTCGCAGAAGGCGAGCGACAAGCCCTGGGTGCTCTATCTCGGCTTCGTCATGCCGCACCTGCCGCTGATCGCGCCGAACGAGTTCTACGACATGTACGCCGGCATGGACCTGCCGCAACCACGCCTCTATCGCCCCGAAGAGCGGCCGAGCCATCCGTGGCTCGAAGGGCTGATCCACTCGATCAACTACGACAAGTATTTCGACGAGGAGCGCCGTCGGGTCGCGATCACCGCCTATCACGGCATGGTCAGCTACCTCGACCACAATATCGGCCTGCTGCTGAAGGAGCTGGAGGACACCGGCCTCTCGGGCTCGACGCGGGTCCTGTACTCGAGCGACCACGGCGAGGTGCTCGGCAACCACGGCATCTGGGGCAAGTGCTGCATGTACCAGGAAGCCGTGAACGTGCCGATGATCCTGGCCGGCGAGGGCGTGCCGGCCGGCGTGACCGAAGGCACGGAGACCTCTCTGGTCGATGCCTACCCGACAATCCTGAACGCCGTCGGCGTCGAGCTCGAGCCGGAGGAGAAACGGCGGTTGCCGGGCCGCTCGCTGTTCGACCTCGCGGTCACGTGGGACCCGGCCCGCTACGGCTTCAGCGAGTACCACGCGGTCGGTGCGATCAATGGCGCCTTCATGATCCGGCGCGGCCGGTGGAAATACGTCCACTACGTCGGCCTGCCGCCGCAGCTCTTCGACCTCGCGACCGACCCGATCGAGGCGAAGGATCTCGGGCAGGACCCGGCGCATGCCGAGGTCCGCGGCCGCATGGAAGCAGCCCTCCGCCGCCTCGTCGATCCGGAGGCGGCGGCGGCGCTCGCCTTCGCCGACCAGGACGCGCTGATCGCCAAGCATGGCGGGGCCGATGCGGTTCTCGCCGTCGGCGACTTCGGCCACACGCCGACGCCTTACGAGAAGCCGCATTTCGAGAAGTCGCTCGAAGGCTGATCCGGCGCGGGTCCGGCGCTAATCTGGGGCGATGGCGAGACGGACGAGAAACCCTTCCAGGGAACCGCCGCACGCGCTGAGGCGCATCCGCGAGGCGCGGGGGATCAGCCGCGCCGAGCTCGGCCGCCGCGCCGGCTTCTCCGAAAGCCATGTCGTCAAGCTGGAGCGCGGCGAGGCGCGGTTGCATGTCGACGATCTCGCGGCCTTCGCCTCCGCGCTCGACTGCGCGCCGGCCGATCTGGTCAGCGTCGGCGTCGTGCCGCCGCAGCCGACCGTGCACGCGCCGGTGGTCGACCTGACCGAGCTCGACGAGATCGACGACGTCGTCCGACGATGCCCGCATGGCACGGTGCCGGTGCCGGGATCGGTCAGGCATGTCGTGGCGGTACCGTTGCTCGACGCGTCGATGGACCGGGTGGCCCCGCTCGGCAGCTTCGCGGTGTTCGATCGCGACGACTGCGGGCTCGAGGACGGCGAGGCCTATCTGGTTCGTACGGCCGGCGACGGATGGCTCTGCCGCCGCTGGGTCGCCAGAAACCGCCGCCTGGAGCCGGATTCCACCGAGCGTGGGCACAAGTCGATCGCGCCGGAGACGGAGCCCGTGGTCGCCGGACGCCTCATCGCTGTGATCCGTAGGGTCTAGGGCGTGGCGAATTCGGACGCGACGATCGCGCGGGTGACCCGTCGGTTGATCGGCAGCGGCAGGACCAGGCGCCGGAACGGCGTGCGCGGAAGCGGGCGCCCGTCGGCATCGAGGCGGGGGCGGTCGACCATCTCGCAGAGCGGCATGTCGCTCTCGATCGCGGCGAGATAGCCGTCGCGCGCGGCGCGCACGGTCGCCAGGTCGACGAAGGCTTCCTGCGGCTTGCCGATCAGGCGGGCACGGGCGCTGGCGCCGACGAAGGTGAGGCCGGATCCCAGGAAGCGGTAGATGAAGCGGCTCTCGCCATCATGGTCGATCACCATGACGTGGCGATCGAGGCCCCGGGCCTGGAGCCGGCCGAGGAAGGTCATCGCGTCGCCGGCACGGGCTTCGCGCCAGAGGTCGAGGTAACGCGCCAGAGACGATCCCCCGGCGCCAAGCCGGCCGGGGTCCAGGCGGACCCGTCGCTCCGGTGGAATCTCTGATGTTTCAGAAGGTTGACTAAGTTTCCGCAAATTTCACTTACCTATTCTCGGTATTATGATTAACTTATTGTTTACGAACAACGGATCCGCCGGGCGCGGTCCTGCCAGGAGACGTGGATGCCGGACACCGTCCGGAGCGCCCCCGACGAGGAGTACCGGGTCACCCTGACGGTTCAGGGGGACGATGCGGCTCCGCGCTTCCAGCACGGCGACCGGCTGATCTGCGCGCCCCAGGCTTCCGCCGTCGTCGGCGACGATATCGTCATCGTCGTGCGCGACGGCAATATCCGGGTCGGTCGGCTGGCCGTGCTCGATGCCCAGGCTGTGACAATCCACCAGGAGCAGGCGGAGCTGTCGATCCAGCGCACCGACGTCGGTGCGATCTGGCCGATCCGCCAGCTCAAGAAGGACGGCGCCCGCTCGGCCGCCGACTGACCGGCGCGACGGCTTAGAGCCGCCGCGCCGCCCCGCCCTAATCAGCGCGTGACCTGACCGCGGATCTCGCCGCCCGGATGGGCCGCGGTGTGGATGTTCACATACATGCGTCCGGCCAGGAGGTCGGCGGCCTGTGCATCGTTGAGCGTGGCGGAGCCGGCAGCCGGGCTCGCCATGCCGGCGGCGCCGATCGGTACCGCCACGCCGGCATTGGCGCCGGGAGCGGCGGGCCCATGGAAATGCGCCGCGCTCGCAGGGCCGGTGAGCCCGCCATAGGTCACGTTCCAGGTGAGCTGCTTGGTCGCCTGGTTGAAGGTCATGGTGGCGGTGCCGGTGCCGGCGCTCGGGTTCGGCGGAACTTCCTGCGCGCTGCTCAGCGTGGCGCGAAGCGTGATCGGGCCGGAGGCCGACTGCGTGTCGGCGCAGGCGGCCAGCAGGCCGACGGTGCCGAGCAGGATCGCGAGGGTGGCGGTTCGACGGAGCATGGTCAT
>JBGALV010000005.1:0-89652 GCA_044223515.1 Alphaproteobacteria bacterium
GGCTACAACATCTACCAGACCTTCTCCGACGGCGTGTCGGCGATGACGCCGGCGACCAACGTCTCGATCGTCTCGACCTGCGACGGCAAGAACGCCGTCGGCTGGCCCTGCGACGAGCAGGTGGAGAAGCTGCGCGACCAGTACATCCGCGCCACCGACGAGGGGCAGAAGGCGCAGATCCTGGAGACGCTGCACAAGCGCCTGTGGGAGACGATCCCCTACGTCATCCTGGGCAAGTACGAGCGGCTCGCCGCATATCGCACCACCCTCGACGGCGTGCTCCACACCAACGTACTGGCACTCTGGAACATCTCGAAGAAATGACCTCTCGCTCCGACATAAGGGCTCGCCGCGGGCTCCGGCCGATCATCAACGTCTCCGGAACCATGACCACGCTGGGAGCCTCCATCGTCGTGCCGGAGGCGGTGCGCGAGGTTGCGGAGATCCTGCCGGAGTGGGTGGAGGTGAACCACCTCCACAAGATGGCGAGCCAGACGATCGCCAGGTCGACCGGCACCGAGGCGGGGTTCGTGACATCCTCGGCGGCCGCCGGCATCACGCTGGCGATCGCCGGCTGCATGACGGGCCCGGATCTTGGCAAGGTCGAGCAGCTGCCGGACACGACCGGCATGAAGAGCGAGGTGGTGATCCAGATCGGCCACCTGACCGGCTACGGCGCCTCGGTCGACCAGGCGATCCGGCTGGCGGGCGCCGCCTGCGCTCCTGTCGGCAACGTCACCGACGTGAAAGCCTATCAGCTCGCGCACAAGATCACCGAGAAGACCGCGGCCGCGCTCTACGTCGTCTCGCACAGCACCTCGCAGTACGGACAGCTGCCGCTCGCTGAGTTCGCGCGCGTCTGCCGCGACCACGGCGTGCCGGTGATCGCCGACCTCGCCTCCGAGTACGATCTCAAGGGCTTCGCCGAGTCCGGCGCCGACCTCGTGATCTACAGCGGGCACAAGTTTCTGGGAGGCCCGACCGCCGGCATCGTCGGCGGCAAGAAGGCTCTGGTCCGCGCCACGTTCCTGCAGAACTACGGCATCGGCCGCGGCATGAAGGTCGGCAAGGAAAGCATCCTCGGCACCATCGCCGCGCTCGAGGCCTGGGAGAAGCGCGACCACGCCGGCATCCGCAAGCGCGAGCGGAGCTACCTCGATCTCTGGGTGAAGCGCTTCGCCGCCATCCCCGGGATCACCGTGCGCGTCGTCCCAGATCCGACCGACAACCCTCTCGACCGCCTCGATCTCGTCGTCGATCCGGAAGGTGCCCGCATCACCGCGTGGGAGCTGGCGGACGCGCTCGCCGCCGGCGATCTGCCGATCGCCGTCCGCGACATCCAGGTCGAGAACGGCTACTTCCAGCTCGATCCCTGCAACCTGCATCCCGGCGAGGCCGAGATCGTGGCCGACCGCATCGTCGCTGAGCTCGCCGAGGCCCGGAAGCGCAACCGGCCGCAGCAATACGGGCTCGCCGAACGCCAGGCGCGTCGTATGGAGGGCCTGCTGCGCTGGCCGGACTAGGTCCGCTTGCCAGCGCAGCCGCTTTCCCGCCTAATCGCCTCGCCTGCAGGGGAGGCCAGATGACCGCCGCCGATCCGATCGTCGCCTCGGTGATCCAGCACCGTCTCTTCGCCATCGTCGAGGAGATGGGCGAGGCGATGCTGCGCACCTCGTATTCGCAGATCCTGAACTCGAGCCGCGACTTCTCGACCGGGCTTTGCGACCTGCAGGGCCGCCTGATCGCCCAGGCCGAGCATGTGCCGATCCATGTCGGCGCGCTGCCCTGGGCGGCGAAGGCGGTGACCGAGTTCTTCGGCGACGACATCAATCCCGGCGACGTGTTCCTGCTGAACGACCCCTATCACGGCGGCAACCACCTGCCGGACCTGACGGCGTTCGTGCCTGTCTTCGAGAACGGCAAGCCGACCTTCTGGTCGATCAACCGCTCGCACCAGTCCGACATCGGGGGCGCCACGCACGGCGCCTACAACGCGGCGGCGACCGAGATCTGGCAGGAGGGGCTGCGCATCACGCCGCTCCGCCTCTACGACAAGGGCTGGCTTCGCCGCGACGTCTACGAGATGATCGTCACCAACGTCCGCCACCCGCGCGACTTCCGCGGCGACCTGGCGGCGATGATCGGCTCGGCCCGCATCGGCGAGCGCCGCATGCAGGCATTGATCGAGGAGTTCGGCTCGGAGACCGCGCATGTCGCGATCGAGGCGATCCTGGATTCCGCCGAACGCCAGGCCCGTGCGGTGATCGCCGGATGGAAGGACGGCGTCTACAAGGGCGAGGCCATCCTCGACGACGACGGCCACAAGTATCGCGACGTCCATATCCGCGCGACGGTGACCAAGAAGGGGAGCGACCTCACGATCGATCTGACGGACTCGCATCCGCAGGTGATCGGCTTCATCAACTCCTCGTATCCCAACATGCGCTCGGCCGTGGCGATGGCCCTGGCCTATCTGATCGACCCGCATACGCCGAAGAACGACGGCACCTTCCGGCCCCTGACGGTGCTGGCGAAGCCGGGAACGGTGGTCTGGGCAAATCCCGGTGCGCCGGTGACGCTGGCCACCAACCACTGCGCGCAGGAGATCCTGGAAGCGATCGTCAAGGCGCTGGCGCCGGCCTGCCCCGATCGTGTGATGGCGGGCTGGGGACGGCGCTTCCGCATCGCTATCGCCGGCACCGACCCGCGCATTGGCCGACCCTTCATCTGGCACCTTTTCCAGGCGCGGCCGGGCGGCGGCGGCTCCTCGGCCGGCGACGGCTGGCCCGGCGGCGGCGAGTGGCAGGCGGCCGGCGGCATCAAGTTCGGCTCCCTCGAAGTGACCGAGGTTCGCTTCCCGCTGTTCTTCGAACGCCACGAGTTCCGGCCCGATTCCGGCGGCGACGGCAGGTATCGCGGCGGCCCCGGCTGTGAGCTCGATCTCCGGATGGAAATCGACGCGCCTGCCCTCGGCAACACCGCCGGCGACGGCGCGCGCCACGGATCCTGCGGCCTGCTCGGCGGCAAGGACGGGCTGCCGCATCGCTACGTGCTGAAGTCGAAGCGCCGGCCGGATCGCGTGATCAAGACCAAGGAGGTCGGCATCGAGATCCGGCCCGGGGATGTGTTCCACATCCTGTCAGCCGGTGGCGGCGGCTGGGGGCCGGGCAAGGACCGCGCCCAGAGCGCGCGCGTCCGCGACGCCGAGAACGGCTTCGTCTCGCGCAAGGCCAGGCCAAAGAACTCGCGGAAGAAGAAGCCCGCGGCGAAGAAGAAGCGGCGGCCGTCATGATCCGCATCGGCATCGACGTCGGCGGCACCTTCACCGATCTCGTCGCGGTCGACGAGAGCGGTCGCTCGATCATCGCCAAGGCAGCGTCCACGCCCGCGGATCCGTCGATCGGCGTGATCGACGGGCTCATGCGGCTGGCCGAGCTGCTCGAAACCGATCTCGTCGGCCTGTTCGCCCAGACCGACCGCATCGTGCACGGCACCACGGTCGCGACCAACGCGCTGCTCGAACGAAAGGGCGCGAAGGTCGGCCTGCTGACCACCGAGGGCCATCGCGACGTCATCGAGATGCGCGAAGGCCTCAAGGACGACCGCTACAATCTCCGCATGCCGGCGCCGGAGCCGCTGGTGCCCCGCGCGCTTCGCCTCGGCGTCAAGGAACGCATCCGCGCCGACGGCAAGGTCGGCACGCCGCTCGACCGCAAGTCGCTCGATCGCGCGGTCGCCCGGCTGAAGAAGGAAGGCGTCGAGTCCGTCGCCATCTGCTACCTGCACGCCTATCGCGATCCGCGCCACGAGAAGGCGACGGGAAAGGCCGTCAGGAAGGCGATGAAGGGTGCCTATGTCACGCTCTCGTCCGAGGTCTTTCCCCAGATCAAGGAGTTCCAGCGGGTCTCGACCACGGTCGTTAACGCCTATGTCGGCCCGATCCTTTCGCGCTACCTCACGCGGCTCGAGAAGCGCCTCAAGGATGCAGGCTACTCAGGCCCCGTGCTGATCATCCAGAGCCATGGCGGCGTGACGCCGATCGACGAGGCGATCCGGCTCGCGGCAGGCTCGGTGCTTTCAGGCCCTGCCGGCGGCGTGGCGGGTTCGCGCTATGCGGCGAGCCTGATCGGCTCCGGCGACCTGATCCCCTTCGACATGGGCGGTACCTCGACCGACATCTCGCTGATCGTCAACGGCGAGCCGTCCCTGGCGCCGGATCGCAGCGTCGGCGGCCAGAAGGTCGCGCTCAACAGCCTCGACATCGTCAGCCTCGGTGCCGGCGGCGGGTCGATCGGCCGCGTCGATGCCGGCGGATTGCTCTATGTCGGCCCGGAAAGCGCCGGCGCGCAGCCCGGTCCCGCCTGCTACGGCCGCGGCGGCACGCTCGCCACGGTGACTGACGCCAACCTGGTGCTGGGCTATCTCGATGCCGGCAACTTCCTCGGCGGTCGCGCCAGGCTCGATGTCGCCGCAGCCGAGGCCGCGCTCGATCGTCTGGCGAAGGAGCTCAAGGTCGATCGCGTCGCCGCCGCTTCCGGCGTGCATCGCGTCGTCAACACCAACATGGCCGAAGGCATTCGCCTGGTCTCGGTCCGCCGCGGCGTCGATCCCCGGCGCTTCGCCCTGCTCTCGTTCGGCGGCGCCGCGGGATTGCACGCGACCGACGTGGCGCGCCAGCTCGATCTCACGCGTGTGGTCGTGCCGCGCGTCGCCGCCGTGCTTTCGGCCTGGGGAATGCTCGCGACCGATCTCCGCTACGAGGTCGCGCGCACGCATATCGGGGATGCGAAGCAGTTGAGCCCGGCCGCGCTCAAGAAGCTCTACGAGGAGATGGCGGCGGAAGGCCGTGCGCGGCTGCCCGCCACCTTCGATGGGCCGATCCGCATCCACTACGGCGCCGACATGCGCTATGGCGAGCAGATCTTCGAGGTCGCGGTCCCTCTCGACGGAGTCGACTGGAGCGCCGACGACCCGATGCCCGAGATCGTCGAGCGCTTCCACCAGCGCCATGCCGAACTCTACACCTACGCGCTCCGCGATCAGGAGGTTGTGCTGGTCAATGCCCGCGTCGCCGTCGTGGGTGTGCTGCCCGACCTGCCGAAGGAGCCGGTGCTGCCCGAGCGCACGCCGGCGTCGCCGATGACGCACCGGCGCATCCATCTCGACGGCTGGATCGAGGCGCCGGTCTACGACTTCGACGCGGTCGCGCGTGGCCAGGCAATCGCCGGCCCGGCGATCGTCGAATCCGCGACCACGACCGTGCTGCTCCGCCCGGGCGATCGCGCGAAGGTGACGCCGGAAGGCTGGCTCGACATTACCGTGACGCGATCTCAGTGATGGCCGGGTAGCATCCGGGCGAGCGTCCGGTCCCGCAGGATCCAGTGGTGGAACAACGCGGCTGCCGCGTGGATCGCGGCGGTGATGATGAGCGCATTCGCCAGCACCTCATGGACCTCCTTGGCGACCCGCGCGCTGGCGCGGTTCGCGGCCCAGGGCGAGGCGATCTCGCCGATGCCGGGGATCGGCAGCGGATCGCCGCGCAGGAACTGCAGGACGATGCCGGTGATCGGAACCAGCAGCAGGAGAACATACAGGGCGTCGTGAACCAGCTTGGCGAGCCTCTGGCCCCAGGTCCCGAGCGGAACCGGCTCCGGCGCCGGAGGCGCGTCCAGCTGTCGCCAGGCGAGCCTGCCGATCAGTACCGCCAGGACCAGCAAGCCGGCCAGGATATGCAGGTAGAGCGCCGTGCCGCGGCTGTCGCGCGGGAGGGCGTCGCCGAGGGTGCCGATCGCCCAGCCGGCGAGGACGAGCAGCACGCTCGCCCAATGCAGGATCTTGGTGACGGTTCCGTAAGCCGAGGTCGTATTGCGAAGGGGCATGGCAAGCCTCTGGTTTCGGGGCAGCCCTGAGCGGTCAGCCTAGGCTCCCCGTCGCCACGTGCACTGATCCAGATCAAATTGCGGACGTGCTAAGGTCGCCGCCCTACGATCTGATTGGACATGACATCGATGGCACAGACCCGGATCGCCCAGATCGGCGACCTGACGTTGAAGCTGGGCGGCACGCTGCCGAAGGCGGAGCTTGCCTACGTCACCTACGGCACGCTCGCGCCGGATGGGAAGAACGCGATCCTGGTGACGCACGGCTACACGTCGAGCCACATGTTCATCGACGGCGGCGCCGGCGCCTCGGAAGGTTCCTGGGGCGCGCTTTGCGGCCCGGGCAAGCCGATCGACACCGACAAGTACTTCGTCGTCTCGTCGAACATGCTGGGCTCGGCCCATGGCTCGACCGCGCCGCGGAGCGTGAACCCGAAGACCGGCAAGCCTTACGGCCCGGATTTCCCGACGCTGACCTTGCCCGACATCGTGCATGCGCAGAAGCGGCTGCTCGACCAGCTCGGCGTCAAGGGGCTGGTCGCGGTCGTCGGCCCCTCTTATGGCGGCTTCCAGGCCTTCACCTGGGGCGTCGAGTATCCGGGCTTCATGAAGGGCCTGGTGCCGGTCGTGACCGGCATGCGCCGCCCGCAGCAGGCCGACCCCGACGCCACGCTGAAGAAGCTCTCGGCCGACCCGAACTGGAACGGCGGCCGCTACTACGACAAGGGCGGCATCCTGCCGACCATGATCAAGATCCGCGAGGAAACGCTCCGAAGCTACGGCACCGACGAGGAGCTGAAGCCCAAGATGCCGAACAAGGCGGATCGCGACGCCGAGATCACGCGCCAGGCGCGCGCCTGGGCCGAGGCCTTCGACGGCAACTCGATGCTCGCTCTCGGCCGCGCGATGGACAGCTACGACGTCACGCCGGACCTGAAGAAGATCAAGGCCAAGGTGATGTTCGTGATCTCGCGCACCGACGCCTACTTTCCTCCGTCGCTGAAGGACGAGGTCATGCCGGCGCTCAAGGCTGCCGGCGTCGACGGCCAGTATTTCGAGATCGACAGCGAGCACGGCCATCTCGCCTCCGGCACCGACGCCGCCAAATGGGCGCCGGCGCTGGATCGCTTCCTCAAGTCGCTCTGAGAGTCTCCATGCCCGACAGCCAGCCGGTCTACACCAGCGAGACCATCGAGCTTCTGCACAAGCGGGTCAGCGTTCGCCGCTACAAGCCCGATCCGGTGCCGGATGCGATGGTCGAGGCGATCCTGAAGGCGGCGTTTCGCGCGCCGACCTCGTCCAACATCCAGTCCTATTCGGTGATCGTGGTCCGCGACCGCGAGGTCTTGAGAAAGCTCGCGCCGATCACCAGCAACCAGAAGCATGTTCTCGACGCGCCGGTGTTCCTCGCCTTCTGCGCCGATCTCACCCGCATCGCCTACGCGCTCGACGAGCGCGGCCATTCGGTCGCCGACAACAACATGGAGACGGGCCTCGTGTCCTCGATCGACGCGGCGCTGGTCGGCATGTGCGCGTCGCTCGCCGCCGAGTCCCTCGGCCTGCAGGGCGTGATGATCGGTGCGGTCCGCAACGACGCCACGGCGAACGCGAAGATCCTGGGCCTGCCGGATCGCGTCTATTGCGTCTTCGGCTTGTGCCTGGGATTTCCGGACGAGGCGCCGGAGCGGAAGCCCCGCATGGACTACGCCGGCATGGTCCACTACGACCAGTACGGCACCCAGCGCGGCGCGTCGGACCTCAAGGGGCACCTCGCCGCCTACGATGCGGCGCTGGCGAAGCACTATCGCGCGACCGGGCGGGCCACGACCGACGATTCCTGGACCCACGACATGGACAAGAAGTTCCATCCGTGGCTCCGCGACAAGCTGCGTCAGCAGTTGAAGGAGCGCGGCTTCGACTTCCGCTGAGGCCGGTCGCCGGACGCTCGCTCAGTCGAGCGGCAGGCTCAAGGTCACGCGGAACCCGCCTTCGGTCCGGTTCTCGGCGACGGCCGAGCCGTTGAGGGCGGTCAGGTTGCGGCGGACGACCCAGAGCCCGAGGCCGAAGCCGGCCCCGACTTCCGGCGGGCGGAACGAGGATCCGCGCTCGAACAGATGCGGCAGCCGATCGGGCGAGACGCCGGGACCGTCATCCTCGACCACGAGGCTGGCGAGGTTGCCGTCGACCGTCAGCGCGACGCGGATCGTGCCGCCCTTCGGCGAGAAGGTCAGCGCGTTGTCGAGCACCTGATCGAGCGCGGCGGCGAGCAGGTTGCCGCCGCGCGGCACCACCACGCCGGGGTCGGCGACGACGCCGATCGCGATGTTGCGGGCGGCGGCGTCGGGCGTGATGCGCTCGGCCGCCGCTTCCATGATGGTCGCGATGTCGGTCGGCTCCTCGGACGGATCGAGGAGTGCCGCGGCGCTGTCGTCGAGGCGGCGCGCCTGCTCGACCATGCCGTCGAGCCGATCGAGGGCCTCCTCGACCGCGGCCAGCGCGATGACGCCGCGGGCGTCGTTCGGATCGACGCGGCGGCGCAGCGGCTCGACCGCCTGGCGGATGGTGCCCAAGGGCGTCTTGAACGCGTGCGCCGTCTCTTCCGCCGCATCTCGGAGATGCGTCGCCGCGGCGCGCAGGCGCTCGACCATGCGGTCGAAGGCGGTCGCGACCGGATCGAGCTCGGGCAGCGGGTTCGCATCGGCGAAGCGTGCGCGAGCGCGGCCGGAGGCGATCGTGCGCGCGGTCCGGGCGAATTGCCGGATCGCGCTGCGCAGGTCGAAGACGATCAGCGCCACGATGATCGCGAAGGCGAGGTAGAGCGCGGCGGCGATCTGCACCTCGCGCGACTGCCAGTAGGGCCGGCCGAGGCCGTTGCCGACTTCGGACGCGACCACCAACGCCCAGCAGCCGCGCGGCGACTTGACCGGGACGATCGCGGTCGCGAGCTCGGCCTGGCCGTCGCCGCGGTCGCGGCGGACCGCGAGCGGCAGGTCCCCGGCACAACTCTCGCCCAAGCGATCGAGCACGCCCGACTCCGAGAGACGCCCGCGCACCAGCTCGGCTTCGGCCGGCGCCACGGCCGGTGCGGCGGCGACGAGGAGGAAGCCGGCTTCCGCCGGCTGCGCCGGCTTGAACAGGAGGCGGATCAGGATCCCTTCCTGCTGGAACGGCGTCAGCTCCTCGCTGAGGCGAAAGTTGGGTGCCGTCTCGGCGCGGGCGAGCCTGGGCGCGATCGCGCGGCCGACGGTGAGGCCGGTCGTCTGGATCGAGGTCAGCGTCAGCTGCTGGCGCTGCTCGTCGGCGACGCGGAACACCTCGTAGAGGAGGACCGGAAGCGCGACGAAGAGGACGCCGAGGAGGATGCCGCGGGCGGCGAAGGAATGAATCCAGCGCGCCATCTCAGCTCCGCCAGCGATAGCCGTAGCCAGGATACGCCTCGATCGCGTCGAAGTTGTCGTCGATGTCGCGGAACTTCTGGCGGATGCGCCGGATCGCGGCGCGCACGTTGGTGCGATAGCCGTCGGCGCCCGATCCAGCGACGAAGCCCTGGCCACGCGCCGCGTCGTAGATCTCGCGATACCCGACGTCGCGCCCGGCGCGTTCGGCGAGCAGGCGCACCATCCTGACTTCGGTCGGCGTCAGCGAGACGGTCTTGCCGTGCCAGACGACGCGCGCGCCGTCGAAGGCGAGCGCCGTCGTCGCTTCCGGAGTCGGCGCGGCCTTGGCGCCGGCGAGCGCGATCTTCAGGCGCTGGACGACGATCGCGGCACTCTTCGCCTTGTCGACGAAGTCGACCGCGCCGAGGGTCAGCCCGTGCTCCTCGAACACCGGCTCCGCGTGGCCGGTGAGGAACACGACCGGCGCATCGACGCCCGCCTCGCGCAGCGCACGGAGCAGCGCCGGGCCGTCGGTCTCGGGCATGCGCCAGTCGAGCACCCACGCATCCGCGCGATGGCCCTCGGCAACCCAGGCGAGCGCGGGCGCGGCGCCCGGGAAGTCCTGCACCCGGAATCCGGCGTCTTCCAGGTTCGCTGCGAGCAGACCGCGGAAGGTGGCATCGTCGTCGACCAGCACGATCATCTTGGGTTCAGCCTCGTTTGGCGGCGGCGATCTGCCTGAGACAACGGTCTCCGTCGCGGCTGGGTGCCGGGCGGCCGTTGACGTCGTAGTGAAGCGCGAAGAAGCCGTTACGTCCTGTGTCGAAATAAAGGTAGATCGCGACCTCGCAACCAGTCGCACGGTAGCCGAGCACCTTCGCCGGAGCGACGTCGCGCTCCGACGCAGGCGCGCCGAAGCGCGTGACGATCTCGTCCTGGCGGAGCCCCTCGATCTTGAGAGCATCGGGCGGCAGTGCCGCGCTCGCAGGCGGCGCGGGAGGTTGCGCCTGCGCCGGACGAGCCGGCGCGGTACCTGGAGATGCAGGCGCCGGCGCCGCTGCGCTCGCCGACGGCGCCGCAGGCGCCGGGCCGGAGAGCGGCGGGAGCTTGTCGCAGGCGGCGACCAGGGCGAGGGCCGCCACGATCTTTGCGAGACGCGCTAAGGACATAGCCCGACGTTATCCAAGGAAGGTGGCCACGGGAAGGCGACGCTCCCGTGACAACGCTGTGACCGGCCTTCCGGTTCCGGTGACCGCGCAACTACTTCGCCCCCTCCGGCGCTAGTGCTCCTGGCGAGCCCGGCCCATATCGGGCGGGCGGACAATGCTTGAGGAGATTGTCATGCGTATCCCCACGGTCGTCGTCCTCTCGATCCTGGCGTTCGGCACCGCCGGATGCTCGAACATGACCAATCAGCAGCAGCGGGCCCTGTCGGGCGGTGCCATCGGCGCGGCCGGCGGCGCGATCGTCGGCTCACTGACCGGCAGCTGGCTGACCGGCGCCGCGATCGGTGGCCTGGGCGGCGCGGCCGTCGGCGCCCTGTCGAGCGGCCGGTAACAGTTCATCATTCCAAGGAGTTAAGCCATGACGCGCATTCGCACGCTTCTCGCGGCGGCCGTCGGGGTGCTCTCGGTGGTCGCCGTGACCGCGCCGGCCTCGGCGCAGACCGTCTACTACGACCGCTACGGGCGGCCATACTACCGCACATATGATCCGCCGCCGCCGGCCTACTACTACCAGCCGCCGGCCTACGTGTACCGGCCCTACCGCCCGCGGGTCTATTACCCGCCGGCGCCGCGCCCGGGCTTCAGCTTCTATTTCTCCAGCTGACCTCGGATCCCGTCTCGTCGGATCGCCGTCCGCGGGCCGGGGTCGGTTGTGGGGATAGCCACCTCGCCAAGTGTGATGGCGTAGCGGGCGTCGTTGCCGGCCTCCCGGGGCCAGGCGACGGCGCCCGCACTACATCCGGCTAGAGCGTCGGCGGCTTGATCCCAGCTTCCGCCGCCGCCGCCGCGAGGAGCGCGGTCACGTCCTTCTGACCGAGGCCCTGCTGGGTGCGGGCGCGGATCATCGCTTCGCGGGCGGCCGATCCCACATGCGCCGGCGATCCCGCTTCCTTTGCCGCGCCGACACCGATCGACAGATCCTTGAAGGCGAGGTCGAGCGCGAATCCCGGCTCGATGTCGCCCTTCAGCGCCTTGGTCGGCCAGTAGAGCTTCAGGTGGTCGTTGCTCGAGAGCGACGAGGTGACCACCTCGAACAGCGCCTTGGTGTCCAGGCCGAGCTTGGCGCCGAGCGTGAAGACCTCGGCGTTGAGCTGGTTGAGGCACATGGCGAGATAGTTGTTCACCACCTTGGTCGCGATTCCCGAACCAGGCCCGCCGCAAGCGACGATCTTGTTGCCCATCGCGTTCAGGATCGGCGTGACGCGGGCGAGATCCTCGGCCGAAGCGCCGGTCATGAACAGGCTCTCGCCCTTCTCGGCGTGTGCCGGGGAGCGGCCGACGCCGGCATCGACCCAACCGATGCCCTTCTCCTTGAGCTTCTCGGCCATGCGCCGGCTCGCCGCCGGCGAGATCGTGCTCATGTCCATGTGCAGCATGCCCTTGCGGCCGCGCGCCAGCGTGCCCTCCGGTCCGAGCACAACGCCTTCGACGTCGGGCGTGTCCGGCACCATGGTGATGACGACGTCGGATGCGTCGATCACCTCGCCGATGCTCTTCGCCCCCTTGGCGCCGAGCGCGGTCAGCTTCTCGATCGCGGCCGGACGCGGATCGAACACCGTGACCTGGAAGCCCTTGCGCGCGAGGTTCGCGGACATCGGTCCGCCCATGTTGCCGAGGCCGATGAAGCCGATCCGATCCGCCATGTGACGTGCCCCCCGAGAAAAGAGAAGGGCCGGCGACAGGAAGCCGCCGGCCCCGTTTGAGCGTACGAGACTAGGTCAGGATTTGCTGATGTTCCAGAACACCAGCACCGAGCCCTTGACCACGCCGGTCACGTTCTTCCGCCACACGAACGGCGGGTCGAACTGGCCGAGCAGGGCGACCGGCTGCACTTCCTGGAGACGCTTGTGCAGCGGCTCGAGCGCGGCCTTGCGGGCGGCGTCGTCGGGCGCCTTCAGGAACGCGTCGCGCAGCTTCTCGGACTCCTCGTCGCAGGCCCAGCCGGCCCAGTTGCCGCCGCCGCAGGCCATGTTGGTCGCGATATTGGTCAGCGGCGAGTGCATGGTCGTGTCGGTGAACCAGGTGGTGAACATGTTCCAGCCGCCCTGGTCGACCGGCTCCTTCTTGGTCATGCGGGAGACGACGGTGCCCCAGTCGTTGACGGTCATCTCAACGTTGACGCCGGCTTCCTTGAGGTTCGCGGCGGCGACCTGCGCCATGGCGCCGATCTGCGGCAGCTCGTTGGTGGTGATGAGCAGCAGCTTCTCGCCCTTGTATCCGGCTTCGGCGAGCAGCTGCTTCGCCTTGGCGATGTCCTTCTTCTTGTACGGCTCCGACCCCGCTTCGGTGCCCCAGGGTCCGTCGCAGACGTAATAGGAATTGCAGACCTTCCACCATTTCTGATCGCCGTAGGCGGCGGCCATGAAGTCCTTCTGATCGAACAGATAGGCCAGCGCCTGGCGCGCCTTCACGTTGTTGAAGGGCGGATGCAGCGAGTTGACGCGCAGGCCGCCGTAATTGCCGAAGGGCGGCAGCTTGTCGATGATGATGTCCTTGTTGTTGAGGACGGGGCCGAGCTGGTCGGTCGCCGGCGAGTCCCACAGATCGACCTCGCCCTTGGTCAGCGCCGCCGCAACGGTGCCGGCATCCGGGATGATGTGCCATTCGACACGGTCGACCTTGACGATCTTGCCGCCGGCGAGGCCGTCGACAGGCTCGGTGCGCGGGATGTAGTCGGCGTTCTTCTTGAAGGCGACGAAGGCGCCCGGCTTCCACTCGTCGCGGTTCAGCACGAACGGGCCGGAGCCGATGCCGGTCGCGATCGGCGTCATCGGGTCGGTCTTGGCGTCGGCCTCGCGATAAATGACGGGCATCTGGCCGCCGGCCGAGCCCAGCGAGAACTCGACGAAGCCGTAGGGTTCCTTGAGCTTCAGCGTGAAGGTGCGATCGTCGACCGCCGTGTAGCCCGCGGTGTAGGTGGCGAGGCGCTGGCCGATCACGTCGCGCTTCGCCCAACGCTCGATCGAGGCGATCACGTCCTTCGAGGTGACGGGCGTGCCGTCATGGAACTTGAGGCCCGGACGCAGCGAGAAGGTCCAGGTCAGCTTGTCGGGCGACGCCGCCCAGTTCTCGACCATCTGTGGCTTGGCGCCGAGCTTGTAGTCCCACGCGAACAGCGTGTCGTGGACCATCAGCGCGAAGATCTTGGTCACCTGGACCGAGACCACGTGGCTGTCGAGCACCTTGACGTCGGCCTGGGGCACGACGCGAAGCACGTTGTTCTGCGCATTCGCCGGTGTCGTCGCCGCGAGGGCGAGCGCGGCACCGACGAGGGCCATTCCTAAATGCCTATTGCGATGCATGACGTGGCTCCACTGTCTAATGTTGTTGGACCGTTGAGGCCGGCTCGCTTTCCGAACCGGAACAAGTCTCGTCGATACGAAACGGCATGTGCAAGGCGAGAACGCGACGAGTACGAAGCGGCGCTGCGTTTCGACGGGCAACCCGGTGTCCCGTCGGGCGTTATTGAGTAGTCCTCCCAGGACGTTACGCGATTGGAGGGAAAGTCTGCAGGAGCGGGTGCGCTCGCGTGACGTAAGACAAACGAACCATGGACGGCATGGCCACGACGATCCCTGAGCTCACGCCCCGCGCCGACTGGGCCCTGTTCCTCGATATCGACGGGACGCTTCTCGACCTTGCCGAGACGCCGAACGCGGTCGTGGTCCCTGAAGGCCTGCTGATCGCGCTGGTGCGCGCGGCGAAGGCGTTGGGCGGCGCGCTGGCATTGGTCAGCGGACGGGCGGTCGCCGACATCGATGCGCTCTTCCATCCCCTCCAGCTTCCGGCGGCAGGCATTCACGGCTTCGAGCTTCGCCCCAAATCCGGACCGCCAAAGCGCGTGGCGCCCCTGATGACGCCTTTGCAGCGCGACCGGCTCATCACCGCGGCCACCGGCCTGCACGGCGTCATCGTCGAGGACAAGGCGGGTGCGGTCGCCTTCCACTATCGCCTCGCGCCCGACGTGCGCGAGGTCCTTGCTCGCCGCATCGAGGCGATCCTTGAGGAGGATGACCTCAAGGACTTCGACATGCGCCCCGGCAAGATGATCTGGGAGGTCCGGCGGAACGGCATCGACAAGGGGAGGGCGGTTGAGGCGCTGATGGTGAATCCTCCCTTCCGGGGACGCGTCCCGGTCTTCGTCGGCGACGACGAGACCGACCTCGATGGTTTCGCCGGCGCCCGGCGCCTCGGCGGCATGGCGTTGCCGGTCCGCGACCTCACGCCCGGTCCTGGCTTCGAGGGACCGCCCGAGGTCAGGGCATGGCTCGCCGCGTTGCCACAGCACCTCGCGGAGAAGGCGACGGCATGAGCAACCTCGACCTAGCCGCAATCGGCAACTGCGCCGTCGCCGCGCTGATCGACTGCGACGGCCGGATCGTCTGGTGGTGCATGCCCCGGCTCGACGGCGACCCGGTGTTCTGCAGCCTCCTCGCCGGGCATGCCGAGTGGGGCTTTGCCGACGTCGAGATGGCCGACCGCGTCGAGTGCAGGCGCAGCTATCTGCGCAACACCGCGATGCTGGAGACCATCCTGACCGACAAGGCGGGCGCGCAGCTCCGCATTACCGACTTCGCGCCGCGCTTTCGCAATCACCGCCGCACCTATCGCCCGGCCATGCTGATCCGGCGCATCGAGCCGGTCGTGGGCCGTGCGCGCATCCGCATCCGTATCCGGCCGCGCTTCGACTACGGCTCGACCGAGCCGCGCCATACGCTCGGCAGCAACCACATCCGCTACATCGGACGCGACACGTCGATACGCGTCACCACCGACGCGCCGCCGTCCTACATCGAACACGAGACGCTGTTCGCGCTGGATCAGCCGATCAACCTGATCTTCAGCCAGGACGAAAGCTTCGAGAGCCCGATCGCGCATACGGCGCGCGAGTTCGCCGAGCGCACCAACGAATTCTGGATCGAGTGGGTGCGCGATCTCGCCATCCCGTTCGAGTGGCAGGATGCGGTGATCCGTGCCGCGATCACGCTGAAGCTCTGCGAGTACGAGGAGACCGGCGCGATCGTCGCGGCGCTGACCACGTCGTTGCCGGAGCATGCCGATAGCGGCCGCAACTGGGACTATCGATTCTGCTGGCTGCGCGACACCTTCTTCGTCGTCCATGCCCTGAACCGTCTCGGCGCGACCAAGACGATGGAAGACTATCTCGGGTACATCGCCTCGGTGACCGTCTCCGAGCCGGCGCTGCAGCTGAAGCCGGTCTACGGCATCATCCCCGACCAGCCGCTGACCGAGCGCACGGTGCCGACCCTGGTCGGATATCGCGGCATGGGCCCGGTCCGCGTCGGCAACCAGGCGGCCGAGCAGATCCAGAACGACGTCTATGGCAGCGTCATCCTGGCTGCGGCGCAGATGTTCTTCGACACGCGCCTGCCGCGCCCGGGAGACGGCGCCCTGTTCAAGGAGCTCGAGCAGCTGGGCGACGTCGCGGCGCGGGTTGCGCTCGAGCCCGATGCCGGCATCTGGGAATATCGCGGCCGCGCCCGCGTGCACACTCACTCGGCGGCGATGTGCTGGGCCGGCATCGCCCGGCTCGCCAAGATCGCCTCCCATATCGGCCTGCCCGAGCGCGCGGCGCATTGGAAGGCGGAAGCGGCCCGCATCCGCAAGGTGATCCTCGACCAGGCGTGGAACGAGAAGGCGAACAGCTTCGTCGAGAGCTTCGGCGGCGCCGACATCGACGCGAGCCTGCTGCTGCTGCAGGAGATCGGCTTCCTCGCCGCCGACGATCCGCGCTTCGCGGGCACACTGGCGATGATCGAGAAGCAGCTTCGCAATGGGCATCAGATCTTCCGGTACGTGGCGCCGGACGACTTCGGCAAGCCCTCGACTTCCTTCGCCGTCTGCACGTTCTGGTACATCGATGCTCTGGCCGCCGCCGGACGGCGCGACGAGGCACGCGAGCTGTTCGAGGAAACGCTGACCTGGCGCAACCCGCTGGGGCTCCTTTCCGAGGACCTCGATCCCAGGACGGGTGAGCTCTGGGGCAACTTTCCGCAGACCTACGCCATGGTCGGCCTGATCAACTCGGCGATGCGGCTTTCCAAGACATGGGAGGAAGCGTTTTGGCGCGGCTCGTGATCGTCTCCAACCGCGTCGCCGTTCCCGGCGACAGGCTGAAGGCGGGTGGCCTCGCCGTCGCGCTGAAGGAGGCGCTCGGACCGAGCGGCGGCTTGTGGTTCGGCTGGAGCGGAGACATCGTGCCGATGCCCGCAGACGAGCCCAAGCACGTCAGCCACGCCGGCATGGACTATGCCACGCTCGATCTCTCGCCCGAGGAGCACGAGACCTATTACGCCGGCTTCTCGAATGCGACGCTGTGGCCGCTCTTCCATTACCGGCTCGGCCTGATCGACTTCCGCCGCGCCCAGCTCAAGGGCTATCTCGCGGTCAACGAGCGATATGCGCGCGCGCTCGCCCGATTGATCCGGCCGGACGACACGATCTGGGTGCACGACTACCACTTCATCCCGCTCGCCGAGATGCTGCGGCGACTCGGGGTGAGGAACCCGATCGGCTTCTTCCTCCATATCCCGTTTCCGGCTCCCGAGGTGCTGGCGGCGCTTCCAGGCCATGAGCAGCTGACCCGGGCATTGCTTGCTTACGACCTCGTCGGCTTCCAGACCGAGATCGATCGCCACGCCTTCGAGCGCTGCGTGATCGAGCACGGCCAGGGCAAGCTCGATCTCGAAGGCCGCCTTTTCGCCGGCGATCATCGCGCCACGACCGGGGTGTTCCCGGTCGGCATCGATGTCGACGAGTTCGCCGCCTGGGCAAAGAAGGGCGAGACGGCACGCGACACGCGCCGCCTGATCGACAGCCTCTCCGGGCGCAAGCTCGTGATCGGCGTCGACCGCCTCGACTACTCGAAAGGAATCCCGAAGCGGCTGGAAGCCTTCGAGGCCTTGCTCGACACGCGACCCGAGCATCGGCAGAAGGTGACCTTCCTGCAGGTGACGCCGATCTCGCGCGGCGAGGTCGCCCAGTACAAGTCGCTGCGTCGCGAGCTCGAGGCGCTCGCCGGCCGCATCAACGGCAAGTACGCCGAGTTCGACTGGAATCCGATCCGCTACCTCAACAAGGCGGTCGCCCGTCCGACGCTGGCCGGCTTCTATCGCCACGCCCGGGTGGGTCTGGTGACGCCGGTCCGTGACGGCATGAACCTCGTCGCCAAGGAATACGTCGCCGCGCAGAATCCGGAGGACCCGGGCGTCCTGGTGCTCTCGCATCTCGCCGGCGCGGCGCACGAGCTCGACGCGGCGCTGCTGGTCAATCCGTTCGATCCGGAAGGTGTCGCCGAAGCGATCCATGAAGGGCTGGTGATGCCGCCGGACGAGCGGCGGGATCGCTGGCGGCGGATGCGTTCGGTGCTCGGGCATACGACCCAGCGCGATTGGAGCACCCGCTTCCTCGCCGCGCTCGCAGAGCCCCGCGCTCCCACGCACGCCGCGGCCTGAAAGCGGATTGACGGGGTGGCCATGGCGTCATAATTTATGACTGACTGGTCAGTAATAAAATGCCCCGAAAGTCGACATCCCGCCCGCGCGGGCGGCCGCGCAAGGTCGCAGGCCCTGAGGAGTTGCTCGCCGCCGCGTTGCGCGTCTTCTCCGAACGCGGCTTCGCCGCCTCGCGGCTCGACGACGTGGCCCGCGAGGCCGGCATCTCTAAGGCGGCGCTTTATCTTTATTTCGAGAGCAAGCAGGCGCTCTTCGAGGCGCTGGTCCGCTCGGCCGTGCTGCCGAACGTCGAGCGGCTCGAAGCCCTCGTCGCGGGCTGGCAGGGCAGCGCCGCGGACTTGCTCCGCAGCCTCGTCCGGGCCATCGCCCGCATCGTCGTCGACAGCGACGTTTCGGCATTCCCGAAGCTGATCATCGCCGAGGCCTCCAACTTTCCCGATCTCGCCAAGCTGTACCGTTCTGCCGTGATCGAGCGCGTGCTGGGACTCGTCGCCTCGATCGTTCGCCGCGGCATCGAGCGGGGCGAATTCCGAAGGACCGATGCCGATCTCGCCGCGCGGCTGGTGATCGCGCCGGTGCTGCTTTCGGCGATCTGGAAGACGTGCTTCGCTCGGCATGACTCCCAGCCTTTCGATCCGGCGCCGCTGCTGGAGCTTCATGTCGACACCTTGGTGAGGGGGCTCGCGTGAGACGCATCCTTCCTGTCGTTCTCTCGCTGGTGCTCTTCGGCTGCGACGAGGCAACGAAGGACCGCGGCTTTCTCGGATATGTCGAAGGCGAGCGGGTGACCGTCGGCGCGCAGGACGGCGGCTGGATCGAGGAGATTTTCGTCGCCGAAGGCGACCAGGTGGCGATCGGCCAGAAGCTCTTCCGGCTGGAGGCACGGCGCGAGACCGCGCAACGCGACCAGGCCAAGGCGCGGCTCGACGAAGCCGAGTCCCGTCTCTCGAATTTGCTGACCGGCAAGCGCGCCGATGAGCTCAAGGCGATCGAGGCGCAGATCGCCCAGGCGGAGGCCAATCTCGCGCTCGGACGGCGCGAGCTGGCCCGGCAGCAGGAGCTCGCGAGCTCACCCGCCGCCAATCCGCGCCTCCTCGACCAGGCGCGGGCGACCGCGGCGGCCGAGCAGGCGCGCCTTGCCGAGTTGCAGGCGCAACTTCGCGTCGCCCGTCTTCCGGCCCGCGAAGACGAGATCGCGGCGGCGCGCGCGCAGATGGACGCGGCAGGGGCCGCTCTCGCCGAAGCGGAAACGCGGCTTGCCGACCGCACGATCTCAGCCCGAGCTGCCGGAAGGGTCGAACGCCTCGTGCGACGGGCCGGCGAACTCGCGCCCGCAGGCGGGGCGGTCGTAAGCCTGCTTCCGCCGGAGACCGTGCATGCGCGGATCTTCGTGCCCGAGGCTGCGCTGGCGCAGCTCCGGATCGGCTCGAAGTTCGCGATCGCTTGCGACGGCTGCCCGCCCGACCTCTCCGCCCAGGTGACCTTCGTTGCCGGCGATGCCGAGTTCACGCCGCCGGTCATCTATGCGATCGAGAGCCGGAAGAAGCTGGTCTATCTGGTGAAGGCGAAGCCGTCGGCCGCCGTGCTCAAGCCCGGCCAGCCGATCCAGGCGCGGCTCATTCCATGACGCCGCTCGCGATCGACGTCGAGGGCCTGACCAAGCGCTTCGGTGCCCGCACCGTCGTAGACGACGTTTCGCTCAAGGTGCCGACGGGCGAGGTATGGGGCTTCCTCGGCCCGAACGGCAGCGGCAAGACCACGACGATCCGGATGCTGTGCGGGCTGCTCCAGCCCGACGGCGGCCACGGCACGTGCCTGGGGCTCGACGTCCTGACGCAGTCCGAAGCCATCAAGCGCCAGGTCGGCTACATGACCCAGCGCTTCAGCTTCTACGAAGATCTGACGGTCCGGGAGAACCTCGACTTCGTCGCGCGGCTCTATGCCCTTTCGAACCGGCGCACCCAGGTCGAGCGGACGATGGAACGGGTGGGTCTGGCCAAACGGCACGACCAGCTCGCCGGCTCGCTTTCCGGCGGGTGGAAGCAGCGTCTGGCGCTTGCCGCCTGCATGATGCATGCGCCGAGGCTGCTTCTTCTCGACGAGCCGACCGCGGGTGTCGATCCGCAGGCGCGCCGCGAGTTCTGGGAGCAGATCCATGCGCTCGCGCGCGAAGGCGTCACGGTCCTCGTCTCGACCCACTACATGGACGAGGCCGAGCGCTGCGACCGCATCGCCTATATCGCCTACGGCAAGCTGCTGGCGGTCGGGACGGTCGAGGAGGTGATCGCCGGTGCCAGGCTCTCGACCTGGATCGCGACCGGGCCCGGGCGCAACGAGATCGCGGCGAAGCTGGCGGGGAATCCTGGAATCGGCACGGCGGTCTTCGGCCCGTCGCTGCATGTGAGTTCCGGTGATCCTCTGGCGCTCCGGCGCGCGATCGAGCCCTTGATGGGCGATCCGCGCGTCACCTGGCGCGAGACGACGCCGACCCTCGAGGACGTGTTCATCCACCTGATCGCGGATGCAGGCGCGGCCCAAGCCAGGGACGCTCAGGACAGAGCGGCGTGATGCTGTCTTCTCTCGCACGCATCGCCGCGATGACGGTGAAGGAGATGATCCAGCTCCGCCGCGACCGGCTCACCTTCGGGATGATCCTCGGCATCCCGGTGATCCAGCTCCTGCTCTTCGGCTACGCGATCAACGCCGACCCGAAGCAGCTGCCGACCGCGATCCTGTCGCGCGATCCGGGCCAGGTCGAGCGCAGCATCGTCGGGGCGCTCGAGCGCTCGGGCTATTTTCGTGTTGTCGCCCAGGTCACCGGCGAGCCGGAGGTGGAGCGCCTGATCGCGCTCGGCGAGGTCGCCTTCGTCGTAACCATCCCCGATGGGTTCACCCGCGACCTCCTGAAGGGCGAGCGGGCGCAGATCCTGGTCGAGGCCGACGCGACCGATCCGGCCGCGACATCGAACGCGGTCGCCGCCCTCAACCAGCTTCCGCGCTCGGCCCTCCGCCACGACCTGCCGACGCTGGTGACCGAGCCTGCCTTCGACGTGGTGATCCACCGTCGCTACAACCCGGAGGGCCTGACCGCCTACAACATCGTGCCGGGCCTGCTCGGCGTCATCCTGACCATGACCATGGTGCTGATGACCGCGCTGGCGATCACGCGCGAGACCGAGCGCGGCACGATGGAGAACCTGCTGGCGATGCCGTTGACGCCGGCGGAGGTCATGGCCGGCAAGATCCTGCCCTACATCGTCATCGGCTATGTCCAGGTCGGCGTGGTGCTGCTGGCCGCGCGCCATCTGTTTGCGGTGCCGATGCTGGGCTCGATCGGCTTGCTGACGCTGGCGCTGCTGGCCTTCCTGCTGGCGAACCTCGCGGTCGGGCTGACCTTCTCGGCGGTCGCGCGCAACCAGCTGCAGGCCATGCAGATGACTTTCTTCTTCTTCCTGCCCTCGATCCTGCTCTCGGGCTTCATGTTTCCGTTCCGCGGCATGCCGGGATGGGCACAGGGCGTCGGCGAGGTGCTGCCGCTGACGCATTTTCTCCGCATCGTGCGCGGCATCCTGCTCAAAGGGAACGGCATGATCGAGATCTGGCCGGAGGTCTGGCCGCTTCTCGCCTTCGCCGCCGTCGCCTGGACGGTGGCGATCCTCCGCTACCGCCGCACGCTCGACTAGCTGTTCGCGCTGTCCGAGGCGCCGACGGCGCTCGCGCCGGGGCCGGTCTCGAAATGGGAAACCACGCGGCCCAGCAGCTCGAGGAACATCTCGCGTTCCGCCGGGCTGAGCGCCGCCAGCAGCGTGCCCGATGTGCCGGCGGACTTCTGCTGGACTTGGCTCAGCATCCCGTCGCCCTCGCGGGTCAGCGCCAGCACGCGCCGGCGGCGATCGGACTCGCCGATGTCCCGGGCGACGAAGCCGCGGCTCTCCAAGGTCGCCACCACGGTGCCGGTGGTCGAGCGGTCGAGGCGAAGCAGCTTCGCCAGCGTCACCTGGTCGATGCTGGGATAGCGCTTCAGGATGTAGAGGACGCCGAACTGGGTGTTGGTGAGGCCGAGTTCGCCGGCATGCGCCTGGAACACCGAGATGGTGATCTGATGCGCGCGCCGGATCATGAACCCGGGCCGGCCGTACAGCTCGGCCAGCCGCTCGGGCGCGGTCGACAGCGGATCGTCGTCGAGGTCGATCATCGACATGGCCGGAACCTAGCCGAGGTTTTGGCGCGATGCATCACCGAAGGATCAGCAGCACGACGCTGCCGGCGACCAGCAGGATTCCGGCGGTCTCTCCCGCGGTCGCGCGCTCGCGGAAGATCAGGTGCGACGCCAGGTAGGTGAATACCAACTCGACCTGGCCCAGCGCCCGGACCAGCGCCGCGTTCTCGAGCGTCATGCCGAAGAACCAGCCGCAGGAGCCGAGTACCGACAAGAGGCCGACCGGGAAGGTCCGGGGCCAGAGACGGATGACCTCGACGATCTGGCGCCGGTCGCGGATCAGGAGATAGGTCCCCATCATGATCGCCTGCATCGTCGTGATCGAGGCGAGCGTCACGGCGGCTCGTTCCAGCTCGTTGCCTTCGGGCAACGCCAGCGCCGAGGCGCGGATCGCGACCGCGCAGATGCCGAACAGCGTGCCCGAGCCGAGGCCGACGAGGGCCGCCTTGCGCGCGCCCTCGTCCTTCCACGACCCGGCGCCGGCCGCCGCCGCCCGCGACATCACGACGATGCCGACGAAGCCAATGAGGATCGCGCCCCAACCCCAGAGATCGAGATGCTCGCCGAGGATCAGCACGGCCAGCAACGCCGCCTGCAGCGTCTCGGTCTTCGAGTAGGTCGTGCCGACGACGAAGCTGCGGTAGGTGAACGCGCGGATCAGCAGCGAGGTCGCGGCGATCTGGGTCAGCCCACCGATCGCGCCATAGGCCAGCGACGCTGCGTTCGGCAACGGCAGCTCGCGGCCGAAACCCTTGGTCAGCAGAACGAGGATCAGGAGCGCGATCGGCGCGCCGTAGACGTAGCGGATGAAGTTGGCGCCCTCGGCCGAAAGCGACTTGGTCAGCCGCTTCTGCAGCGCCGTGCGCAGGCACTGCAGGAACGCCGCCGCGATCGTTACCGGTATCCAGAGATCCGCCATCTGCCGCTCCCCCAAGGGGGCGGCAGACTAGAGGTCGAACCTCACGGCGCCAAGTGCCGGGGCGTTATCGGTTCAGCAGGTTCCGGAGGCCCCCCAGCGGGTTCTGCGAGGGAGCCGGCTGCTGCTGTTGCTGACCCGCGGCCGGCGGGTTGCTCGAGGCACCCGGCAGCGTGACGCCCGGGATCGCCGGGATCGCGCCCTTCAGGGCGTCGAGCGCGCGCGACGGATCGACCTTGATCAGCGCCGCCAGGTCCGGCCGGTAGCTGAGGTTGTCCCAAGGGCCCTTCACGTCGACCGGGACCATGACGCCCGAGGCCTGCATCTGGCCGCCCTGGCCTTCGGTCGACATTACCGCCTTGGGCTCGACGCGGTAGTCGAGCGTCTTCTGCGGCAGGTTGACCGTGCCCTTGCCTTCGATCCGCAGCAGCGGCGACTTCAGCGCGAGGTCGTTGTTGCGGACGATGCCTGCCTGGATCGTGTAGGTGCCGCCGAGCTCGGAGAAGTCGGTCTTCTGCGACTCCTGGGCCTTCGGATCGAGGAAGGCGTTGGCCACGTTGCGGACCATCGCCGCGAGGTTGATGCCCTTGATCGCGCCTTCGGTGAAGGCGGCCTTCCCGTCGCCGTTCAGCGAGGAGATCATCTCCTTCTGCGACTTGCCGCGCGCGGCGACATGCGTCTCCATGCCGAAGGTGCCGGTCAGCCGCTTGAAGTCGGCGGCGGCGGTCAGGATCGGCTCGGCCTGCACGCCGGCGAGCGCGATCCGGGCGTCGAGCTCCGGTACCTGGGGCGCACCGTTGAGGATCATCGTGGCCTTGCCGGTGCCCTGGTAGAGCGCGAGCTCGGTCAGGTCGAGCGCCAGCCTGCCGTCCTTGAGCTGGGCCTTCACCACGCCCTTGCCGATCTCGATCTTGCGGATGACGAGGCCGCCGACCGTGAGGTCGAGATCGGCATTGGCGGCGCGGAGCGGCGTCAGATCGATCGGATCCTCGCTCCAGCCCTGCTGGCCCTGCGCGGTGGGCGCCGCTGCGCCGCTCTTCTGTGCCGGCGCCTCGGGCGGCAGGTAAGGATTGATGTCGAGCTTCTCCAGCGCGAGCTTCGCCGAGAGGTGCGGCTTCGCACCGGATGTGTCGACGGTGATGTCGCCCGTGCCCTTGATCTGGTCGAGCGAAACCTTGGCGCCGTTGAACGAGGTCTTGGCGCCCTGGCGGTCGAGCTTTCCGGAGATGGCAAGCGCCCCCATCGTGTTCGGCCGCGCGTCGATCGGCGATCCGGCCCAGGCGGCGAGATCCTTGATCGACGGCACCGCGAGGTCCACGTCGCCTTGCATGCGGCCGGCGCCGGCGGTCGCGACCTGCCCTTTGAAGCCCAGCTTCACCGGATCGCCGCCGAGCAGCAGCGTGACGTTGGCCGGCTGCCCGGCCATTACCGCGCGCGGCTTGTCGACGTCGAGCTTCACGGTCAGCGGCTTGCCGTGCCAGGTGGCGCCGCCGTCGAGTTTCATCGGCTTGTCGAGATCAGGGAGGTCGAGCGTCGCGTTGATCTGGGTGACCTCCTCCTTGGTGTTGCTGCGCTGGTCGATGTAGGTGATGCGGCCGTCCTTGAGCTTCACCTCGCCGAGGCGGATGTCGCCGGGCGAGGCGGCCGTGCCACCGGAAGCCTGCGTCTGTGCGGGCGCCGCCGACGGCGTGCCCATGACCCAGTTGCCGCGGCCCTGGCGGTCGATCTCGAGCACGATCTGGGGCTCGTCGAGCACGAAACTGTCGATCTCGAGGCCGCCGCGCAGCAGCGGCATGAGCTTGACCGCGACCTTGAGGCTCTTGAGCCGCGCCATCTCCGGCGTCGAGGCGCCCTGCGCATTGGCGAAGGTGACGTCCTTGGCCTCGATCCCGACGGTCGGGAAGATCGAAAGGCTCATGTCGCCCTTGATCGCCAGCGTGCGTCCGGTCGCCTGCTTGGCCTGCGCCTCGATCTGGTTCTTGTAGACCGAGACCGGGATGAAGAACGGTGCGGCGATCGCGGCGACGATGACGACGACCACCAATGCGGCGATGGCGATGAGAATCTTCTTCATCGGTTTTCTCCTCTCAGGCGGCTTTGAGCCCGGCGGCGGCGAGCGCGGCACGAGCTTCGAGGTTGACGGCGAATTGGGTCGAGAAGAAGGCGCGTGCCGGCGCCCAGTAGCGGAGCGCCAGCGTCACGTCGGCCTGGGTGAAGGCTTGCACGCCGACTTCGGGTGCCGGCTCCTGCACCACCTGCGGCACCCGCGTCAGCGCGCCTTTGACCGCGGCGATCGCCGCGAGGACGTCCTGGTCGGCGGCGATCTTGAGCGTGCCTTCGACGATGCGGTGGCCGCGCGAGTTGACCAGGATCTCGCCGACGATCTGGCGGTTCGGCACCATGATGCGCTCGCCGTCCTCGCCGACCAGGAAGGTCGAGGCCAGCGTGATGTCATCGACGACGCCGGAGACGCCCTTGACCGTCACCGTGTCGCCGATCGTGAACGGCCGGGTCAGGATCAGCGTCAGGCCCGCGCCGTAGTTGGACAGCGGCCCCTGGATCGCGACCGTGGCGCCGAAAGCGCCGGCGCCGAGAAGCGCGATCAGCGGCGCGATCGAGATGCCGAAGTTGCCGAGGGTCGCGATGATCACCATCGCCAGGATCAGGATGCGGACGACGTTGGCCGCGAAGTTCGAGATCGTGGCGTCGAGCCTGTTGCGGGCGCCGAGCTTCACGACCAGGCCCGCGACCCATTGCGCGACCTTGAGACCGATCAGGAAGAAGACGATCGCGCCGATGATCTGGAAGCTGTAGGCGACGAGGAATCCACCGGCGACGTCGAACCACTTGTTGAGCGTGGCGATCTGCTGGTCCATGGGCGTACCGTCTGGTCCTTAACGGTATTCGGATACGCCGATTGTGACCGCGGCGCGCGCCGCGGTCCAGGCACCGTTATGCGACCGCGTGCAACCTAGCCGTCAGATGTCCGGCCAGAAATCGCCGGGGCTGTTGTGGTTCTGGCCTGACGGAATGAACATCCGCATCATCGCCTGCTCGGCAATCTGGCGCACCACCGGGGCGTCCGGCCCTTCGGCCTTGGGCGCGACGGCGGCCATCGCCAGGATCGGCTGCGCCTCCTTGCAGAAGGCGACCACGGCGGTCAGCCCGTCGGTCGGGGCCTTGGCGACCGGTCGGGAGGAATCGCATACCTCTCCCGCGCTCACGCCCGGAGCGGGCGAGAACTGGACGACGAGGCGGAAGTCCGAGCGACCGGCCTGGGCCCGGTCGGTGGTGAACTGCACCTTGAATCCGACGCCGGTGGCGCTCGCCGCCTGGGCCAGCGACCGGGCGACGTCGCCCGCAAACGGATTGTCGCGCACTTCGAGCAGCACCGGACCCGCGGCGGCAGCGTCCTGAAGATTCTCGCGAGCGACGGCCGAACTCTGCGGATACTCGTAGGTCACGGTGCGGACCATGCCGGCGCAGCCGGAGAGGAGAACGGCGGTCGCGAAGACCGGGGCGATGAGGCGCATGGCGTTGTCCGCTCCAGGCTGGGATGGCGCCAGTCTACATCACGAGGCCGCCGTCGACGATGAAGGCCTGGCCGGTGGCGAAGGCGGCCTCGTCGGAGGCCAGGTAGACGGCGAGGGCGGCGATCTCCTCGGCGGTGCCGAGGCGTCCCATGGGCTGGCGGGCGATGAAGGCCTTCCGGGCCGCGACCGCGTCGGCATTGGCGTTGATGCGGTCGTCGAGCGACGGGGTCTGGATCGTGCCCGGGCAGATCGCGGAGCAGCGGATGCCCTTGGAGACGTAGTCGGCGGCCACCGACTTGGTGAGGCCGATCACCGCGGCCTTGGACATGCCGTAGACGAAGCGGTTGGGCACGCCCTTAACCGACGAGGCGACGGACGCCATGTTGATGATCGTGCCGCCGCTCTTCGCCAGCATCGCCGGCAGGAACGCCTTGATCATCCGGTACATCGAGCGGACGTTGAGATTGACCGCCTGGTCGAAGTCCTTCTCCGAGGCTTCCAGGATGGAGCCGTTGTGCACCATGCCGGCGACATTGAAGAGCACGTCAACCGCGCCGACCGACTTCGCATAGGCCTCGACCGCCGCAGGGTCGGTGACGTCCAGCTTCTTGAGGGAGACGCCCTTCAGCTTCTCCAGGCCGGCGAGCTTCGCCTCGTCGACGTCGGAGGCGTGCACGGTCGCACCCTCGCGCTGGAAGGCCTCGACCGAGGATCGGCCCATGCCCTGGCCGGCGGCGGTGATGACGCAGATCTTGCCTTGAAGGCGGCCGCTCATGACTCAAGCTCCGAATTGGAAAGGCGGGTGATGGGCCGCTACACTAGGGAGAGCTTCCGAGGCCGCCAAGGCCTCTCCGCCCAAGGATGAAAGATGACCCAGCCGACCCTCACCATCCGGCTCAATCCGGCCGACACCGTCGTCGTCGCCCGTGCCGACATCCTGCCGGGAACCAGCATCCCGGGCGAGAACGTGGTCGCCAAGGGGCATATCCCGGCGGGCCACAAGATCTCGACCCATCAGGTGGCGGAGGGCGAGCCGGTTCGCCGCTACGGCCAGATCATCGGCTTCGCCAGCCGTCCGATCGCCGTCGGTGACCACGTGCACACCCACAACTGCGCCTTCCAGATGTTCGAGCGGCAGTACGAGTTTTGCGTGGAGTCGACGCCGACGCCCTACGCGACCGGCGCCGCCCAGGCGACCTTCCAGGGCATCAAGCGCAAGGACGGCCGCGTCGGCACGCGGAACTACATCGGCATCCTGACCTCCGTGAACTGCTCGGCCCATGTGGCGAAGCTCGTCGCCCGGAAGGCCGAATCGCTGCTCGAGCAGTACCCCAACGTCGACGGCGTCGTGGCGCTGACCCATGGCCTCGGCTGCGGCATGGCGGCGGAAGGCGACGGCATGGACGTGCTCCGCCGGACGATCGCGGGATACGCCGTGCATGCGAATTTCGGCGGCATCCTGATCATCGGGCTCGGCTGCGAGGCGAACCAGATTGGCGGCCTGATGCGCGCCCATAATCTCCAGGACGGTGCCTTCCTGCACACGATGACGATCCAGGAGTCGGGCGGCTCGACCGTGACGATCAACAAGGCGCTGGCGGCGATCCGCGAGATGCTGCCGGTGATCAACGACGTCAGGCGCGAGGCGGCGCCGGCATCGCACATCACCATCGGGCTGCAGTGCGGCGGTTCCGACGGCTATTCCGGCATCTCGGCCAACCCGGCGCTGGGGGCCGCCTCCGACCTCCTGGTGAAGCACGGCGGCTCGGTGATGCTGTCGGAGACGCCGGAGACCTACGGCGCCGAGCACGTGCTGGTGCGTCGCGCCCAGAGCCCCGAGGTCGGCCAGAAGCTCGTCGACCTCATGCGCTGGTGGGAGGACTACACCGCCAAGAACAACGGCTCGATGGACAACAATCCCTCGCCCGGCAACAAGGCGGGCGGCCTCACGACGATCCTCGAGAAGGCGCTGGGTGCCGCGACCAAGGGCGGCACCACCAACCTGGTCGACGTGCTGCAATACGCGGCGCCGCTGAAGCATCGTGGCTTCAACTTCATGGATTCGCCCGGCTACGATCCGGTCTCGGCGACCGGGCAGGTGGCGTCCGGCGCCAACATGATCTGCTTCACCACGGGCCGCGGCTCGGTGTTCGGCTGCAAGCCGGCACCGTCGATCAAGCTCGCGACCAACTCGATGCTGTTCAAGCGCATGCCCGACGACATGGACATCAATTGCGGCACGATCATCGAGGGCTCGGAGACGGTCCAGGCCTGCGGCGAACGGATCTTCAAGCTGATCCTCGACACCGCGTCGGGCAAGAAGACCAAGAGCGAAGAGATGGGCTTCGGCGAGGACGAGTTCCAGCCGTGGTCGATCGGCGCGGTGATGTGAGGAGCTTCCGAGTCCCCATGACGTCCAAGCCCCCCGTGCTGCAGAACGGCCCGGTCTCCTATTCCGGGACGATGACGAAGCTCGACGAGCTGTTCACCGCGCATAAGCTCTGGCTGGCGCCGGACAAGCTGGCGTTGGCGAGAAAAATCGCGCCTGAGATCACCTGCGCCTTCACCTCCGGCCACGATCCGATCGCGCCCGAGATCCTGGACGCGCTGCCCAACCTGAAGCTGGTCGCCTGCTTCGGCGTCGGCGTCGACGGCGTCAACGTGGGCGAGCTGACCAAGCGCGGCATCGCCGTGACCAACACGCCCGATGTGCTGACCGAGGAGGTCGCTGACCTCGGCTTGGGATTGCTGCTCGCGACCACGCGCCAGATGGTCAAGGGTGACCGCTACGTCCGCTCGGGCGAGTGGGTGAAGCGCGGCAACATGGAGATGACCTGGTCGCTGACCGGCGGCAAGACCATCGGCATCATCGGCCTCGGCCGCATCGGCAAGGCGATCGCCAAGCGCTGCGAAGCCTTCAACTTGACCGTCGCTTATCACGGCCGCTCGAAGCAGGCGGACGTCTCGTACAAGTACTACGCCGACCCGGTCGAGCTCGCGCGCGACTCGGATTTCCTGATGATCGTGACGCCGGGCGGGCCGGGTACCAAGCACCTGGTCGACGCCAAGGTGATCGAGGCGCTGGGGCCGACCGGCATCCTGATCAACATCTCGCGCGGCTCGGTGGTCGACCAGGCGGCACTCGTGAAGGCGCTCAAGGAGAAGAAGATCGCCGCCGCCGGCCTAGACGTGTTCGAGGTCGAGCCCTGCGTTCCCGAAGGCCTCGTGGACATGCCGGACAATGTCGTGCTGCAGCCGCACCAGGCCTCCGCCACGCACGAGACCCGCGGCGCCATGGGCGACCTGATGATCGCCAACGTCCAGGCCTTCCTCGCCGGAAAGCCCCTGCTGTCCCGGGTGAACTAGCGGCGGTTACGGTTTCCGGCCGATGAAGTAGATGGCGTCGCCGGTGTCGGTCATCTTGGCGTCGCCGAGCGTCTTTGTTTCGCGCGAGAAGACCGTGACGAACCGGCCGAGGAAGGCGTCGACCAGCTTGCGATCGGGCCTGAGCGGGTGTCCGGTGTCGTAGCTCGTCGCGATTCCGGCGGCGATCTCGCTGTGATCGAAATATTTGTCGTGGAAGATGAAGACGCCGCCCGGGACCAGCAGGTTCCAGACGTTGTCGAAGATCTTCCGCACGTCGAAGCAATGCTCGATCACGTTGATCAGGATCACGAGGTCGTACTTGGTCTCGACCTGCATGTCCTCGATCGGCATCGCATGCAGCTTCGCGACCGGTTCCGTGTTGCCGTCGAGACGCCGAAGCTTCATGCCTGCGTACGCGCAGTTGGGCAGCTCGAGGTAACTCTCGATCAATGGATCGAGCAGCTCGATCGTCTCGACCTTCAAGGTCGAAACCGCCACGCGCATGTTCGAGAACGGGCCGCAGCCGAGCTCGATGCCGCGCTTGAACGGCTGGTCGCGCAGCATGAACAGGTAGTCGAAAAGGGCGTAGTGGTGCGTATTGCGATCTTCGATGGCACCACGCCAGAGATTCAGCCAGCCGTTGGCTTCCGCATCCTGAGCCAGTTCCCAACGCTCGCGGGGGACCGCGACGACGCCGCTGTCCTTCGACAAGTAGGCGGCGTCGTTCTCGGCCATCAGGCGCAGTCGCGCCTGCTCGCCGGTCAGGGTCGTGAAGTCGCGCGTGACGAATTCGTAGGCCATGGGAGTCTCCTACGCGGCTTTTACCATGTCCTCGTCGATGAAGGCCTTGATGATCTCGTCGATGTTGGTGTCGGCCTTGAATCCGAGTCGCTTCGCCTTGTCCCAGCCGACCGTGCCGGGCCAGGTCGCGACGATCTTCTGGATCATGGGATCCGGCACCCAGTCGATGCGGCTGACGGGTTCGGGTCCTGCCAGCTTTTCCATCGCCTTCACGATCTCGTCGATCGAGTAGGTAATGGCGGGCAGGTTGCACGACCGCCACGGACCCCAGGCCTCGCCCGGCAGCTCGTGCGCGTGGATGAAGGCGTCGATCGTGCGGCGCGGCGACAGGAACGCCATCTTGACGTCGCGGGTCACCGGGCAGACGGCGCGCGTGCCCTGCAGCGGATCGCGGACGATCGAGGAGGCGAAGGTCGAGGCCGCCTTGTTGGGCTTGCCGGGGCGGACGAAGATCGTCGGCAGCTTCAGCGAGCGGCCGTCGATGAAGCCCTTGCGGGAGTAGTCGTTGACCAGCAGCTCGCCGATCGTCTTCTGCACGCCGTAGCTGGTCTGCGGCGTCTGCGGCGTCGCGTCGTCGATCGACTTGTTGAACTCGCCGCCATACGTGGCGAGGCTCGAGGTGAAGACGATGCGCGGCGCGTGCGGCAGCTTGCGCATCGTGTCGAGCACGGCGAGCGTGCCGTCGAGGTTCACGTGATAGCCCAGGTCGAAATCCGCCTCGGCGCCGGCGCTGACGACGCCCGCCAGATGGAAGACGCTGTCGGTTTCCTCGTCGATGAGCCGGCTCATCAGCGCCTTGTCGGCGACGTCGCCGGTCGCGGTCGAGAAACGCTTGTCCTTCGGCGCCTCGGGCTCGACCACGTCGAACAGGGTCACCTTGGTGATCGCCTCGGGCTTTCCGGAGCGCCCCGTGAGCGTGACGTTGCCGGCGAGCCGGTGCGAGAGCTTCTTGCCGAGAAAGCCGGCGGCGCCGGTGATGACGACCTTCATGAACTTCTCCTCATAAACCAGTCGGCGATGCCGGTCTTCGCCTCGGCCGAAAGATGCAGGCCGAGCTTGGATCTGCGCCACAATACGTCGTCCGGCATCCTCGCCCATTCGCGCTCGACCAGGTAGGCGAGTTCGCGCTCGGTGAAACCGAGGCCGAAGTCGCGGCCTAGATCCCCGGCCGACCTGGCGTCGCCGACCAGGCGGTCGACCTCTGTCCCGTAAGCGCGGGCCAGGCGGTGCGGATTGGCAAGCCATGGCAGGCGCCGCTGAAGGTCGGCGAGGAAGGCCTCGAAATCGGCGTTCGGCATGGCTCCGCCTGGGAGCGGCGCGTTTGCCGTCCAGGCGCGCTCGCCGCGGCGGAGATGCGGAAGGAGCCGATCGAGCGCGTGCTCGGCGAGCTTTCGGAAGGTCGTGATCTTGCCGCCGAAGACCGACAGCAGCGGCGTGCCGCCGGTCGAGTCCAGGTCGAGATCGAAGGCGTAGTCGCGCGTCACCTGGGACGCCTCGACGTCGGCGTCGTCATGCAGGGGCCGCACGCCGGCATAGGTCCAGATCACGTCCTCGGGGGCCACGCGCGTCCGGAAGTGACGGGTGACGACGTCACAGAGATAGGTGGTCTCCTCGGGCGAGATCGCGACCGCGGCCGGGTCGCCTGTGAACGGCTCGTCGGTCGTGCCGATCAGGCTGAAGCGGCCCTCGTAGGGCAGCACGAAGACGATGCGGCGGTCCTCGTTCTGGAGGATGTAGGCCTGTTCGCCGTCATGGATCCGGGGAACGACGATGTGGCTGCCCTTGATCAGCCGCACGCGTTTCGGGCTGTTGGTACGCACGACCTGGCCCAGAACGTCGTTGACCCAGGGGCCGGCGGCGTTGACCAGCGCGCGCGCCTGGACCTCGGTCGTCGTCCCGGCCTCGTCGGCGAGGCGGACATGCCAGGCGCCGCCCTCGCGCCTCGCCTCGACGCAGCGCGTGCGCGTCCGGATCTCGGCACCGCGATCGGCGGCGTCTCGGGCGTTCAGCACCACCAGCCGCGCGTCATCGACCCAGCAGTCGGCATAGACGAAGGCGCGCGCGATATCGGAGGCGAGCGGCTTTCCGAAGGGATGGGCATGGGCGTCGATCCCATACGACCCCGGCAGGCGCTCGCGGCCGCCGAGATGGTCGTAGAGGAAGAGGCCCGTTCGGATCATCCAGGCGGGCCTGAGGTGCGGCCGGTGCGGCAGCACGAAGGACAGCGGCCTGACCAGGTGCGGCGCCAGCCTCAGCAGCACCTCGCGCTCGATCAGCGCTTCCCGGACCAGCCGGAACTCGTACTGCTCGAGGTACCGGAGCCCGCCATGGATCAGCTTGGAGGAGGCGGAGGACGTCGCCGAGGCGAGGTCGCGAGCCTCGACCACCAGGCATTTGAGGCCGCGACCTTGCGCGTCGCGGGCGATGCCCACGCCGTTGATGCCGCCGCCGATGACCAGAAGGTCGTACACCCGTTGCCCCGAAAAGAAAGCGCGCAGCATAATCGCCCGTAACGAAAATGCCATGCTGAGGAGACGTGGATGGCTGCGAAGGCGATCCTGGCGATCGATCAGGGGACGACCAGCACGCGGGCGATGATCTTCGACGCCCGGGGTGGCGTGCTCGCCCGCGCGCAGGCCGAGCTCCGCCAGCACTTCCCTGCCGAGGGCTGGGTCGAGCACGACCCCGAGGACATCTGGCGCGACACGCTCCAGGTCTGCCGGGAGGCGCTGTCCAAGTCGGTCATCGATGCGAAGGACGTGGCGGCCATCGGCATCACCAACCAGCGCGAGACGACTATCGTCTGGGAACGGTCTACGGGGAAGCCGATCCACCGGGCGATCGTCTGGCAGGACCGCCGGACCGCCGAGGCCTGCCGGAAGCTCGAGGCGGTCCACGGGCTCGCCGTCGCGTCCAAGACCGGCCTCGTCATCGACGCCTATTTCTCGGCGTCCAAGATCGCGTGGATCCTCGACCGGGTGCCGGGCGCACGGGCGCGGGCGGAGGCGGGCGAGCTCGCCTTCGGCACCGTCGACTGCTTCCTGCTCTGGCGGCTGACCGGCGGCAGGAGCCATCGCACGGATGCGACCAATGCGGCGCGCACGCTGCTCTACGACATTCGCGCGCAACGCTGGGACGACGAGCTCCTGAAGCTGTTCGACGTGCCGAAGGCGATCCTGCCCGAGGTGCTCGACAACGCCGCCGATTTCGGCACCACCGATCCGGCGCTGCTGGGTGCGGCGATCCCGGTCGCGGGCATGGCCGGCGACCAGCAGGCGGCGACGGTCGGCCAGGTCTGCTTCGAGGCCGGCCAGATCAAGTCGACCTACGGCACCGGCTGCTTCGCGCTGCTCAATACCGGCTCGACCTTCGTGCCCTCGAAGAACCGGCTGCTGACCACGATCGCCTATCGTCTCGACGGGCGCGCGACCTACGCCCTCGAGGGCAGCATCTTCGCCGCCGGATCGACGATCCAGTGGCTCCGCGATGGGCTCAAGCTGATCAAGTCGGCCGGCGAGACCGAGGCGCTCGCCCGCGGCGGCGCGGGCACGGGCAACGTCTATCTTGTCCCCGCCTTCACCGGCCTCGGCGCGCCCTATTGGGATCCGTTCGCGCGCGGCGCGATCATGGGCCTGACGCGCGACACCGGCATCGCCGACATCGTCCGCGCCGGCCTCGAAGCCGTGTGCTACCAGACCGGCGACCTGATGGGGGCGATGGCCGACGATTTCGGCAAGGCGCCGACCACGCTCCGCGTCGATGGCGGCATGACCGTCAACGACTGGGTGATGCAGCGGCTCGCCGACCTGCTCGGCGTGCCCGTCGAGCGTCCGGTGGTGACCGAGACCACGGCGCTGGGCGCCGCCTTCCTCGCCGGCCTCCAGGTCGGTGTATTTCCGTCGCTCGACGCGCTGACGAGGATCTGGGCGCGCGATCGCCGCTTCGAGCCGGCGATGGAGAAGGAGGAACGGGACCGTCGCCGCCAGGGTTGGATCGACGCGGTGCGCCGCGTCAGGAGCGAGACTTGAGCAAGGCTTTCACCAAGGAAAACGACAGCGCCGAGGACGACGAGCTCGAAGGTGCGGAGCCGCTGCCGGCGGGCGTGAAGAACTACATCACGCCGGATGGCCTCCTGCGGCTGCAGGACGAGTTCCGGCAGCTCAAGCAGGTCGAACGGCCGAAGGTGGTCGAGATCGTCTCGTGGGCCGCGGGCAACGGCGACCGATCGGAGAACGGCGACTATCTCTACGGCAAGAAGCGCCTGCGCGAGATCGACAGGCGGCTGCGCTTCCTCACCAAGCGCCTGGAGGTCGCGGAGGTGGTCGATCCCGCGCGCCAGACGAATCGGTCGCAGGTGTTCTTCGGCGCCACCGTCACCTATGCCGACTCGAAGGCCCGCGAGCGCACGGTCCGGATCGTCGGCGTCGACGAGGTGCGTCACGACCTGGGCGAGATCAGCTGGCTCTCGCCGGTGGCGCGTGCGCTCCTGAAGGCGCGGGTAGGGGACTCGGTCGAAGTCCGGACCCCGACCGGGCTCGAGCCGATCGAGATCGTCCGGATCAATTATGACAATGCTTGACCCTTTGGGAAGGTTTAGGTCTTGCGCAAGTGCCTCGGGTGATATCTTCTGGGCGGGATATTACTGCGGACTGTGGTCTGAGGCCGAAATCCCGGGCGCTCCAAAGTAAAGTCCGCTGCAGAGCAAGCAGCGCTAGTCCCTCGATCCGGAGTCAGCCATGCCGACCGGCACAGTCAAGTGGTTCAACAGCACCAAGGGTTACGGTTTCATCCAGCCTGAGGGCGGTGGAGCCGACGTTTTCGTCCACATTTCGGCCGTCGAGCGCGCCGGCCTGCGGACCCTCAACGAAGGCCAGAAGGTCTCGTTCGAGGTCCAGCAGGACCCGAAGCGCGGCAAGTCGTCCGCCGAAAACCTCAAGGCCGTCTGAACGGGCGTACCGAAGCGAAGCCGCGTCCGCGCGGCTTCGCCTCCACCCTTCGGTGGATGGAATTCCGCCCCGCACGAGGCGAGAATTCATTGCCTGGAGAATTTCCAGGTACCTAAATCGTGTAAAATCAATCTTTTGAAGACATTTTGTTAAATTACTTTATTATCTCCATTAGGGGTTTCTTAACGCCAGTGGAATGACACTGGGCCTACAGATGGATTGAGCCTCAAGGAGGCACGGTCATGTTCGGTTCGAAATCCAACCCTGCTGACGACAAGAAGCAGAAGGAAGCAGAGGCAGAGGCCCGCAAGGTCGAGGCGATCAAGGTCTCGATCGTCCAGGCCGTCGAGGGCATGCGCGCCTTCGCGCTGGCGCCATCGCCGGACAAGTGCGAGGCAGCCGCCAAGCGCATCACCGAGATGCTGAAGAACCCGAAGGCGCCCAAGGACTTCGTCAAGCTGATGCGGGACCGTTCCGACGACCTGCTCAAGAGCTGCTTCATGAAGGCGGCGAGCGACGCCTCTGCCGGCGCGCTGAATGCCGCCCACCATGACGACAAGGAACTGCGGGCCAAGAAGATCAGCGAGGCGAGGACGTTCCTCTCCCGCGCGATCCAGCTGAAGGCGCCGCCCGAATTCAAGATGGCGTGCAACCGCGCGCTCGAGGCTGCCTCGATGACCGGCTTCGTCCATCACGAAGGTCCGACCAAGGCGAAGCCCGCCGACTTCGCGCCGAAGCCGATGGACCGCGCCCATGGCAACGCGCCGATGAAGTTCGAGGAGCGGCGGGCGGCAACCCCGCTCGTCGGACCGGCCAAGGCCGGTGCGCGCCTGACGACGGCCGCCCACCGCTAGCTTTCGATGAGCGCCGCCAGCTTCCTCGGTGCCGTCATCGCGTAGCTGCGGCGGACCAGCAG
Organism: Alphaproteobacteria bacterium; assembly: GCA_044223515.1. GTDB lineage: Bacteria > Pseudomonadota > Alphaproteobacteria > SHVZ01 > SHVZ01 > SHVZ01. The sequence continues at coordinate 36,655 of JBGALV010000005.1, forward strand.
CTCGACCTCTTTCCAGTCCGGCTTCCCATCGAGACGCATGCCGACCCAACCCTTGTGCCCGACATAAGGCGGCACGAAGAACCGTTCGCCGTCGGCACCGACGAGGACCTGCTGGCTTCCCTTCGGGGCCTTGAACCAGATCGACGGCCACCCGTCGCGATCCACCGCCATGACGAAGATCTTGCCGCGGACCCGGAAAGTTGGGAGTTCCCACGTCTCGCGCTCCTCCGCTTCGGGAAGGGCGAGGCAGATCTTGCGCAGGCGGTCCGTCGTTCTCTTGGACATAGGCTCAGTCTATCGATGCTGCAGTGCACTTCGATTGACTTTCGATTCTCCTCCCCGCAGGTTGCTCTCGTCCGTCGATCCCCCGGGGAGAGACCGGCTCTTGCAGCCGGCGCCGAAGGAGCAACCGCCCCGGAAACTCTCAGGCACCCAGGACCCGGGGGAGAGGACGCTCTGGAGAGCAGGCGCGCACGCGCCTCACCGACGAGGTAAGCCCGGTCATCGGGTGAATCTTTCAGGTCTCATGACAGAGGGGGCGGCTCAGCGCTTTTAGCGCTCGGGTCGCCGCAACCCTGTCGGAGATCCGAAGTGGCCGATCCAGGCACGCTCAAAGTCACGCCGCTCAACGCGCTCCACCGCTCGCTCGGCGCCAAGATGGTGCCGTTCGCGGGATACGACATGCCCGTCCAGTACCCGATGGGCATCATGAACGAGCACCTGCACACGCGCGCGCAGGCAGGGCTCTTCGACGTCAGCCACATGGGCCAGGTGCGCATCACGGGCAAGGACGCGGCGAAGCAGTTCGAGACGCTGGTACCCGGCGACTATCAGGCCCTCGGCCTCGGCCGCACCAAGTACTCGCTTCTGCTCGACGACAAGGCCGGCATCCTCGACGACCTGATGGCGACCAACCGCGGCGACCACCTGTTCGTCGTGGTCAACGCCTCCAACAAGGACGCCGACGTCGCGCGCCTGCGCGAGCGCCTGAAGGGCGTCGGCATCGAGTACCTGGAAGACCGTGCGCTGATGGCGCTCCAGGGCCCCGCCGCGAAGAAGGTCATGGCGAAGCTCTCGCCGGGCTCGACCGACATGGTCTTCCTCTCCATCCGCGATCTCAAGATCGCCGGCATCGACGTCCTGGCGACGCGTTCGGGCTACACCGGCGAGGACGGCTGGGAGATCTCGGTCGCGGCGAGGGACGCCGAGGCGCTGGCGAAGGCGCTGCTGGCGGAGCCGGAAGTGAAGCCGATCGGTCTCGGCGCCCGCGACTCCCTTCGCCTCGAAGCCGGGCTCTGCCTGCACGGCAACGACATCGGCCCGGACACGACGCCGATAGAAGCCGACCTCGCCTGGGCGGTCTCCAAGCGCCGGCGGGAAGAAGGCGGATTCCCCGGCCACGCGATCGTCATGAAGCAGCTGAAGGACGGTGTCGCCCGCAAGCGCGTCGGCATCAAGCCGGAAGACAAGGCACCGGCGCGCGGCCATACGCCGATCGCGGACATGAACGGCGCCACCATCGGCGAGATCACGTCCGGCGGATTCGGCCCCTCGGTCGGCGGTCCCGTCGCGATGGGCTACGTCGCCACGTCCCATGCGCAGGTCGGCACGCCGATCCAGACCATCGTTCGCGGCACGCCCAGGCCTGCCAAGGTCGCGAAGCTGCCCTTCGTCCAACCAAACTATCATCGGGGATGAGCGCCATGCGGTTCAGCAAGGATCATGAGTGGGTCAAGGTCGAGGGCGGCGTCGCCACCGTCGGCATCACGTCTTACGCGCAGGAGCAGCTGGGCGACGTCGTGTTCGTCGAGCTGCCGGCCGTCGGCAAGAAGGTGAAGGCCGGCGACGAGGCGGCCGTCGTCGAATCCGTGAAGGCGGCGAGCGAGGTCTACGCACCGGTCTCCGGCGAGGTGACCGAGGTCAACGCCGCGCTCGGCGACACGCCGGCGCTCGTGAACGAGGACGCCGAGGGCAAGGGCTGGCTCATGAAGATCAGGCTCGCCGACCCCAAGGAGGTCGACGCGCTGATGGACGCGGCCGCCTACAAGACCTTCATCGAGGGCCTGCACTGATGCGCTACCTGCCGCTGACGCCGGACGACCGGCGCGAGATGCTGGGCGCGATCGGCGCCGGCTCGGTCCGCGACCTGTTCAAGGACGTGCCGGCGAAGGTCTGGCAGTCGAAGCCGGTCGACCTTCCCCTGCACCAGGGCGAGCTCGAGGTCGAGCGCGCGCTCTCCGCGATGGCGGCGAAGAACATCCCGTCGGGATCGGTCCCGAGTTTCCTCGGCGCCGGCGCCTATCGCCATCACGTTCCGAGCTCGGTGGATCATCTGATCCAGCGCGGCGAGTTCCTGACCGCCTATACGCCCTACCAGCCCGAGATCGCGCAGGGCACGCTGCAGATGCTGTTCGAGTTCCAGACGCAGGTGGCGCTGGTGACCGGCATGGATGTGGCGAATGCCTCCATGTACGACGGCTCAACCGCCGCCGCCGAGGCGGTGATGATGGCCGGGCGCGTCACGCGTCGCGGTCGCGCGGTGCTCTCCGGCGGCCTGCATCCGATGTACCGCTCGATCATCGAGACCCACGGCAAGTACGGCGGCTTCAAGGTCGACTCCATGCCGGCCGATCCGGAAGGCAAGGAAGACGCCGCGGCGAAGCTCGGCGACGACGTCTCCTGCGTCGTCGTGCAGTACCCGTCGGTATTCGGCCAGATCAAGGACCTGAAGCCGCTGGCCGACGCCTGCCACGCCAAGGGCGCGCTGCTGGTGGTCGTCACCACCGAGATCGTGTCGCTCGGCGCGCTTGAGTCGCCCGGTGCCATGGGCGCGGACATCGTCGCGGCCGAGGGACAGTCGATCGGCAACGGACTCAGCTACGGCGGTCCTTATGTCGGTCTCTTCGCCACGCGCGAGAAATACGTCCGCCAGATGCCGGGTCGTCTTTCCGGCCAGACTGTCGACGCCGACGGCCGCCGCGGCTGGGTGCTGACCCTCTCGACGCGCGAGCAGCACATCCGCCGCGAGAAGGCGACATCTAATATCTGCACCAATGCCGGCCTCTGCGCGCTCGCCTTCTGCATCCATATGACATTGCTGGGCGAGGTCGGGTTGAAGCAGCTCGCGGCGATCAACCACACGAAGGCGGTGCAGCTGGTCGACAAGCTCGCCGGCGTTCCCGGCGTGTCGGTGCTCAACCAGTCCTTCTTCAACGAGTTCACGGTAAAGCTGCCGAAGCCGGCGGCCGGCGTCGTCGATCGCCTCGCGGCGAAGCGCATCCTCGCCGGCGTGCCGATGTCGCGGCTGCTGCCGGGCGACGCGTCCGTCGCGAACCTGCTGCTGGTCGCGGCCACCGAGATCAACACCGATCAGGACATGGACGCGCTTGGTGACGCGCTCCGGGAGGACCTCCGATGAGCGACTGGAGCAAGGCCGTCAGCGCCGGCTTCAAGGCGGACGGCGCGGGACCGACCGGCAGCCGCGGACTGCAGATGGAGGAGGCGCTCACCTTCGAGCAGGACGCGCCCAGCCGAACCGGCGTCGACCTGCCGGCACCGGCGAAGGTGAAGGACCGCCTCGGCGGCCTCGCGCGCAAGGGCGACATCGGTTTGCCGGGACTCTCGGAGCCGCAGGTGGTGCGCCACTTCACGCGGCTCTCGCAGAAGAACTACGCGATCGATGCCGGGCTCTATCCGCTGGGCTCGTGCACGATGAAGCACAATCCCAGGCTCAACGAGAAGATGGCGCGGCTGCCGGGATTCGGCGATCTGCATCCGCTGGCGCCGGAGTCCGCCGTGCAGGGCGCGCTCGAGCTGCTCGACACCCTGGCGCTCTGGCTGAAGACGCTGACCAACATGCCGGCGGTGGCGCTGTCGCCGGCTGCCGGCGCCCATGGCGAGCTCTGCGGCATGCTCTGCATCAAGGCGGCGCTGGAGGCCAAGGGCGAGAACCGCAACCGCGTGCTCGTTCCGGAATCCGCGCACGGCACCAACCCGGCGACGGCGGCCTCGATCGGCTTCACCGTCGAGGCGGTGCCGGCCAAGGCCGACGGCAAGGTCGACGTCGAGGCCTTCAAGGCGAAGCTCGGTCCTGACGTCGCCGCGATCATGATCACCAACCCGAATACCTGCGGGCTGTTCGAGACGGAGATCTCGGCGCTGGCCGACGCCGTGCATGCGGTCGGCGGCTTCCTCTATTGCGACGGCGCCAACTTCAACGCGATCGTCGGCCGTGTGCGGCCGGGCGATCTCGGCGTCGACGCCATGCATATCAACCTGCACAAGACCTTCTCGACTCCGCATGGCGGCGGTGGTCCGGGCTCGGGTCCGGTGGTGTTGTCGAAGGCGCTGGCGCCCTTCGCGCCCGTGCCCTTCGTCGTGCATGGCAAGGACGGCTTCAGGCTGGTCGAAACCAGGCCTGCGTCAGGTGAAGGCTCGCAGGCGCTCGGCCGCCTCAAGGCCTTCCACGGCCAGATGGGTATGTTCGTCCGTGCCGTCGCCTACATGATGAGCCACGGCTCGGACGGCCTGGCGCAGGTGGCTGAGGATGCGGTCCTCAACGCCAACTACGTGCTGGCCCGCTGCAAGGACGTGATGACGCCGGCTTTCCCCGGCTACTGCATGCACGAGGCGCTGTTCGATGATCGTTTCCTGAAGGATACCGGCGTCACCACGCTCGACTTCGCCAAGGCGCTGATCGATGCCGGCTATCATCCGATGACGGTCTACTTCCCGTTGATCGTCCACGGCGCGATGCTGATCGAGCCGACCGAGACCGAAAGCAAGGACGCGCTCGACGCCTTCATCGCGACGCTCAGGGCCTTGGCCGAGAAGTCGAAGGTCGACGCCCAGTCCTTCGCCGACGCCCCGAAGCTGACCCCGCGACGCCGCCTGGATGAGACCGGCGCGGCCCGGAAGCCGATCCTCCGCTGGCGGCCGGAACCGGTGACGAGCCAGGCGGCCGACTGAAAGCAGACCGACGTTCCTCCTCCCTGACCCTCCCCCTCCTGGGGAGGGTTTTTCTTTTGGGAAAGGCTCGTCCCCCGCCATTGTGGCCGTGGGCAATCTCTGTCACATAACTGTCAAATACCGAGGAGGGCGCATGGCGACGGTCAGGCTGACGATGGCGGAGGCGCTGGTGCGCTTCCTGATCGCACAGTCAGTCGAGGTCGGCGGCAAGAAGCAACCGATGTTCGGCGGCGTCTTCGCGATCTTCGGCCACGGCAACGTCGCAGGCCTCGGCCATGCGCTGGAGGCCGAGAAGAAGCGCCTGCCGACCTTAAGGGCGCATAACGAGCAGGCGATGGCGCTGGCCGCGGTCGCCTATGCCAAGACGCACGCGCGCCGCCGGATGATGGCCTGCACCACCTCGATCGGCCCCGGCGCCACCAACATGCTGACCGCGGCCGCCGTGGCGCATGTGAACCGCCTGCCGGTGCTGCTGCTTCCCGGCGATATCTTCGTCAGCCGCCGGCCCGATCCGGTGCTGCAGCAGGTCGAGGACTTCTCCGACCTCACCGTCTCGGCGAATGATTGCTTCCGCCCGGTCTCGCGCCTGTTCGACCGCATCGTCCGGCCAGAGCAGATCCTGGTGGCTCTGCCGCAGGCGATGCGCGTGCTGACGGACCCGGCCGAATGCGGGCCGGTGACGCTGGCGCTGCCGCAGGACGTGCAGACCGAAAGCTTCGACTATCCGGTCGAATTCTTCCGTCCGCGCGCATGGCGCGTGCGCGCCGCCGAACCGGACGCGGAGGAACTGACCGAGGTCGCCGCGGCGATCGCCAGGTCGAAGCGCCCGATGATCCTCGCCGGCGGCGGCGTGAAGTACGCGCTGGCCGAGAAGGCGCTGGCTCGCTTCGCCGAGGCGCATGGCGTGCCGGTGACCGAGACCCAGGCCGGCAAGGGCAGCCTCGCCTACGACCATCCGCTCAATGCCGGTGCCATCGGCGTCACCGGCACCGAGGCCGCGAACGGCCTCGCCCGCGACGCGGACCTCGTGATCGCGGTCGGTTCCCGCCTCGCCGATTTCCCGACCGGCAGCCGTGCGCTGTTCCCGCAGGCCGAACTCGTCCAGCTCAATGTCGGCGCCTTCGATGCGGCGAAGCATGCCGCCTTGCCACTCGTCGCCGATGCCGGAAAGGGTCTTGCCGCGCTCGACCGTGCGCTCAAGTCCTGGAGCGCGTCGTCGGCCTGGACGGCGCGTGCCCGGAAGCTCTCGAAGCAATGGCTCAAGACGACTGAAACGGCGACGGCACCCCGCAAAGGCAAGGCCAGCGACGCCGAGGTGCTGGGCGCGGTCGACCGTGCCGCGAAGCGCAAGAAGAGCATCGTCGTCTGCGCCGCCGGCGGCCTGCCGGGCGAGCTGCACAAGCTCTGGCGCGCGGCGGACTCGACCGAGTATCACCTCGAATACGGCTATTCCTGCATGGGCTACGAGATCGCCGGCGGTCTCGGTGCCAAGCTGGCGAAACCCGAGCGCGAGGTCTTCGTCATGGTCGGCGACGGCAGCTACCTGATGATGAACTCCGAGATCGCGACCTCGGTGCAGCTCGGCGCCAAGCTCACGATCGTGGTGCTCGACAACAAGGGCTTCGGCTGCATCGCGCGCCTGCAGAAGGCGACCGGTGGTGCCCCTTACAACAACCTGTTCCCGGCATCGGCGCCGTGGGTCGATTTCGCCGCGCATGCGCGCGCGCTCGGCGCGGACGCGGTCAAGGTACGCTCGGTCGCCGAACTCGAGTTCGCGCTCGACGCGGCGGCATCGAAGAAGAAGACGCAGGTGATCGTGATCGACACGGATCCCTGGAAGACCACGGCCGAGGGCGGCGCCTGGTGGGACGTCGCCGTCCACGACGCGCCGCGCGACACGACCCGCAAGAGCGTCCTGAAGAACTACGTGAAGGCGCGGAAGCGCCAGAAGTTGGGAGCCTAAGAGGAAGCATCATGGCAAGGATCGGCATCAACCCGCTCACCTGGACCAACGACGACATGCCCGAGCTGGGCGCGGAGACGCCGCTCGAGACGTGTCTGACCGAGGCGAAGCAGGCGGGCTACGACGGCATGGAGCTCGGCAACAAGTTCCCGCGCGATCCCGACGTGCTGAAGCCGATCCTCGCCAAGCACGGACTCGGCTTGGCCTCGGGCTGGTACTCGGCGAAGCTGCTCGAGCGCTCGGCCAAGGACGAGATCGCTGCCGTGCAGGGGCACCTCAAGCTGCTGAAGGCGCTGAAGGCGCCGGCGATGGTGTTCGCCGAGGTGACCGGTTGCGTTCATGGCGACCGCAAGCGCCCGGTGACACAGCGCCCGAAGCTGACCGAGGACCAGTGGAAGACGCTGACCTCGCGCATGACCGAGGTCGGCAAGTACCTCGCCGGCGAAGGCTGCCCGATCGCCTATCACCATCACATGGGCACGGTGATCGAGACCGAGGCCGAGATCGACCGGCTGGTCGCCGAGACCGGCAAGGAGGTCGGCCTGCTGCTCGACACCGGGCACCTCACATATGCCGGCGGCGACGCGATCGCGGTCGCCAAGCGCCATGCCGCCCGCATCAATCACGTCCATTGCAAGGACATCCGCCCGGCGGTGCTTAAGCAGTCGAAGGCGAACGATTCCAGCTTCCTCGACTCCGTGCTTGCCGGCGTGTTCACGGTGCCGGGTGACGGCTCGATCGACTATCCGGCCGTGCTCAAGGAGTTGAAGCCGGCGAACTATTCCGGCTGGTTCGTGGTCGAGGCGGAGCAGGATCCGGCCAAGGCCCATCCGCTCACCTACGCGAAGAAGGGCCACGATTATCTACGCCCGCTGACGAAGGCGCTGGGCTTCTAGCCTCGTCGGGCCCCTCTACCGCCTCGCGGGATAGGGGCAGCGACGACAAGGCTACGGACCGGTAGTGCGCGCGCGGCCCAGCCTCGCTTTTTGATGGAAAGACCGCGGTTGTCGTGTTCGCGCTGTCCATGGGCGGCGGGCGTGCTAGCGTTTTGCGTACTTAGTGATCCCTCACCACTCGCAGAGCGGGGCCGCCATGAAAGCAAGACTGCTTCACCTCCTGGCCGGCGCAGCCGTTGTCGCTGCGCCCTGGTTCTCATCGACGACTGCCTTCGCGCAGCAGAATGTGCTCAAGGTCGTGCCGATCGCCGACCTCAAGATCCTCGATCCGATCTGGACCTCGACCTCGATCACGCTGAACCACGCGAACATGGTCTACGACACCTTGTTCGCGCTGAACTCCAAGCTCGAGCCGAAGCCGCAGATGGTGGAGGACTTCAAGGTGAGCGCCGACGGCCTCACCTATACCTTCACGCTTCGTTCAGGACTTAAGTGGCATGACGGCTCGCCAGTGACGGCCGCCGACTGCGTCGCCTCGGTCAAGCGCTGGATGAGCAAAGACAGCCGCGGCGTGCTGGTGGCGGGCTTCACCGCCTCGGTCACCGCCGACAACGCGGCGACCTTCACCTGGAAGCTCAAGGAGCCCTTCGGCCAGCTACCGGCGAGCCTGGCGAAGATCGCCTCGTACTCCGCCTACATGATGCCGGAGCGGATCGCGTCGACCCCGGCGACGACGCAGATCGACGATCCCACCGGGTCGGGCGCCTACATGTTCGACAAGCCGCAATGGAACCCGGGCGTGAAGGCGGTCTACAAGAAGTTCACCGGCTACGTGCCGCGCTCGGAGCCGTCGGACATGGCGGCGGGCGCGCGTCTTGCCAAGGTCGACACGGTCGAATGGATCGTGCTGCCCGATCCGGCGGTCGCGACCGCGGCGCTCAATCGCGGCGAGGTCGACTTCATCGACCAGCCGAAGGCCGACCTGCTGCCGGTGATGCGCAAGAACCCGGACCTGGTGGTCAAGGTCAACGATCCGCTGGGCTCGATGTACATCATCCGCCCGAACCATCTGCATCCGCCGTTCAACAATCCGAAGGCGCGCGAGGCGCTGGTCGCGCTGACCGACCAGACCGAGTTCATGCAGGCGGTCGGCGGCGATCCGGAACTGTACCGGACTTGCGACTCCTTCATGTTCTGCGGCACGCCCAGCTACTCGACCGCAGGCCGGGTCAAGGCGAACACCAAGCCCGATCTCGACAAGGCGAAGAAGCTGTTCGAGGAGGCGGGCTACAAGGGCGAGCCGATCGTCGTGCTGAACCCGGCCGACACCGTCTATTCGCCGGCGGCGCAGCTGATGGCGCAGAACCTGAAGAAGATCGGGCTCAACGTCACGCTGGACACGATGGACCCTGGCCTGCACTCGCAGCGTCGCGAGAGCAAGGCGGTGCCGGGGCAGGGCGGCTGGAGCCTGATCGCCTCGTACTGGGAGGGCACCCTGATCAACCCGATCGACTACCCGGTGATCAACGGCGCCTGCGAGAAGGCTTGGGTCGGCTGGCCCTGCAATCCCGAGGTCGAGCGTCTGCGCCTCGCCTGGGCCAAGGAAGCCGATCCGGCGAAGCAGAAGGTCGTCCTCGACCAGCTGCATACCCAGATCGCCGACAACGTGATGATGGTGCCGCTGGGACAGCGTGCGACCGTCGTCGCGTTCCGCAAGAACGTGACCGGCGTGATCTCCTCGCCGGTGCTGCTGCTCTGGAACATCTCCAAGAGCTGACGGTGATGCTCACGGCGGCTCCCTGTGGGGAGCCGCCGCTTTATTCGAGGGGGCAGTGATGTTCGATCTGGTGATCTCGGGCGGCACCGTCGTCGACGGAACCGGCAAGGCCGGCTACAAGGGCGACGTCGGCATCACCGGCGAGACCATCGCCGCCATCGGCGATCTCTCGAAGTCCGAGGCCAGGCGCCGGATCGACGCGACCGGCCACACCGTCTCGCCCGGCTTCATCGACACGCATACCCATTCGGAAGGCGCGCTGCTGGTCGACCCGCAGCATGCCAACGGCATCCGCCAAGGCATCACCACCGAGTTCCTCGGCATCGACGGCATGTCGTATGCGCCGCTCTCCGCCTACAACTTCAAGGCCTACCGCCATTGGCTCGGCGGGCTTCTCGGCGACCCGCCGGAAGACCTCGACATGCACAGCGTCGCCGCCTTCAAGCGCCACTATCACAAGAAGGTCGCGATCAACACCGCCTACTTCGTGCCGCACTCGACGGTGCGCCTGCAGGCGCTGGGATTCCATGACAAGCCGCTGACCGGCGATGCGCTCGAGACCGCGAAGAAACTGACGCGCGAAGGGTTGGAGCAGGGCGCGATCGGCTTCACCACCGGCGGCAAGTACTACCCCGGCCCCTGGGGCGACACCGAGGAGATCGTCGAGCTCGTCAAGATCGTGCGCGAATCCGGCAAGGTCTACATGTGCGAGCCGCGCAAGAACGTGGTCGCCCGCGCCCATGGCGGCGGCGGCGTCCTCGAAGGCATGGAAGTGGCGCGGCGGAGCGGTGCCAAGCTGCACTTCGCGCATTACCGCACGCAGCCCGAGAGCGCCGGCAACATCGCGGCGATCATGGATCCGATCGATGCCGTGCGCACGCCCGAGTCCGACGTCACCTTCGACATCTATCCCTATCCCTCGGGAAGCTCGATCGCGGTCAGCCTGCTGCCTGCCTTCGCCCAGGAGGACGGGCCGGTTGCGATCCTGAAGCGGCTGCGCGATCCGGCCGAGCGGCGGAAGATCGTCGACTACCTCGACCACGACGAGAAGCAGATGCTCTCGACCATCATCCTCGGCTACATGCCGATGGCTCCGGAGATGGAAGGGACGAGGCTCACCGATCTCGCCGCCCGGCGCGGTCACACGCCCGGCGAGGCGCTCTGTGAGATCCTTATCGAGCAGAACCTCAAGGTCGGCCATGTCGGGGCGCCGCCGGAAAGCCATGCGACACGGCACCAGATGGACAAGGACTTCATGCAGCTGGTGGCGCGGCCGGACTACATGGTCTGCAGCGACATCACGCCGGCCGGTCGCTTCCCGCATCCGCGCAGCTACGGCGCCTTCCCACGCTTCCTGGGCCGGCTGCGCCGCGAGATCGGTGGCCTCACGCTGGAAGAGATGGTCCACCGGATGACCGGTCGTCCGGCAGCGCGCTTCAATCTCAAGGGCCGCGGGCGGATCGAGAAGGGCGCCTTCGCCGACATCACGGTCTTCGACGCGACGACGGTCAACGACACCTCGACCTACGAGGATCCGCGCCAGTTCCCGGTCGGCATCCCCTACGTGATCGTCAACGGCCAGGTCGCGGTCGACAACGAGCACTGCACCGGCGTCTACGCCGGCCAGGCGATCTGATCAGCGCGCCATCCTGAACGGCCGCGCCGCCTCGAAGGCGGCGGAGGCCCGCATGATCAGGTCTTCGCGGAACATCGGCCCGACGATATGAAGGCCGATGGGAAGGCCGTCGACGAATCCGGCGGGGCACGAGGCGGCCGGCTGGCGCGTCATGTTGAACGGCCAGGTGAACGGCGACCAGTGCAGCCAGGTCGGGAACGTCGCCTTGTCCGGCGTGACCTGCCCCGCGTCGAAGGCCGTGATCGGCATCGTCGGCGTCACCAGCAGGTCGTACTTGTTGTGGAAGAGCTTCATCGTCCGCGCCATGTCGAGGCGCACGTCCTGGGCGGCGATGAAGTCGGTCGCCGGAATGCCGAGGCCCGAGACGCCGCATTCGAGCAGCGCCGGCTCCATCAGCTTGATCTGCTCCGGCGGCATCTTGGTCAGCCGCTTGGCGTTGGAGGCACGCCAGATGATGTCGATCGCCCAGGCCGGATCGGGGAAGCCGGGATCGACGACCTCGACGATCGCGCCGGCCTGCTCCAGCACCTTCACCGCCCTGGCGATCTCGTCGGCGATGCGCGGATCGACGACCTTGATGTAGCCGAGGTTCGGGCTGAAGGCGATCTTGAGGCCCTTCACGCCCTTCTTGATCTCGGCGACGTAGTCGATGTTCCCCGACGGGAGTCCCCAAGGATCGCGCTCGTCGGGCTCCGCGATCACGTTCAGCATCGCCGCCGTGCAGGCGACGGTGCGGCCGAGCGGACCATGCACCGACATGTCGGCGATACCGGCGGCAGTCGGTGTCGAGACGCGGCCGTAGCTCGGCTTGATGCCGAAGACGCCGGAGAAGGCGCACGGCATGCGGATCGAGCCGCCGCCGTCGCCGCCGGTGGCGATGGGACCGATGCCGGTCGAGACCGACACCGCGGCGCCGCCTGAGGAGCCGCCCGCACCCTTGGCCTCGTTCCACGGATTGCGGGTGATGCCGGAAAGCGGGCTGTCGGTCATGCCCTTCCAGCCGAATTCCGGTGTCGTCGTCTTGCCGAAGAACACCGCGCCGGCATCACGGAGCCGCGCTGTCATCGGCCCGTCGAAATCGACGGGAGTATCGGGGATGGTCAGGCTGCCGAAGCGGAAGGGCCAGCCCTTGACCGCGTTGGTGTCCTTGATCGGGATCGGCAGGCCGTCGAACGGGCCCTTGGGCGTGCCCTTCTGCCAGCGTGCCTCGGACTCCTTCGCCATCCTCTTCCCGGTCTCCCTGTCGATCAGGCAGAACGGGTTGAAGCGCGGCTGCACCTCGTCGAGGCGCTTCAGCGATGCTTCCAGCGCCTCGACCGGCGACAGCGTCTTCGCGCGGAACGCGGCGATCATCTCGGCGACGGTCATCGCGGTGGAGTCGGTCGCGGGCATGAGCGTTTCCTTCTAGCTGGGCAGGATCTCCGACAGCGCCTGGAGCAGGCGGTCGACCTCGGCGTCGTCGTTGTAGTGGGCGAAGCTGATGCGGATCACGCCCTCGACGCCGAGCGCGTCGACGCAGCGCTTGGCGTAGAAGTGGCCGTGGCCGACCGCGATCTTGCGGTCGAACAGCGCCTTCGCCACCTCGGTCGAGGTCTTGCCCTCGACGGTGAAGCAGATGATCGGGGCCCGCGCTCCATCCTCGCCGACCAGCCGCACGCTCTTCCGGCTCTTCAGGAAGTCGACGATGCGGGCGCCGAGCCGCTTCTCGTGATCCTCAATCAGCTTGAAGACCCGCGCGTAGCGGGCGCGGGGCGAATTGTCGCCCGAGCCGAAGTGATGCTTGTAGAGCAGGTCGAGGTAGTCGCCGGTGCCGCCGAGGCCGGCGACCAGCTCGTAGGTGAGGCCGCCGGGATTGAGCGTCTGCGGCGACGACGTGATGAACTCGTGCGCCTGCGGCTTCGCGCGCTTCGCCAGATCCGGCTTCACCCAGAGGATGCCGATATGCGTCCCGAAGATCTTGTAGGCCGAGCATGCATAGGCATCGACGCCGAGGGCGCGCACGTCGATCAGGTGATGCGGCGCGTAGCCGACACCGTCGACGATGGTGAGCGCGCCGACCCTCTTCGCGCGCTCGGCGACCGATGCCACGTCGTTCACCGTGCCGACGACGTTCGAGCAATGCGTGACGCAGACGAGCCTGGTCTTGGGCGACAGCAGCTTGTCGAGATCGGCCAGGCGCAGCTCGCCGGTCTTGCGGTCGACCTGCCACTCACGGATCACCATCCCGAACTCGGCAAGCCGACGCCAGGAGCCGACATTCGCTTCGTGGTCCTGGTCGGTGACGATTACCTCGTCGCCCGGCTGGAACAGCGGCCGGAGCGCGTGCGAGAGCACATAGAAGTTCAGCGTCGTCGACGGCCCGAGCACGATCTCCTCGGGCTCGACGCCGAGCAGGTCGGCCGCGAGCCGCTTGCCGTCGGCCATCTTCTGGCGCGAGACCAGCGAAGGCGCGGAGTCGTAGGAGGGCTGCGCGAAGCTATGACTGACGAAATCGATCAGCCGCTTGCGGACGGGCTCGGGCACCAGGCTGCCGCCGGCGTTCTCGAAGAACGCGGTGCCGTCGGCAAGCTGGGGAAACTGGCGTCGCACGAAGGCGACGTCGAGGGAGGGTGAGGTCATCTGGCGGCGTTTCCTAAAGGCGGGGCGAGGCGTTCTTAAAGCCACCTCGCCCGCTCGGCCGCCCTAGGAATCAGTACGGATGCTTGGCGTGGAAGGCTTGGACGCCCTTCTCGTACAAGCGATACACCATCGGCTCGAAGTGCTCCAGCGGCAGGTAGTCGTACTTGCCGAAGCAGTTCATGTCGTAGTGCTCGCAGAACCGCATCGCCGCCTCGAAGTACGGGTGGCCGCGATACTTCTCGCAGGCCTTCGTGTCGAACTTCGAATGGTCGCGGAACGAGAGCTGGAAGATCTGGTGGTTGGCGACCACCCAGTGCAGCTCCTCCGACACGTAGTGGCGAAGCGCGTCGCCGGCGAGCTTGTCGTGATTGTAGGGGTTGAGGTCCTGGCAGAGGTCGTGCAGCAGCGCCGCGACGATGTATTCCTCGGTCTCGCCGTTCCGGAGCGCGCGGGTCGCGCACTGCAGCGAGTGCTCGTAGTTGTTGATCTGCCAGCCATGGTTCGGCACGTCCTTCTGCGAGCGCAGCAGGTCGATGACCGGCCGGCCGGCGTTCTTCTGGATCGCCTCGCGGCCGAGCTTGGTGACGTATTCCCAGTCCTCCGCCGTCGCTTCGCGGAAGGTGGTGGCCTCGACCGTGCGCCGGCCTTCGATGGTGTCCATGGACCCGATCTCCCGGAGAATTTCGTTTAGGAAACGTAGCCGGTTCCAGGGAGGTTGGCTAGGCGGCGGCGTCCTCGACGGGATGGAAGCTCTCGATCCGGAGCTCCTGCAGCGTGATGTCCTCCGCCGTGCCGAGCGTGGCGATGGTCGAGAGCAGCCGCTGCGTGCCGGCAGGGCTCCGGATTTCCACAGGCACGACCAAGCCGACCTGGGCGCCGTCGAGCTCGCGTGGATCGGGGCCGGGCACGCCTGGATAGCCCATGACCTCGCCGAGCAGGGCGCGCCGGCCGGCGTCGCCGTCGCGCAGCACCTCGCGGCGCGCACGGGCGAGCACCGCACGTGCCGTCTCCTCCCAGTTGGCGACGATGCGGCGGGCGCCGTCGGGGCGGCAAAGCATGCGGAGGATGTTGGGACGCGGCTTGCTCGTCAGGATCAGCGGCGGCAGCGGCGCATGTCCTTCCGGCAGCAGTGCGTTGACCATGCCCGCATAGGCCGTGTTGGCCATCACCACGTCCCAGCCGGCATCGAAAGCTACCGCCGGGTACGGCTCGTGGCGCCTGAGGATCATGCGGACGGCGGAGAGGATCTCGGCCATCTCGGGCGCGTCCAGCGCGGTCTCGCGATAGACCGGGGCGTATCCGGCGGCCAGCAGCAGATTGTTGCGGTCGCGGAGTGGCACCGCCAGCGCACCGCAGAGCCTCAGCACCATGTCGCGGCTGGGCTTGGTCCGCCCGGTCTCGACGAAGCTCAGGTGCCGCGACGAGATGCCGCTTTCGAGGGCGAGGTCGAGCTGGCTCATCCGCCGGCCCTTGCGCCAGCGCTGGATCAGCCCGCCGATGGCCGGCGCGCGACCGGCCTGGGTGTCGGTACGAAGGGTCATGCAGGGCAAGGTAGCGGCGCCGGTGGCGCCCGGCCATTACCTCCGAGGTAGGCGTTTCGGCCCACTCGTTGCCGGGCGCCGGCCGGCGGGGTATGACGACGCCGCCATGAGCCTCGACGAACCGGTCTTCGAACGCCTCGCCAACGAGACGCTGAAGTACCTCCTCGGCACGATCGAGGAGGCGCTCGGCGACCATCTCGACATCGACCTCGAGGGCGGCATCCTGACCATCCGCCTCGAAGCCGGCGGCATCTACGTGATCAACCGGCAAGGACCCACGCGCCAGATCTGGCTCGCCTCGCCGGCTTCGGGCGCCTGGCACTTCGATTTCCGCGAGGGTCCGGGCAAGGCCTCCCGCTGGGTCCCGACCAAGGGCGGCGCGACGCTGGCGGGCCTCCTCGCCGGCGAGCTCACGGCGGCGACCGGCGTCGCGCTCACGCTGGATTGATAGTCCCTTAAGTGGCCGCCTCGATCGATCGCCCGCCGAGCCGGAACATGGGCGCCTTGCGCCCGCTCTGGCCGTTCCTCAAGCCTTATCGGCTTCGCATCGTCGGCGCCGGCTTCTTCCTGCTGGTCGCGGCGGCGACCGTGCTCGGCCTCGGCTGGGCGCTCCGCCACCTGATCGACGACGGGCTTGCCGGCGGCAACGCCCAGCTTCTCGACCGCACGGTGATCGCGCTTCTTGGCGTCGTCGCGGTCGCGGCCTTCGCCACCTTCGGGCGCTTCTACCTCGTTACCTGGATCGGCGAGCGGATCGTCGCCGACCTCCGCAGCGCCGTCTATGCGCGCGTCCTGGCGCTGAGCCCCGGCTTCTACGAGGTGACGCGCACCGCCGAGATCATCACGCGGCTCACCACCGACACGACGCTGGTGCAGACGGTGGTCGGGTCCTCGGCCTCGGTCACGCTCCGCAACATGCTGATCGTGATCGGTGCGACGGCGATGATGGCGATCACCAGCACCAAGCTCACGCTGATGGCGCTGGCGGTGATCCCGCTCGTCCTGGTGCCGATCCTGGCTTTCGGCCGTCATGTCCGCCGCTTGAGCCGCGAGAGCCAGGACCGTGTCGCCGATGTCGGCGCCTATGTCGACGAAAGCCTGGGCGCGATCCGCACGGTACAGGCTTTCACCCACGAGCCTCTCGACCGCAGTCGGTTCTCGACGCGGGTGGAAGAGGCCTTCGACGTCGCCATCCGGCGGACCTCGATGCGTGCGATCCTGACCGCGATCGTGATCCTGCTGGTCTTCGGCTCGGTGGCACTGGTGCTGTGGGTCGGCGGCCACGACATGCTTGCCGGCCGCATCACGGCGGGCGCGCTGTCCTCGTTCGTCTTCTACGCGATCCTGGCGGCCTCGTCGGCGGGTGCAATCAGCGAGGTGGTCGGCGACCTCCAGCGCGCCGCCGGCGCGATGGAGCGCATCATCGAGCTGCTGAAGACCGAGCCCGCGGTGCAGGCGCCATCCTCGCCGACGCCGCTGCCGGTTCCGGCGGAAGGCCGAGTCGCCTTCGAGGGCGTGCGCTTCCATTATCCGTCGCGTCCGGATCGGGCGGCGCTCGAGGGCCTCACCTTCGAGGTGAAGCCGGGCGAGCGGGTGGCGCTGGTGGGACCATCCGGTGCGGGCAAGACCACGGTCTTCCAGCTTCTGCTCCGCTTCTACGATCCCGATGGCGGGGTCGTCCGGCTCGACGGGGTGGCGTTGCCCGAGGCCGATCCGGCCGACATACGCAGGCGCATCGGCCTGGTGCCGCAGGAGCCGGCGATCTTTTCGGCCGATGCCTGGGAGAACATCCGCTACGGCCGGCCGGAGGCGACGGACGAGGAGGTTCGTGCCGCGGCGGTCGCCGCCCACGCGGCCGAATTCCTCGACCGCCTGCCGGAGGGGTTCAGGACCTTCCTCGGCGAGAAGGGCGTGCGTCTTTCCGGCGGCCAGCGCCAGCGGCTTGCGATCGCGCGGGCGATCCTCCGCGACGCGCCCGTTCTGCTGCTCGACGAGGCGACCAGCGCGCTCGACGCCGAGAGCGAACGCGCAGTCCAGGATGCGCTCGACAAGCTGATGGCGGGCCGCACGACGCTGGTGATCGCGCACCGCCTCGCCACCGTGCAGAAGGCAGACCGCATCATCGTCATCGATCAGGGCCGGGTCGTCGCGACCGGGACCCACGACGAGCTGGTGAAGCAGGGAGGTCTCTACGCGCGGCTCGCGGCCCTGCAGTTCGACCGGCCCAGGCTCGAGCCGACTGCCGGCTAAAGCCCGGCGACGGTCTCCTCGACCAGCCAGCCAACCACCCGCTTCAGCGCCTCGGCCGGTGCCGCACCGGCGGCGACCGCGTCCCGGTAGACCTGCCGTTGCCGGTCGGCCGAGGTGCCGCGCTCGAGGATCGAGCGGGCGTGGGCGACCTCGCTCTCGCAGCCGAAATGCGCCGCGTCGGGAGCGATCAGCTCGAGGATCTCCTCCAGCAGGTCGCGATAGGGCACGACGATGCCCTTGCCGAAATCGACCATGCCTTCGTGATGGCCGTAACGCTGCGCCCGCCAGCGGTTCTCGTAGACCAGCATCCTGGCGTAGATCCGCCAGCGCTGGTTCGAGCGGCGGAGCCTCCACAGCATGCGCAGCAGGCAGCGATAGAGCGCGGCGATCGCGATGCCGTCGTCGAGGCGGGTGCAGACGTCGGTGATGCGCATCTCGAGCGTCGGGAAGCGGGCCGACGCCCTGATGTCCCACCAGAGCTTGCTCGCGTCCTCGATCAGGCCCGCCTGCACCAGGATCTGGATGTGGCGCTGATACTCGCCCCAGCTGGCGAAGGCTTCGGGAAGGCCGGTGCGCGGTAGCTCCTGGAACACGCTGATCCGGTAGGACTTGAGCCCGGTGTCCTCGCCGCGCCAGAACGGCGAGGAAGTGGAGAGCGCCAGCAGGTGGGGCAGGAAATAGGCGACCTGGCTCATCAGGTCGATGCGCAGGTCCTCGTCCTCGATGCCGACATGGACGTGCATCCCGCAGATGACGAGCCGCCGGGCGACGCCCTGGAGGTCGCGGGCGAGCTGGACGTAGCGCTCGCGCTCGCTGTGCTTGACGTCACCCCAGTCGGCGAAGGGATGGGTGGAGGCGGCGATCGGCGCGAGGCCGTGCTCGTCTGCGAGCTCGGCGACCGTGCGACGAAGTTCGACCAGCTCGCCCCGCGCCTCGGCGAGGGTGGCACATTTGCGGGTCGCGACCTCGATCTGGGACTTGAGGAACTCGGGCATCGCCCGCTCGCCGAGCCGCTGCTGGGCGGAGGCCAGCATGGCCGGCGGCGGCTCGATCGCCAGCGCGCCGGTGGCGCGCTCGACCAGATGGTACTCTTCCTCGATGCCGAGGGTGAAGCTCGGTTCGGCGGGCATGCTCCCGGAACGCTATCAGAAGCTCGCCGGCTGTCGCCACCGGCCCACCCGGTCGGTGCTTTCTCCGCTTAATTCTTTGTTAACGCTGCCCGGCGAGCTTGTAGCGTAAGAGGGGAGATGCAGCGCTTCGAGCGAATCGTCCATTGGATGGATTGGCGCCTGGCCGTTCGGCAGCGGGCGTCGCTGGGCGTACTCGGCCTGATCATCGTCCTCGCCGTCCTGATGGGAGCGATCGCGACCGCGACATGGCTGCGCGAGGGCGCGGTCGCGGATCAACGCCTCCGCCTCGACGACGTCGCGACCGTGCTCGCCCAGCACGCCTCCCGTACCGCCGACAGCGTCGATCTCGTTCTCGGCATCCTCGCCGAGCGCATCGCGGGAAGCTTGCCCGAGATCGCCGAGGACGCGGCCGAGATGCGCCAGCTGCTGCGCGATCATGTCGCCGGGCAGCCCTACATCCGTTCGGTCCTCTTCCTTGACTCCGACGGCATCGGCCGGGGCGACTCCGAGGCGTCGCCTGCGCGTCCGATCGACGCGTCGGACCGGCCCTATTTCCTCCAGCACGTCGTCCAGCCCGGACGCGACCTGTATATCGCCACGCCCGTCTGGAGCCGTGTCTCGAACCAGTGGACCGTGGTCCTGAGCCGGCGCGTCCAGTCTGCCGACGGCACGTTCCACGGCGTCGTCGCCGCCGGTCTCGACCCTGGCGTCTTCTCGGATTTCTATCGCGATCTCTCGATCGGCGGCATGAGCACGATGTCCCTGATGCGCAGCGACGGGATCCTGATCGCCCGGCATCCGAGCGAGAACGCGCTGATGGCGGCGCCCGTCTCGATCGAGAGCGAGACCGACCCGCGTCGCGTGGTCTCGGCGATCCGGACGGTCGACCGATACCCGCTCATCGTGATGATCACGATGTCGCTGAAGGCCGCGCTCGCCGGGTGGGAGCACCAGGTCATGGTGATCGGCGGCGCGACGCTCGTCACCTTGATCTTCGTCGGGGTGGTCGGCTTCTTCCTGCTCGACCAGTCCGATCGCCTGGAGAAGACGGTCGGTGCGCTCGCTTCCGCCCGGGACGAGGCGATCCGCGCCCGGCTTCGCGAGGAGGATGCCGGTCGCGCCAAGTCGACCTTCCTCGCCAACACCAGCCACGAGCTGAGGACGCCGCTCAACGCGATCCTCGGTTTCTCGGAGGTTCTGCGCGACGGCCACGTCGGCATCCTCGAGCCCAAGCAGCGAGGCTACGCGGCCAGCATCCACGATGCCGGAACCCATCTGCTCGGCCTGATCAGCGATCTCCTCGACATGGCAAAGATCGAGGCGGGCGAAGTACGGCTGCGCGAGACCGTCGTCGATCTTGGCGACGTCATTGCCGACGGCATCAAGCTGACTGCGGGCCGTGCGACCGATCGCGGCATCGTCGTGATTCCCAAGGTCGAGGGCGGCTCGATCGCGATCCGCGGCGACGCCCAGCGCCTCCGGCAAATCACCCTCAACCTGCTCTCGAACGCGATCAAGTTCACGCCGGCCGGGGGGCGTGTCTGGGTCGAGGCGGTGATCGATCCCGGCGGCCGCCCGACGCTGACCGTCAGCGATACCGGCATCGGCATGTCGCCCGAAGAGATCGAGGTGGCGCTGACGCCCTTCCGCCAGGTCGAAAGCCCGCTGACGCGCGAGCACGACGGGACCGGCCTCGGCCTGCCAATCGTCAAGGCGCTGATCGAGCTGCACGGTGGCTATCTCAAGATCGAGAGCGAGCGCGGCATCGGTTCGCGCGTGACGATAAGCCTGCCGGCGTCGAGGCTGACCGGCGGATCGCCGGCGGACATCAGGGCGGCCGCCACCTAGCGGTGCTTGTCAAAGCCGCCGCCGCCGCCCACTCTCGGCGGCGAACGATCTCGGTCGAGAAAGCCTGGGAGGCCCGATGTTCCAGCCCGATCTGCTCAAGGGAAAGCGTATCCTCGTCACCGGCGGCGGCAGCGGGCTCGGCAAGAGCATGGGCCGGCGCTTCGTCGAGCTCGGTGCGGAGCTGCTGATCTGCGGCCGGCGCAAGGAGGTCCTGGCCGAGACCGCGGCCGAGCTCAAGGTCGGTAACCGGGCGGTCGGTACTCACTCGGTCGACATAAGAGATCCCGATGCGGTCGAAAAGATGATGGACTGGGCCTTCGACGGCGGTCCGATCGACGTGCTGGTCAACAACGCCGCAGGCAACTTCATCGCCAAGACCGAGACGCTGTCGCATCGCGCCGTCGACTCGGTCCTCGGCATCGTTCTCCATGGGACGACCTACGTCACGCTCGCCGCCGGCCGGCGCTGGATCGCCTCCGGTCATAAGGGAACGGTGCTCTCCATCCTCGCGACATACGCCTGGACCGGCTCTCCCTATGTGGTGCCGAGCGCGATGGCCAAGGCCGGCGTCCTGGCACTGATGCAGAGCCTCGCGGTCGAATGGGGCGGGAAGGGGATCCGCACCGTCTCGATCGCGCCAGGCCCGTTCCCGACCAAGGGCGCCTGGGACCGGCTGGTGCCGCCGTCGATGGTGGACCAGTGGGAAAGGGCGGGCCCGATGAAGCGAGTCGGCGAGCACATCGAGCTCGCCAACCTGGCCAGCTACCTGGTTTCGGACATGGCCGGCTACATCAACGGCGACTGCATCACCATCGACGGCGGCCGCTGGCTGCAGGGTGCCTCGATGTTCCACCACCTCTCCGAGCTCAGCGAAGAGCAGTGGGCGGCGATGCGCCCGAAGAGGGGCTAGCGCCGCTCCGGGAAAAGGCCCAGCAGCCCTTCCTTGCTGGCGGCCGCGACGCCGCGCTCGGTCACGAGTCCGGTGACCAGGCGGGCCGGCGTCACGTCGAAGCCGTAGTTCACCACCGGCGATCCGTCCGGGATCACCTGCACGGTGGCGATGCGGCCATCGTCGGTGCGTCCGGTGACCCGCGAGACCTCGGCACCGTCGCGCTCCTCGATCGGCACTTCCTTGACGCCGTTCCTGATCGTCCAGTCGATCGTCGGCGAGGGCAGGCAGACATAGAACGGCACGCCGTTGTCCTTGGCGGCGAGCGCCTTCAGGTAGGTGCCGATCTTGTTGCAGACGTCGCCTTCCGACGTCGTGCGGTCGGTGCCGACGAAGCAGAGGTCGACATGGCCGTGCTGCATCAGGTGGCCGCCGGTGTTGTCGACGATCACGGTGTGGTCGACGCCGTGGTTGTTGAGCTCCCACGCGGTGAGGCCGGCACCCTGGTTGCGAGGCCGCGTCTCGTCGACCCAGACATGGATCGGGATGCCGGCCTCGTGGGCGAGATAGATCGGTGCCGTGGCGGTGCCCCAGTCGACCGTCGCGAGCCAGCCGGCGTTGCAGTGGGTCAGGATGTTGACGGTCTTGCCCGGCTTTCTCGCCGCGACCTGCCTGATCAGGTCGAGCCCGTGCATGCCGATCGACTTGTTGATCGCCACGTCCTCGTCGCAGATCTCGGCGGCGCGGATCCAGGCCGCGGCGGCCCGGTCCCCGGGCGCCAGCGGCACCATCTTCGCGCGAACGTCGTCGAGCGCCCAGCGGAGGTTGATCGCGGTCGGGCGTGTCGCCAGCAACACGTCGTAGGCCTTGGCGAGGCCGGCATCCGACGGATCGGCCTTGAGCGCCAGCGCCATGCCGTAGGCAGCGGTGGCGCCGATCAGCGGTGCGCCGCGGATCAGCATGGCGCGGATCGCGTGCGCCGCCTCGTCCAGCGTTTCGAGCCGGGTGGTGGCGAAGGAATGCGGCAGCCTGGTCTGGTCGATGACCTCGACGGCACGGCCGTCCGCGCTCGGCCAGATCGTCCGCCGGTGAACGCTGCCGACCTTCATGGGATGCTCCTCGGCCTCGAAAGGCCGCGACCATAAGCGCCGCCGCCTGGCGGTGCAATCGCGTCAGGACATGCGCGAGGTGGTCTGCTCAGGCACTTCGCCGGTCAGCGCATAAGGCTCGGTATAGGCGACTACGAACCGGGGCTCGCCGGCATCGTCGGCAAAAGGCATCAGCAGGCGCTCGAGCAGGGCCACCGTCCGCATCTGGACCGGCCGGTGGACGACGTAGAGGGGACGCCCGAGCTCGAGGCAGCGGTCGTACTTGGCGGCGAAGAAGGGCGCGATCGGGCCGGCGACCTCGCGGAGGCGGTGGCCGGTCAGGTCGCGGCCGAACTGCTCCGCCGCCTTGGTGCCGTGCAGGCGGTAGAGATAGTCGCCGTCCTCCAGGCGCTCGAGGATCATCAGGGTGCCGAGCGCCTGCGGGTGGTCGAGCGGGTCGAAGTCGCGCTTGGCCGGCAGCGACGCCGCGCCGCGCTTCTCCGACCAGTAGCGGTGGAGGTCGTGGATCAGCGGGTTCGCGATGGTCTCGCGGCTGACTTCGGCGGTCTCCCGGTAGCGGATCCCGGCCAGCTCTTCCGTCAGGTCGTCGGTCAACGCGTCAGGCCCTCCCTGGCGGGCGCAGATCGGCATTTCCCATCGACTTAAACGACGATGCTTTATTCCGGGTTAACGCCCCCGCCGCGACGGCTCAGGTCTTGAACCTTGGGTCGAACCAGTCCCGGAGGGAGTCGCCAAAGAGATTGAAGGCGAAGACCGCGAGGCTGATCGCGAGGCCCGGGAACAGGATCATCCACGGCGCCTCGCGGTAGAAGTCCGAGGCGTTGCCGGACAGCATCAGACCCCAGGCCGGCGTTGGCTCGGTGACGCCGAGGCCGAGGAAGGACAGCGACGCCTCGAGCAGGATC
This sequence comes from Alphaproteobacteria bacterium, assembly GCA_044223515.1. Classification (GTDB taxonomy): domain Bacteria; phylum Pseudomonadota; class Alphaproteobacteria; order SHVZ01; family SHVZ01; genus SHVZ01. Next base: position 60,186 of record JBGALV010000005.1, read on the forward strand.
GCCTGCGCGATGTAGGCGGTCAGCATGATCAGGTAAGGCGCGGCCACGTTCGGCGCCATGTGCCGGAAGATGATGCGGCTGTTGCTGTAGCCGGCGGCGCGGGCGGCGTCGACATAGGGCATCTCCCGGACCGAGAGGGCGGCCGCGCGGATCACGCGCTCGACCTTCGGCAGGATCGGGATGGCGATCGCGACGATCAGGTTGATGTCGACGCCGCCGATCACGAACTTGCCGAGCATGGCCACCACGACCAGCGCCAGCACGATGAGCGGGAAGGAGAGGACGACGTCCACCAGTCCCTGGGTCACCAGATCGATCCTCCCGCCGAAATAGGCGGAGGCGACGCCGAGGGCCGCTCCCAGCGTGCAGCCTATCAACGAGGACAGGAAGCCGATCGTCAGCGCGGTGCGGGCGCCGTAGATGACGCGGGAGAGGATGTCGCGGCCGAAGGCGTCGGTGCCGAACCAGTGCTCGATGCTGGGCGGCGCCAGCATGGCCCCGAAGTCGAGCGCGACCGGGTCGTAGGGTGCGACCCACGGCGCGAACAGGCCGGCGCCGATCATCACGACGATGACGACGAAGGCGATGGCGCCGAGCGGCTGGGCGATCGTGAAGGCGACCACCGGATGGCGGCGCTTCGGCAGCGCGTAGGTGATGGCGGGCGCCGTCGTCATCAGTAGCGGATCCGGGGATCGAGGGCGGCGTAGAGCACATCGACGATCAGGTTGACGGCGATGAAGATCGTGGCGATCAGCATCACCATGGTCTGGATCAGCGTGAAGTCGTTGCGCGAGACCGCCTGGACGAACAGCTTGCCGATGCCGTTCAGGTTGAACACCTGCTCGGTGACGACGAGGCCGCCGATCAGGAAGGCGAATTCGAGGCCGATCACCGTGATCGCCGGCAGGAGCGCGTTGCGCATCGCATGCCGGGAGACCACGAGCCGCTCGTAGACGCCCTTGGCGCGGGCGGTGCGAATGTAGTCTTCCTTCATCACCTCGATGATCGAGGAACGCACCATGCGCGCGACCACCGCGGCGTAGCGGTATCCGACCGCCGCCGCCGGCCAGATCAGCTGGGAGAGATTGGCGATCGGGTCGACGTAGATCGGCGTGTAGGTGATCGGCGGCAGCCAGTTGAAGAAGCCGAGCAGCGACAGGATCACCAGCATGCCGAGCCAGAACGACGGCACGGCGAGGCCCGCGATCGTGAACAATCTGATAACGTAGTCTATCCACGTATCCCGGAAGAGAGCCGAAAGCGTGCCCAAGGGTATCGCGATCAGCACCGCGATGATCGAGGCGATGATCGCGACCTCGATCGAAAGCTCGATGCGCGCGGAGATCTCCTCTGACACCGGCCTGTCGGTCCACATCGACTTGCCGAAGTCGAAGGTGGCCATGCCCTTCATCCAGTCGCCGAACTGGTTGATCAGCGGCTTGTCGAGGCCCATGCGCTTGCGCTCGGCCTCCAGCGTCTCGGCCGAGACCGTGCCGCCGTCGCCGCGGAGCTTCACCTCGACGATGTCGCCGGGGACGACGCGCAGCAGGAAGAAGATCAGCACCGCGACGCCGAACAGCGTCGGCACCATCATCAGCGTGCGGTTGGCGAGGTAGGAAAGCATCGCTTGCGGAACCGCCCCCGCCCCGTCGGGACGAGGGCGTTCCTTTTCCGTCTACTGGTTCAGCCAGACGTTGACGAGGTCCTGGCCGAGATTGTGGCTCGGCGACATCTGCCAACCCATGACGGCCTTGTTGGTCGCCACGATCCGATGCCACCAGAGCAGCGGCACCTGGTAGGCCTGGGTCAGCAGCCGCGCCTCGAACTGACGGATGAAGCCGGCCCGCTCGGCGTCGCTCGCCGCGCGGTTCTGCTTCTCGTAGAGGCTGTCGAGCTCGCGATCGATCGCGCGCGAGCGGTTTTCCGGCGCCTTGTCGAAGGAGACGTACTTGGCGAGCGCCAGGCTCGGCTCGTCCATGAACAGGTTCGAGAAGTCGATCGCGACCTCGTAGTTGCCGGCGTTGAGCGCCGCGAGATAGGGCGAGGTCTCCATCTGCTTGTGCTGGACCTCGACGCCGATCTGGCGCCACTGGTCGACGACGTAGATGCCGGCCGGGGTGTAGGGCTGGGCGATCGTGCGGTTGATGAGCTCGAACTTGAGGTTCGGCACGCCGGCTTCCGCCAGCAGCTTCTTCGCCTCGGCCCGGTTGGCGGCGATGTCCTTGCCGAAGCCCGGGAACTTGACGAGGTCTGCCTCCGGCGTCGCCATCGGCGAGCCCGGGCGCAGAACGCCGCCGACGGCCCGCAGGGTCGAGGTGCGTGACAGGCCCTGGCTTCCGCCCCAGCGGTCGAGCGCCAGCGACAGCGCCTTGCGGACGCGGACGTCGTCGAAAGGCTTCTTCTCGGTGTTGAAGGCGATCAGGATGTTGAGCACCCAGCTCGACTCCTCGATCCGGATCTTGTCGCCCATGCCCTGGACCAGGCGGTCGCGCTCGGCCGGCGAGACCGAGCGGAACTCGCCCATCACCTGGCCGCCCTGCAGCGCGTTCAGCATTGCCGCCGGCTGCAGGATGAAGACGCCCTTGAAGCCGTCGAGATAGGGACGGTCGGGAATGAAGTACTTGTCGTTCTTCACGCCGGCCACGTGGCTGCCCTTGACGTGCTCGACGAACCTGAAGGCGCCGGTACCCATGATTGTCTTGGTCGGGAACTGCGGGTCGTCCTTGAGCTTCGCCGCCGAGTAGACGCAGTTCCACGGGCTCGCAAAGTGCTCGAGCATCGCCGGATTCACCGCCGACAGCTTGAAGACCACCGTGGTCGGATCCGGCGTGTCGATCGTGTCGATGTCGGCGAAGGTCGCCTTGCGGGTCGAGACGACGCCGGTCGGCGGATTGCGGAGGCGATCGTAGGTCGCCTTGATGTCGGCCGAGCTGAACGGCGAGCCGTCGTGCCAGGAGACGTTGTTGCGGAGCTTGAAGGTGTAGGTCTTCTTGTCCGGCGAGACCGTCCAGCTCTCCGCGAGATCGCCCATCACCTTCGGGTAGGCGGCGAGGTCGAACTTGAGCAGCGTCGAGTAGAACGGCGCCAGGAAGTGGAGGCCCGCGTAGGTGTCGGTCGCCGAGCAGTCGTAGGTCGGGGTTTCGGCGCCGATCGCATAGACCAGGGTGCCGCCCTTCTTCGGAGCTTGCGCCGATGCGGTCGCCGGCAAGGCCAGCAGGACCGCAAGGCCGAGATATGCGAGTGCTTTCATCATTTCCTCCTCAGAGTCTGATGCAGGCGGCGAGTTGGTTGGGTCGAACTTCGCGGAGTTCCGGCACGACGCGCCGGCAGTCGTCGACGGCTTTCGGGCAACGGGTATGGAACACGCACCCGCCCGGTGGATTCAAGGGCGATGGCAGCTCGCCGGTCAGCGCCCGGGGGGCACGCGAGCGCTCGATCAGCGGATCCGGCACCGGCGCCGCGTCCAGCAGCGCCTGGGTATAGGGATGCTGCGGCGCGGCATAGAGCGCGTCGCGGTCCGCGACCTCCATGATGCGGCCGAGATACATAACGGCGACCCGGTGGGAGATGTGGCGCACCACCGCCAGGTCGTGGGCGATGAACAGGAAGGTCAGCCCGTAGCGCCGCTGCAGGTCTTCCAGCAGGTTGATGATCTGGCCCTGGATCGAGACGTCCAGGGCGGAGACCGGCTCGTCGCAGACGATGAACGAAGGTTCAAGTGCGAGCGCGCGGGCGATGCCGACGCGCTGGCGCTGGCCGCCGGAGAGCTCGTGCGGATAGCGCTCGGCCATGTAGGGAAAGAGGCCGACCTGGGTCAGGAGCTCCGCGACCCGCTCCTTGACGCGCTGGGCGGTCGGCTCGAGCCTATAGACCGACAGCGGCTCGCCGATAATCTCGCCGACGCTCATGCGCGGGTTCAGCGAGGAGAACGGGTCCTGGAAGATCACCTGGATCTGGCGGCGGAGCTTCTGCATCTCCGTCCCGGTGGCGCGGCCGAGGTCCTTGCCGTCATAGCGGAGTTCGCCTGCGGTCGGATCGTCAAGGCGAAGCACGACGCGGCCGATCGTAGTCTTGCCGCAGCCGGACTCGCCTACCAGGCCCAGCGTCTCGCCGCGCGCGATCGTGAAGGAGACGCCGTCGACCGCCTTCACGGTCTTGGTGTCGCCGCCGAGGAGTCCGCGCGCGCTGACCTTGAAGTGCTTCGCCAGGTTCTCGACCTCGAGGATCGTCGGCTGCGTCGAGGGATCGGCGGCCGGAGCGATAGCCACTGCGGATGAGGTCGCGGTGGCGAGCGGCAGCTCGCGGGCGCGGTGGCAGGCGGAGAGGTGATCGCCCTCGACCGGCGCCAGCGGCGGCTCGGTCGCGCAGATCTCGATGCGATAGGGGCAGCGCTCGGCGAAGCGGCAGCCGGTCGGCGGCTTCAGCAGGTTTGGCGGCAGGCCCTCGATCGTCTCGAGCCTTGTGCCGCGCGGCCGGTCGAGCCGCGGCACCGACCGCATGAGGCCGATCGTGTAGGGATGTCTCGGCGCGAGGAAGACCTCGTCGGCGGTCCCCCGTTCGACGATCCGCGCCGCATACATCACGTTCACGCGGTCGGCGTAGCGCGCGACGATGCCGAGGTTGTGGGTGATGATGACCAGCGAGATGCCGAGGCGCTGCACCAGGTCCTTCATCAGCTCCAGGATCTGCGCCTGGATGGTGACGTCGAGCGCGGTGGTCGGCTCGTCGGCGATGATCAGCTTCGGATTGCAGGCGAGCCCGATCGCGATCATCACGCGCTGGCGCATGCCGCCGGAGAGCTGGTGAGGGTACTGGTCGAGGCGGCGCTCGGGATCGGTGATGCCGACCATCGTCATCAGCTCGACCGCGCGAGCGCGCGCCTGGGTCTCGCTCATGCCGAGATGAATGGTCAGCGGCTCCATGATCTGAAGCCCGATCGAGAGGACCGGGTTCAGCGAGGTCATCGGCTCCTGGAAGATCATCGCGATGTCGCGGCCGCGGATCGCGCGCATCTCCTCGTCGCCGAACGTCAGGAGGTCGCGGCCTTCGAACATGATGCGGCCGGCGACGACACGGCCGGCGGGCTGCGCGAGAAGGCGCATGACGCTCAGCGAGGTGACCGACTTGCCGCAGCCGGACTCGCCGACCACGGCGACGATCTCGCCCTTGCGGACCTGATAGGAGACGCCTTCGACCGCGCGCACCACGCCGCGCGAGGTGACGAAATGTACGTGCAGGTCTTCGATGGACAGCAACGGCTGCGCGTCCGCGCCGTGCTGGTGCCCGGTGGTCACCCTTCCGTCGTCCTTCCCTCGCCGGCCGTCTGATGCGGCCTTGAAGCCTGCAGCCTAGCTTGGGCGGACGTGGAAGCCTAAGCGGAAAATCGTGCCTAAATGCCGAGCACTAGATTCCGAGGAGGGGATCCAATTTGCCGCGGCGGTCGAGATCGTGGATGTCGTCGGATCCCCCGACGCCGGTCCCGTCGATGAACACCTGCGGGACGGTGTAGCGACCCTGGGCGCGCTCGACCATCTTGTCGCGCAAGGCCGAGTCGCCGTCGACGACATACTCGGTGTACTTCACGCCCTTGGAATCCAGCAGCGCCTTGGCGCGGTGGCAGTAGGGGCAATAAGCGCTGACGTAGATCTCGACGTTGGCCATTTTGAGTTCGATCCGAAGCAGTCGGGTGTGTCGATAAACATATGTACGACGTCGCCGGTTGCCTGCAAGAGGCCAGCGGCCGGAAATGCTCCGGCTATTCGGCGCGGACCACCCGCGCCAACGTGACGACGTCGACCGCCTCGGCACCGGCGGCGAGCAGCGCCTTGGTGCAGGCACGGGCCGTGGCCCCGGTGGTCAGCACGTCGTCGACCAGGAGGATGCGCTTTCCCTCGATCCGGTCGACGTATCGTTCGCGGAGGCGGAAGGCGCCGGCAACGTTCTTCAGGCGTTCGCCGCGGCCGAGCTTGCCCTGGCTCGGCGTCCGCCGCGTGCGCTTCAGCAGGTCCGGGATGCAGGTCCTGCCCGTCGTCGCCGCCAGCGCCTGGGCGAGCAGCGATGCCTGGTTGTAGCGCCGGAGCGCAAGGCGGAGCCAATGCAACGGAACCGGCGCCACGATATCCGCCTCGCCGGCCAGATCGGCGCCCGCACGGGCGAGCCAGCGGCCGAAGGCGGGCGCGCCGTGCAGCCGGTCGGAGTGCTTGAAGCCGAGTACGAGGCCGCGGCTGGCGTCGTCGTAGGCGAAGACGGCGCGGGCGCGCTCCCAGGGCGGCGGGTCGGCGACGCAGGCCGCGCATTCGGCGGCCGGGCCGACGTCATGCGGGAAGGGAAGGCCGCAGCGCCGACACATCGGCGATCCCAGGAACGAGAGCTTGGCCCAGCAGGCAGGGCAGACCGCGCCCGGCTGGTCGACGATCGTCTGGCAGGAAAGGCAGAGCGGCGGCAGCAACGCATCGAGCGCTGCCTTTCCCAGCCGTTTGCCGAATCCGAGGATCGCCGTCGTGGTCATCGGCGGCGATGGTGGCGAGGCCTCGCTCAACCTGTCAACGCCGTGTCATAAGAGGCGGATGAGTGGAACGGTCCCCGAAGGTGCGCGCGTCTTCGATCGCAGGCTGGTGCGCCGGCACCGCGCGCAGGCGGCGGATACGCTCGACCGCGCCGATTTCCTGCTGCGCGAGATCGCCGACCGTCTCGCCGACCGTCTCGACGACATCAAGCACCGCTTCCCGCTCGCGCTCGATCTCGGCTGTCATCGAGGCGAGCTCGGCCGCGTGCTGAACGGACGCGGCGGCGTCGAGCACCTGATGCAGGCCGACCTCGCACCCGAGATGGCGGCGAAGGCAGGCCGGCTCGCGGTCGCCTGCGATGAGGAGCTGCTGCCGTTCGCCGACGGAAGCCTTGATGCTGTCTTCTCGTGCCTCAGCCTGCATTGGGTCAACGACCTGCCGGGCGCGCTGGTGCAGATCCGGCGCGCCTTGAAGCCGGACGGCCTCTTCCTCGCCGCACTGTTCGGCGGCGAGACGCTGACCGAGCTCCGGCAGGCCTGGCTGGAAGGCGAGAGCGAGATCGAGGGCGGCGCCGGTCCGCGCGTCTCGCCCTTCGCCGACCTGCGCGATGCGGCCGGTCTCCTTCAACGTGCCGGCTTCGCACTACCGGTCGCCGACGCCGATCGCATCTCGGTCACCTATCCCGACGCGCTGACCCTGATGCGCGAGCTGAAGGCGATGGGCGAGGCGAACGCATTGATCGAGCGCCGACGGTCGCCGACACGTCGCGACACGTTCGCCGCGGCCGCTGCCACATATCACCGCCGCTTCGCCGAGGTGGGCGATCGCGTCCGTGCGACCTTCCAGGTGATCTACCTGATCGGCTGGGCGCCTTCGGCCGACCAGCCGAAGGCCCTCAGGCCCGGCAGCGCCGCCGCGCGCCTCGCGGACGCGCTTGGAACGACCGAGCGGAAGGCGGGAGAGAAGGCCGGGAGCTAGACGGAGATCAGTCCGTCGAGCGGTTTCACCGTGCGGCTCTCCGGGAACACGACTTTCGCCAGCGCGTCGTCGGTCAATCCGAGATGGCTCTTGAGCACCGCCTTCGTGACGGCGCGAAGGTCGGTCGTCGGCGCGAGATCCCGTCCTTCGTAGAGCTTCTCGGCGGCGAGACCTGGCCATCGACCGAGCATGCGGCCGCCGTTGACGTGGCCGCCCAGCACGAAGGCGACGCCGGCCGTGCCGTGATCGGTGCCGAGCGTGCCGTTGACCTTCGCGGTGCGGCCGAACTCGCTCGCCGCCAGGACCACGGTGTCGCTCCAGATCGGCCCGAGCGTCTCCTTGAGCGCGACCATGCCTTCGGCGAAGGCGGTCAGCGGACCGGCGATGCGGCCGCGCTGCTGGGCGTGCGTGTCGAAGCCGTTGAGCTCGAGCACCGCGAGACGCGGGCCTTCGTCCGAGGCGAGAAGCCTGCCGGCCGCCTCGGCGGCGATCCTGAAGGCGCCCGGCCTGTTGCCGGGCGGGCTGCCCATCGCGGGCTTCTCCATTGCCTTCGCGGACATCGCATGGGCACCGATGCCTTGAGCGAAGGCGGGACCCAGCGTCCGGTCTTCGCGATAGAGCGCCGCGACCTTGGCGAGGAAATCGGCGGAGGCGTCGGGCAGCGCCGGCAGGGCCCAGGTCGCGACCGGGATCTCGCCGCGCAAGGTCAGCGGCACCGTCTGCCCGACCGCGAGCCCGAGACGCCGGTCACGCTCCTTCGGCTTTCCCAGGACGGCAATGGCCCGGTTGAGCCAGCCGCCGTTCTTGGCGCGCGGATCGGTGGTGCCGTTCTCCAGGAGATCCTGGCCGTCGAAATGCGAGCGCTGGCGGTAGGGGGTCGCCACCGCATGCACGATCGCGAGTTGCTTCTCGCGCCACAGACGCTCGAGCGGCGCCAGCGCTGGGTGCAGGCCGAAGCGTCCATCGAGGTCGATCGCGCCGCCGTCCTGACCGGGCTCAGGGAGAGCGATCTCGCCGCGAAGCTGGCGGTAGTCGGGATCGGCGAAGGGCGCGACCGCGCCGATGCCGTCGAGCCCGCCGCGCAGGATCACGAAGACGAAGCGCCGGTCGGTCGGTGCGGCGGCGAGCGCGAGGTTCGGCCACGGCAGCGCCAGCGTGGAGAGGCCCATGAGCAGGCGGCGGCGGGTCGAGAGCATCGGCGTCACCTCCGCTGGAACTCGGGCGAGGACAGCATCAGCGCCAGCGCCTCGGTGCGGCTGCCGGCGCGACGGATCGCGGTGCCGGTCTCGTCGGACAGCGCGTCGCCCAGCACCGACTCGGCGAGGTCGCCCGGCTCCTGCTTCGGGCGCACGCGTCCGGCGAAGGAGAGCGCGAACTCGACCCGGCGCATCATCGCCTCGGGCGTCGCCCAGGCCGCGGCGTCGTCGGGCCATCCGGCCGGCGACGGCGCGGTCAGCGGTGCCTGGCCCAGCAGCGCCTGGGTGCGGATCAGCGGCCCGCTCTCGGGCTTGACGTCGGTCGCGCGCAAGGCGGCGACGACGAAGTCGGCCGGGCTTCGAACCTTGGTCAGCGGGTCGCGCCAGGCGAGGTCTTCGGCGATCACGGCGCGCATGACCTGCGCAAGATCACCGTCGGTATCGCGGAACACGCGGGCGATGCGGTCCACCGCTTCGGCCGGCGGCTGATCGGCGATGAAGTGCCGGGCGAGCTTGGTCGCCACATGACGCGCGGTCGCGGGATAGCGGGCGATGAACTCGAGCGCATCCCGCGCCTCGCGCTCGCCGCCTTCGGCGAAATCCCGACCGAGTAGGTTCTTCGGCCCGGGCTCGTGGACCGGGTTGACGTAGAGGAACTCGCCGACGATGCCGCGCTGCAGGTTGCCGATCGTCCAGCCCGTCAGCATCTCGGCGAGAGCGCGGACGTCAACCTGGCCGTAGCCGCCCTCCACACCGAGGGTATGCAGCTCCAGGATCTCGCGTGCGAGATTCTCGTTGAGGCCGCGCTGCCGGCGCTGACCGGCACGGCTGTTGGGCCCGATCGACTCGGCCTGGTCGAGATAGAGAAGCATCGCCGGGTGGCGGACGACGGCGAGCAGCAGGTCGGCGAAGCGGCCGGTCACGTGTGGGCGGATCGCCTCGTCCTCGAAGGCGACGGCGATCCCGGAGACCACGGGCCGCACGGCGGAGACGGTGAAGTGGTTGCTCCAGAAGTGGACCAGACGTTCGCGAAAGGGCTCTCGCGTGGTCACCGAGCGGCGGATGCGCGCGCCGACATCGGCGATGAAGCCCTCTCGGTATTCCTTGCGATAGAGCTGGATCACGGCCTCGTCGCCGCCGTTGCGGCGGGACTCGAAGAAGAGCTTGAGGCGGTCGGCGGTGCGGCCGACCCCGGCGGTCGGCTCCGATCCGTCCTGGAGCTGGGCGAGCAGCCAGCCACGCGGGTCGCCCTTGATCTCGGCGAGTTCGCCCGGGCGGGCACCCAGGCCGAAGCGCGATGCCGCGATGAAAGCGTCGATCGACATCCGATCCTCGAACCGTCCACTCGTTATACGGACGTTCAGGCATAGTCCTGCGCCGCGCGCCGCAGCGCAATCGCGATCACGGCAAGGTTACGGCCGTGTCTCGGCCAGGCGGGGAAGGGTCAGGATCGCGACCAGGCCACGCAGCACGGCCGACAGCGCGAACATCGCCACCAGCTGGCTCCCCCAGACATAGGTCTCGCCGAACAGCGTGATCTCGGTCGGCATGCGGCTGGTGAGCCAGGCGGCGAAGAAGGCACCGGCCGACCAGAACGACAGGCTGAGCACCGTATGCACCGCGGTCGCGAGCGCGCGCCGCGCCGGCGGCACCGTATCGTAGAGGAAGGTGGTGGCGGCCAGCGTGTAGCCGGACCACGCGACGCCGACGATCATCTGGGCGAAGAACAGTGCCCAGTAGTTCGTGGTGAATACCCACACCACCGGCACCAGCGGGATCAGCGCGCCGGAGATCACGATGACCACGCGGTTGCCGCTCATGTCGCGAACGCGGCCCCAGACCGGCATCAGCGCAGCCTGGGTCACCGCCGCCGCCAGCATGTTCCCCATGAACTCGATGTAGGTGAAGTGCAGCTCGCGCAGCATGTAGACGTGGAAGAACGGGCCGGCGAACGAGACGGCGGCGAACATCAGCCCGATCGACAGCGAGTAGCGGAAGAAGTTCGACTGCCACAGCCGGCGGAGCCCGCCGCCGTCGGAGATCAGGCTCTCCGCATCCGGCGTGATGCCGGGATCGCTGACGCCGGCGAGCTGCCAGAGCGAGTAGAGCCGGCCGATCCCGCCGACCGCGAAGATCGTGGCGAACCCGGCGCGCGCCAGGTCCTGGTGCTCGAACCAGTGCAGCACGCCGCCGGCCGCGGCCATGACGGTGAAGCCGATGACGCCGGAAAGGCCCGTGCGCCGGCCGAAGTAGCGGCCGCGCAGGTTCTCCGGCAGATGGTCGCCGATCAGGCTGATCCAGCTCGGCTGCATCAGGTGGTTGCCGGCCTGGTAGATCGCCGCGCACGCGATCAGGATCGGATAGGCGTGGTCGGGGAACAGCCAGGGGAGCGCCAGCACCGTCGGCAGCATCGCGATCTGGATCGCGCAGCCGGTGATGATCAGCGCCTTCCGTTTCACGCCGCGCCGCGCGAGCCAGGCGCCGGCGATCTGGACGAACGAGCCGATCCAGCTCGGGAACGCGGCGACGATCGCGATCTGCGATGCCGTCAGCCCGATCAGCACCGCATAGGCGTTCATGTAGTTGTCGACGACGCCGGTCAGGACGGCCTGTCCCATGCCGTCCTTGATGCCGCGCTTCAGGCTGCGATCGGACTCGGGCTTGTCGGACCAGCGCGCCACGGATCAGAGGAAGTCGCGCAGCATCGCGACCAGCGGCACGTCGGCCGGCGGCATCGGGTAGTCGCCGAGGCGCGCGGGCCTGACCCAGGCGAGCGTCTGGCCTTCGCGCGGCGTCGGCGTGCCCTGCCAGCGCCGGCAGAGGTAGAGCGGCATCAGCAGGTGGAAGCGGTCGTAGCGGTGGGAGGCGAAGGTGAAAGGCGCGAGGCAGCTGCCGGCGGTGTCGATGCCGAGCTCCTCCTTGAGCTCGCGGACCAGCGCCGCCTCCGGTGTCTCGCCCTCGTTCACCTTGCCCCCCGGGAATTCCCAGAGCCCGGCCATCGACTTGCCGGGCGGGCGTTGGGCGATCAGCACGCGTCCGTCGATGTCGACGAGGGCGACGGCCGACACCAGCACCGTCGGCACCGGCGGCAGTACCGTGTCGCGGCCGCATTCGGGCGCGTCGAGCGCATAGACATCGAGCCGGTGATGCCAGCCGCGGTTCGGATAATCGCGCGTCTCCTCGCCGATCCGGACGAAGCCGATCCGGGCGATGACCTTCTGCGAGGCGACGTTCTCCGGCTTCACCGCGGCGACGATGCGTCGATAGCCGAGGCGCTCGAAGGCATGGGCCGCGAAGCGGCGTGTCGCCTCCGCCGCGTATCCGTGGCCACGATGATCCTTGGCGATCCAGTAGCCGGTCTCCGCGGTGCCGTCCGAGCGCGGGCGGAACCCCACCACGCCGACCAGCGCGCCGTCACTCGCCCGGCAGATCACGAGGTCGCAGATGCCGATCCGACCGTAGCTCTCGTCCGCCTCGGCGATCCAGCGCTCGGCGTCGACGAGCGCGTAGGGATCGGGCAGCAGCGGCAGGAACGCCAGGATGTCCGGATCGGCGACCGCGGCTGCGATCGCCGGCGCGTCGGATGCTGCGGGACGCCGGAGGATCAGGCGCTCGGAAACGAGCGGGAGATCAGCTCCGGTAGCTGCCATTGATGTCGATGTAGCGATGGGTCAGGTCGCCGGTCCACACGGTCGCCTTGCCGCGGCCGATGCCGACGTCGACGGCGATGCGGATGTCGCGGCCGGACATGTGCCTGGCGACCGGCGCTTCGTCGAAGCCTTCGACGCGGGCGCCGTCCTTGGCGACGGCGACGCCGCCGATCGAGATCGAGAGCTTGTCGCGGTCGGCCTTCTCGCCGGACTTGCCGACGGCCATGACGATGCGGCCCCAGTTCGCGTCGCCCGCGGCGATCGCGGTCTTGACCAGCGGCGAGTTGGCGATCGCGAGGCCGATCTTGCGCGCGGTCTTCTCGGACGCCGCACCAGTGACGTCGATGGTGATCAGGCGTTCGACGCCCTCGCCGTCCCTGACGACAAGGAGGGCAAGGTCTCGCATCACCGCCTTGAGCGCGCGGCGGAATCCGGAGAGCTTCGCATCCCTCGCGTCGGCGATCGGAGCATGGCCCGCCTTGCCGGTGGCGAAGAGCAGGACCGTGTCCGAGGTCGAGGTGTCGGAGTCGACGGTGATCGAGTTGAAGGTGCGCGGCGTGTACTTGGTCAGCAGCGCCTGCAGCGCCGGCGCCGCGACCGCCGCATCGGTGAAGATGAAGCCGAGCATCGTCGCCATGTCCGGCTGGATCATGCCGGAGCCTTTGATGATGCCCTGGAGCCGCACCTCGAGGCCGTCGATCTTCGTCGTGCGCGTGACCGCCTTCGGATAGGTGTCGGTGGTCATGATCGCGCGCGCCGCCGCGGCCCAGTCGTCGTTGAGCTTCGACTGGAGGCCGGGCAGGGCCGCGGTCAGGCGGTCGTCGGCCATTGGCTCGCCGATGACGCCGGTCGAGGCGACGAACACTTCGTTTTCGCCGCATCCCAGCAGCTTCGCCGTCGCCTTCACCGTGCGCTCGACGCTGGCATCGCCGGCCTTGCCGGTGAAGGCGTTGGCGTTGCCGGCGTTGACCACCAGCGCCCGCGCCTTGCCGCCTGCCATCGCCTTCCGGCACCAGTCGACCGGCGCCGATCGGGTCAGCGACTTGGTGTAGACGCCGGCGACCTGGGTGCCAGCCGCCATCTCGACCAGCAGCAGGTCGGTGCGGTCCTTGTAGCGGATGCCGGCGGCGCCAGTCGCCAGACGGACGCCGGCGATCGCCGGCAGGGTGGGCTGCGCCGCCGGCGCCAGCGGGGAGACGGGATGGGACATGGATCGAGACGCGATGAAGTGGGGACGGGAGCGCTTGGTTACTGGGTCTTGGGCGTGCCGTCCAGGTTGAAGCGCTCCACCTTGGCCTTACCCCGCAGGTCCTTGAGGATGTCCTGGATCACGTCGCGGGACATCTCCTCCTGGAGCTCGGCCTTCACCTCGTCGAACGAGGGCGGGCCGGAGGTGCGCTTGTCCTCGACGCGGATGACATGCCAGCCGAAGGACGACTTCACCGGCGCCTGGGTGACCTCGCCCTTCTTCAGGTTGAAGGCCGCCTCGGAGAATTCCGGAACCATCTGCTCGCGGGTGAAGTAGCCGAGGTCGCCGCCGTTGGCAGCACCCGGGTCGATCGACCGCTTCTTCGCGACATCGGCGAAGTCGCCGCCCTTCTGGATCTCGACGATCACCGCCTTCGCCTCGGCCTCGGTCTTGAGCAGGATATGGCGGGCATTCACCTCCTCCTGGCCGGGAATGGTGGCGGCGTAGGTCTTGTACTTCTCGCGCAGCGCCGCCTCGGTCACCTTGGTCTCGATGGCCTTGGTCAGCATCGCCTCCTGGAGCACGCGGTCGGCCGCCTCGGCGATCTTCTTCTTAACTGCCGGGTCTTCGTCGAGCTTGGAGCCGCGGGCGGCGTTGCCGATCAGGCGCAGGTCGATCACGCGCTCGAGCAGCATCGGGTAGAGGGTCTCGATCGGCATGCCCTGGGCCTGCGCCGGCAGGCCCCGCATGGTCGCCTGGAGCTCGGAGCGCAGGATCGCCTGGCCATCGATGCGGGCGATCACCGGGTCCGCCGATCCGGCGGGCGGTGCGGGCGACGCCGGCGGCGTCTGGGCGTGGACGGAGGCGACGGCGAGCGTCGCGAGCGCGAGGCTCAGGAAAAGGCGAAGCATGTCGGAAATCCTTGGATCAGGCGCGGACCAGATCGTCCGCTGCTCTTTCAAGGTCCATCATGCTTTCCGGCCGCGACGGCGGCAAGGGCAACCGCCGGGGATCACGGCAATTTTCAGATCGCGACGTCGACCGGTCCCGACGGTACCGGGGTGCTCGGCGCCGACGCCTTGAGCGGGGCCGCGACCGTGAAGGTCACGCCCGATGCGCCGCGATCGGCATAGGCCGGGGTCGCCCCTGGTCCCTTGTAGGTGAAGCCCACGGAGCGGAGCCCGATTTCGGCCTCGGCATTGCCGATGCTGGCGCCGCTCTCCTCGTGCCGGGCCCCCGGAATGTCGACGTCGATCCCGATCTCGGCCTTGCCGACCGAAACCTCGTCCTTGCTGGAGCTGTGTCGGAAGCCGACATGGACGCCCTCAAGCTTGATCGAAAGGCGGCCGGACTCGAACTGGGCCTGGGTCGCCTGACGGTCGATCGCCAGCTGCGCGCGAGCGGCCTCGGCGGCACGCCGGGCCATGTCCTCGGCCTGGGCCTGCGGCACACCGACGCTCTTTAGGAATCCGGCAATCGCCTGGGTGGCGTGGCCGAGCGCCCGGGCGGCAGGCTCCCATCGCGCCATGCGCTGGGACAGCGCCTGGTTGGGCTCGGACGACCCCGGGCCGACGCCGGGTCCGATCGTGACGACGCTGTCGACCTCCTCCGCCTCCTGCCGCTTGTGCAGGCGATGGTCGGGCAGGCCGGTGGTGCCGGGGGGCACCGCGGTCACGATCAGGTCGTACAGGTGGTGTGAAGAAATGCCGGCGGACCCGCCGGGCTGGGTCGGTTGGCTAACCGGTAGCAGCATGTTCCCCTCCTTCTGAGGTCGGATGCGCTTCCGCAAGTCTATGCCAAGCCCAGAACCCGCATTCTGCAGGGAAGGCCCGGATCGTCTAAACCACGATTAACATAAAGTACGCCGAATCACCCGGTGACGCAACTCGGCCGGCAACCCCTCTTGGGGAGCCGTCGTTGACAGGCCCAGGGGCACCACTTATCTGTCACCCGCCCCATACGGCCCCCTCCCACCGCGTTTTTCCGAGGTTTCTTGATGTTCGGCGCCCTCGCCCGCCGGTTGTTCGGCACCGTCAACGACCGGATCGTCAAGCGTATGCGCCCGCGGGTCGAGGCCATCAACGCCCTCGAGCCGGAGCTGGAAAAGCTTTCAGATGAAGAGCTTAAGGCCAAGACCGAGGCCTTCCGGAAGCGCCTGGAGGCGGGCGAGAGCCTAGACGACCTCCTGGTCGAGGCCTTCGCCACGGTCCGGGAAGCTGCCAAGCGCACGCTGGGTCAGCGCCATTTCGACGTCCAGCTCATGGGCGGCATGGTGCTGCACGACGGCAAGATCTCGGAGATGAAGACCGGCGAAGGCAAGACGCTGGTCTCGACCCTGCCGGTCTACCTGAACGCGCTCGCCGGCAAGGGCGTCCACGTCGTCACGGTCAACGACTACCTGGCCCAGCGCGACGCCGAGTGGATGGGGCAGATCTACAAATTCCTCGGCCTCACCGTCGGCGTGATCTACCACGCGCTCGACGACGTCGAGCGCCAGCAGGCCTATCGCTGCGACATCACCTACGGCACCAACTCGGAGATGGGCTTCGACTATCTCCGCGACAACATGAAGTTCCGCGCCGAGGAGCTCGTCCAGCGCGACTTCTTCTACGCGATCGTCGACGAGGTGGATTCGATCCTGATCGACGAGGCGCGGACGCCGCTGATCATTTCGGGCCGCGCCGAGGACTCCAGCGAGCTCTACCGTACCGTCGACGCGCTGATGTCGAACCTGGTGAAGAGCGACTACGACCTCGATGAGAAGCAGCGCACGGTCAACCTGACCGAAGAGGGCGTCGAGAAGATGGAGGCCCTTCTCAAGGGGGCCGGCGTCATCACCCTGGGCGATCTCTACGACGTGCACAACGTCCACGTCGTCCATCACCTGAACCAGGCCCTCCGCGCCCACACGCTGTTCCATCGCGACAAGGACTACCTGATCAAGGACCGCAAGGTGGTCCTGGTCGACGAGTTCACCGGGCGCATGATGGAAGGCCGCCGCCTCTCGGAAGGCCTGCATCAGGCGATCGAGGCGAAGGAGAAGCTCGAGATCCAGCCCGAGAACCAGACGCTAGCCTCGATCACCTACCAGAACTATTTCCGCATGTACCCGAAGCTCGCGGGCATGACGGGCACGGCGATGACCGAGTCCGGCGAGTTCAGCGAGATCTACAAGCTCGAGGTCGTCGAGATCCCGACCAACCGGTCGATGATCCGCAAGGACGCCGACGACGAGGTCTACCGGACCGCGCGCGAGAAGTACGACGCGATCCTGACGCTGATGGAGGAGTGCCAGAAGCGCCAGCAGCCGATGCTGGTCGGCACCGTCTCGATCGAGAAGTCGGAGATGCTCTCCGATCTCCTGAAGAAGCGGAAGATCCCGCATGCGGTGCTGAACGCCCGCTTCCACGAGCAGGAAGCGCACATCATCGCCCAGGCAGGCAGGCCCGGCGCGATCACCATCGCCACCAACATGGCCGGCCGCGGCACCGACATCCAGCTCGGCGGCAACGCCGACATGCGCGTGCGCCAGGAGCTCGGCGGCATCGAGGACGAGGCCGAGCGGGCAGCGAAGGAAAAGGAGATCCGCGCCGAGGTGGCGCGCCTCAAGCAGATCGCGACCGAGGCGGGCGGCCTCTACGTGGTGGGTACAGAACGGCACGAAAGCCGGCGCATCGACAACCAGCTCCGCGGCCGTTCGGGCCGCCAGGGCGACCCCGGTGCATCGAAGTTCTTCCTGTCGCTCGAAGACGACCTGATGCGGATCTTCGGCTCAGACCGCATCGACGGCATGCTCCAGAAGCTCGGCCTCAAGGAGGGCGAGGCGATCGTCCACGCCTGGATCAACAAGGCGCTGGAGAAGGCTCAGCAGAAAGTCGAGGCGCGGAACTTCGAGATCCGCAAGCAGCTGCTGCGCTACGACGACGTGATGAACAACCAACGCAAGGTCATCTACGAGCAGCGCCGCGAGATCATGCTCGCCGACGACGTCGCCGAGACGATCGAGGTGATGCGCGAGCAGATCATCGCCGAGATGGTGGCGCGCCACATTCCGGCCGACGCCTATGCCGAGCAGTGGAACGTGCCCGGCCTTCACGAGGACGTCGCCAGGGTCTTCAATCTCGACCTGCCGGTCGCCGAATGGGCAGCCGAGGAAGGCATCGCCGACGACGAGATCCGCGCGCGGATCGAGGATGCCGCCCGCCGCAAGATGGCGGAGAAGGCTGCCAACTACGGGCCCGAGGTCATGCGCTCGGTCGAGCGCAGCATGCTGCTGCAGATCCTCGACTTCTCGTGGAAGGAGCACCTGTACACCCTCGACCATCTCCGCCAGGGCATCTCGCTCCGGGCCTATGCCCAGCGCGATCCGCTGAACGAGTACAAGTCGGAAGCCTTCGTGCTGTTCGAGGAGATGCTCTCGAAGCTGCGCGAGACGGTGATCAAGTCGCTGGCCCATGTCGCGATCCGGGCCGAGGAGCCGGCGGACTACGAGCTTCCGAGCCGTGCGCTTCGCCGCCGCAGCGTGCTGGTGGGTCCGGACGGCGAGGCCGTGCAGGGCGGCGATCCCGGTGCCGCGGTCGACCCCAACGATCCCGCGACCTGGGGCAAGGTCTCGCGCAACGCGCTCTGCCCCTGTGGCTCCGGCAAGAAGTTCAAGCAGTGCCACGGCCGTCTCTCCGCCTGACGGCGGGCAGCGGGCGCGTCGGACGCCGATGAGTTAGGCGATCGTGGAGTCGCGGTCGCGGTGACGGTTCACCGCGAGGTCGAGCCTCGACAGCAGCTGGTTGGTCTGGTCGAAGGAAAGCCGCCGGCTCTGGCGCGCGAGGACGGTCGAGCGGAAGCACGTGCAGATGTGCGCGATCGCGGTCGTGCAGTATCCGAGCAACCAATAGATCTTGCTGGCGCTCAGCAGGAACTCGCGGAACGGCTTCGGGTTGGCGCGGTCCAGGAACTCCGAATAGCAGCTCTCGTACTCGCGGAAGATCTGGCCGAGCTCGCGCACCATGTCCTTCATCCGCTTGATCACCGAGTGCTTGTACATCCGCTGCTGCTCGGCATAGGCGCGGTTCTGCTGCAGGTCGACCGGGACCGACATCTCCGATCCCATCCATGAGAACACCATCGCCAGACGCTCGCGGTAGCGCTGGAAGGCGTACTGGTAGTAGGTGACGCCTTTCCAGGCGCCGAAGACGCTGGCGGCGTCGCCCGTCGAGATGCCGAAGGCCGAGACGAACAGCGACGCCTCGGGCAGCGACGGATCCCAGATCGCCTCGAGGAAGCCCTTCGACTTGTTGATCAGGTCGAGGCGCGAGCGGACGCCGAGCGCGGTGCCGACGATCGGCAGGATCTTGTCCTGGATCAGGTCGCGGATCTCGCGCTCTTCCTTCGGCGTGATCTCGAAGTAGCGCGGGCTGACCTTGATGCCGGCGAGGCTGAAGGACTCCTTCAAGAGGAACGGGTCCAGCGACGGCAGCTCGTCGATCATGTTCAGGATGTCGACGTCGGTCGCGAACTGCTTGGTGTTCTCGACGTCGACGCCCATCAGGTCGCGCAGCAGGTTGGCGTAGTTCGCCTGGCGCAGATAGATCGCGTAGCCGCCGCGCACCGGGTCCTTGACGTCATAGGGGACGAACAGCCCGGTCTCGATCGGACGCGGCTGCTTCTTCGACTGGATGGAATCGAGGTCCTGGGGCTCTTCCTTGGTCTCGCCGAAACGGGGGAATTTGAATACGAAGGCGTTGTTCAGTCCTTCGGTCAGGAACATCCGCTCTTCGTCGAGAACCTTCTTCCGGATGGCCGGCAGATTGAGCGAGACGCCCGTGCCTCCATTGAGGATCTGATCGAGCACCGGCGACAGCGGCTGTCGATTGGAAGTCATTCAAATAAACCTAGAAAACCGCCCATTCCCCCACAACCTAACCGTGGCCCCGTACGGATGGCGCAGTCTCTTGGACAGTGCCGGCCCCGTCAATCGTTCTGAGGCCGCAGGCGGTCGAATACGGCGGAAGCCGCGATTGCCGCCGCCATTCCCAGATACAGACCGAGAGCCGAGACGTTAACGAAGAGGAACCCGGCCAGCAGCGGGCCGACCGCGGAGCCGATGTCGCCCCAGGTCGCCAGGGTGGAAAAGCTGCGCATGGCGTCGTCGGGGTGGCGCTGCGCTGCGACCGCCAGGATCAGGACCTGCAGAACCGCCCGCGACATCGCGACGGTCGCCATGCTGAGGAGAAGCATAAGCGGCCAGCGCTCGGCCGAGATCGCCACCAGGGCGAGGCCGATCACCATGAACGCCTGCATGAGGATCATGAGCCGCTGGGCGCCGAAGCGTTCGCCGAGCGCGCCGCCCACCGGCGACAGCACCACCTGCACCAGCCCCTTGAGCGCCAGCACCAACCCGGCGGACAGGACCGCGGACTCGACCGAGACGAGATCCTTGAGCAGCAGCGTGATGGTGATCGTGAAGATGCCGTCGACCGACAGCGTCATCACGAAGTACATGAGGTCGAGGCGGCTCGGCTTCGGGAACAATGCGCGCGACTGGCGCGGGGCACGGCGCTCGACCGGCGGCAGCATCGCGGCGAGCGGGATGGCGAGCAAGGTCAGGGCTCCGAGCACGACGAAGATGCCCTGCGGCCCCGTGAACGGCACCAGCGCCGCACCGCCCGCCATTGCCAGGGTCGGGCCCGACTGGCGGATGGCGCTCGCCATGCCGACGCTGCGGACAGGCGCCTCCTTGACCGAGGCGGCATAGACCAGCGACGTGAGATTGAGTGCTGCGAAGGCGAGGCCCCAACCGAGGCGCCCGGCGAGAAGCTGGGCGAAGCCGGAGCCGAAGCCGTAGGCGAAGGTCGTCGCCGCCGCGGCGGACGCCGCGAGCAGGCTGAGCCGTCGGGTGCCGAGCCGCTCGCCGATCGCGACCACGGCGCCGTAGCCGAATATGCGGATGATCCGGTTGGCCGACAGGAGCACGCCGACCAGGGCGAGATCGACGCCGAAATCCGCCGCATGCGCCGGCAGCACCACGTAGAGCAGGGCGTCGCCGGTCAACGCGATCGCGAGGATCGTCGCCGAAAGGACGGTCTCGCGCACGCCCTCAGCTCGCCTTTTCTTTCCGCACCTGGTCGATGACCTCGGTGATGCCGTCGATCGCGGCGGCGGCGATCTGGCGGGCGACCTCGCCCCAGGGACCGTCGAGGAGGCCGGCGGTGACCACGTTCTCCTGCTCGATTTGTGCGAGCTCGGCCCCGTCGCTGCCGAGGATCGCCCAGAGGATGTTGACGCGCTGCCGCCCGGTGCCGGCTGGCTGGATGCGGATGGCGCCGGAGACGACGAGAGAATCCTCGGCGAGGTCGGAAAGCACGCGGTATCCGGCGCGCTTCAGCGATCGTTCCAGCGCAGCCTTGAGCGAAACCGCGCCATCCCCCGGCGCGCCGTCGACAGCCCAGACGACGAGAGCGGGCCCGCCCTGGGTCGTCGGCCGGCCGCCCTCGATCAGGTCGACCAGCTCCGGCGCCGCGAGCCCGGCGACCGCGCGCATCGTGTCGGGCGACCCGTTCGCCCATCCCTCGCTCGGGACCCGCCAATTGGCCGGCGAGCTGGTGACCAGGGCGCCATCGGCGCGGGTCAGGAACCAGCTGAGGGAAATCTCGTCACGGCCGCCATCCGAGGCTCCCACCACCTGGGCCCTTCCGGCGAGGCGATGGTTTCCCGTACCGCCGGCCCGGGTGGTTGCCGGCACGTCGAGGCGGCGGAGCTCGTCGGCGATTGCTTCGGCGAAGGCGGACGGGTTGGGGGCTCCCTCGACCGGCGTGACCACGACGCCACCGCGGTTGGCGAGCGTCAGAAGCTCGTTGCCTTCCTTGGACTGGTCCTCGAACGGCCGCGGCAGCGGCTGGCAGGCCGCGACGGTCACGAGCGCGAGGAGCGCGAGCAGGAGCCTAGAGAACACAGCTCACCAGGAGGCCGAGAATGCAGATGCCGACGAAGATGATGAGGTGCGGCACGGCGATCGGATCGCAGGGGATGGAGGATGTTGTTTGGCGCGAAAGCCGCCTGAGGGCAAGTCCCGCAGCGGCGAGGTGCTGCATCCGCTAGGCTCGACGGCGCGACAACACGAGGGTCGTTCCGTTGACGATCATCGAGACCAAGGTGGCCAAGGCATAGGCTTCGACCAGACCGAGGCGCTCGAGTCCGAGCGCGATCACGAGGAAGAAGGCCGAGAAGGAGAAGCTGCCGAGGATCACGCCGCGGAGAAGCTCGGCCGCGGCATTCCCGCCGTCGTGGCGGTGGGTGAAGACTGCGAGCACCGAAGCGAAGATCGGGATAGGCGAGATCAGCCCGGAGAGCTCCGGCCCGAGCAGGCCGGCGAACTCGGTCAGCCCGACGACGAGGCCGACCGCGACCGCCATGCGCGCCGGTATGTCCCACCACGGCGGATCGCCTACGGGCGCATCGAGCGGCCTCCTGGGGATCGCCGCCAGTGACCCGAGCGTGGTTCCCAGGAGGAGCGCGAGGGTCACGGGCAGCGACGGGGCGAGCGCCAGCAGGACGGCCGTCGTGCCAAGGAGCGCGGCGACCGCGCCGACCAGCGACAGGGCGATGCCGTGCCGGGGAGAGAGCTTCGCATAGGCGAGGCAGAAGACCGTCATCGCGACAACGCCGACCAGCGTCGCCTGGGCCGCGGTCCGGGCGAATGCCGGGCTCTGCTCGACGGCGAGGAAGATCGAGACCGGGCCGGACGTGAGCGGGAAACCCGCGATCCATCCGGCGACCAGCACGCCCCAGCGCCGCGCCGCCAGGCTCGCGATCAGGATCAGCGTCGGCGAGAGGGCGAGCTTGAGAAGGAGCATGCGCGACGGAGAACTTAGTCCCCGCCGCGCCCGGCGTCAGCCGTCGTCCTCGGCGTCGTCAGGCGCCGTTGTAGGCTTTCTTCAGCGCGGCGACGTCCAGCTTGACCATCTTCATCATCGCCTCGGCGACGCGCCGGGCCTTGGCGCGGTCCGTGTCCTTCATCATTTCGGCCAGGACTTTGGGCGTGATCTGCCACGAAAGGCCGTACCGGTCCTTGAGCCAGCCGCATTGCTCGACGCTGCCGCCCTTGGCGAGCGCCTCCCAGAGAGCGTCGATCTCGGCCTGGTTCTCGCATTCGACCATGAGCGAGATGGCATGGTTGAAGGAGTCGAGCGGTCCGGCGCTGAACGCGACGAACGGCTGGCCGATCAGCGTGAACTCGACGACCTTGACCGAGCCCTCGGGCCCGCTCGGCGAGTCGGCGGGCATCGTCGTGATGCTGTCGATGCGCGAGTTGGGCAGGATCGACGTGTAGAAATTCGCCGCCTCTTCTGCCTCGGTGGAATACCAGAGATGTGGAACGAGCCGCATGGCTGCCTCTTGAATCGTCGCGACGAGGATTAACGGGGCGCCGGGGTTCGCGGTTCCGACCGGCGCGAGGCCTAGACGCCGGTGATCCGGTTCTTGAGCATCCGGAGCCGGCCGCGGCTCACAGCAGGCCCTGGCTCTTGAAGCTCGTGTGGCCGGAGCGGCCGATGATCAGGTGGTCGTGCACCTGCACGCCCAGCGCCTGTGCCGCCTTCTGCACGTCCTTGGTGATGTCGATGTCGGCGCGACTCGGCGTCGGATCGCCCGAAGGGTGATTGTGAACGAGGATCAGCGCGCTGGCGCCGAGCTCGAGCGCGCGCTTCATGATCTCGCGCGGATAGACCGGCGTGTGATCGACGGTGCCGGTCTGCTGCACCTCGTCCTTGATCAGGCGGTTCTTGCGGTCGAGGAACAGCACGCGGAACTGTTCGGTCTGGCCGCGTGCCATGGTGGTGCGGCAATAGTCGAGCAGCCGGTTCCAGGAGCCGATCAGCGGCTTGTCCGAGATCTCTTCGCGCGCGAGCCGGATCGCGGCGGCCTCGATCACCTTGAGGGCCGCGACCGCGCCTTCGCCCATTCCCTTGACGTTCTCGAGCGCGGCCTGGTCGGCGGCGATGGCGCCGGCGAAGCTGCCGAAGTGATCGATGAGGGTCTTGGCCAGCGGCTTCACGTCGCGCCGCGGGATCGCCAGCGTCAGGACGAGCTCGAGGAGTTCGTAGTCCGGCATCTGCTCGCCACCGACGGCGAGCAGGCGTTCGCGCAGGCGCTGTCGGTGGCCGTGGTAGTGCGGCGTTGCCTCGGCAGCTTCGACCGGGTCAGCCGGCTCGGTCATAGGGCGGTTGGTGCAGGCCCTTGGGCGACGTCGTGAAGATCTCGACGCCGTCCTTGGTGACGCCGACCGAATGCTCGAACTGGGCCGAGAGGCTCTTGTCGCGGGTGACCGCGGTCCAGCCGTCGGCCAGCACCTTCACCTCGTAGCGGCCGGCATTGATCATCGGCTCGACGGTGAAGAACATGCCTTCCTTCAGCACCATGCCTTCGCCGGCGCGGCCGTAGTGCAGCACGCTAGGCGCCTCGTGGAAGATGCGCCCGAGGCCGTGGCCGCAGAAGTCGCGGACCACAGAGAAACGATTGGCTTCGGCGTAGGACTGGATCGCGTGCCCGATGTCGCCGAGCGTGGCGCCGGGCTTCACCGCTGCGATGCCACGCATCATCCCCTCGTAGGTGACGTCGATCAGCTTCTTCGCCTTCACGCCGACCTGGCCCACGCCGAACATGCGCGAGGTGTCGCCGTGCCAGCCGTCGAGGATCACGGTCACGTCGATGTTGAGGGCGTCGCCTTCGATCAGGGTCTTCTTGTCGTCGGGGATGCCGTGGCAGACGACATGGTTGACCGAGGTGCAGATCGATTTCGGAAAGCCCTTGTAGCCGAGCGGAGCCGGCGTCGCGCCGTGGTCGAGGATGAAGCCATGGCAGAGCCGGTCGAGCTCGCCGGTCGTGATCCCGGGGCGGACATGGGGCATGATGAAGTCGAGCGTCTCGGCGGCCAGCCGGCCGGCCTTGCGCATGCCCTCGAAATCCTCAGGCCCGTGAATGCGGGCGGTATCCTCGTCGCGCCGCCGGCCGCGATCGACCTGCTCCTGGTACATCAACTCTTCAGCTCTCTCCGTCGATCGCCAGCGGCAACGGTGCTGCCAGCGTGATTCCATGCGTGGTGACGGCGCAAGTATAGCACAGCGCCTCGACCCCGGCCGCCTTGGCCAGGGTCATTGCCTGGACGTAGTCAGGATCGATGTCCCCGGCAAGGGTGAAACGATCGCAATCGTCCCGTTGGACGACATAGACCATGACCGCCCGGCCACCAGCTCGGGCGACTTCGGCAAGCTCCCCCAGATGCTTGGTGCCGCGGACCGTCACCGAGTCCGGAAACTCCGCCGCGCCCGGGTTCGGGCCGTCGAGGCGCCTTAAATGTACGTTCTTGATCTCGACGTGGCAGGGCGGCCGGCCGGCGCCTTCGAGAAGCAGGTCGATCCGGCTCGATGTTCCGTAGCGGACCTCGCGACGGACCGTGTCGTAGCCGGCGAGCTCCGGGATCGCCCCGGCCCGGAGCGCCTCCTCGACCAGGCCGTTCGGGTGGGTGGTGTTGACCCCGACCAGGCAGTCGCCGACCCGGACCAGCTCGAGGGTCAGGGGCAGCTTCCGGGCCTGATTGCGCGAACGGCTGACCCAGACCTCCGATCCCGGCGTGCTCAGGCCCAGCATCGCGCCGGGATTGGGGCAATGGACGGTCTCGAGCTTCCCGCCGATCTCGACATCGGCGAGGAAGCGCTTGTAGCGGCGGGCGAGGACGCCCCGGATCAGCGGCGGGTCGAAGCGCATGGGGGCGGAAGCTAGGTGCGGCGGCCCCCGCCTTCAAGCGATGGCGTGTCCAAGGCGCGACGCTCGGCTAAGATCGTCCACGCATGAGCACATCCACCATCACCGCCGCCGTCCTCATCATCGGCAACGAGATCCTTTCCGGCCGCACCCAGGACGCAAACCTGGCGTACCTGGCGACCGGCCTCGGCGAGATCGGCATCAAGCTGGTCGAGGCCCGCGTCATCCGCGACGACGAGGCTCAG
The DNA here is from genome assembly GCA_044223515.1 of Alphaproteobacteria bacterium. Lineage (GTDB taxonomy): Bacteria > Pseudomonadota > Alphaproteobacteria > SHVZ01 > SHVZ01 > SHVZ01. The sequence continues at coordinate 85,704 of JBGALV010000005.1, forward strand.
ATCATCGCCACCGTCAACGAGCTGCGCGCGCGCTGCACCTATGTCTTCACCACCGGGGGCATCGGGCCGACCCACGACGACATCACCTCGGAATGCTTGGCCAAGGCCTTCGGCGTGAAGCTGCGTCTCGATCCCGAGGCGGTGCGCGTGCTGGAGGCGCATTACCCGAAGGGCGCGCTCAACGAGGCGCGGCTCCGCATGGCGCATGTGCCGGAGGGGGCGACCCTGGTCGAGAACCCGGTCAGCCGGGCGCCGGGTTTCCGCATGGAGAACGTTTTCGTGCTCGCCGGCGTGCCGCTGGTGATGCGCGCGATGTTCGACGGCATCAAGGGCAAGCTTCGGCACGGCCAGCCGGTCCTGAGCCGCTCCGTCACCTGCGCGCTCGGCGAAGGCACGATCGCCAAGGATCTGACCGCGATCCAGGAGCGTTTCCCCGACATCGAGATCGGCAGCTATCCCTATTTCCGCGCCGGCGGCTTCGGCGTCAGCCTGGTCTCGCGCGGCACCGACGCCGCACGGCTGGCCGCCGTCACCGAGGAGCTGAAGACCATGATTCGAAGCCTCGGCGGTGATCCGCGCGAGGAGCAGGCGGCGTAGAAGGACGAACTTCCCGGGTCGGAGGAATGCGATGGCTTTGGCAACCACTCGACGTGCGACGCTCTCGGTCGCCGCCTTTGCGATGCTGGCGGGATGCTCGTCCTCGGGCGAGAAGACCGCGAGCACGGCGGCGCCGCGTCAGTCCGACGTCGATCTTCTGAACGTGGCGCTCGGCCTCGAATACGAGGCGATCGCGGCCTATCAGCTCGGCGCCGAGTCCAAGTTGCTGACCCCCTCGGTGCTCCAGGTCGCCGTCGCCTTCCAGAACGACCATCGCGAGCACGCCAAGCTCCTCGATCGCACGATCCGCGGCCTCGGCGGCCGCCCGGTCGAGGCGAAGGAGGTGAAGGACTACGGCTTCCGCACCGAGAAGCTCACCGACCAGGCGGCCGTTCTCGCCTTCGCCGCCGAGCTCGAGAAGGGCGCGGCCAGCGCCTATCTGTCGACCGTTCCGGTGTTCCAGAACCGCGACCTCGCCAAGGCAGCCGCCTCGATCATGGGGGCGGAGACCCAGCACTGGTCGGTCTTGCGCGCCGCGATCGGCCAGCCGCCGATCCCGGCGCCCTTTATCTCCTAGAGCACCTTCCTCAGCGTGATGTTGTAGCGGAGCCGCCCGGTCGCCGGATGCTCCGCGTCCTTGAGTTCGGCGACGCCGTGGAAGGCGAGGCGCGCCTGTCCGCCCCACACGACGACGTCGCCATGCTCGACCGCCACGCGCTTCGGCCGATCCCGCCGGTCGTCTCCGCCGAACAGGAAGGTCGCGGGGATGCCGAGGGAGACCGAGACGATCGGTTGGCCGAAGTCGCGTTCGTTCCGATCCTGATGCAGCGTCAGCCTCGTGCCAGGCTCGTAGCGGTTGACGAGGCAGGCATCGGGGCGGAATTCGTTCAAGCCGGCCGCTTCCGAAGCGCGGCGCGCGAGATCGAGGAATGCCGCCGGGGTCGGCGGCCATCTGCGGCCGGTCTCGGGATCGACGGGCTGATAGCGATAGCCCTTCCGGTCGGTGACCCAGCCGGCCTCGCCGCAATTGGTCATCGCGACCGACATGCGAAAGCCGCCCGGCGTGATCATGTTCCGGAAGGGCGCCGCTTCGGCGATTTCTCCGATCGCCGCGAGCAACTCGTCCGCGACGTCGCGCGCGAAGCCGCGCAGCACCCAGGCGCCCGTCGCGATCTCCTCGCGTGCGGGGCGCGGCTCGGATGCCGCGAACAGGTCGCCCATGGCAGCCTTCGACCGTCTCATATGCTCAATATAGGAGGCGATAGGAGGCGCGCACACGCGCGCCGCCGTGACATCGCCGGCCTCAGCCTATAGCTTCGCCGCCGGCGCCCGCTTGGCGGAACGGTAGACGCAACGGACTTAAAATACCCTAAATTTATGAGCTAGTATATTGTTTTAATTGACATTTATTAGGTTTCATGAGACTTCCCATAAGCTACCCACAGCGCCCCCTCATCACGGGTCGCCTTTCTCACGCGCTGGACACGACGTATCATTTCGTCGAGATCGGCAGCTACTAAGCGTCAACATGGATCAAAAATTTACCAGGTTCGACGGGCGGCTTCACCTCTTTCGGCGTCATAACTCCCCGTACTGGTTCTGCGGCTTCCATTTCAAAAGCAAATACGTCCGCCGCTCGACCAAGGAGTCCAATCGGAGCGCTGCTATAGCCGCCGCCGAGAAGTGGTTCACTCTCAAGCAAGCCGAAATTTTGACCCTCGGTATGCCGACCGAAGGCTACGGTCCGACTGTAGATGCCATCGCAAAAAAGGCGCTCGCGACAATGGCAACTCGCGTCACTGCTCAAGAGCGAAGCAAAGTCTATCTCTCGGGCATCGAGAAAATTCTCCAGAGTCACATCCTCCCGTTCTTTGGAAAGACGCCGATCGCGCGGGTCGACGTCGTTCTCTGGAACAAGTTCGTCGAGGAAAAGCAGGCTCAACCGAAGCCAATGTCCCGTGGAACGCTGCATCAGCTGAAGAATGCGCTGCGGCTCGTCCTCAACGAGGCTTACCGCATTGGCATCGTCAAGACGGTGCCATCACTGAAGGAAGTCAGTGTCGGTCCTCGGATCAAGACTCCTCGAGTTTGGTTTGAGCCGGGAGAGTATCGCGCCCTCCATCGAGCGCTTCGGGAGCACGCGAAGTCCCTAAAAAAGACTCGTTGGGCGGACGATGCTCTAGAGCTTTATGACTACGTGATCTTCAACACCAATGCGGGGCTCCGTGTCGGTGAAGCCCGTAACGTGCGGTTCTGCGACGTTACCGAGCACGAGGAAACGAATGACGGGGAACGCCGCAAGTTCCTGCTGATCAAGAATATCAAAGGAAAGCGAGGGACCGGCGAGTGTCGCACGATGGACGGTGCGGTGGATGCCTTCCGGCGCATCGCAGCGCGGCGAAAGATCAACAATCCCAAACGCTCGACCGAGCCTCTGTTCCTTGCATATCATCGCGACATGTTCCGTGCCGTTCTTGAGAAAGCGAATCTGCGTTGGACCAATGATCGTCCTCCGAGAAAGCGGGATTTGACGGTGTGCCGGCATACCTACATCTCATTCCGTCTTCTTTCCGGTGTGAGCGCATTCGAGATTGCCAATAACTGCCGAACAAGCACCCAAATGATCATGGAGCACTATGCTCGCTGGTTATCGCCCAGGCTCACTAAGGGGTTGAATGTTCGTAGTTGGAACGAGCAAAAAGGCTAATGCCCGCGTGGCGAAATCGGTAGACGCAACGGACTTAAAATTCGTTTCCTGGCAACGGGAGTGGGGGTTCAAGTCCCTCCGCGGGCACCAGCCTTTCGCGCTGTAACTTTCAAGGATCAGCGGCTTCGTGAAGACATGTTGACATTAGAGAAATTGGAGGCGCTCTGCGTACGTCGATATGGTGCGTCCGTCACGGGGCGGACAGCAATACACGAGCACCTCTATCAGCTTTGGCGACCATTCCAGCCGCTTGCGGATTCGATTTTCTGCGACGAATTTCTCGGCGACGACGAGACCAAGTACTATCAACGCTACTGGGAGATGCTTCTTGCCCATCACCTGAGGTGCTTAGGAGCTACGATTGCATCGAGTAACGAAGGTCCTGATTTTAAGGTGGAGAAGTGCAGCATCGGGGCGTGGGTAGAAGCGGTTACTCCAGGTCCGGGAGAGGGAGTGAATCGTCTTCCTCAGGAGTATCTGAAGAGCAATGCGTCAGAGGAGCCGGTTGTCGTTACCATCCCACATAAGGAAATCCTTCTCAGGTGGACGACAGCCATACGAGCGAAGCACAAGCGATATCTCGAGTATGTAGACTGTGGAGTGATTTCGGACTCCGATCCCTTCGTAGTCGCAGTCAACTCGTGC
>JBGALV010000098.1:0-17388 GCA_044223515.1 Alphaproteobacteria bacterium
CCTCGTCTTCAACCCGAACGGCCGCAACTTCACGCCGGAGGAGCTGGCGAAAGCGCTCGACGGCTGCATCGCGACCATGGCCGGTGCCGAGCGCTACATCGAGCCCGTGTTCGAGGCGGCCAAGGACCTCAAGGTGATCGCGCGCCTCGGCGTCGGCTGGGACGCGGTCGACGTCGATGCGGCGACGGCCCACGGCGTCGTGCTGGCGATGGCCTTCGGCTCCAACCACGAGTCGGTCGCCGACCTCGCCTTCTCGATGATGGGGGCGCTGGCGACACGCCTCTTCACCTACCATCCGCAGATCGCCGCCGGCGGCTGGCAGGCGCAGACGCACGACTCCCTGTGGAAATCGACGATCGGGATCATCGGGCTCGGACGCATCGGCAAGGCCGTGGTCCGCCGCGCCAAGGCCTTCGAGATGCGGATCCTGGTCGACGACGTCAAGCCGGATCACGCCTTCATCAAGGCGAACGGCCTGGAGCTGGTCGACAAGGACACGATCTTCCGCTCGTCCGACATCGTCAGCCTGCACTGCTCGGCCAATGCCGAGACCGCCGACCTGATCAACGCCCGCACGCTCGGCCTGATGAAGCCGACGGCTTACCTGATCAACGCGGCCCGCGGCAGCATGGTCGACGAGCAGGCGCTGACCGATGCTCTGGATTCCGGCCGGATCGCCGGTGCCGGCCTCGACGTCTTCAAGAAGGAGCCACCGGTGGGATCGCCGCTTCTCAAGGCGAAGAACGCGATCTTCACGCCGCATGCTGCCGGCGGGAACAAGCGGGCCATCGACGCCGCGATGACGATCGCCACCGAAAACATCCTGGCCGTCGCCGGCGGCGGAAGACCGCGCGAGGACCTCGTCGTCAACCCAGAGGTGTGGCAGCGGCCGCGTCGCGCCTAAACGCGCCGTCATGGCAGCGGGCTGGATTTTTCGTATAGGATAACCGATCGATCCCAGGGGAGACGCCAACATGTCCGTCCGTAATCTTACCGCATGCTTCAGAACCGCGACCGCTGTCGCGGCGCTCGTCGCCGTCGGCATCGCCGCGGAGCCCGCGCACGCCCAGAAGAAGGGCGGCACCGCGGTGATCGCCCAGGAGGCGGGGCCGCCGACGCTCGACATGCACTTCTCGACCAACATCGCCGTCCGCAACGTGGTGATGCAGGTCTACGAGCAGCTGGTCACGCGCGACGAGAACAACGCGCCGATGATGGAGCTCGCCGAGAGCTTCGCCGAGTCGACCGACGGCCTCACCTACACCTTCAAGATCCGCAAGGGGATCAAGTTTCACAACGGAAAGGCCATGAGCTCGGCCGACGTGCTCGCCTCGTACCAGCGCTTCGCCAAGGTCGGCGTGCAGCGCGGCTTCTTCGAGCAGATCGCCGAGATGTCCGCGCCAGATGCCGACACCTTCGTGATCAAGCTGCGCAAGAAGGTGCCGGTCGCGATGGAGGAGCTGAGCCAGTTCGGCAATCCTGTCGTCATCATCCCCGCCGATCAGAAGGACCGTGAAGGCGGCAAGTCCGACATCATCGGTACCGGTCCCTACCAGTACGTCGAGTGGGTCGCCGACAGCCACGTGAAGCTGAAGCGCTACGACGGCTACGTCGCCGACACGCGTTTCAAGGGCACCAACGGCTTCGGCGGCCACAAGGTGGCCTGGCTCGACGAGCTCGACTTCCGCTACGTCAAGGAGCCGGTCGCCCGCGTCGCCGGCATGGAGACCGGCCAGTTCCAGATCTCCGAGGACGTGCCGACCAAGGCCGCCAAGCGCCTCAAGGACAACAAGGCGCTCACGCTCTATCCGGTTCAGCGCTGGTGGATCCACGGCGCCTGGGTGAATCACGCCTTCGCGCCGTTCGACAACAAGAACATCCGCCGCGCGGTGCAGATCGGTCTCGACATGGAAGAGATCATGGACGTCGCGACCGACGGCGCCTTCGACCTGCAGCCGGGCTTCCAGTATCCGGGCACGCCCTACTACACCGACGCCGGCAAGCAGTACTACAACGCGAAGGACCTGAAGAAGGCTCAGGACCTGCTGAAGTCGTCCGGCTACAAGGGCGAGGAGATCGTCGTCATGACGCTCCCGGCCTACCAGAGCATGTACGACGCGGCCGTGGTGCTGGTCGAGCAGATGAAGGCGATCGGCTTCAAGGTGAAGCTCGATCCGGTCGACCTTCCGACCGGTGCGGCCCGCCAGCGCAAGCCCGACGGCGGCTGGCACCTGTCGTTCACGGGCCTGGGCTCCGGCCCGGCGGTCGGCCCCTTCGGCGCCATGGTGCTGATGACCGGCCCCAATACCCTGACGGGCAAGCCCGACGCCGCCTTCGACGGTCTCTATCAGGAGATGCTGGGGGGCGCCACGCTGAACGACCGCAAGGCGACCTTCGCCAAGATGCAGGAAGCCCTCTACGAAGACGTGAAGATGCTGAAGATGGGCGACCTGACCAAGGTCATGGCCGCCCGTTCCAACGTGAAGGGTTTCATCCCCTACCGTATTCCGCGCCTCTGGAACGTCTGGCTGGAGTAGTCGTCGGTTGACGTAATCCCAAGCCCCGCTCGGGCGGTGACGTCCGGGCGGGGCTTCTGTTTTCTGGTATCGTCGGAAACTCATGGGTCGCTACATCATCCAGCGGGTCCTGGCCGCCTTCCCGGTCCTGCTGATCGTCACCCTGATCTCGTTCTGCATCATGCAGCTGGTCCCTGGCGACCCGGCGACGGTGATGGCCGGCCCGCAGGCGACCGCAGCCGAGATCGACCGGATGCGCGTCCAACTCGGCCTCGACCAGCCCTTCCTGACCCAGCTCGGCCGCTGGCTCTGGGGCCTGACCCAGGGCGACCTCGGCCGCTCGATCCTGCTCGGCCGCAACGTCTCGACCGCGATCGCCGAGCGGATCCCGATCACGCTGGCGCTGGCGCTCCTGTCCTTCCTGCTGACCCTGGCGATCGGCATCCCCTGCGGCATCATCGCGGCGCTGCGGGCCAACACCTGGATCGACCAGGCAGTGATGACGGTGGCGCTGGTCGGCGTGTCGCTGCCGAACTTCTGGCTGGGATTGATGCTGATCATCTTCTTCTCGGTGATCCTCGACCTGATGCCGGCGGGCGGCTACGTGCCCTTCGCCCAGGGTGCGTGGCCCTGGTTCAAGAGCCTGCTTCTGCCCTCCCTCTCTCTCGGCCTGCTGCAGATGGGCCTGCTCGCGCGCATCACCCGCTCGACCATGCTTGAAGTCCTGCGCCAGGACTACATCCGCACCGCCCGCGCCAAGGGCTTGCCGATGCTGAAGGTCGTCGGCAAGCACGCGCTCAAGAACGCGATGATCCCGGTCATCACCGTGATCGGCATCATCTTCAGCCTGCTGCTCACCGGCTCGGTGGTGATCGAGACGGTCTATTCGCTGCCGGGACTCGGCCGGCTGCTCGCGACCTCGATCTTCAGCCGCGACTATCCGGTCATCCAGGGCGGGCTGCTCCTGACCGCGGCGATGTTCGTCGGCATCAACCTGCTGGTCGACGTCCTCTACGCCTTCCTCGATCCACGCGTGCGCTATGACTGAGACCGCCGCCCCCGTCGGCATCGCGCATGCCGCCGCACCGCTCCGCCAGCGCAAGACGACGGTCCGCCGCCTGCTCGAGCACCGGCTGTTCATGACCGGCCTCGTGCTGTTCATGCTGATGGTGATCATGGCGGTCTTCGCCGACTGGCTCGCCACCCACAACCCGGTGCAGGTCCGCGCCCGCTTCCGCTTCCGTCCGCCCGGCCTCGACAACTTCTTCGGCACCGACAATTTCGGCCGCGACATCTACACGCGCGTCGTCTACGGCGCACGCCTTTCGATCTCGATCGGCTTCGCCACGGTGGCGCTGACCGCGCTGGTCGGCACCGCGATCGGGCTCATGGCCGGATACTTCAGACGCTTCGACAATATCCTGATGCGGGTCATGGACGCGCTGATGGCGTTCCCGACCATCCTGCTGGCGCTGGCGCTGGCCGCAGCGCTCGGCCCGTCGGCGGTCAACATCGTGGTGGCGCTCTCGGCCGTCTACATCCCGCGCGTCGCCCGCGTCGTCCGTGCCTCGGTCCTGGTCGTGCGCGAGGCCGACTACGTGCATGCGGCTCACGCGGTCGGCGCCAGCAACTTCCGCATCATGGTCGAGCACATCCTGCCCAACAGCATGGCGCCGCTGATGGTGCAGCTGACCTTCGTCTTCGCCTATGCGGTGATCGCCGAGGCCGTGCTGAGCTTCCTCGGCGTCGGGCCGCCGCCGCCGACGCCGAGCTGGGGCAACATCATCGCCGAGGGCAAGGACTACATCCGCGAAGCGGCCTGGATCACGCTGTTCCCGGGCATCGCCATCGCGATGACCGTGCTCGGCCTCAACCTCCTGGGCGACGGGCTCCGCGACGTGCTCGACCCACGCATGAACGTCGACAACCGATGACCGGTACCGACAACCTCGTCGAGGTCGAGAACCTGGTGAAGCACTTCCCGGTGAGGAAGGGCTTCTTCAGCTCGCGCGTTACCGGCCAGGTCCGCGCCGTCGACGACATCAGCTTCACCGTCGCCCGCGGCGAGACCCTGGGCCTGGTCGGCGAGTCCGGCTGCGGCAAGTCGACCACCGGCCGGCTGCTGATCCGCCTGCTCGACCCGACCTCGGGCTCGATCAAGCTCAACGGCGACGACATCGCGCACATTCCCGACAAGGAGCTGCGCGCGCGGCGCCGCGACGTGCAGATCATCTTCCAGGACCCGTTCTCGTCGCTGAACCCACGGAAGACGGTCGAGGGCATCATCTCGGAGCCGCTCAAGGTTCACGGGATCGGCACCAAGGAGGAGCGGCGCGCCCGCGTCGCCGAGCTGCTGAAGCTGGTCGGCATGGCGCCCGACTACGCCAAGCGCTATCCGCACGAGTTCTCCGGCGGCCAGCGCCAGCGGATCGGCATCGCCCGCGCGCTCGCGCTCAATCCCAAGTTCATCGTCTGCGACGAGCCGGTCTCGGCCCTCGACGTCTCGATCCAGGCCCAGGTCATCAACCTGATGCGCGACCTGCAGCGCGAGCTCGGCCTCACCTACCTCTTCATCAGCCACAATCTCGCGGTCGTCCGCCACATCGCCGACCGGGTCGCGGTCATGTATCTCGGCAAGATCGTCGAGATCACCGACAAGCACGCGCTCTACGACAACCCGCTGCACCCCTATACCAGGGCCCTGCTCTCGGCGATCCCGATCGCCAAGCCGGGCGAGCCCCGCAATCGGACGGTCCTGACCGGCGACGTGCCGAGCCCGATGGCACCGCCGAAGGGCTGCCGCTTCAACACCCGCTGCCCGGTCGCCGAAGCGCGCTGCCGCGAGATCGAGCCGCCGCTGGTCGACGCCGGTCAGGGCCACCAGGTCGCCTGCCACCTCGTCACGCCGCGATAGGAGTTCCCATGCCGCCGGTCGCTTCATTCTTCTCTCAGTCTTATGCCGAGGCGCGCGAGAAGTTTCTGAAGGCGGCCGAAGCGGCTGGCGCACATCTGGTCGAGAGCTACCCGCATCCGCTCAAAGGCCCGGACGGAGGCGACCTCGCGACCGACGTCGCCTGGCTGGGCCCGCGCGATGCGAAGAAGCTTCTGGTGATGACCTCCTCGACCCACGGCATCGAGGGGTATTGCGGGTCTGGCGCCCAGATCTCGTTCCTCGAGAACCGCCACTACCATCGCGACGGCAGCGCCGACACCGCCGTGCTGCTGGTCCATGCGATCAACCCGCACGGCTTCGCCCATGGCCGGCGCGTGACCGAGGACAACGTCGACCTCAACCGCAACTTCGTCGACTTCTCCGAGCCGCTGCCCGAGAACAAGGACTACGAGGCGCTGCAGGAGCACGCCAACCCGAAGGTGTGGACGCCGGAGTCGGTCGCCAAGGCGGACGCGGCGATCTCCGCCTTCTACAACATGCCGAACAACACCGACTTCGTGCCGAAGGCGATCCACAGCGGGCAATACGTCAACGACAAGGGCACCTTCTACGGCGGCAAGAAGCCGACATGGTCGCGCCGCACCTTCGAGAGCATCGCCCAGGAATGGATGAAGGGGGCGACCGACCTCTGCCTCGTCGACTATCACACCGGGCTGGGTCCGCTCGGCTTCGGCGACCTCTACTATGGCGGCAGCGTCGGCGAAGGCATGGCGCGCAAGTGGTTCGACCATGTGACGCCGACCGTCGAGCAGATCGAGGAAGCCAAGAAGGACAAGTCGAAGCACGTCCCCGGCGGCGTGAAGGGTACGCTGTCGCGCTCGCTGGTGAAGACCTTACCGAACACGCGCTGCACGGTCGGCGGCATCGAGTACGGCACCCATCCGGTGCGCGACGTGCTGGGCTCGCTCCGCGCCGACAACTGGCTCTATGCCTGGGGCGATCCCAAGTCGGCGCAGGGCAAGGAGATCAAGGCGAAGGTCCGCGAGGCGTTCTATCCCTCGATCTTCGAATGGAAGATCATGGTGACCAGCCGCTCGAACGACGTGCTGCGCCAGGCGCTGGCGGGATTGGCGAAGGCCTAGCGCTTCCCGAGAGTGCGGGCAAGGCCGGCGACCGCGTCTTCCAGCGTGTTGCCCCGGGTGCGTGCCTCGGTTCGCTCTGCACCGAGCGGCGACTGGCCGACGAAGCGATAGACGTCGGCCGCGCCCTGCAGCATGCCCGGTGGCAGGCCGACCGATGCAAAGGTCTGTGCGATCTCTTCCATCTCGCCGGTCCAGCGATAGGCCTTGGGCGGCATCGAGGGGATTGACCGGCTGGCGAAGTCGAGCAGCGCCGGCAACGACGATGACATCTCCGACCGAAGCGAGTCGGCGACGCCGAGGATCTCCGCCGCGGTGAACGCTTCGGTCGCGAGCGCGGTCACGCCCTTGCTCATCGCCGCGAAGCACATCTTGAGCGCCGAGGCCTGGCCGATCTCGTCGCCGACGACGCGGATGTCGAGGCCATGGCTCTTCAGCTCGGCGAAGGCCGGCGCATCGAGGCCCGACGCGTAGAAGCGCGGCTGCGGGCCGCCGGGCTTCGGCGGCAGGCCGATGATGCCGGCATCGACGAAGCGTCCGCCGGCCGCAGCGATCACCGTGCCGATCGCCTTCACCGTCTCCGGCGACACCGCGTTGCAGTCGACATAGAGCAGCGGCTTCCGCGCCGTCTTCATCTCGGCCGCCACCTCACCTGCGAGATCGAGCGCGCGAGACGGCGGCAGGATCGAAAGGAAGGCGTCCGCCTCGTGCACCACCGCCCGGAGGTTGACGAGCGCCACCATGCCGGCTCGGTTGGCGCGCGCGACACTGTCGGGACCGCGGCCGGCCAACGTCGTCACGACACGCAGCCCGCCGCGCCGAAGCACCTCGGCGACGCCATGCCCCATGTCGCCAGGAGCCACGACTGCGACTGTCCGGATCGTCATCACGACCTCCGCGCCGACTATAGCACCCTCCCCCCTTTCCAGCGGTCGGCCGGCGTGCTTTCCTTTCGGAAAGGTGCCGCCAGGGAGGTTGCTTTCATGCGTTCCCCGCTCACGTCCCGCCTTGCTTCAAGCCTGATCCTCGGAGCCCTCGTCCTGCTCGCCCAGCCGGCCTCGGCGCAGAAGGTGCTGAAGGTGGTGCCCCAGGCGGAAGCCAAGGTCTTCGACCCGCACCAGCCGGCGGCGAATGCGACCTCGATCCATGTCGGCATGATCTACGACAGCCTGTTCACCTGGGACGAGAACCTGGTAAGCCGGCCGCAGATGGTCGGCGACTACCAGGTCTCATCCGACAAGCTGACCTACACCTTCAAGCTCCGGCCCGGGCTCAAGTTCCACGACGGCCAGCCGGTGACGACGAAGGACGTCGTCGCCTCGATGAAGCGGCAGTTCACCCGCGACACCCAGATCCAGAAGCTGACTAGCGTCGTCGCCTCGATCGACCGCGTCGACGACCAGACCTTCGTCATGAAGATGAAGGAGCCGTTCGGCTTCGTCGAATACCTGATCTCAGGCGCGCGCAACATCGACGGCGGCATCCTTCGCGAGAAGGAGGCAATGGTCGATCCGTTCACGGTCATCACAGAGACGATCGGCTCCGGCCCCTTCAAGTTCGTGAAGGGCGAGTACGTGCCCGGCGCCAAGACCGTGTACGAGAAGAACAAGGACTACGTGCCGCGCGCCGAGCCACCCTCGGGCATGGCCGGCGGCAAGGTGCCGAAGCTCGACCGCATCGAGTTCCACATCATCCCGGACGCGGCGACCGCCTTCGCCGCTCTCCGCTCGGGCGAAGTCGACTTCCTCGACGCGCCGTCCCTCGACCTGATCTCGACGGTCGAGAAGGACCCGAACATCGTGATCGGCGAGGTCTGGCCAATCGACACCTATGGCGCGCTCCGGCCGAACTCGCTGCATCCGCCCTTCAACAACGTGAAGGCCCGGATGGCGCTCGCCTACATGGTGAACCAGGCCGACTACATGACCGCCGCCTACGGCGACAAGAAGTGGTGGATCGAGTGCTACGCCTTCTGGGTCTGCGGCACGCCGAACGGCACCGAGGCGGGCTCGGACGCCTTCCGCAAGCCGGACCTCGAGAAGGCACGCCAGCTGGTGAAGGAGTCCGGATATGACGGCCGCAAGATCGTCATCATCGGCGGCTCCGACATCCCGGCCTACAACGCGATGAGCCTGCTGACGGCCGAGAAGCTGAAATCGATCGGCTTCAACGTCGACCTGCAGCTTTCCGACTGGGGCAGCGTCACCGTGCGCCGCTCGAAGAAGGACCCGCCCGAATCCGGCGGCTGGAACATCTTCCACACCACCGCCAACGGGTCGCATCTCGCGAGCCCGATCACCAGCCCGTCGACGATCATGACCTGCGACGGCAAGAACTTTGTCGGCTGGCCCTGCGACGAGGCGGTCGAGAAGATGCGCGACGAGTACATGAAGGAGACCGATCCGGCCAAGCAGAAGGTCCTGGTCGAGGCGATGCACAAGCGTCTCTGGGAAGTGATCCCCTACGTGCCGCTCGGCCAGTTCAAGCAGCCCTTCCTGTGGCGGAAGAACGTCACCGGCGTATTGAAGACCGGCATCCTCGTCTTCTGGAACATCGACAAGACCTGAGGCCCCCATGAAGGACTTCGACGTTCTCCGCGCCTCCAACGGCGAGGCGCGGATCAGGGCATTCGTGCGCGGCGCGGGCCCTCTCGTCGTGGTGATGCCGGGCCTCGGCCGCAACTCCGACGACATCGTGCCGCTCTCGCGCAAGATCGCCGAGCAGGGCTTCCGCGTGCTGCTGCCGGAAACCCGCGGCATCGGCGAGAGCACGGGCAAGATGGAGGGGATCACGCTCCGCGACCTCGCTGCCGACGTGGTCGCGGCGATCGACGCCGCCGGCGGAGACAAGGCGATCCTGGTCGGCCATGCCTTCGGCAACCGCGTCGCTCGTGCGGTCGCCGCATATCACCCGGACCGGGCGGTCGCCGTGGTCTGCCTCGGGGCCAGCGGCAAGGTCTCGCCTTCGCCGGAAATCCAGAAGGCAATCGATGCCGGCAAGGACAAGAACGCCACCCGCGAGCAGCGGGCCGCATCGCTCCGCATCGCTTCCTTCGGCCCCGGCCGTGACCCGACACCTTGGCTCGACGGCTGGAACGAGACGGTCATGAAGGCCTGCCTCGCCGCCGCGAGCGCGACGCCGACCGCAGAGTGGTGGACCGCCGGCAAGGCCCCGGTGCTGATCATCCAGGGCCTGGCCGACGTCGCCGCCGTGCCGGCCAATGGCCGCATGCTGGTCGAGGAGCTCGGTGCCCGCGGCAGGCTGGTCGAGCTCGAAGGCGTTGGCCACTCGATCCCGGTCGAGGCGCCCGAGGAGACCGCGGCGGCGCTGATCCCGTTCCTCAAGGAACAGGCGCAGCAGAAAGCAGCGTAAGGCTAGTCGTTCTTGGCGAGCTGGCGGTCGAGGAACTCGCGGACTCCGTCATAGGCGCGCTTGCGGTTGTCCGGCCGCCAGTAGCCGTGGCCCTCGTATGCGATCTCCTGGTACTCGACCGGCATTCCGCGCGTCTTGAGGAAGGTGACGATCTGGTCGGACTCGCTCTTCGGCACGCGCGGATCGCGGTCGCCGTGGCTGACGAACAGCGGCACCTTGATGCGATGGGCGCGGCTGCTCGGCGAAAGCCACCGCATCAGGTCCGGATCGACCAGCGGGTCCCCGTACTCGGTCGCACGATGACCGCGGCGCCACGGCCCCGTATCGCGGAGCAGCGTCTCGAAGTTGACGACGCCGAAGATGTCGACGCCGGCCTGCCAGAGGTCCGGCTGCTCGGCGAGCGCCGACAGAACCATGAATCCGCCGTAGCTCTCGCCCCAGATCGCCATGCGGTTGGGATCGATGCCCGGCTGGCGCTTCAGCCACTCGCCGCAGACGCCGAGATCGCGGACGCTATCCATGCGCCGCTCGCGGTCGTCGAGCCCGGCATAGCGCCGGCCGTAGCCGATGCTGCCGCGGACGTTGGGCGCGAAGACGAGGTAGCCCGCCTCGATCAGCACATGCAGGTCGAAGCGGTAATTGGCCTTGGTCTGCCCTTCCGGTCCGCCATGCACGAACATGACGACCGGCCAGCCGCGCGCCGGCGCAGTCCCTGTCGGACGATAGACGAAGCCGGAGAGCGGCACGCCGTCGAAGCTCTCGAACTTCACCAGCTCGGGCTCGACCAAGGTGCCGACCAGGCGGCCCGCGGTTTCGCCCGCCATCGGCGCCGTCACCGTGCCGGCAGCGACGTCGAGGAGACGGATGCGGCTGCCGGCGGTCGGCGTCGAGAAGGCGAAGGCTAGCCGCTTGCCGTCCGGCGACCAGGACATCTCCGAGACGACGCCGCCGGGCTCAACCGACAGAGGCAGCGGCGTGCCGGCCGGCGACAGGAGCACGATCTTGCTGTAGCCGTCGCGGTTAACGTTGGCCGCGAGCCGACCATCGGAGGCGAGCGCGAAGCCGTCGACGTCGGCCTCCGGCGTGTAGAGCCACTCGACCTTGCCGTCGCCGACCATGTAGCGGCCGATGCCGAGGAAGTCGCGCTCGCCGTCGGCCAGGAAGTAGACCGCGCTGCCGTCCTTGTTCCAGCGGAAGCCGCTGGCCTTGACGGTGCGTGACGCCAGCGTGATCGGGCGGCGTTCGCCGGACTTCAGGTCGAACAGGCTGATGCCGATGTTGAAGGTCGAATGGTCCTCGGTCAGCACGATCAGGCTGCCGCCGGGTTGCACGCCCGAGGTCTGGAAGGTCTCGCCGTTCTCCGCCAGCGTCTCGATCCTGCCGGTCGCGAGCGTCATACGGTGGAGGTCGTAGCGCGCCTTATCGCGGCCATTGGCGGCGTAGACGATCGCGCTGCCGTCGGGCGTCCAGGTGCCGAAAGTGTGGATCGTCTCCGGCGCGTTCACCAGCCGCTTCGCCTCGCCGCCCGCGATCGGCACAAGCCAGAGCTGCGCATGCTCGTCGCCGCCCGCATCGACCGAGAGGATCGCCTGCTTCCCGTCCGGTGACACGCGCACCGACATGCAGCGCTCGCCCGGGACATGGGAGAGGCGCCTCGGCGCCCGGCCGTCGAGCGGCACGACCCAGGCCTGGTTCACGCCATCGCCTGGCCCGAGGCAGAGCAGTGCCGAGCCGTCCGGCAGGAACGCGGGCGCGGAGAAGCCTTCGAGAGCGATCAGCTCGTCGGTCGGGACGCGGGCCATGGGAAATCCGGGGAGCAGTGACAGGGGTACGGTAAGACGCCGAGCATGACGCAGGACCGGCGGCGGCGTCTACCCGCGCACGGCCTCGGCGCTGCGCCCGACGATCTTGGCGTAGAGGACGGGGTCGGTGTCGCCCTCGGTCGAGAACAGGAGGACACGGCTCGTGCCGTCGAGGCCAAGGCTCCGGCGCATCTCCTCCGACGCGGCTACCGCCATCAGGCCTGCCAACCCGGCGACGCCGGACTCGCCGGCGACCACCGGCTCGTCGCCGCCGGCACCGTCGGCGAGAAGCCGCATCGCATCGGGCACCCCACCGTCCGGGATCGACAGGAAGACATCCGCCGCAGTGCGGAGCACGGCCCAGGCCGGGGCAGAGGCGAGGCCGCAGGAGAGCCCGCCCATCACCGTCTCGAGGTCGCCCGGGAACTGCGCGATGCGGCCCTGCTCGGCGGCCAGCATCAGGCACGCGGCCTTGTCGGGCTCCACCACGACGAGGCGCGGCCGTGCCGCTCCCCAGCGGATCTCGGCATAGGCCCCGACCGCGCACGCCAACCCGCCGACACCCGCCTGGGCGAAGATGTGGGTCGGCGCCTCGCGCATCTGCTCGGCCGCTTCGTCGACCGCGACCATGTAGCCTTCCATGATCAGGTTCGGGACCTCTTCATTCTGGTCCTCGCTGGTGTCGGCGATCACGGTCCAGCCGTTCTTCTTCGCCGTCGCCGCGCATTCGGCGACCGCCTCGTCATAGGTGCCCTTGGTGCGGACGATCTCGGCACCGAAGGCGGCGATCGCCTGGATGCGTCCTTCGCTCACGCCCGACGGCACGTAGATCACCGCGCGGCAGCCGAGCCGCTGCGCACCCCAGGCGACGGCGCGTCCGTGGTTGCCGTCGGTCGCGGAGGTGAAGACGCGGCCGGCGGAACCGTCGCGCGCGGCGATCCTGGCGATCGCGTAAGGTCCGCCAAGCGCCTTGAAGGCCTTGAGGTGGAAGCGCCGGCCTTCGTCCTTGATCCGAAGCGATGCGATCCCGAGACCGCGGGCAAGCCCGGGAAGATCGGCGAGCGGCGTCGGCCGGTAGCCGTCCCAGGACGAGATCTCGGCCTTGGCCTCATCGAGCCGCGCGGCCGAAAGATAGGGGGCCGCAGCGGCCAGCGCCCCGGTCGGACGCGCGCCCGGATTGATCAGGAGGGACACGGCCGGATCAGTCGCTGCGCCTGGCGAAGCGCAGCGCACGATCGCCCTTCTTCGCGCGGTGGTTCGGCATCACCAGGTAGCAGTCGTCGTGCGGCGTGGTGACGGTCTCGTCGCCGTCCTGGGCGATCGGCGAGCCGGCCTTGGCGAAGTGCTCGAGGCCGGTGAAGTCCTTCACGAACTTGAAGCGGTCGGTCTTCGCCGTGTAGCCGCCGGAGACGTCGACCATCGTCTGCGCCTTCGGCGACTTCACATGCACGTGGCTCGTCATCGTCGACTCGTCGATGGCGCCGGTGACGGCGAGGAAGCGCAGCGCGGTATCGAGCGCGACCTTGGCCGCGTTGGCCTCCCAGTGCTGGCCGCATTCGACCAGGATCGCGGCCTTGGCGTTCGCCCGATCGTTGAAGGGCGTGTACTCGATCAGGCGCTTGCCCTGGATGTGTCCCTGACCGGCGACGATCCAGGGCGGAACGCCGACCTGCTTGGCGAGCTTCCGCTCCTTGTCCAGCCCGTGAACGATCATGAGCGGCGCCGACGGCGTGCCCATCGAGTGGATGTCGAGCAGGAAATCGACCGTGTCGAAGACCGGCCGCAGCTCGCGCGCGCGCTTCAGCTCCGCGGACCTCTCCGGTCCGTCGAGCCGGCTCTCGACCCAGACGCGGTTGAAGTCCTCGTCGACGTAGCGGGATGCGTTCGGCCTGGCCGGGTCGAACCGCTGATAGGCGCCGACGTTGACGAAGGCGAGCGTCATCCTCCCTTGCCTCGGCTTGAGGCCCAGCGAGAAGATCTTCTCGAGCGCGATCGCACCGCAGATCTCGTTGCCGTGGGTCAGCGCGTTGACCATCACGTGCGGCCCCGGCTTGCCTGAGTCGAAGGTGTGGACGTAGGGCACGCCGTCGGTGCCCTTGGCGAAGCGCGAGATGTCGGGGGCGGTCAGTTCGACAGGATGATGCGTCGTCATGGATCTCGATCAAGTCGGGGACGGAAGGTCCCCGACTTTATCAAGGTAACGGCTCAGGCGAACAGGGACTTCGGATTCTCTGTGTAGCGGGCGAGCTTCTTCGGATCGATCTCGACGCCGAGGCCGGGGCTGTCCGGGATCTGGAGGTAGCCCTCCTTGTCCAGCTTGAACGGCTCGACCGTGATGCCGTCGACATAGGGGCTGCCGCCGATGAACTCGACCAGGTCGGTTTCCGGAAAGGCGGTCGCCATCTGCAGGTCGGCGGCGACGCCGAGTGCGGTGTTCCAGCCGTGCCCGATGTATTTCACGCCGAAGTCGTATGCCATCCAGGCGATGCGCCTCTGCTCGGAGATGCCGCCGACCTTGGTCACGTCCGGCTGGACGATGTCGAAAGCGCCGCGGGTCAGCCACGGGATGAAGGCCTGGCGGCGGGTCAGCACCTCGCCGCCGGCGATCGGCACCGGACTCTTGCGGCGAAGCTCGCAGAAGTCGTCGATGGCGTCGGGCCTGAGCGCCTCCTCGAACCAGCCGATGTCGTAGTCCTTCAGCATATCGGCGGTGCGGAGCGCCCATTTGAGGCCGTGCGGCCAGTAGGCGTCGCTGGCGCCGGCGTCGACGAACAGCTTCGACTTCGAGCCTGCGCCCTCGCGCGCCGCCTTGACGATCGCCTCGTCGAGCTTGTGGTCGAGCGCACGCCCGAACGGTCCCCAGCCGATCTTGAAGGCGGTGAAGCCCTTGGCGCGATACTCGGCGAGCACGTCGCGCATCTTCTTCGGCTCTTCCATCAGCAGCGAGCAGTAGGGCTGCACGCGCTCGCGATGACGGCCACCGAGCAGCCGGCTGACCGAAAGACCGGTCACCTTGCCGAGGATGTCCCAGAGCGCGATGTCGATGCCGCTGATCGTGTGGGTCAGCGAGCCCCCGCGGCCCATCCAGAAGGTGTTCTGGTGCAGCTTCTCCGAGACCCGCTCCGGCTGTAGCGCATCCTCGCCCGCATAGAGCGGCTCAAGCACCTTGAGCGCGGCGGCGACCAGGCGGGCATCGGTGAAGACGCTGCCGAAGCCGGTGACGCCGGCGTCCGTGTGGACCGCGATCAGGGCGTGGATCGAGTCTTCGGGCTTGATCTCGGCCGACCAGCCGCCCTTGGGGCTCTCGCCGAACAGGGGAACCGACCGGATCGACTTGATCCTGACCTTGGGCGCGCCGTTCGCGGCGGCCTTGGATGTCTTCGCGCTCATGTTTCCCTCCGCCGATGATCGTCGACGAGGAGGGTCATCGCCCGGGGCGTGCGGCGCAAGTCAAACGAACGGGAAGAGGAATGCCGGCCCTCGAGGCCCGGCTCGGGTCAGAACCCGGCGACCCTGCCCTGGGCGATCACGGCGCGCACGGCAGCGCCGATCTCTTCCGGCAGCACCGGCTTGGAGATGACCGAGTTGATGCCGCTCTTGCGCAGCGACACGTCTTCCTCGGCCGAGATGAAGCCGCTCAGCATCAGGATCGGGAGGTTCGGGCGGATGCCCTTCATCTCCTTGGCCAGCTGCTCGCCGGGCACGCGGGGCATCGCGCGGTCGGTGATGACGAGGTCCCAGCCGTTCGGCTTCTCGCGGAAGGCCGCCAGCGCCAGAAGCGGCTCGGCGAAGGCATCGACCGAGTATCCCAGCCGCATCAGGATGTCCTTGGTGACGGCCAGCAGCGCGCGGTCGTCGTCGACCAGCAGGATGCGTTCCTTGCCGGAGCCGGCGGTAAGCGATGCGGGCTTCTGCTCCCGCGACGGCAGCGCGGCGCCGTCGATGGTCGGCAGGTAGATCGAGAACGACGTGCCGGTGCCCGGAACGCTCTCGATCGCGACCACGCCTTCGTGGTTGCGGATGATGCCCTGGACCGCGGCGAGGCCGAGACCGGTGCCTTGGCCGACTTCCTTGGTCGTGAAGAAGGGCTCGAAGATGCGCGGCATCGTCTCTTCGTCGATGCCGGCGCCGGTATCGCGAACGGAGATGCGGGCATAGCGCCCGTCGGTCAGCGTGCCCGACTGGCCGCGGACCGGCGCCTGCGGCCAGGGATCGCCGCCGGTGTCCCGTCCCTCGGCGCCCCGCACCTGGACGGATTTGACCGACACCTTGATCGAGCCTTCCTTCGAGCCGATCGCCTGCGCGGCGTTGAGGCAGAGGTTGAGCAGGACCTGGTGGATCTGCGTGGCGTCGCCCGCGACCAGGCAGTCGTCCATGCGCTCGACCTGGAGCGAGACATTGGACGGCATCAGCGGGTTGACGATGGTCAGGCTGTCCTTGACCACGGTGCCGAGGTCGAGCGGCTTCCGCTCGGACTCTGCGTTGCGGCTGTATGTGAGGATCTGGCGCACGAGATCGCGCGCACGCGTGCCGGACTCGATGATCTGGCGGAGCCGCTCGTAGCCCGGATCCTCTTTCGGCGTATCGATCATCAGCAGCGAGCAGTTGCCGAGAATGCTGCCGATGATGTTGTTGAAGTCGTGTGCGATGCCGCCGGCGAGCGTGCCGAGCGCCTGGGTCTTCTGCGCCGCGTGGTACTTCTCGGTCAATTGCGCGCGTTCGGCCTCGGAGCGCACGCGCTCGGTGATGTCCTCGTAGGTCTTTACGAAGCCGCCGGTCGGAAGCGCGGTGACCAGGGTCTCGACCACGCGCCCGTCGGGCAGGCGGCGCTGCTGGCGGAAGCTGCCCTTCTTGTCACGCAGAAGCTGCGAGATCGCGCCGACCTGTGACGCCACCAGCGCATCGGCCTCGCCCGGGCCGAAGTCGCCGCGGAGCGCGGAGAAGCGTGCGAGGTCCTGGTACTTCCGGCGCGGATAGACGAAGCCGTCCGGGTACTTGTTGACCTCGATGTAGCGGTCGTTGAACAGCACCAGCGAGAAATCGGCATCGAACACGACGATGCCCTGCTTCATGTTGTCGAGCGTCGTCTGCAGCAGTGCGGACTTCTGATTGATCAGATGCTCGCGCTCTTTCAGCTCGGTGATGTCGGTATGGACGCCGACGATGCGGCCGTCGCTGGTGCGGCGCTCGCTGATCTTCAGCCACTTGCCGAAGGCGAGCTCGCTCTCGAAGGTCGAGTCCGCCTCGCGGCGCTGGCGCAGGCAGGACTGGATCCAGGACTCGACCTGGTCGGGCGGGATCGAGATGCCGCCGTTACGGACGGAGGCGAGCAGCAGCTCGCGGAAATGGACGCCGACGGCGAAGACCTCGGCCTGGAGCGGATGCAGCTCGACGTAGCGCTTGTTGAACAGCGCCACCGTGTCATCCGGATTGTAGATGATGAAGCCTTCGGAGATGCTGTTGATCGCGAGCTCGAGCTCGTTGCGCGCCTGGATCGCCGCCTCGGCTGACGTTGCGGCGGCGACGACCGCGCGATGCGTCTTCACCGTCTGGACGAACAGCATGACGAAGACGGCGAGGCCGCCGGCAAGCGTCAGGACGAAGAGGCCGAGCAGCTGGAGGTAGAGCTCGCTGTGGCGATTGCGGGCGCCGCTGACCTCGTTCGA
>JBGALV010000006.1:0-89144 GCA_044223515.1 Alphaproteobacteria bacterium
GGGCCAGACTCGATATCTCAGCACACTCGATGGATCGCGCCTGCCTCTAACGGCGGAGCCATGCCCCCACCCTGCCCTCCCCCGGCAAAGCCGGGGGAGGGTTCCAAGGTGCGAAGTCAGGTAGACTGGCAAGATGACTTCCACCTCCCTCCTCCCCGACGGCTGCGCTTACATCGACGGCCGCTACATGCCGATCGCCGAGGCGGCGATCCCCGTCACCGACTTCGGCTACCGGCGCTCGGACGTCACCTACGACGTCGTCAGCGTCTGGGGCGGGGCCTTCTTCCGCCTCGACGACCACATCAAAAGATTTCGGGCCTCGATGAAGTCGATCCGGCTGGATCCGCCGGAATCCGACGACGAGATCCGTAAGGTGCTGACCGAGTGCGTGCGCCGCACGGGACTCCGCGAGGCTTATGTCGCGATGGACTGCCTGCGCGGCCGGCCGAAGCCGGGATTGCCGCGGCATCCGATCAACTGTCGCAACTACATCGTCGCCTTCGCCATCCCCTGGGTCTGGGTCATGTCACCGGAGATGCAGGCGCGCGGCGCGCACCTGATCGTCGCCAAGACGCCGCGCATCGCCGACGAGTCCGTCGATCCCAAGGTGAAGAACTTCCACTGGGGCGATCTCACGCGCGGCCTGTTCGAGGCGCACGACCAGGGCGCCGACAACTGCGTGCTCGCCGACGGCAAGGGCTTCGTCACCGAGGGGCCCGGCTACAACGTCTTCAGCATCACCGGCGGCGCGGTCGCCACCTCAGACCATGGCTCGCTCGAAGGCATCACGCGGCTGTCGGTCAAGGAGCTCTGCGCCGAGCTCGGCATTCCCTTCGCGATCCGGAAGCTGCCGGTGGAGGAGCTGAAGGAGGCCGACGAGATCTTCCTCGCCACCACCGCCGGCGGCATCATGCCGGCGTCGCGCATCGACGGCCGCATCATGGGCAACGACCGGCCGGGGCCGATCTCGTCGAAGCTCCGAGAGACCTTCTGGAAGAAGCGCGCCGAAGGCTGGCACGCGACGCCGATCCAGTATTAGTCGTGCCCCCTCTCCCGGCGCGAAGCGGCGGGGGAGGGATGGGGTGGGGGCGAGCGAAGCGAGAGCTGCTGCCACCACGCCACACGAACTCGCTGCGCTCGCCCCCACCCTGCCCTCCCTCGCTTCGCGGGAGAAGGTTCCGAATTAAGCCGTCATCAGGAACGCGCGGATCCGATCGACCGCGCGCATGGTCAACATGATCCGGCCCTCGTCCATCGGCATCGCCTGGGAGGAGAACTTGGCGACGACGATCTCGTTCTCGCGGTCGACGAACAAGTTCTGGCCGTTGACGCCGAGGCCGAACAGCAGGGGCCCCGTCCTGTCTGAAGATCCGTGCAGCACGTACCATTTCGAGCGGTAGCTGATCGGCAGGCCCGGGTAATAGGGGAGGAAATCGCCCTTGTCCCAGGCGGCGCGGTCGCCCTTCTCCACCAGGTCGTCGATCCAGGATTCCGGCACCACCTGCTTCGCGCCGCGGCGCCCGCCCTGCACCAGAAGCTGGCCGACGCGGGCGAGGTCGCGCGCGGTCGCGCAGAATCCTCCGGCGCAGCGCGGCGCGCCGAGGCGATCGACGGTGATATAGGCGCTGCGCTCGGCACCGAGCGGCCGCCAGACGAGCTCGCTCATCGCGTCGGCATAGCGCCGGCCGGTTGCGCGCTCGATGACCCAGCCGAGCAGGTCGGTATTGGGCGAGACGTAGTGGAAGCGCCCGCCATGCGGCCCGTCATTTTCCGAGAGCTGCGAATAGAAGCTGCGAAGGTCGGTCGGCGTCTCGCCGGGCTCCAGCGGATTCCAGTTGGTCGACTTGCGATAGGCGATGATCGGGCCTGACGTGGCGAGGTAGTTCTCGTCGAAGAGGATGCCGGCGCGCATGTCGAGGAGCTGGCGGATCGTGGCACCCTTGTAGGCGGTTCCCGCGACCTCGGGCACCAGCGAGGTGACCGGCGCATCCAGGTCCAGCTTCCCCGTCGCCGCGAGGATGCCGGTCAGCATCCCCAGCATCGACTTCGAGACCGACATGAGGATGTGCGGCGTGGCAGAGGTCATGCCGTTGGCATAGGCCTCGGCGACGATGCGGCCGCGATGCAGGATCACGATGCCGTCGGTGTCGGTCGCGACCAGGAAGCGGTGCAGGTCCATGTCGCCGTCGATCCTCAAGCCGGCGAGATCCATCGGGGCGGAGGGCAGCCGCCAGACGTTCTCGGGATCGTTGGCGATGTCGGCCGACGGCACGATCTCGCGGACGTGCTGGAACGCCCACTTGTTGAACGGCCCGGTCCGCCAGTTGCCCAAGGTCACCTGGCCGGATGGTGCCGGCGGGAAGCCGTCCATCAGCCTGGGCATCGGGGAGGCGTCGTTCATGGGAGCGTTCCTTCAAGCCACGAGAGCGCTGTGAGAGTCGTCCCGCGATCGGGTACGGTCAACCAACGTCCAACCGGGAGGAAACCCCAGCGTGATCCACGTCCTCGCCATCATCACCACCAAGCCCGGCATGCGGGCGAAGGTGCTCGAGATGTTCCGCGACAACATGCCGGCGGTGCATGCCGAGAAGGGCTGCATCGAGTACGGGCCGGTGGTCGACACCGAGACCTCGCCCGCCAAGTTCGGCCCCGACACCTTCGTCGTCGTCGAGAAATGGGCGACCGCCGACGACCTCAAGGCCCATGCCGCCGCCCCGCACATGGCCGCCTATGGCTCCAAGGTGAAGGACATGGTCGCCAACCGCGCCATCCACATCCTGAACCCGGCCTGAGACCCATGACCGAACAAGTGCTGAAGGGCCAGGTGGCCCTGGTGACCGGCGCCGGCCGCGGCCTTGGCCGCGCCTTCGCCGAGACGCTGGCGAAGATGGGGGCGAACGTCGCCATGCACGGCATGCGCGAGAACGGTCCCGCCGAGTACGGCGAGGGCACGACGCTGACCGCCACGACCGAGGCGGTGGCCAAGGATTTCGGCGTGAAGACCGTCCGCATCCTCGGCGACCTGACGAAGATGGAAGACTGCGCGCGCGTGGTCGCCGAGGCCGAGAAGGCGCTCGGGCCCGTCGACATCCTGGTCCACAACGCCGGCGGCGACATCGCCGCGGCCGGCGGCAAGCCGAACCCGAACGACTGCGTGCACATCAAGGAAGAGGACGTGCGCGCGGTCCTCGACCGCAACCTGCTCTCCACCATCTTCATGTGCCAGCAGGTGTCACCGGGCATGATGAAGCGAAAGCGCGGACGCATCGTCACCTTGAGCTCGATCGCCGCCTTCATCGGCCGCGACCACGGCTCGATCTACGCGACCGCCAAGGCCGGCGTGGTGCATTACACGCGCTGCCTCGCAGCCCAGCTCCGGCCCTATGACGTGACCGTCAACTCGATCGCCCCAGGCGGCACGCGCACCGGCCGCTTCATCGGCACCGGCCAAGGCAACGATCCGAAGAAGATGGTGACCGAGGGCACGCTCGACCGCGTCGCCACCGTCGACGAGGTCGCGCGCACCGTCGCGATCTTCGCCGGCCCCGCCGGCGCCTTCGTCACCGGCCAGACGCTCCGCGTCGACGGCGGCGGCCAGCTCTGGCCGGCGTGATCCTCCCCGTGACACGTACTCGGCTCTCTCCGCCCCCTCCCCCGTGCTTAGCGCGGGGGAGGGACGGGGTGGGGGCGAGACTCCGAGGCAACATCCGTCTCAGTCGGCCGCGCTCAACTCGCCTTGCCTCCACCCATCGCGCGACGAGGGTCGCGCGTACCTTCCCCGCGTACGACGCGAGGGAGGGTTCCGAGGAAGCGGCGTCGTGCCCAAGCTGACCCCGAAGCAGATCCAGATGTTCGTCGTCATCGGCGTCGCGGTCGCGATGCCGATGATCGCGATGCTGGCGGTCGCGGCGGTCGTGCTGCTGGTGAACCTGATGGCGGGCGAATAGATCAGCGGTGCTGGGCAGCGGCGCGGCGCGCCTTCATCCAGCGGATCGCGACCAGCGCCGCGATGCCGACGAAGGCCAGGATCCAGATGAGCTCCGTGGTGCCGTCGCCGCCGTCGGGCGAGATGCCGAAAAGCTGCTCGATGAAGTCCATGACCGTCTCCCGCGCGTTGAGGTGATCTGGGTCCGAGCCCCGACTCTAGCAACGGAAGCCGGAGCAACGGCATTGCCGCCGCATGGCGAATTAGTGGCGGCGCCGGGACCGCGACGGCGCGACGCCTTCGAACCAGCGGGCGAGATCCGCCCCCTGGGGTCGCCCCGCCGCCTGCCACAGTTCTAAGGCACGGCGGCGGACCGCGTCGTCGTCGACCGCCAGGACATTGCCGAAGCTGGGCGGCATCGCCCCCCGGACCTTCCGGGGCTCCGGCGGCATCGCTTCCTTGATGTCGGGACCGCCCGCGATTCCCGGGATCTCCGGCTCACGGTGCGTCGCTGCGTGACGGGGCATCGGCTTCTCCTCGGAGAGGAGGTAACGGCCGGCCGGCGCCGAGGGTTTCCCCGCAAAGAAAAACGGCGCCGGATCCCGTCCGGCGCCGTCTTCAGGTTCTCCCAGACGGATGGCTATTTCGCGGCGGCGACCGCCCGCTTCGCCATCACCTTGATCAGGTGCGCCCGGTACTCGGCCGAGGCGTGGATGTCGGAGTTGAGGCCCTTGGCGTCGACCTTCACCGCGTCGAGCGCGGCGCCGTCGAACGACTTGCCCAAGGCTTCCTCGAACGACTTCTTCCGGAACACGCCGCCTTCGCCCGCACCGGTCACCGCGACGCGGACGCCGCCCTTGCCCTTGGCGACGAAGACGCCGACCAGCGCGTAGCGCGAGGCCGGGTTGCGGAACTTCATGTAGGCGGCCTTCTCGGCCTTGGGGAAGGAGATCGCGGTGATGATCTCGCCTTCTTCCAGCGCCGTCTCGAACAGGCCCTTGAAGAAGTCGTCGGCGGCGATCTTCCTCTTGTTGGTGACGATGGTGGCGCCGAGCGCCACGCAGGCCGCCGGATAGTCGGCCGCCGGGTCGTTGTTGGCGACCGAGCCGCCGATGGTGCCGCGGTTGCGGACCGCCGGATCGCCGATGCCGCCGGCGAGGTCGGCCAGCGCCGGGATCGCCTTCTTGACGTCGGCCGAGCCCGCGACCGCCGCATGCGTGGTCATCGCGCCGATGGTGACGCCGTCGCCCTCGACCTTGATGCCGACCAGGTCCTTGACGCCGCCGAGGTCGACCAGCTTGGAGGGCTGGGCGAGCCGGAGCTTGAGCGTCGGGATCAGCGTCATGCCGCCGGCGACGAGCTTGGCCTCGCCGGTCGCCGCCTTGGCGGCGTCTGCGACGGAACCGGCCTTCTGATACTCGAACGAATACATGTGTCGGTTCCCCTCTTACTCGGCCGCGCGGGCCATCTGGGCGTTCGCCGCCCGCCAGATCTTCTCGTTCGTCGCCGGCATGTCCATGTGGCTGACGTTGAGCGCGTTGCAGATCGCGTTGATGATCGCCGGCGGCGAGCCGATCGCACCGGCCTCGCCGCAGCCCTTCACGCCCAGCGGGTTGTGCGTGCACGGCGTCGGCTTGTCCGAATGCTGCACCTCGAAGGACGGCAGGTCGTCCGCCCGCGGCATCGCGTAGTCGTTGTACGAGCCGGTGAGCAGCTGGCCGTCCTTGTCGTAGACGCAGGTCTCGAGCAGCGCCTGGCCGAGGCCCTGGCCGATGCCGCCATGGACCTGGCCCTCGACGATCATCGGGTTGATGATCTTGCCGAAGTCGTCGGATGCCACGAAGCGCGCGACCTCGATCGTGCCGGTGTCCTTGTCGATCTCGACCTCGGCGATGTAGCAGCCCGACGGGTAGGTGAAGTTGAGCGGGTCGTAGAAGGCCTGCTCTTCCAGGCCGGGCTCGAGCTCGGTGATCGGGTAGTTATGCGGCACGTAGGCCGTCAGCGCCACCTCGCCGAACGTCTTCTCCTTGTCGGTGCCGGCCACCGTGAACTTGCCGTCCTTGAAGACGACGTCCTTGTCCGACGCCTCCATCAGGTGGGCGGCGATCTTCTTGCCCTTGGCGATGACCTTGTCGAGCGCCTTCACCAGCGCCGCGCCGCCGACCGCGATCGAGCGCGAGCCGTAGGTGCCCATGCCGAAGGCGATCTTGCCGGTGTCGCCGTGGACGATGTCGATCTGCTCGAGCGGGACGCCGAGCTTCTCCGACACCACCTGGGCGAAGGTCGTCTCGTGGCCCTGGCCGTGCGCGTGGCTGCCGGTGAAGATCGACACCGAGCCGGTCGGGTGGACGCGGACGTTGGCCGATTCATACAGGCCGGCGCGGGCGCCGAGCGATCCCACCACCGCCGACGGCGCGATGCCGCAGGCCTCGATGTAGCAGGAGATGCCGATGCCGCGGAGCTTGCCCTTCTTGGCGGCCTCGGCCTTGCGGGCGGCGAAGCCTTTGTAGTCGATCATCTTCATCGCCATGTCGAGCGTGGCGTCGTAGTTGCCGGTGTCGTACTGGAGCGCCACCGGCGTCTGGTACGGGAACTGGCTCGGCTGGATGAAGTTCTTCCGGCGGATCTCGGCCGGATCCATCTTCATCTCGTGCGCGCAGGCATCGACCAGGCGCTCGAGCAGGAAGGTCGCTTCCGGGCGACCGGCGCCGCGATAGGCGTCGACCGGCACGGTGTTGGTGAAGATGGCCTTCACGTTGGCGAAGATCGCGGGCGTCGTGTACACGCCAGCGAGCAGCGTCGCGTAGAGGTATGTGGGCACGCAGGTCGAGAAGGTGGAGAGGTAAGCGCCCATGTTGGCGAGCGTCTCGACACGGAGGGCGAGGAACTTGCCGTCCTTGTCCATCGCCATCTCGGCATGGCTGACGTGGTCGCGGCCATGCGCGTCCGACATGAAGCTTTCGCTGCGGTCGGCCGTCCACTTGATCGGCTTCTTCAGCTGGCCAGCCGCCCAGGTGACGATCGCTTCCTCGGCATAGTGGAAGATCTTCGAGCCGAAGCCGCCGCCGACGTCGGGAGCGACGATGCGGAGCTTGGATTCGGGGATCGACAGCACGAAGGCGCCCATCAGGAGGCGGATGACGTGCGGGTTCTGGCTGGTGGTGTAGAGCGTGTAGTCGCCGGTCGCCCGGTCGAAGTCGCCGATCGCCGCGCGCGGCTCCATCGCGTTCGGGATCAGGCGATTGTTGACCAGGTCGATCTTGGCGACCTTCGCCGCCTTGGCGAAGGCCGCATCGACCGCCGCCTTGTCGCCGAGGCCCCAGTCGTAGCAGATGTTGCCCTTGGCCTGTTCCCAGACCTGCGGGGCCCCCGGCTTGATCGCGTCCTTGAGCGAGACCGCGGCCGGCATCACGCCGTAGTCGACGACGAGCGCGTCGGCGGCGTCACGGGCCTGCTGCTTGGTCTCGCCGATGACGACGGCGACGATGTCGCCCACGTGGCGGACATATTCCTGGGCGAGCACCGGATGCGGCGGCTCGACCATCGGCGAGCCGTCCTGGTTCTTGACCAGCCAGCCGCAGGGAAGGCCGCCGACCTTCATGTCGTCACCGGTGAAGCAGGCGACGAAGCCCGGCATCCTCTCGGCCTTCGACCTGTCGATCTTCTTGATCTTCGCGTGCGCGTGCGGCGAGCGGACCATGATCGCGTAGGTCTGGCCCGCGCGGTTGATGTCGTCCGTATAGGTGCCGCTTCCGGTGAGGAAACGCGCGTCTTCGCGGCGCCTTACGGAAGCGCCGATCCCCGTACCTTCTGGCATGGCGGTCTCTCCCTCATCTTCGTCTTTGTTGGATCGATCTTTTCGAGGCTCGGCTCAGGCCATGGCCTTGGCGCCGGCGGCGATCGACTTGACGATGTTGTGGTAGCCCGTGCAGCGGCAGATGTTGCCCTCGAGCCACTCGCGGATCTCGGTCTCGGACGGGTTCTTGTTGTTCTTCACCAGGTCGATGGCGCTCATCACCATGCCGGGGGTGCAGAAACCGCACTGCAGGCCGTGATGTTCGCGGAAGGCTTCCTGCATCGGGTGCAGCTTGCCGTCCTTGGCGAGGCCTTCGATGGTCAGGACCTCCGCACCTTCGGCCTGGGCGGCCAGCATGGTGCAACTCTTCACCGACTTGCCGTCGACATGGACGACGCAGGCGCCGCACTGGCTGGTATCGCAGCCGACATGGGTCCCGGTCAGGCCCAGGGTCTCGCGGATGAACTGGACGAGAAGCGTGCGCGGCTCGACCTGGCCGGACACCTTCTTGCCGTTGACGGTCATCGACACAGTGGTGGGCATCGCCCCCTCCCGCTTTTTTTGACATCGATAAGGTCTTGGCTGTCCGGGCGAGACTGTTCTTGGACTTGGGGCCCGGGCAGCGTCGGGGTTAGTGTCGACCGGCGGCGACGCATCGGTCAAGCTCTTGCAACTCAACGGTGGAAGGCTTCCTCGCCATCGTGAAAGCAGCTATGAAACGGTCATAAAGGAAGGGGCACGCGCCGGATGCCGCAGCCGATCGAGTTCTGGTTCGATTTCTCCTCGCCCTACGGCTATCTCGCCGCCCAGCGCATCGACAAGCTTGCCGAGAACCACCGCCGCTCCGCCTCGTGGCGGCCGTTCCTCCTGGGGGCGGTGTTCAAGGTGACCGGGAGCCAGCCGCTGCTGAACTTCCCGCTCAAGGGCGACTATTCGCGCCACGACATGGAGCGGTCGGCCCGCGAGTACGAAGTCCCGTTCAAGATCCCCGAGAAATTCCCGTTCCTGTCGGTGGCCGCCGCCCGGGCTTTCTATTTCCTGGATGCGAGCGACCCCGGAAAGGCGCGCGCCTATGCCAAGGCCGTCTATGCCCGCATCTTCGGCGAGGGCAAGCCGCCGGAGTCGGGCGAGGCTGCAGCTGAGATCGGTTCGCAAGTAGGCGTGGACCCCGCCTCGATCCTCGCCGGCATCAACGATCCGGCGATCAAGGACAAGCTCCGCATCGAGACCGACCGCGCGGTCCAGCTCGGCGTCTTCGGCTCGCCCTTCTTCATCGTCGACGGCGAGCCGTTCTGGGGCCACGACCGGCTGGAGCAGATCGACCGCTGGCTCGACACCGGCGGCTGGTGACCCGGCCCGCATGAGCGTCATCTCCTCCCAGGTCAATCCGCGCTCGGACGAGTTCCGCCGCAACGCCGACGCCATGCACGCGGCGGTCGACGACCTCAAGGCGACCGTCGGCAGGATCGCGCTCGGCGGCGGCGAGGAGGCGCGCAAGCGCCACCTTGGCCGCAACAAGCTGCTGCCGCGCGAGCGCGTGCGCACCCTGCTGGATCCGGGCTCGCCGTTCCTCGAGCTGTCCCAGCTCGCGGGCTACGGCATGTACGGCGCGGACGAGGTGCCGGCGGGCGGCATCCTGACCGGCATCGGCCGCGTCTCGGGCCGCGAATGCGTGGTGATCGCCAACGACGCGACCGTGAAGGGCGGCACCTACTACCCGGTCACGGTGAAGAAGCATCTCCGTGCCCAGGAGATCGCGCGCGAGAACAACCTCCCCTGCGTCTACCTGGTCGATTCCGGCGGCGCCAACCTGCCGAACCAGGATTCGGTCTTCCCCGACCGCGACCATTTCGGCCGCATCTTCTACAACCAGGCGACGCTCTCGGCCGCAGGCATCCCGCAGATCGCGGTGGTGATGGGAAGCTGCACCGCCGGCGGCGCCTACGTGCCGGCGATGTCCGACGAGACCATCATCGTCAAGGGCCAGGGCACGATCTTCCTCGGCGGCCCGCCGCTGGTGAAGGCCGCGACCGGCGAGGTCGTCTCTGCCGAGGATCTCGGCGGCGCCGACGTCCACACGCGGATCTCCGGCGTCGCCGACCATTTCGCCGAGGACGATGCGCATGCGCTTGGCATTGCGCGCACCATCATCGGCAACCTGAACCGCACCAAGCCGAACCCGCTCGACGTCACGTCTCCCGAAGATCCGCGTTACGATCCGGCCGAGCTCTACGGCGTGGTGCCGCCGGACCTGCGCACGCCCTACGACGTGCGCGAGGTGATCGCCCGACTGGTCGACGGCTCCAGGCTCGACGAGTTCAAGGCGCGCTACGGAGCCACGCTCGTCTGCGGCTTCGCCCGGATCATGGGCTACCCCGTCGGCATCCTCGCCAACAACGGCATCCTGTTCTCTGAGTCGGCGCAGAAGGGCGCGCACTTCATCGAGCTCTGCTGCCAGCGGAAGATCCCGCTGCTGTTCCTGCAGAACATCTCGGGCTTCATGGTCGGCCGGAAATACGAATCCGGCGGCATCGCCAAGGACGGCGCCAAGCTGGTGACCGCGGTCAGCTGCGCCCAGGTACCGAAGTTCACGATGATCGTCGGCGGCAGCTTCGGCGCCGGCAACTACGGCATGTGCGGCCGCGCCTTCCAGCCGAGGCTGCTCTGGATGTGGCCGAACGCACGCATCTCGGTGATGGGCGGCGAGCAGGCCGCCGCCGTGCTGGCGCAGGTGCGCCGCGACAACATCGAGGCCAAGGGCGGCGCCTGGCCGGCATCGGAGGAAGAGGCGTTCAAGTCGCCGATCCGAAGCCAGTACGAGACCCAGGGCCATCCCTACTACGCCAGCGCGCGTCTCTGGGACGACGGCGTGATCGACCCGCTCGACACGCGCATGGCGCTGGGCCTCGGCATCTCCGCGGCGCTGAACGCGCCGATCTCGGACACGCGCTTCGGCGTCTTTCGGATGTGAGGCGGATTTGAGCGAAGCAACCGTCCTGGTCTCGACCGATGCGCGCGGCGTCGCGACCGTCACCCTGAACCGGCCCGACATCAGGAACGCCTTCAATGAGACGCTGCTCGAAGAGCTGCTCTCGGCCTTCGATCGCGTGGCGACGGACCCGAAGGCGCGGCTGATGGTGCTGGCAGGATCCGGCAAGGCGTTCTGCGCCGGCGGCGACCTCAACTGGATGAGGAAGCAGGGCACCCTCAGCGAGAAGGAAAACCAGGAAGACGCCTATCGCCTGGCGGTGATGCTGAAGACGCTCGACATCCTGCCGAAGCCGGTGATCGGCCGCATCCAGGGGGCGGCCTTCGCCGGCGGCATCGGGCTCGTCTCCTGCTGCGACGTCGCGATCGCCGCCGAAGGCACCAAGTTCTCGCTCTCGGAGGTGAAGATCGGCCTCGCGCCCGCGACCATCGGCCCCTACGTCACCGCCGCGATCGGCCCGCGCCAGATGCGCCGCTACGCGATCTCGGGCGAGGTGTTCGACGCGCAGGAGGCCCGCCGCATCGGCCTCGTCCACGAGGTGGTGCCGGCCGATGCGCTGGATGCGACAGTCGAGAAGGCGGTCGCCGAGTTCCTGCTGGGCGGGCCCGAGGCGCAGGCGGCGGCGAAGCAGCTGGTCCGTGACGTCGCCTACCGTCCCGTCGACGAAGTTCTCATGCGCGACACGGCCTCCCGGATCGCCAGGCGCCGCGCCGCGCCCGAGGGCATCGAGGGCCTGCAGTCCTTCCTCGAGAAGCGGAAGCCAAGCTGGGTGCGCTCATGACCTCCGATCCCGCCCTCGCCGCCCGCGCGCGGAGCTGGCTGTTCGACAAGAACCTGCCGATCTGGCGCACCCATGGCTGGGATGCGAAGCATGGCGGCTTCCACGAGCGCCTGAGCCAGGACTTCAAGCCGATCGAGCTCGGATACAAGCGCCTGCTGGTGCAGTGCCGGCAGATCTACTGCTACAGCCACGCCTGCATCATGGGGCATCGCGGCGACAACGAACGCGTGGTGCGCGACGGATATGCGTTCCTGATGCGCCACTTTCGCGACAAGCGGAACGGCGGCTGGTTCTTCACCGTCACGCCCGACGGGCAGAAGCTCGACGGCAAGAAGGATTTCTACGGCCACGCCTTCATCCTCTTCGCGCTCGGCTACTACCACCGCGCCACCGGCGACGTGACCGCGCTCGGCGCCGCCGAGGAGACGCTGGAGGTCATGAAGCTGAAGCTGCATGACGGCCGCAACGGCGGCTACCATGTCGCCGCCGACGAGGCCTGGAACATCCTGCCGGGCCTGCGCCTGCAGAACCCGCACATGCACATGCTCGAAGGCCTGCTGTCGCTCGACGAGGCGGCGCCGTCCGCCGTCTATCGCGACGAGGCAGCACGCATCGTCGAGATGTTCCAGACAAAGTTCTTCGACGGCACGACGCTCGGCGAGTACTTCGCCGACGACTGGAAGCCCGATCCCAAGCGCGGCCACGTCGTCGAGCCCGGCCATCACTTCGAATGGTCGTGGCTGCTGGCGCGCTTCGCCAAGGCCTACGGGCGCCCGGACGTGCAGGAGACCGCCGACCGGCTGTTCGAGTTCGCCCGCGCGCACGGCCTCGATGCGCAGTACGGCGGCGTCTACGATGAGGTCGACCGCTATGGCCGCGTGCTCAACGATCGCAAGCGCATCTGGCCGCTGACCGAGTGCATGAAGGCCTATGCGCAGCGCCCGCATCTCCGGCTCGAGCTCGCCCGCCACATCCGCTTCCTCTTCGACCGCTACCTCAAGGAAGACGGCCGCTGGAACGAGCATCTCGACCGGCGGCTCAACGTCGTGAATCCGGCAATGCCGGGGTCGACCGGCTACCACGTGCAGCTCGGCATCCTCGAATCGCTGCCGGCGCTGGAAGCCCCGTAATGCTGAAGAGCCTGCTGATCGCCAATCGCGGCGAGATCGCCTGCCGGATCATCCGGACGGCGAAGCGGCTCGGGCTCCGAACCATCGCGGTCTACTCCGACGCCGACCGGAACGCGCAGCACGTGCAGGCGGCCGACGAGGCGCATCCGATCGGGCCGGCACCGGCGCGCGAGAGCTACCTCAGGATCGACCGCATCATCGAGGCGGCGCAGAAGTCGGGTGCCGAGGCGATCCATCCGGGATACGGCTTCCTCTCCGAGAATGCCGAGTTCGCCGACGCCTGTGCCAAGGCCGGCATCGTGTTCGTCGGCCCGCCGGCATCCGCAATCCGCGCGATGGGCTCGAAATCCGCCGCGAAGGCGTTGCTCGAGAAGACCAAGGTGCCACTGGTGCCCGGCTATCACGGCGACGATCAGGCCGACGCGAAACTCGCAAGCGAAGCCGGGCGCATCGGCTATCCGGTGCTGATCAAGGCCTCGGCCGGCGGCGGCGGCAAGGGCATGCGCATCGTCGAGCGCGAGGGCGACTTCGCTGCGGCGCTCGCCTCGGCCAAGCGCGAAGCCGCGTCATCGTTCGGAGACGACCATGTGCTGGTCGAGAAGTACCTGACGAAGCCCAGGCACATCGAGATCCAGCTCTTCGCCGACGACCACGGCAACGCAGTCTACCTGCACGAGCGCGACTGCTCGATCCAGCGCCGGCATCAGAAGGTGCTCGAGGAAGCACCCGCCCCCGGCATGACGCCGGCGCGGCGGAAGGAGATGGGCGAGGCCGCGGTCGCCGCCGCGCGTGCGGTCGGATATCGCGGCGCCGGCACGGTCGAGTTCATCGCCGAGGGCGAGCGCTTCTACTTCATGGAGATGAACACCCGTCTCCAGGTCGAGCATCCGGTGACCGAGATGATCACCGGCCAGGACCTGGTCGAGTGGCAGCTCCGCGTCGCCGCCGGCGAGAGGCTGCCGCTGGCACAGGAGCAGATCCCGCTCGACGGCCACGCGATGGAGGTCCGCCTCTACGCCGAGGATCCGTCGAAGGACTTCCTGCCGCAGACCGGCACGCTGCATCACCTCCGCTTCCCCGATGCCTCGGGCGAGGTTCGTATCGATACCGGCGTGACCCAGGGCGACACGATCGGCATCCACTACGATCCGATGATCGCCAAGGTGATCGTCCATGCGGCGGACCGCGAGTCTTGCGCGCGCCGCCTCGCCCAGGCGATGGCGGAGGTCGAAGTCGTCGGCCTCGGCACCAATGCCGCGTTCCTGAAGCGGCTCGCCGAGCATCCGGCCTTCGTCCGGGGCGAGGTCGATACCGGGCTTCTCGGCCGATACGGCGACGAGGTGATCCCGAAGGAGCAGCCGGCCACCGACCGCATCCTCGCGCTGGCGACGCTGGCGAAGCTCGACGCGATCGCCCGCGCGAACGCCGGGGCGTCGGCCCGTTCCGCCGACCCGCATTCGCCCTGGGCGAGCAGCCGCGGCTGGCGCCTCAACGAAAGCGGCCTGATGCGGCTCAAGTGGCAGGATGGCGAGCGCGTCGTCGACGTCACGGCGCATGTCGACGGCGACGGCTACCGCCTCGATCTTCCGGGCGCATCCATCGCGGCATCCGCGACGGCGGACGGAACGCGCCTCGCCGCGTCGATCGACGGCGTCGCGGCCCGCGCGGCCGTCGTCTTCCACGGCGACGAGGCGACGGTATTCGACGGCGGCACGAGCCGTCGGCTGACCTTCGCCGATCCGACCCGACGCGCCGGCGAGGACGCAGGTGCGGCCGGCCGCCTCACCGCGCCGATGCCGGGCAAGCTGGTCCAGGTTCTGGTGAAGCCGGGCGACATGGTCGAGAAGGGCCAGCCGCTGGTCGTGCTCGAAGCGATGAAGATGGAGCACACGGTGAAAGCGCCGCGTGCCGGCCGGATCGCCCAGGTCGGCTACGCCGCCGGCGAGCAGGTCGAGGAAGGCGCGAGCCTGGTCGAGCTGGAGGAGAAGACATCATGAAGCTTCAGGGACATTCGGCGATCGTCACCGGCGGCGGGTCGGGGCTCGGGGCGGCGACGGCGAAGGCACTGGCGAAGGCCGGCGCCAAGGTCGCGGTGTTCGACCTGAACAGGGCGGCCGCGGAGACCGTGGCGAAGGAGATCGGCGGCATCGCGCTCGCCTGCGACGTGTCCGACGCGGCTTCGACCGAGGCGGCGGTCGCCGAGGCGGCGAAGGCGCACGGGCCCGCGCGGGTCGCGGTCGCCTGCGCCGGCATCGCGCCGGCGGCGCGCATCGTCGGCCGTGAAGGCCCGCTGGCCCTCGCCGACTTCCGCCGCGTGGTCGAGGTCAACCTGATCGGCACCTTCAACATCATGCGGCTGGTCGCGGCCGGCGCCTCGCAGCTCCCGGCCCTGGAAGACGGCGAACGCGGCGTGGTCGTCACCACCGCGTCGGTCGCCGCCTTCGAGGGCCAGATCGGGCAGGCCGCCTATGCGGCCTCGAAGGGCGGCGTCGCGGCGTTGACTCTTCCCGCCGCCCGCGAGTTCGCACGCTCCGGCATCCGCGTCTGCACGATCGCGCCCGGGCTCTTCGGCACGCCGTTGCTGCTCAACATGCCGCAGCCGGTGCAGGAGTCGCTGGCGGCGGGCGTGCCCTTCCCCACCCGCTTCGGCCATCCCGAGGAATACGCCCGGCTGGTGCTGGCGATCATCGACAACCCGATGCTGAACGGCGAGACGATCCGCCTCGACGGCGCGCTCCGGATGCAGCCCAAGTAAGGCGCCTAGTTGGGCAGCTTGCCGAGGTCGTCGATGAACTTGGCGAGGGCCGCGTCGAGCTCGGTCACGCCGCCGGCATCGTGGGTCGAGAGCGTGATCTCGACCTTGTTGTAGACGTTCGACCATTCCGGATGGTGATCGAGCTGCTCGGCCTTCAGCGCCACCCGCGTCATGAACGAGAAGGCCGCGTTGAAGTCCGGAAACTTGAAGGTCTTGTGGATCGCGTCGCGACCCTGGACCTCGGTCCAGCCGTCCAGCAGGGTGAGCGCCTGGATGCGGGCCGCCCCTTCGAGCTTCTTCGGACGCATGACCTCTCCCCGGATGCTTGCATCCGACGTTACCGCCCGCTATCGCAACACGCCATGACCGCTCAGGTTGCCCCCCGCCGATGAAAGACTGGACCGGACGTCCCTCCCCCAGCCTGGACGAACTCGCCCAGATCGCCGAGACGGCCTTCCGGCGTCTGCCGGCACCCTTCCGCCAGATGGCCGGCGACATCTTCTTCCATGTCCAGGACTTCGCCGACGAGGAGGTGCTGAAGTCGATGGGGATCGAGGACCCGTTCGATCTGACCGGCCTCTACGACGGCATCGACCTGACCGAGCGTGTCTCCGGCGATACCGCGCAATCCAGGGTTCACCTCTACCGCCGGCCGATCCTGGATGAATGGGCCGAGCGTGGCGACGTGGCGCTCGACGTGCTGGTCGAGCACGTGCTGATCCACGAGATCGGCCACCACCTTGGCCTCTCCGACGAGGAAATCGAGGAAATCGAGGCCTCGGCGGACCGCTGAGGGTGCCTCTCCGCTTGACTTAAATCAGGGTCGGCGGATGATCGGTAAGGGTACGGCCCATTCCGGTGGGGAAGATGTCCGACGGACGCAAGACAGTTCTCGTCGTCGACGATTCGTCGTTCATGCGGACCTTGGTCAAGCAGATCCTCGCCGTCGACGAAGCCTTCAACGTCATCGGCGAAGCGGCAGACGGGGTGGCCGCCGTCGCCATGGCGATGACCGCCAAGCCGGACATCATCATCCTCGATATCGAGATGCCGAAGATGGACGGGCTCGAGGCGATGAAGCGCCTCAAGCTGTTCAGCAAGGCGAAGGTCATCATCCTGTCCTCGGTCGCGCAGGTAGGATCGGAAGCCGCCCAGAAGGCCCGCATGCTCGGCGCCTTCGAGGTGATCCCGAAGCCGTCGGGCGCGATCAGCATGGACCTCAAGCCGAAGCGCGGACGTCAGCTGCTCGAGGTCATCCATGCCGCCGCCGGGCTGCCGCCGCCCGACTTCCAGCAGCTCGCCATGCGCATCAAGCAGATGTCGGTGGCTGATCAATCCTGATCTCGGCGCGCGCGGCGAGGTCGAGACCTCCGCGCAGCCGAAGCAGGTTCGTCGCCATGCCGGGAAGCGTCACGATGCCGTCGAACA
Organism: Alphaproteobacteria bacterium; assembly: GCA_044223515.1. Taxonomy (GTDB): domain Bacteria; phylum Pseudomonadota; class Alphaproteobacteria; order SHVZ01; family SHVZ01; genus SHVZ01. Next base: position 16,805 of record JBGALV010000006.1, read on the forward strand.
GGCGGTGTGCGTCCGCGAGGCTTGGCGGAAACGGCTGAAGCATCCCCGTCGAGACCTCGACCGATCCCAGCACCTCGTCGAGGCCGAGGATGACGAGCTTCGGGTCGTCGGCGGCGCCGCCATAGGCCAGCAGCGCGCCGGCCTGAGTCTGCGTCGGTTCGCCGAGCAATCCACGCCCGTCGACATAGGGGATGACGCGCCCGCGCCACATCGGCGCCTCGCCCGACGTCCCGGTGCCGGTCCAGACGTCCAGCACCGAGCTCGCGGGAACCAGGACCTGATAGGCCCCGACCCGCCCCCGCAGATGCATGCTCACGAAACGGCTTCCGCGCGGGCCTCGCGCCGACGCCCGCCGGACCGCGCCAGGTCGATCAGCGCATCAGCGTCGAGCACCAGGATCGGGCTGCCGTCGCCAAGCAAGGCCGCGCCGCCGACGCCCGGCAGCGCCGCCAGCGCCGGATGCAGGTCGCGCAGCAGGAGCTCCTGCCGGCGAAGCAGGCGATCGACCTCGACCGCGATCGAGGCTTCGCCGCTGGCGACGATGACCGCCTGGCCGCCGCCGCGCATGCCCTGATCCATTCCGAGAAGGCCGGCGAGACCATGCAGCGGCAGCGCAATATTGCCGCGCAGGAGCACACGCCGGCCGCCCGCGTGCCGCAGACGATCGCCGTCGATCTCTTCAACGGCGACGATGTTGCGCTCGGGGATCGCGAAGGTCTGGCCGGAGATCTCGATCAGCAGGGCGGGGAGCACCGCCGCGGAAAGCGGCAGCCTCAGGATGAAGCTGGTCCCGACGCCGATCTCGGTGCGGATGTCGACGCGGCCGCCGAGCCGGGTGACGGTGTGCATGACGACGTCCATGCCGACGCCGCGGCCGGACGTCTCCGTGACCGCCGCCGCCGTGGAGAAGCCGGGCGCGAAGACGAATCGGTAGATGCGGTCGGGTATCATGCTGCGGCTCTCGGCCTCGTCGACGAGCCCGCGCGAGACCGCCTTGAGACGGATGGCCTCGGCATCGAGGCCGCGGCCGTCATCGGACACCTCGAGGCGGAACTCGCTGGCGCGCTGGCGCGCCCGGAGCGTGATCGTCGCCGTCTGGCTCTTGCCGGCGGCGGCGCGCTGGGCCGGCGTCTCGATGCCGTGGTCGACCGCGTTCCGCATCATGTGCATGAGCGGATCGAGGAGCTGCTGCATCACGCTCTTGTCGATGCGCACGTCGCGGCCCTTGAGCCGGATGCGGATGGCCTTGCCCTGGCGCTGCGCCAGCTCGCGCGTCACGCGCGGCAGGTGCGCGAGCACCGTCTCGACCGGCACGACGCGGAGATCGAGCGCATCGGCATGAAGCTGGCTCAACGCCGTCGCCAGCCGGGCGTCGGCAGCGGCCATTTCGGCCTCGCGCTCCTTGAGCCCTTCGAGAAGGCGGCCGAACTCGACCGCGAGCAGCGGCGGCAGCTTCTCGCGCAGGCGCGAAAGACCGCTCATCGCGTCGAGCTTGCGGCGATCCTCGAGCAGCATCTGCGACAGCGCGGCCGCTTCGACGCGGGCCTGGCCGACGGCCGACATCAGCGCGTCGATGGTGGCGCCGCGCACGCGCAGCATCGCGTCGCTCGACGATCCTGCGTCGGCCGGCGGCTTCGAAGCGGGACGCTGCGCCTCCGGTGTCGCCACGGGCGGGGCCTCGGCGGGCGCGGGCGGAGCCGCCCGTCCTGCCGCATGCGCGGATTTGAGCCAGCGCTGACCCGGATCGAGCGACCGCACGCGCTGACTCATCTCGTCCGGCGAGAGCGGCGAGACGATCAGGAACTCGAACCAGGTGCGATCGCCCTGCGGCACCGTGCGGCTCGTGACGATCTGGCAGAACTCGGAGAGATGATCGAGCGGACCGGCATCGCCGGCGCCTTCATAGGCTTCGACGTCGCTCATCAACTGGTAGATCGTCTGCCCGGCGGCGACGGCCCGCTCGAGGTCCTGGCGATTCTCGGTCGAGAGCACGGCGAGGAACGGCTCGGGCACCGGGATCTCGGCGACGTGCCTGTCGCTGTCGGCCGCCGGCGCTTCCTCTTCCGGCGCGCCGTGCAGCGCGGCGCGTATCTCGGTCTCGTGTGCGGCCGCGCTCGTCTCGTCGAGGTCGTCCGGCAAGGTCAGCGGATCGGCCCAGAGATTGACCACCGCCGCCATCGCGGCATCGATCGCATAGCCGAGCGCCGTCGAAGCCGAGACCTCGCCACGCGCGGAGGCCCCCGCGGCCTCGCCGGCGAGAGCCAGCAGGCCGGCGCTGCGGCGATGGCCGATGGCGACCAGCAGCTTCGCCGTCGCTCCCGCCTCTCGCGCCAGCGTCTCGACCGAGATGACCTCGAGCTGGTCGCGCACCGGTTCGGCGAGCAGCGGCGCCAGCGCCGCGGCAAACCGGTCGGCGCCCGCATCGATGCCGCTGACCTCGCTGATCAGCGTCGCCTGCTGGTCGAGGCGGGCGAGGAAGTCGATGCGCGTCTCGAGCGTCTCAGGCCCCGCCCCTTCGCCGAACGCCGAGAGGCCGGCGAGGATCTCGCCGAGCTCCGGCATCTCCATGACCTCGGCGGCGTTGCGAAGCGCCGTCACCGCATCGTCGGCCGCGCGCGCCGGCTCGTTCTCGACCACGGGCGCACCGAGCGGCGCCACGTGCGGCAGGAACTCCCGCATCAGCTCGGCCAGCAGCGAGATCATGTCGCTGCCTTCGCCCGCGGCATCCGTCGCCGCCGCGGGACCCGGCGCTTGGACCGCGCCGCCGCGCTCGGCCTTCAGGCGGTCGAGCTCTTCCAGCAGCTCGGGCGGCGCCGCTACGTTCTCGCGCGTCTTCGTGACCTGCGGCAGCATCTGGCCCAGCAGCGCGACCGCCAGGCCGATCCCCTGGACCATGTCGGCGTCGAACGCGACGCCGTGGTCGCGCACCAGCCCCAGCAGGTCCTCGGCGCGGTGGGCGAGGCTTTCCATGCCTTCGAGGTCCATCGCGCGCGCGAGGCCCTTCAGCGAATGGAAGCCGCGGAACAGCTCGGCGACCTCGTCGGCGCTCAGCGGATTGCCGTGGGCCTGGTCGATCAGCCGGTCGGCCGTGCTCAGATGCTCGTCGGCCTCGCTCTGAAACTCTTCCCAGAACTGGTCGAGCGAGGCCATCGGCTCACTCCCGGCCCGAGCCGCGCGACAGCGCCGCGAGCTTCTTGCCCATCGCCTTGAGGTCGAGCACGTGGGTCGCGACGCCGGCGGCGATCGCGGCCGACGGCATGCCGGCGACAGCGCAGCTTTCCGGCGTCTGCACCAGGACCGGGCAGCCGCGGCGGCGGAAGGCGGCGGCGCCGGCGGCACCGTCGCTGCCCATGCCGGTCAGGATCGCCGCGACCGGGTTCCGCGCCGTCAGCGCCGCGGACTGCAGCAGCAGGTCGCCGGAGGGATGCACGAAGCCGGGGCCCGAGGTCGGCCTCAGCTCGAAGCCGCCGGCGCGGCCATAGGCGACGACCCCGTCCTGCCCGCCGGGAAGGATGGTCACCGTCCCCGGCGCAAGCAGCCCGTGCATGACGCCTTCGCGGACGGCGAGCCCGAGCTCGGTCGCGAGATGGTCGGCGAGGCTCCGCGTGAAGAGCTCCGGCATGTGCTGGGCGATCACCACCGGCGGATCGATCGGGCCCATGGACCCCAGCAGCACCGGCAGCGCCAGCGGCCCGCCGGTCGAGACGGCGATGACGATCAGGTCGGTCGGTGCCGCCGACGCCTCGACGGCGACCTCGGGCTGGACCTGGGCTTCCCCGGCGGCGACCGGAGCCGCGGCAGTCCGCCATTGGCGCAGGCGATCGCGGAGCTCGGCGTCGAGCTGGCCGAGATCGGTGTCGGCGAAGGCGGTGGACTTCGAGATGAAGTCGGCCGCGCCGGCCCGCAGCGCCTTCATCGTCGCGACCGCGCCTTCCTGGGTCTGGGCGCTGACCATGATCACGCGCGGCGCGGGATTCACTTCCTTGACGATGCGCTGGGTCGCCTCGATGCCGTCCATCTCCGGCATCACGATATCCATGGTTACGACGTCGGGCTTCAGCTCGCGCGCGAGCCGGATCGCCTCGCGACCGTTCTTGGCCTCGCCGATCACGCGGATGTCGCCGTCGGCCTCGATGATCTTGCGAAGCGCGATGCGCATGAAGCCGGAATCGTCGACGACCAGCACCCGGATCGGCGGCAGGGTCGGCGTGAGGCTCATGACGTCACCGCCCCGGCGGCCTCGATCAGGCGCCGCGCCGAGAGGATCCAGAAGGGCCGCTCCTCGAGGCGGCCGATGCCGACGACCGGGCCGCGATCGCCGGCGATCTCCTCGATCGACTTCTCCGGGACCGCGAGCAGACGTTCGAGCCGGTCGATCGCCAGCGCGTAGCCGTGACGGCCGAGCCGCGTCACCAGGCATGCCCCCGGCTCCTGCTCGGGTCTCACGGCATTCAGTTGCGGGCGGACGTCGATCAGCGGCACCACCGCGCCACCGACCTCGATCGCGTCGGTGAAGCTGTGCTTGCCGGGCGGCACGCGCATCTGCTGGCGGTACTCGATGACGCGCTCGACCTCGTCGACCGGGAGCGCGCACGCTTCGCCGGCCACGGTGAAGGTGACGAGGCGACGCATCGGCACCGCCTCGGCGACGGAAGCGGCGGCCTGGTCGTCCTCGCTGCGGAAGCGCGCGCGGATCGATTCCGGCAGCAGGCGGTCGAGATCGAGCGGTGCGACGACGGTGCCGTCGTCGTCGACATGACCCTCGCTGGCTTCGGTCTGCAGGCGGAAGCTGCGGATGGCGATCACTTGGTCGACGAGAAGCGCCAGCCTGCCTCCGTCACGCGTCAGCACGATCAGCATGCCCGCGTTCGAGGCACCGCGACCGATCAGGGCGGAGAGCGACACCACGGCGAGGGGCTGGCCGCGAAGATACGTGAACCCGACCAGCGCCGCCGGCGCCTGGGGCATCGGCCAGAGCGTGCTCTCCGGCGCGATCTCCCGGATGCCGGCAATCGGGATGCCGTAGCGCTCGCCGCCGATGTCGACGATGACGTAGGGATCGGTGCGCGGCTCGGCGGCCGGCGCGGATTCCTCCGCCTCGCCGACCGCGCCCGGCTCGGCGGTTCCCTCGGCCGGCGCGCCGACAAGGATCTCTTCGGCGGCGATCATCGTGATCTCGTGCTCGCCGAAGCCGCCATCCGGCACCAGCGCATGCACGCGCCCGACCCGCGCGGCGATGCGCCCGGAGCCGGTGTCGAGCACCAGGATCTGGCCGCGCTTCTCGGTGGTGCGGTCGGCCGGACGCCCATCGAGCCAGGCGGCGAAATCGAGCAGCGGCATGATCGTGCCGCCGACCGCGACCAGTCCTTCGACCGCCATCGGTGCGAAAGGCACGGACGAGACGGGCGGCAGATCGCCGACGCTGTGCACGCGGCTCGCCTCGATGGCGCAGAGCCGGCCCTCGACCTCGAACATGACCGAGGCCATGCCGGTCATAGCGGCCGCCGGCTGTGCACGATGCCGCTGCCGATCCAGTGGGATTCGAAGCGCAGAGGATCGGCGAGGGAGTCGGTCGGCCCGAGCAGCAGGCAGCCGCCGGGACGAAGCGCGTGATGGAGCCCCTTCTGGACGCGGCGCACCGCGTCGGCGGTCAGGTAGATGAGGACGTTGCGGCAGGCGACGACGTCGCAGTCGGAGATCGGCAGCGGCGTGTCGATCAGGTTGAAGCGCTGAAAGCGCACCATCTCGCGCAGCTCGTCATGGACGCGGCGCGACCTGCCGTCGGCGGCCTCCGGGAAATAGGCGAGGAACTCCGGCGGCGCCTCGCGGAACGAGGACAGCGCGCCGGTGCCGTAGACACCGGCGGTCGCGATGTCGAGCGCGCGCCCGGAGATGTCGGTGCCGAGCACCTCGACCGTCCATCCCGGCATCGGCCGCGCCCGACCGTTCGCGAGAATGCCCTCGCCGGCGTCATGCAATGCCAGCAATGCCAGGACCGCGAGCGAATAGGCCTCCTCGCCGGTCGAGCAGCCGGCCGACCAGAGGCGCAGGCGACGGCGGCCCGAGCTCCGCGCCTCCTCGATCAGCCGCGGCAGGACCGCGGTGCGCAGATGCTTGAGCTGCGCGAGGTCGCGGAAGAAGTAGGTCTCGTGCGTCGTCAGGCTCTCGATCAGCAGCTGCAGGTCGGCGTGCAGCGGCCCGGGGCGGCGCACGCGACGGAGCCATTCGTCGAGCGTGAGATCGTCCGACCCGGCGAAGAGCCGCTCCAGCTTCGCCGCGATCGTCTCCGACATCTGCACGCCCGCGGCACGCTCCAGCTCGGCGCCGACTTCGGTCAGCCAGCGGGGCGAGGAGCGGCGCGGTGCCGCCGCCGGGGCCACGGGCGGCGCGACGGGCGGCTCTCCGGCGAGGCTGCGGCGATGGTGCTCCATCGTCTCCCGCAGCACGCGGAGTGTCTCCTCGATCGTGCCTGCCATGCCCGCCATCGTCTATGTCCGCGCGACGCCGCGGCCCGGATCAGGCGGTGCGCGCCGCCGCGAACTGGTCGGCCTGGAGCCGGGTACGCTCGGCGAGCTTGGAGAGCTCGAGCATCGTCGCGGTGATCTCCTCCGCCGCGGTCGCGTTCGACTGGCCGATGCGGGTGAGCTCGCGGACGTTGACGTCGATGCCGCCGATGGTGACCTGCTGCTCCTCCATCGCCGTCGCGATGGAGCCGATCAGGCTGTCGCTCGAGCGCACGGCCTCGGCGACGTTGGTCATGCTGACCTTGACCTTCTCGGCGAGGTCGACGCCCGTCTCGGCCTGCTTGGCCGCCTTCTGCGTGAGCTCGGCGATCTCCTGCGCGAGCGTGCCGGTGTGCTCGGCGAGCTTGCGCACCTCTTCGGCGACGACCGCGAAGCCACGGCCGTGCTCGCCGGCGCGCGCCGCCTCGATCGCGGCGTTGAGCGCCAGCATGTTGGTCTGGCTGGCGATGCGGCCGATCGCATCGGTGATCTTGCCGATCTGCGCGCTCGACTTGGCGATCTCGCCGACGCCCTCGACCATCGCCTGCACCTGCTCGCGCCCCTCGGTCACGCGCTCGGCGGCGTTGCGCACCTTCTGGCTCGCCTCGACCGTGCCCTGCGCCACGCTGGAGATCGCCTGCGCGCTCTGGCTGAGCGCCGCGGCCGCCTGGCGCAACGCGTCGAGCTGGGTCTGCGAGCCGTCGGAAACCTGGCCGACCGCGCTGGAGGCCTGGCTGGCGGCGGCGGCGACCTGGCGCGCGCTCTGCGTCACCTGCTCGAGCAGCGCCTGGGTGCGGATCGCGTTCTCGCGGAAGACCTGGGTCGCGCGCGCGATGTCGCCGATCTCGTCGCGCGAGGTCAGCGCCGGCACCTCGACATCTAGGTTGCCGGCGGCGAGCTGTTTCATGACGCCCGTGATGCGCTGGATCGGCCGGCTGACGTAGCGGCCCGCCATCAGGGCCTGGGTCAGGAACACGACCAGCAGCACGCAGCCGCCGACGATGAGCGCGAGCTTGATGGTCTCCTCGCGCGTCGCCTCGGCCAGGGTCTCCAGTGACCAGCCGGTCACCAGGTATCCCACCGGCTGTCCGCCGAGCACCACGCGGGTTCCGACCGTGACCAGGGCGCCGCTCCTCGAGGTCACCGTGTCGGCGCCATCCATACGCGTCTTCTCGCGCGTCAACACGGCCTGGAGATCGAAGTTCTCTCCACCGGTGCCGTTGTAGGTGTAGATCTTCTTTCCGTCCTTGTCGTAGGCCTCGAGCTTGGCGAGCGTGTTCTCGAAAGCCTGGATGAAGGTCGAGAGCCGGCGCTCCATGAACGTCGACTCGTGCAGGTGCACGGCGGCCGCCGACTCGTTCGCCATCAGCCGATGCGACAGCGTCGAATCCTGCATCGCCTGCTCGACCGCGCGATCGAGCTGTGCCGTGACCATCGCCGCCGCGAGGGCGACGACGCCGAGGCTGACGGTGATCAGCATCGCCAGGATCAGCCGGCGGCCGATCGTCCAGCGAAAGCCGCGGATGCGGGCGAGGAAGTTCGGTCTGACGCCGCCGGCGGCCGCATTCGCGGCGAGGCCGAGCGAGGGGTCCTGGCTGGCAGCCGTCATGGGCGTCACTCTTACGGAACGACGGTGATGGTGATCTTCGCGGACTCGATCGACGGCAGGTGTGGCACGTGCTGGTGATCGCCGATCTGGAGCTGGAGCGTGTGCTTCCCGGGCGCGAGCGTGATCTCCGTCTCGGTCTGGCCGCCACCGAAATGGATCGACGTCGCGTCGTTCGGGATCGCCGAACCGGACGGAAGCGCGTCGCGGTCGACCAGCAGGTGGTGATGGCCGGTGTTCGGCCAATCGACCAGGGCGGGGGCGACCCCCATGCCCGTGAGGCCGAACTTGACCTTCACGGGGCTCTTCACCGAGGCGCCGTCGGCGGGTTCGATGAAATAGACCTTGGCGCCGGGCGGGCCGGCGATCTGGGCCGGCGCGGTCAGGCTGACGGACGCCAACAGCATCGCCGCAAAGGCGACACGCAGTTTAACCATGATCGATTCCCCCCACCGGAAACGTAGTTTTTCGAGATTTTCCCTTCTCGAAATGTATCGGGGCGGCCGGGGGGAAGCAATGGCGGCCTCGTCGGGAGACCCCGATACCGTGCGGCGGAACCGAGCGAAATCGACCGTCGCGGCAGGTGCGATGCGATCAGGCGGCGGGCTCCGGATCCGACGGAACGGATATGCGCGCGCTATCCCTGGCACCGAGCCGGTCACGCCAGACCGGCGTCCGGTCGGCCAGCTCGTCCACTTCTCGAGCGTCCTGCAGCCGCTCGCCCTTTTGATCCGGCCAAAGGCCGTTCCAATCCAGGGTCAAGTAAAGCCTCAGCGCGCAACTCACGCGCGATCCCGTCGACGCAAAAAGAAGACGCCGGCCACGAGGCCGGCGTCTTCACATGACGACGCGATGAGATGGATCGAGGATCGTAGCCCGGGCTAAGGGAACTGCGGATTGCCGTAGGGATAGAATTTCTTCAGGTCCGCATGCTTGTAGGGCAGCGCGTCGAGCCGCACCGTGCCCAGGAACGGCTCCAGCGGCTCGACCAGCAGGATGGTCTTCGCCCAGCCGTTGTCGTCGAAGCCACGACGGAAATGCGCGCGCGACTTGATCGCGATCACGTCGTACGCATCCGGGTCGAGCCCGTTGTCGCGCAAGGTCGAGACTTCCATGATCTGCACGAGGTAGGGCGACAGCACCACGGTATTCCCGTCGCCGATGTCGACGGCGACCCAGCGCTGGCCCGGGCCGTTGCGGCGGCCCTGCGTCTCGATGACGTGCTTGATCCTGCCCTTGATGCGCACCGGCTCGCCGGCCGAGACGTCGAGCTTGCCGCCGACCGCCATGTCGAACGCATCGCCGACCTTGGCGCTGGCGAGCTTGGCGCAGGCCTCCTCGTCGGCCAGCGTCGCGATCAGCGTCTTCTTCAGGCCCTGCTTGATCACCTGCTCGAGCAACCAGGTGCCGGCGCCCGAACGGTCGCTGTGGTCGGCGAGCACCACCGGCGTCTGGCCGGCCTCGCAGGCTTTCTTCGCCAGCGCGACGCCGTCCGGCATCAGGTGGATCTTCGCCGCCTTCACCAGGTCCTCGCGCCTGCGCCAGGTGAACTCGGCGATCTCGTCGCCGATCTGCTTCGCGAGGTCCGGCTTGCCGTTGGTCATCGCCTGGATGGTGATGCCGAAGTCGACGACGTCCGACCACGGGAAGCTGAACATGACGTTGACGTAGACGTCGGGCTCGCGCGCCTCCCACACCAGCGCCCGCTGCACCAGATCCATCCACGGCGAGGCGCCGGTCCACTGCATCACGGTCGGCGTCGCGATCGGCACCTTTATGGTGACGGTGGCGGGCTTGTAGTCGCCGCGGATCGCGCGGACCAGCATGCGGGCCGCCCGCTCGCCCTGCAGGTATTCGTCGTAGTGCGGGAAATACTTCACGCAGAAGGCCATGTCGGCGGCCTCGAGGAATTCCTTGTCCTCGTTGGCGTGCGGATCGAAGGTGCCGACGATGAAGGCCTTCCTGCCGACCACGGCGCGCACGCGCCGCGCGATCTCGGCCTCGGGCTTCGCCACGTTGCGCACCGCCATGGCGCCGTGCAGCGCCAGGTAGACGCCGTCGAACGGACCCTTCGCCTTCAGCTCCGAGACCATCTTGCCGAGGAAGCGCTCGAAGGCCTCGGTGGTGACCCAGCCCGACGCGGTGCCGCGCTTGGGGAACAGCGGCGACTCGATGCCGACGAGCTCGACGCCGTCGAACTCGCGCGCGACCTTGACGAAGCCGCCGATGTAGGAGCGCGGCTGCGACTGCAGCAGCGACTCACCCGCCGCCGGCGAGCCCTGGTAGATGAAGTCGTCGACCGTCGTGTCGGAGTTAAGGAAGGTGACGGTCTCGTGCGAGAAGTGCAGGACGGCGATGCGCATGGGTTATCCTAGGTGAGTGTCGTTCAGGCGTAACGCTGGCGGGCAAGCCGCGTGCCGGCGCCGAGCGCCTGCAGCTTCTTGATCGCGATCTCCCGGTCCATCGGTGCCAGGCCACAGTTGGTGCAGGGCTGCAGGTGCTCCTTCGGCACGAACTTGAGCGCGAGCCCGATCGTGTCGGCGACCTCCTCCGGCGTCTCGACCGTGTCGGAGGCGACGTCGATCACGCCGACCAGCACGTCCTTGCCTTCGAGGAGCCGCATCAGGTCGGGCGGCACGCGCGAATGCGTGCATTCGAGCGAGACCTGCTTGATCCTGCTCTTGGCCAGCGCCGGGAAGAAGGACTCGTACTGCCGCCACTCGCTGCCGAGCGTCTTCTTCCAGTCGATGTTCTGCTTGATGCCGTAGCCATAGCAGATGTGCACGCAGGTGGTGCAGGTCAGGCCCTCGGTCGCCCGGTGCAGGCATTCGATGCCCCAGGTCGAGGCCTCCTCGGTGAAGGCGTTGAAGGCCGGCTCGTCGAACTGGATCACGTCGACGCCGTCGGCCTCGAGCGCGCGCGCCTCCTGGTTCAGGAGCTCGGCGAAGGCCATCGCCATCTTCTCGCGATTGCCGTAGTAGCGGTCGGCGACGGTGTCGACGATCGTCATCGGGCCCGGCAGCGTGAACTTGAGCTTCCTCGTCGTGTGCGCGCGGGCGAGCTTTGCCTCGGTCGCGTGCGCGCGGCCCTTCATGGTGAGCTTGTCGCGCACCTGCGGCACCATCGCCGCGTAGCGGTTGTTCCGGATACCCATCTCGACCTTGTTCTGGCGGTCGATGCCGTCGACGAATTCGAGGAAGCCGTGGACGAAGTGCTGGCGGGACTGTTCCCCGTCCGAGACGATGTCGAGGCCGGCGTCCTCCTGGGTCTTCAGCCAGAGCAGCGTCGCGTCGCGCTTGGCGGCGTCCAGGTCCCGGCCCTCGGCCTTCCATTGCGGCCAGAGCTTGTTGGTCTCGGCCAGCCAGAACGGCTTCGGCAGGCTGCCGGCGAGCGTCGCGTCGAACATGGTTGAGTCCTCCCTGACGTCTTTATCTTTGGCACGGTTATAGCTGCACCGGGACCCCGGCACCAAACCGGTGCGGGGAATCGCGGTATTCCGGGAACGCAACCCGCCTCCTCCGCCTTTCTCGGGAAGGGGAAGAGGAGTTCACCCATGACCATCAAGCACATCCTGGTCGCCGTCTCGGGCGGCGAGGGCGACCGCGGCCGCATCGCCGAGGCCGTCGCCCTGGCACAACGCCACGGCGCTGAGATCGCGGCCCTCCACGTCAAGCCGATGCTGGCCACATACGCGATCGCCCCAGGCGGCGAGATGCCGTTGGCCCTGATCGAGGCCCAGCAGCGCGAGACCGAGGACCGCGCCCACGCCGTCGAGGCGATGGTGCGGAGCGAGGCCGCAAAGGCGGGCATGACGATCGAGTGGTACGCCGAGGAAGGCAACGAGGCCGGCCATGCGGGCATCCGCGCCCGCTATTCCGACCTCGTCATCGCCTCCCCCGACCTCGCCCACGACTTGGTGTTCACCTCGGCGACGCCGGTGCTGGCCTTCCCCGACCAGGCGACGCCGGGCGCACCCAGGCGCGCGCTGATCGCCTGGAACGGCAGCCGTGAGGCGACCCATGCGGTGCGCGACGCGCTGCCGCTCATGGAAGGCACCGATCCGGTCGTGCTGGTCGTCGATCCGCCGGACGGCAAGCCGATCGGCGCGGATCTCGCCCGCTCGCTCGGCCGCCACGGCCTCAAGGTCGAGGTGCATGAGCGCCGCTCGGAGAGCCGCTCCGTCGGCGACATGCTGCTCGAGGAGGCGCATTCGGTCGGCGCCGACCTGCTGGTGATGGGTGCCTACGGCCATTCGCGCTTCCGCGAATGGGTGCTGGGCGGCGCCACCGAGACCGCGCTCAAGGACGCGAAGATCCCCGTTTTGCTTTCACACTAGGAGCGCACGCACGGTCTCCCGGAGCGCCGGCACCACCCGGCGCTCGAACCACGGGTTACGCCTGAGCCAGAGCAGGTTGCGCGGGCTCGGATGCGGGATCGGCCAGAATTCCGGCAGGTAGTCCTCGTACGCCTCGGCCGTCGCCGCCAGCGTCTCGCGGCGGCGGTCGCCGAGGTACCGCGCCTGTGCGTACTGCCCGACCAGCAAGGTCAACTCAATCTTCGGCATGTGCCGGCGCACCTTCTCGGCCCAGGCCGGCGCGCATTCCGGACGCGGCGGCAGGTCGCCGCCCTTGCCCTTCCCCGGATAGCAGAAGCCCTGCGGCACCAGCGCGATGCGGTCACGGTCGTAGAAGACCTCGCGGCCGATGCCGAGCCAGTCTCGCAGGCGGTCACCCGACGGATCGTTGAACGGGATGCCGGTCGCGTGGACCCGGGTGCCCGGCGCCTGGCCGACGATCAGGATCCGCGCCTTCGTTCCCGCCTGCAGCGTCGGCCTGGGGCCCAGCGGCAGATGCTCCGCGCAGATCCGGCAGGCGCGGATCTCCGCCAGCAGGCGGTCGAGCGCCGCCGTCATCTCTTCAGCAGGTCATCCACGAAGGCCGGGACCACCTGGCTCGCGGGTCCGTGGATCGCATGGGTGAAGAGGCTCGCACCTTCCGACGGCTCGAGGTTGAGCTCGACCGAGGGTGTGCCGCGCGCGCGGGTCTCGGAGACGAAGCCGGCGGCCGGATAGACGTTGCCCGAGGTGCCGATCGAGACGAAGAGCCCGGCGCGGGTGAGCGCCTCGCCGATGCGGTCCATCTCCAGCGGCATCTCGCCGAACCAGACGACATGGGGGCGAAGGCCGGCGGCGCGCCCGCAGATGTCGCAGCGCATGTCGCGCGACATGTCCTCGTGCCAGACGAGGATCGAGCGGCAATGCTCGCACTCCGCCTTGAGCAGCTCGCCATGCATGTGGATCAGCCTGGTCGTGCCGGCGCGTTCGTGCAGGTTGTCGATGTTCTGGGTCACCACCAGGACCTCGCCCGGCCATTCGCGCTCGAGCCTGGCCAGCGCCGCATGCGCGGCATTGGGCTGCACGTCGGTGCTCAAGAGACCACGTCGACGCTCGTTGTAGAAGGCGTGCACGCGCCTCGGATCCTTGACGAAGGCCTCGTAGGTGGCGACGTCCTCGATCCGTACCTTCGACCAGATGCCGTCGGAGTCGCGGAAGGTGTCGAGCCCGGATTCCTTGGAGATGCCGGCACCGGTGAGCACCACGATGAGCGAGCCGGCGTCGGGCCGGATCCCCTCAAGTGCCGAGGAGCGCATACTCGACTTCCGGCGTGTAGATCGCGCCTCCCCGGGAGAGGAAGCTCGAGAACAGGGTGAAGGCGGTCACCTCGAAGGGCGGCATCCGGAACAGGTTGTAGTCGGCGATGAACTTCGCCACGCGGGCGGCGGGGCTGCCGGAGAGCCTGGCGAGGGTGACGTGCGGGGAGAACTTCCGCCCCTCGGGTTCCAGCCCGAGCCGGACCAGCGCCGACTCGATCTTGCTCTGCAGGTGGTTCAGGCCCGGATTCTTTTCCACGCCGGCCCAGATCACGTTCGCCCGTTCCTTGGTGCCCCAGTGGCCGACGCCGGCGAGCGTCAGGTCGAACGGCTTGGCGCTGACCCCGGCGAGCGCGGAGATGATGTCCTCGGCCCAGCCGCCGTCGACTTCGCCGATGAACCTGAGCGTCAGATGCAGGTTTTCGCGGTCGACCCAGCGGGCCCCCGGCACCCCGCCCGCGAGCAGGCCCAGACGTTCGCGGACGTCCTCGGGCAGCGGCAGGGCGACGAATAGGCGGGGCATGGGCTCGTGTCCGTAGCTGACCGTTTCTTAGCCCGGCCGGCGGGCTTTGCGCCAGTGGCTTGCGCTGCAACGGCAAGGTAGCCTCGCGGCACTCTCGGGGAGTCGCCTAGAATGAGTCCGATCGTCCGTGCCACGGCGCCCTTGGCCACCGATTCGCTCAGGGCCGCGCTGTCTACCTTCATCTCCGCCTTCGCCGCCTTCGCCCTGTTCAGCCTGCTGACCAAGCCGGCGGCCAGCACGGGCGAGTGGATCGGGCTCGCGGCCCTGCTCGCCGCCGGCCTCTCCGCCTTCGCCGGATTCATCCGCCGGCCGGATGCCGAGCGCCGGGTGCTGTCGGCAGTGCTCGACAACATGATCGAGGCGATCGCCGTCCATGACCGGGAGAGCCGGCTCGTCGCCTGGAACCGGCGCTACGCCGAGCTCTTCAAGCTGCCGAACTCGCTGCTCGCGACCCATCCCTCGATGTTCGAGATCGTCCGCCACCAGGTGCGCTCGGGCGAGCACCCGAACGTCGCCGGCGACACCGAGGACGAGAAGGTCAAGGCGCGGATGAAGCAGGTCCCGTCGCCCGAGCAGTCCTTCACCTTCGAGCGCAAGCGTCCCGACGGATCGTGGATCGAGGTCCGCGGCATCCCGCTTCCCGGCGGCGGCTTCGTGCGCACCTACGTCGACACCACCGACCGCAAGCACGCGGAGGAGGCGCAGGCCGAGCAGCTCGAGCTGATGGACCAGATCATGCGCAACGTCGACCAGGGCATCGTCGTCATCGACGCCCAGGACCGCATGATCGGGTTCAACCAGCGCTACTCCGAGCTGCTCGATTTGCCCGAGGAGTATCTCCGCACCAAGCCGACCCTCGAGCGGACCTCCAAGCTGCTCGCCGACCGCGGCGAGTTCCAGGGCCAGCCGACGCCGGCCGACACGCCGGCCGACTGGCAGGCGATGCTGGCCCAGCCGGTGACCCACGGCCTGCCCAAGGTCTATCGCCGCCGCCGGCCCAACGGCATCCATCTGGAATTCCGCAACACGGCGCTTCCCGGCGGCGGCTCGGTCCGCACCATCACCGACATCACCGATCGCGTGCGCTCGGAAGAGGCGATCCGCGCCAGCGAGAAGATGCTGCATGCGGTGATCGACGCGATCCCGATCA
Organism: Alphaproteobacteria bacterium; assembly: GCA_044223515.1. Taxonomy (GTDB): domain Bacteria; phylum Pseudomonadota; class Alphaproteobacteria; order SHVZ01; family SHVZ01; genus SHVZ01. The sequence continues at coordinate 32,236 of JBGALV010000006.1, forward strand.
TGGTCAACCTGAAGGATCGCGACCGGCGCTACCTGATGGTCAACCGGGCGACGACCGAGCTGGTCGGCGTCGAGGCGAAGGACCTGCTCGGCCGCACCACGTGGCCCGGCCGCAACGCCGACAACGTCTCGCTCACCTCCAACCGCGACATCGTCGCGATCGCGTCCGGCGAGGCGCAGGTCTACCGCGAGCAGGCGGGCGTCGACGCCGACGGGCGGCCGCGGCACTGGGTCACCTCGAAGACGCCGATCAAGGACGACGCCGGCAACGTCACCCACGTGGTGACCGCCAGCTACGACATCACCGACCTGGTGCGCGCCGACGAATCTGTGCGGGCGAGCGAGCGCCAGCTCAGCGCCATCCTGGACGCGATCCCGATCTCGGTCGTGCTCAAGGACCGCGACCGCCGCTACCTGATGATGAACCGCGCGACCGAGAGGATGTTCGGCGTGACCGCCGGAGAGGTCATCGGCAAGACGGTCTGGCCCGGCCGCACGGCTGAGCAGTCCGAGCAGGCGGAGGAGCGCGACCTGCAGGCGATCGCGACCGGCCATCAGATGGTCTACGAGGAGAACTTCACCGGAAAGGATCGCGACGGCCGGCCGATCTACTGGATGACCGCGAAGACCGCGATCAAGGACGAGAGCGGCAAGATCACGCACATCGTGTCGACGAGCTACGACGTCACCGAGCAGCGCCGAGCCGCCGAGGCGGTGCGCGAGAGCGAGCAGCTGCTGCAGGCGGTGATCGACGCGGTGCCGGTGACGATCAGCGTCAAGGACCGCGGCCTCCGCTACCGCATGATCAACAAGTACATGGCGGACCTGTTCGGCTTCGAGGCGACCGACGCCATCGGCATGACCGGCTGGGACGCGCAGAGCGACGAGCATGCGACGCGCAGCCAGATCCGCGATCGCGAGGTGCTGGCGACCGGCGAGACCGTCGGCTTCTACGAGGAGACGCTCGTCGACAGCGACGCCAACCGCCGCGAGTGGCTCACCACCAAGGTGCCGATCATCGGCGACCTCGGCGAGGTGTCCTACATCGTCACGGCCGGCTACGAGATCTCGGACCTGAAGCGCGCCGAGCGCGAGGTGCGCGAACGCGAGCAGCAGATCCGCTCGCTGCTGGAATCGAGCCCGATCGGCGTCACCATGACACGCCGCGACGGGTCGCTGAAGTTCTGGAACGCCCGCTACCTCGAATACATCAACCGCCTGACCCGCAAGCCGATCGAGAAGATCGACGTCCGCGATTTCTATCGCAACCCCGGCGACCGCGAGGCGGTGATCGCCGAGCTCAAGCTCAACGGCAGGGTCCGCGACATCGAGATCGAGTGCGTCGACCTGCAGGGCGAGCCGCTCTGGGTGTCGAGTTCGCTCGACCAGATCGAGTTCGAGGGCGAGCGGGTGACCCTCGGCTGGTTCTACGAGGTGACCGAGCTCAAGGAGGCCGAGAAGCGGCTTCGCGAGAGCGAGCACCGGCTCCGCACAGTGCTCGAGTCGAGCCCGATTGCCGTCTCGATCTCGACCGAGACGGGTCGATCGGTCTTCCGCAACAAGTCGATCTTCGACCTCTACGGCTATTCGGTCGACGAGAGCCTCAGGAGCAACACCGCCGACTTCTACCTCTACCCGTCGGACCGCCAGCGGCTGCTCGACGAGCTGCACCGCAACGGCAAGGTCAGCGGCGCCGAGGTGCCGCTGAAGCGCCGCGACGGCTCGATCTTCTGGGTGCTGGTGTTCTGGCAGCCGATCGATGTCGACGGCGAGCCCGGCATCGTCGCCTGGCTGGTCGACCAGACCGACCGCCGCCGCGCCGCCGACGAGCTCGCGAGCAAGACCGCGGTGTTGGAAGCGGTCCTCGAGAACATGGACCAGGGCATCACCATGTACGACTCCGATCTCCGGGTCGTCGCATGGAACCGCAAGTTCAGCGACCTGACCGGGCTCCAGTTCGACTTCCTCGCCGGACGCCCCGACCACGTCGACATCATGATGAGGCTGGGTCCGTCCGAGACCGGGCTCGAGGGACCCGAGCTGGAACGTCTCGCACGCGCCCATGCCGAACGCGTGCGCGCCACCACGCAGCCCCGCATCAGCGTGCGACGGCGCCCCAGCGGCATGGTGCTGGAGACCCGGACGACGCCGGTCGCCGGCGGCGGCTTCGTGCGGACCTACACCGACGTGACCGAGATCAAGGCGGCGGAGCGCAAGGTCGCCGAGAGCGAGCAGCGCCTGCGCATGATCCTGGAGTCGAGCCCGGTCGGCGTCTCGATGAGCCACATCGACGGGCGGCGCATCTTCGCCAACAAGGCCTTCGCCGACCTCTACGGCATGACCCAGGCGGAGATCGCCGAGGCCAACGCCGGCGACTTCTACGTCGACCACGAATTCCGGCGCGGCCTGCACGAGCGCTTCAAGCGCGACGGCTTCCTGCCGGGGACCGACATCCTGCAGAGGCGCCGCGACGGGTCGATGTTCTGGACCTACTCGCTCTGGCAGCGGCTCGATATCGACGGCGAGAACATCCTCGTCGCCTGGAGCTACGACCTGACCGAGCAGAAGCGCCAGGCCCAGGAGCTCGCCGACAAGACCTCGGTGCTGGAGGCGGTCCTCGACAACATGGACCAGGGCATCACCATGTACGATGCCGAGCTCCGCCTGGTCGCCTGGAACCGCCGCTACAGCGAGCTCGCCGGCATTCCCGAGGAGCTGCTGACGGGCCGCCCGAGCCATGCCGACCTCGTGCGCTTCCTCGGTCCCAGCGAGGCGGGCGTCGACGGCGCGGACCTGGAAGAGCTCGCGCGCATCCGCACCGCCAAGATCCTGGCGACGACCACGCCGCGCGTCAGCATGCGGCGCAAGCCCAACGGCATGATGCTGGAGACACGGACGACACCGATCGCCGCCGGTGGATATGTCCGGACATACACCGACGTGACCGAGATCAAGGCGGCCGAGCTCAAGGTCGCCGAGAGCGAGCATCGGCTGCGCACCATCCTGCAGTCGAGCCCGGTCGGCTTCGCCATCTCCCAGCTCGACGGCGCCCGCGTGTTCACCAATCGCGCCTACGCCGATCTCTACGGCCTCACGCCCGACGAGGTGATGACGACGAACGCGCTCGACTTCTACGTCAATCCCGAGGACCGGAAGCAGCTGATCGAGCGGCTGAAGCGCGACGGCCAGGTCGCCGGCGTCGAGCTGCACCAGAAGCGCAAGGACGGCACGCCGTTCTGGTGCCTGTCCTTCTGGCAGGAGATCGACATCGGCGGCGAGGCCAGCACCGTGGTCTGGACGCTCGACCTGACCGAGCGCAAGCGCCAGGCCGAGCAGCTCGCGCACCAGGCCCAGATCCTGACAGCGACGCTGGAGAACATGGACCAGGGCATCGCCATGTTCGATGCCGAGCACAAGATGGTGGCGTGGAACCGGCTCTTCGCCGAGGGCGTGCACCTGCCGCCCGAGTTCTTCGACGGCAGGAAGTCCTACGACGACATCATCCGCCACCTCGGGCCGACCGAGTACGGGCTCAAGACCAAGGAGCAGATCGAGGGCTACATCAAGCGGCACCGCGAGCACATCGCGTCGCTGACCTCGTCGCATCTCAACACGCATCATCGGCCGGATGGCGAGTACATCGACATCCGCACCTCGCCGATGCCGGGCGGCGGCTTCGTCCGCACCTACACCAACGTGACCGAGCTCAAGCTTGCCGAGCAGCGATTGCGGGACAGCGAGAACCGGCTCCGCTCGCTGCTGGAGTCGAGCCCGCTCGCGGTCTCGCTGCAGACCTTCTCGGGCAAGCGCCTGTTCACGAACGAGGCCTTCGCCGACCTCTACGGCCTGTCGCGCGACGGGTCGCTCGAGGCGGATCCGCGCGACTACTACGTCAATCCCGACGACCGCGTCGGGCTGGTCGAGCGCATGAGATCGGAGGACCGGATCCCCGGCGTCGAGATCGAGTTCCGCCGAGCCGACGACAGCCGCTTCTGGGCCTACATGCTCTGGCAGCGGCTGACCATCGACGGCGAGGACAGCTTCGTCACCTGGGCCTACGACGTGACGGAGCGCCGGCGGTACAACGAGGAGCTCACCAAGACCCGCGACGCCGCCGAGCAGGCGAGCCGTGCCAAGTCGAGCTTCCTCGCGACCATGAGCCACGAGATCCGCACGCCGATGAACGGCGTGCTGGGCCTGCTCGAGCTCCTGCAGCAATCGCAGCTGACCGCCGAGCAGCAGGAGATGGCAGCGGTGATCGGCGAGTCCGCCTCCTCGCTGCTCAAGATCATCGACGACATCCTCGATTTCTCGAAGATCGAGGCCGGCAAGCTCGAGGTCGAGCAGGTGCCGCTGGCCCTCCTCACCCTGGTCGAGGGCGTCGCCGAGACGCTGGCCGCCGCGGCGCGCAAGAAGGCGCTGGCGATGGTCACCTTCGTCGACCCGGACGTGCCGGACCTGGTCCGTGGCGACCCGGTGCGTCTCCGCCAGATCCTGTTCAACCTGATCGGCAACGCGATCAAGTTCACCGAGAAGGGTCAGGTCACGATCGAGACCGTACCGGCACCCGGCCGGCCGGGCGTCGTCCAGTTCCGGATCATCGACACCGGCATCGGCCTCACGGCGGAAGGCAGGGCACGCCTGTTCCAGGCCTTCATGCAGGCCGACGACTCGACGACGCGCAAGTTCGGCGGCACCGGCCTCGGCCTCTCGATCTGCAAGCGCCTGGCCGAGAACATGGGCGGCGACATCACGGTCGAGAGCGAGTTCGGCGTCGGCTCGATCTTCACCGCGACCTTGCCTTTGCCGACCGAGCCGGGCGCGGCCGCGCACAAGCGTCAACTCGACGGCGTCTCGGTGCTCGTCGTGGAGGACGACCCGACGATGCGGACCGTGCTCGCGCGATACCTCGGCGCCGAGGGCGCGCAGGTCGAGTGGGTCGAGTCTGCCGAGGCGGCGTTGTCGCGGCTGAGAGGACGCGGCGCCAAGATCGACGTGCTCGTCGTCGACTACAAGCTGCCGGGCATCGACGGCTTCGCGCTCCGCCAGCAGATCGCCGAGAGCCAGAAGCTCGCCGGCATCGGCATGGTGCTGGTGACGGCCTATGACGATCGCGGCCAGCGCCGGCGGGCGCTGGAGGCGGGATTCAAGGCCTATCTCACCAAGCCCGTGCGCCGCGCCGTGCTGCTGCGGGCGATCGAGATCGCGCTCGGCCGCGTCGAGGCCGATGAAGGAAACGCCGACGAGGCGCCGGTCGATCGCGGCGCGCCCGCCGACCGCAACCTGGCGCTGGCGGAGGGCCGCCTGATCCTGGTTGCCGAGGACAATCCCACCAACCAGATGCTGGTCCGCCGCCAGCTCGAGCGACTGGGCTACGCCGCCGACATCGTCGCCGACGGCCGCCAGGGCATCGACGCCTATGCCTCCGTTCCCTATGGCATGGTCATCACCGACTGCCACATGCCGGTGATGGACGGCTTCGAGCTGACGCAGAAGATCCGCGACCTCGAGCACCTCACCGGACGCCAGCGCGTGCCGATCGTGGCGCTGACCGCCAACGTGCTGCAGGGCGAGGCCGAGCGCTGCCTCGCCGCCGGCATGGACGACTATCTCGGCAAGCCGGTCCGCCTCGGGCGGCTCGCCGAGACGATCCAGCGCTGGCTGCCGAAGGCGGCCGCCGCGACGGCGACCGGGACGAGGCACGACGAGCCGGAGGCGAAGGCGCTCGCCGCGAACGCGTCGATCGACACCGCGCATCTGATTGAGATGTTCGGCGAGATCGACGACGTCGCCCGTGCGACGCTCGCGACGTTCCTGGCCTCGAGCCGCGAGCTCGTGCGCGCGGTGATCGCGCAGCTGGCGACCGGGGACCTGGCGTCAGCCGGCAAATCGGCGCATTCGATCAAGGGCGCGGCGCGCTCCGCCGGCGCCTTCCCGCTCGCCGAGATCGCGAGCGGCATCGAGCAGGCGGCCAAGGGCGACGACATGGCGGAGGCCCGCTCGCTCTCGACCGGTCTCGCGGCCGAGCTGGCGCGCGTGGAGGCCGAGGTGAAAAGGATCTAGAACCCTGAAAACCCGTTCAGCTTTCCCCCTCGTCCGCGCGCGAACGGCCATGGTAAACTTTCGCCATGGCACCGATTAAGAGCGCCGGCCGGCTGGGAAACCCGTAGGGAGGCGCACGATGACTGCAGCCGGCACGGCGTCCTCGCCGCAGACAGACTTCGCCGAGGTCTCGGCCCTGGTGGTCGACGACAACGACTTTGTCCGCGACCTGGTCGCCAACCAGCTCCGCCAGATCGGCTTCACCAAGGTGCAGACCGCCCCCGATGGCGGCGCCGCCCTCAAGGTCTGCGACGAGACGCCGCCCGGCCTGATGATCTGCGACATCAACATGGAGCCGATGGGCGGCTTCGAGCTGATCACGCGGCTGCGCGACAAGGGCAGGACCGGCAGCGACCGGATCCCGACGATCATGTTGTCCAGCCACGCGGTGCCCGAGTTCATCGACCGCGCCCGCTCGCTCGAGGTCGATGCCTTCCTGGTCAAGCCGGTGAAGAAGGACGCGCTCGCCGAGCGCATCCGCACCGTGCTGCAGCGGAAGCCGGGCTAGACGAAACCTTGCGTCGCCGCATTAAGCTTCTCGCCGTCGCCTGGGTCGCCGCGGCCGTCGCGATCGGCGCCGCCGCCGTTACCTTCGATGCGGCGCACCTGCCATTCGTTCTCGCTTCGCTCGGCGGTTCGGCGGTCATCCTCTTCGGCATGCCCGACAGCGACATGGCGCAGCCGCGCAGCTTCCTCGGCGGCCACCTGCTCGCGACCACGGTCGGAATCGGCTTCCTGCACCTTCTCGGCACCGAGTGGTGGGTGATGGCGGCCGCGGTCGCGACCGCCCTGACCCTGATGCAGGTGACGCGCACTATCCACTCGCCCGCCGGCGCGGATCCGATCATCGTGATTCTCAACCACGCCGGCTGGTCGTTCCTGCTGGCGCCGGTCGCGATCGGGCTGGCGATCCTTCTCGTCGCCGCCCTCGTCTTCAACAACTGGGGTGGCCTTGCGAAGTATCCGCGCCGCTGGGCCTAGCCGCTCGTCCCCGTCCGTTTCTCCTCGCCGCGGCGGGCAAGCCGCGACACGATCTCGCTGATCAGCTTGAAGCCGACGCCGTCCTCGAGCGTCAGGATCGATTCCGGGTGGAACTGAACGGCCGCGATCGGCAGGTCCTTGTGCTCGATCGCCATGATCACGCCGTCCTCGGTCTTCGCCTTCACCAGCAGCGACGCGGGCAGCGTCTCCGGCTTCGCGAACAGCGAGTGGTAGCGGCCGACGGTGAACTTCTCCGGCAGTCCGGCGAGGAAGCGGCCGGGCTCCGGCGTCACCACCGAGGCCTTGCCGTGCATCGGCTCGCCGAGCTGGCCGAGGCTGCCGCCGAAGTGCTCGACCAGGCCCTGCAGGCCTAGGCACACGCCGAAGATCGGCACGTTGCGCCCGAGCGCCGCGTCCAGGGTCGCGGTCATCGCGAAGTCGGACGGACGGCCTGGCCCCGGCGAGAGCACGACCAGGTCGGGCGGCGACTTGGAGATCGCCTCCGCCGCGAGGCCGTGGCGGAGCGTCGTCACCTTGGCGCCGGTCTGCCTGATGTAGTCGGCCAGCATGTGGACGAAGCTGTCCTCGTGGTCGACCAGCAGCACGTTCAGGTCCTTGCCCGGCTGCGGCTTCGCCGCCTGCGCCTGCTTCGGCTTCGCCGCCTGGCTCGCGGAGCGGATCGCCGCCAGCATCGCGGAGGCCTTCAGCTTGCACTCGGCGTCCTCGGCCTCAGGCTCGGAGTCGAACAGCAGCGTGGCGCCGGCGCGCACCTCGGCGATGCCGTCCTTCATGCGGATCGTGCGCAGCGTGAGCCCGGTGTTGAGGTTGCCGTTGAAGCCGATCCAGCCGATGGCGCCGCCGTACCAGCGACGCGGCGACTTCTCGTGGTCCTCGAGGAACTGCATCGCCCAGAGCTTCGGCGCGCCGGTGACGGTGACGGCCCAGGCGTGGGTGAGGAATCCGTCGAGTGCGTCGTAGCCTTCGCGCAGATGGCCCTCGACGTGGTCGACCGTGTGGATCAGCCGCGAATACATCTCGATCTGGCGCCGGCCGATCACGCGCACGGTGCCGGGCTCGCAGACCCGCGCCTTGTCGTTGCGGTCGACGTCGGTGCACATCGTGAGCTCGGCCGCGTCCTTCTGCGAGTTGAGCAGCTTCAGGATCTGCCCGGCGTCGCCGATCGCATCGCGGCCGCGCGCGATCGTGCCCGAGATCGGGCAGGTCTCGATGCGCTTGCCGTCGACGCGGACGAACATCTCGGGCGAGGCCGAGACCAGGAACTCTCCGTCGCCGAGGTTCATCAGCGCGCCGTAGGGCGCCGGGTTGAGGTCCTTCAGCACGTCGAAGACACGCGACGGCGATGCGGTCGTCGCCTCGCCGAAGGTCTGGCCGGGCACCACCTCGAACAGGTCGCCGCGGGCGAAGCTCTCCTTCGCCGTGTCGACGATCGCCGGATACTCGCCCGGCGCATGATCGGTGGTGACCGCGTCGCCGCCGTTGCCGAGACGGAACGGATGGTCGCCGCCGTCGCGCGGCAGATCGTCGGTCTTGTAGCCGTCGACGATGAAGTCGTAGCGATAGAGCATCGCCTGGTGGCGCTGGTGGTCGATCGCCAGGATCTCGTCGGGCAGATAGACGACGAGGTCGCGCTGGTCGGCCGAGCGCGTGAGGCGCTGGCGGATGCGCTCGAACTGGAACGCCAGATCGTAGCCGAAGGCGCCGTAGAGGCCGAGATGCGGCTCCTCCTCGGAGGAGAACAGGTCGACCAGCTTGCGCATCACCGAGAACAGGCTCGGCTGGCGCGAGCGCTGCTCCTCGGGGAAGCGCTCGGCCGGCTCGCGCACGCGGCCCGAGAGCTCGCCGTCGCCGGCGATCAGCGCCTCGACCGTGTCGGCGGTCTCGAGCGCGCCGCAGATCGCGCGCATCAGGATCTTGCCGCGCGCGTTCAGCGCCTGGACCTTGAACGTCCGGCCGCGGCCGGTGATCATCACCGGCGGGTTCTTGAAGCCGATGTCCCAGCGCGAGTAGCGGCCCGGGAACTCGACCGAGGAGGAGAAGAAGCAGCCGAGCTTGTGGTCGAGCGCCCGCACCAGCGGCTCGGCGACGTCGCCCTCGGGCAGGATCAGGCTGTGGCGCTCGACGGCGATGCCGCCCTTGGTGGTGTAGCGGTCGAAGCGCGGCTCGGCAGGACGAGACATGATACGGAAGCTCCCAGTTACGACGGTTTGAGACCGCTTCGGTCGACCGGGAGGCTTGGATTTTCAGGGAGGGTCTAGAAACTGATAAGGCCGCCCGGTCTCCCCGGCGGCCCCTTTCGATCGATCAAAGTCGAACGCGGCGGCCGCCTGTCAGGCCCGCCACCACCAACGACGCGCGATCTTGATCGACCGGTTCATGGGCCGGAGGATGACCGAGGTCCGGAGTCGGCGTCAAGCCTATTCAACCCGCTTCAGGAACTCCGCGACCAGCGGCGTCCACAGCGGGCGGCCGTCGGCGCTGCCGAAAGTTTCGTGGCCTTCGTTCCTGAAGGCCGGCAGCAGGCGGTAGTCGACGTTGCCGCCGCCGGCCTTGAACGCATCGGCCAGGCGCTGGGACAGAGCCGGCGCGAAGTAGGTGTCGTTCATCGCATAGAGCCAGAGCGAGGGCACCTTGGCTCCGCCGCCGAAGGTCCGCATCGCCGTGACCAGGCGATCGGGCGCGCAGTTCTCCTTGCCGCTCGGCCCCTGATGGCCGCCACGGCCCCCGGCGAAGTTGATCACCGCGACCACGCCATCGATGTTGCGCCCGGCGCTCGCCGCCACACCGAAGCCGCCCGCCGATTGGCCGATCAGGACCACCCGGTCCTTGCGGGCCATCGGCATGGCGCGGGCATAGCGGGCCACGGCCTCGATGTCGTCGGCCGCCGCCTTGCCGGCCGCGATGTAGTTGGCGTTGTCGCAGGTCCCGTACTTCTCCGGCCAGGGCGTGTTTTCCGGTTCGCCATAGCCGCGGCGAAGCGGCAGCACCACCATGTAGCCGCGCTCCACCAGCCACTCGCTTGCGGAACGGAAGGACGGCACGCTCATCTTGGGCCGGTCCGCGCCGCTGGGCGGCGAGCCGTGGTTGACGATCGCCACCTTGAACGGCCCGCTGCCGGAAGGGCGGAAGACCCGCGCCTTGAGGACGGCATCGCCGCCACCCGGAACGAACCACGCCTCCTCGTTGAGCTTCGGCGAGATCACCTGGACAAGCCCCGGCTTGCGCGGCGCCTTGGACCAGGGATCGGGCTGCGCCGCGGCCGAGCCGGCGGCACCGACGGCGAGAGCGAGCGCGAGAACGATGCCGCGGACGAAGCGCATGATGGTCCTCCGAAGATGGCCGCCCGAGTCTAGCCGGATGCTATCTTGCGGGCCATGCACGTGCTGTTCCTGCTCGCCACCCTTCTTCTCTCGTGGCCGGCGCTGGCCGAGTCCTGGTCGGCGGATCCGCGCAATGGATGCCGTGTCCGCAACGAGACGCGGGCGCCGGACGAGGTGTCGCTCTGGGACGGCGTCTGCGTCGAGGGCACGGCGCAAGGACCGGGCCGCCTGGTCTGGGTCGCCCGCAACCGGCCGGTCTTCATCTACGAGGGAACGATGCAGGCGGGCGCGATGCACGGCGACGGCGCCTACGAGCTTCCCAACGGCCAGCGCTACGAAGGCCAGTTCGCCGACGACCTGCCTTCGGGCACGGGCGTCTACACCTGGCCCGGCGGCAGCCGCTACGAAGGCGGCTTCCGCAACGGCGAGTTCCACGGCCATGGCGTCCGCGTCTGGAGCGGCGACTCGCCCTTCGCCGGCGACCACTACGACGGCGACTTCGTCGGCGGCCGTCGCACCGGCAAGGGCATCTACCTCTTCGCCAACGGCGATCGCTACGAAGGCGACTTCGTCGACGGCAAGATCACCGGGCTGGGCCGGTACACCTATCCCGACGGCGGCTACTACGAGGGTGAGCTGTTCGACGGCCGCTACAACGGGCGCGGCTTCCGCATCTGGCCGAACGGCGACCGCTACTGGGGCGAGTTCCTCGACGACGAGCGCACCGGCGAGGGCGTCTACATCTGGGCAACCGGCCAGCGCTACGAAGGCACCTTCATCGACGGCAAGCGCCACGGGCACGGCGCCTATCTGTGGCCGGGCGAGAGCCTCTATGTCGGCGACTTCGCGCGCGACCGCATGAGCGGCAAGGGATTGCGGATCTGGGCCGACGGCCGCCGCTACGACGGCGACTGGGACAATGACCAGCGCCACGGCGACGGCTGGTGTACCGACCCTGCTGGCGACAACGGCGCCTGCCGCTGCGTCGACAACGAGTGCCGCTTCAAGTGAGCGCCGCGCTCCGTGAGCGCGATTATTCCAGCGCCTCGACGAACGACGCGACGTAGCGCGCAAAGTACGCGAGCCCGTCCGGGTCGGCGAACATCGTGTGGCCGTCGTCCTTGAACGGCGGCAGCAGGATGTAGACCGCGCGACCGCCGGCGCCGCCATAGGCCGAGACCATCGCGCGCGACAGGTCCGGATCGAAGTAGCTGTCGTTCTCCGAATAGAGCCAGAGCGTCGGCACCTTCGCGGTCTTGCCGAAGGTCTCGACCGCGGCGACCAGGCGGTCGGGCGCGCAGCGCTCGTTCTCGGGTCCGCCGAGACGGCCGCCGGCGATGTTGATGGCGCCGAAGACGCCGGCCGGGTTGGTCGCGGTCGCGGCGACGACGCCGAAACCGCCGGCCGACTGGCCGACCAGCAGGATGCGGTCGGGCTTGGTGATCCGGAGCAGCCGGAGCCGGCCGACCACGCCGAGAATGTCCTGGGCCGCGGCCTTCCCGGCGGCGACGAAGTCGGGGTCGTTGCAGGGCCCGGGGTTCTCCGGCCAGGCGCCGCTGTCGCCGTAGCCGCGACGCATCGGCACCGCCACCGCGTAGCCGCGGGCGACGAACCATTCGGCGACATGGCGGAAGTTCGGCGGTTGCATGAACTGACGCGCCGGCTCGCCGGGCGAGCCGTGGTTGAGCACCGCGACCGGGAACGGCCCGTTGCCGGGCGGGAAATACATGTGCGTCTTCAGCATCGCCGGCTTACCGTCCTCGCCGGGACCGCCCGGCATCAGCCAGGACTCTTCGATCATCTTCGGTGCGGGCGGCGCCGCGGCGACGACGGGCGCGGGTATCGCCGCCGAGGTCGCCGGCGGTGCCGGCGGCGTGGCGCAGGCGGAAAGAAGCGCTGCGAGAAGCGCGGCCGGGAGGAGGCGGGCGAAGGTCATCGGGTGCCGGGGCAGGGTGATCGGGGAGAGTGGTACCAGCCGAGACCGCCTCTGTCATGGCCCGCGACACGCTTGCGGCCTATGATGCCGCCGATCTTCAGCGAACGGACCGAAACATGGCTCACGGAAAGGTCGTGGCGGGCGCGCTCGCCCTCGCCTGCGGATTGGCGCTGGCCTCGGCGGAAGCGACCGCCGGCAAGCGCAACGACACGTTGGAGTTCGCGTTCCAGCGCGAGACCGACTTCGTCGACCGCATCCACACAGATTCCCGCGAGTCGGCGACGCTGTCCTCGGCGATCTACGACACGCTTCTCTATCAGGATCCCGCCACCGGACAGGCGACCGGCCTGCTGGCGAAGTCGTGGACCTGGAAGGACGACCGGACGATCGAGCTCGACCTCCGCGAGGGCGTGAAGTTCCACAACGGCGACGCCTTCGACGCCGACGACGTCGTCTACACGGTCAAGTTCGTCATCGATCCCGAGAACAAGCTGCGCCAGCAGGAGAGCGCCTTCCTGTTCGTCAAGGACGCGGAGAAGCTCGCCTCGCACCGCGTGCGGCTCACGCTGGTGCGGCCCGAGCCGGTCGCGGAGTTCCTGCTCGCCGCGCGCTTTCTCGTCTGGCCGGCGAAGCACACGGCCGCGCAAGGCCACATGAGCCACGCGACCAAGCCCGTCGGCACCGGCCCCTATCGCGCACGCGACGTCGCTCCCGGCAAGGGCATCACGCTTCAGGCCTTCGACGGCTACTTCGCCGGGCCGAAGCCGAAGGCGCGGATCGCCAACGTCAATATCCGCATCGTGCCCGACCTGCAGACCCAGGTCGCCGAGCTGATGGCGGGGCGCCTCGACTTCGCCCAGGACATGCCGCCGGACCAGGCCGAGAACCTGAAGCTCAACCCGCAGCTCAAGGTCCTCTTCGGCGACACGATCCGCATCACCTTCCTCAGCCTCGATGCGGCCCAGCGCGCCGGCGACAGCCCGCTCAAGGACGAGCGCGTGCGCCGCGCCATCGCGCATGCGATCGACCGCGACGCGATCGCGAACCGCCTGATCGGCGGCGGCTCGAAGGCGCTCTCGGCGCAGTGCCATCCGGCGATGAACCATTGCGTTCAGGACCTGCCCAAGGTCGCCTACGACCCGGCCCTGGCGAAGAAGCTGCTCGCCGACGCCGGGCAGGCGAACGGCGTCAGCCTGACGCTCGCCGCCTCGGTCGATCTCAAGACCGTCGCCGAGGCGATCCAGGGCTATCTCACCGCCGTCGGCGTGCGCACCCGCATCGAGACCGCGCCGCTGCCGACGTGGCGCGGCAACTTCCTCAAGGGCGCCTCGCAGATGAGCGTGCTCGGATGGGGCGGCGGCGGCATCTACGACGTCGCCTCGGCGCTGCCGGTGTTCTTCGACATGGGCAATGCCGACTACGCCCGCGACCAGGAGGTCGCCGACTGGGTGAAGCTCGCCTCCTCGACATCCGACCAGGCGCGGCGCGCCCAGGTCTATCGCCAGGCGCTGACCCGCATCGCCGAGAGGACCTATACCGTGCCGCTTTACACCAACACGGTGAATTACGTGATGTCGGCCGAGGTCGACTACGCGCCGACCCGCGTCGACGTGCCGGTCCTGAGCCAGATCGGCTGGAAGTAGCCCACGCCGACGCACAGCCCCTCGCGTGCTTCATGTCGTCCTGACCCGGCTCGTCGTCGCGATCCTGGTCGCGATCACGGTATCGGTCGTGGGATTCAGCCTGCTCAGGCTCTCGGGCGACCTCGCCGCCGAGCTCGCGGGCGAAGGTGCGACGCCGGCCGAGATCGAATCTACCCGCATCAAGCACGGGCTCGACCAGCCGCTCCCCGTTCAGTTCGTGACGTGGTCCCGCGACCTCGCTTCCGGCGATCTCGGCCGCTCGCTGTTCTCGGGCGAGCCGGTGCTCGACATGATCCTCACGCGCCTGCCGGTCACGCTCCAGCTCGCGGTCTATGCGCTGATCCTCTCGATCATCGTCGGCATCCCGCTCGGCATGATCGCGGCCATGCACCCAAGATCGTGGATTGATCGGGTGAGCCTGGTCACCGCCGTGCTGGGCCAGGCGGTGCCTAGCTTCTGGCTGGCGCTCGTGCTGATCGTGGTCTTCGGCGTGATGCTGCGCTGGACGCCGATCTCGGGCTCCGACACCTGGGCACATTTCATCCTGCCGACGGTGACGCTCGCGGCCTCGTCGCTGCCCGGCCTGATGCGGCTCACGCGGAGCGGCATGCTGGAGGCGCTCTCGACCGACTACATCCGCACCGCCCGCGCCAAGGGGCTCGCCGAGCGGACGCTGATGGCGGTGCATGCGCTGCCGAACGCGCTGCTGCCGGTGCTGGCGCTCGCCGCTGTCCAGCTCGGCACCTTGCTCGGCGGCTCGGTCATCGTCGAGTCGGTGTTCGCGCTCGACGGCATCGGGCTGCTCGCCTATCGCTCGATCCTCCGCGGCGACTTCCCGGTCGTGCAGAGCATCCTGATCTTCGTGGCGCTCGCCTACACCGCGCTGACGCTGCTGGCCGATGTCGCCAACGCGCTGATCGACCCGAGGATCCGGCTCGGATGAGCGACGACGCGGCCCCCGCGCCCCGCTGGCGCGTGCGTCTCCGGCGTGCGCTGTCCCATGGCGGCTTCGTCGCCGGCGCCTCGGTGATTTTTCTCGTCGTGCTGATGGCGCTGATGGCGCCGCTGCTGATGCCGCACGATCCCTATCTGCAGGATCTCTCGAAGCGGCTGATGCCCCCGGTATGGGATGCCGCCGGAAGCTGGACCCACCCGCTCGGCACCGATCACCTCGGCCGCGACTTCCTCAGCCGCCTCATCCTCGGCAGCCGCATCTCGCTTTTCGTCGGCGTCGCCGCCACCCTCATCGCGGGCGTCATCGGCTCGACGCTGGGGTTGCTCGGCGGCTACTTCGGCGGGCGCATCGACGCGGTGATCATGTACGTGATCGCCACGCGGCTCAGCCTGCCGGGCATCCTGACCGCGCTCGCGCTCCTCGCCGTCGTGAAGGGCTCGCTGGTCTCGGTCGTCGCCGTGCTGGGGTTCCTGCTCTGGGACCGCTTCGCGCTGGTCGTGCGCAGCGCCACCCAGCAGGTACGCGCCCAGGACTACGTCGCGGCCGCGGTCGCCGTCGGCTCCACCCAGGCACGGATCCTCAAGCGCGAGGTGCTGCCGAACGTGATGAGCCCGCTCATCGTCGTCGCCACGCTGGAGATGGCGGCGGCGATCCTGGCTGAGGCGAGCCTGTCGTTCCTCGGACTCGGCCTGCCGCCGCCGAACGCCTCCTGGGGCCTGCTGGTCAGCGAGGGCCGCAACTTCATGTTCTTCAAGCCGTACCTGATCGTGCTGCCGGGCACGCTGATCATCCTGCTGGTGATCGCGATCAACGCGCTCGGCGACGGGCTCCGCGATCTCGCCTCGCCGATCGATTCCGGCGAAGGCTAGACCTGGGCGAGGCCTTTCAGCGCCTTGGCGACCATCTCGGCCCCGCGTTCCAGCACCTTCTGCTTCCACTCGGGCTCGTCCGGGCAGAACACGTCCTTGAGCGCCGCCTTGATCCTCGGCGCCTCGGGACTGTTCGGGTCGCCATGGGCGTGCAGCCAGTGCTCGTGGCGAAGCGCGCGGCGCACGTCCTCGCGCGAGCGGGTGCCGTATTCGAGGCCGATCGGCGTCCATGCGGCCCACGGCGCGCCGCCTGTGTATCCCACCAGGATGCTCGCCTGCGTGCCGGCATAGGCCGAATTCGCCGCCTGCGTGTTGCGCAGCTCGTCGCCGTACCAGGCGCGTGCCCGCACCTCCTCGGGACTTCCGGGTGCCAGCGCCGTCAGCGGCTCGCCGTAGCCGTAGGGGCCGAGGCCGGAATGCACGTCGATCAGCGCCGCATGCGCGACGCCGGAAAGATGATCGCGGCAGACCTTGGCCACGGTCTCGCGCGACCAGGTCGGCCTGGTGCCGCCGAAGAACAGGCCGCGCGGGTGCTTGTATTGTCCGCCCCCGGTGCCAGTGACGAAGGCGCGCTCGCCGTGCTTGGCGCGATAGGCTTCGAGCGTGTCGCGGGCGGCGGCCAGCGACGCTTCGGTCCAGGTCTTCGGCAGCAGCGCGTCGGCGAGCTCGTCGTAGCCGGGGTTCTCGGGCAGCGGCTTCGAAAAGTCGACGAAGTTGCGGTTGAGGTCGACGTTGTCCTCGGTGACACGCCGGATCCAGGCGAATCCGTGCGGGTTGATCGCGTGCACCAGCAGGATCGCGGTGTCGGGGGCGAGCGTCGGCGGCGACTTCAGGAGCGCCAGCTGGATCGCCGAGCCGCAGAAGCCCTCGGCACCGTGCGTGCCGGACTCGAGTACCAGCACGCTGCGCGCCTCCGTCGGCCCGAGCCGCGCCACGTCGGTCGCGAGGTCGCCGCCATCGGGTCCCTTCAGCGGATGCGGATAGCTGCCGGCGAGATTGGCGCCGGCGGCGGCGAGGAAGCGCTTCCGCGCTTCGGCGTAGGTCGGGGAGAAAAAGTCTTCCATGGCGTCGACCTTATCACGGGAGAAGAAGCTGCCAGGAGACGCCGAAGCGGTCGGCGACCCAGGCGAAAAGGCGGCCGAAGCCGTAGTTGCCGAGCGGCATCAGCTCCTTGCCGCCCTCGGCCAGCGCCGGGGCGACCTTCCGGATCTCCTCTTCACTGGCACAGTCGACATAGAGGGAGATCGACGGCGTGAAGGTGAAGGCGTGCGGCGTCGGGCTGTCGAAGCACACCAGCGTCTGGCCGCCGACGACGCAGCGCCCGAGCTTGAACGCGCCCTGGACGCCCGGCTCGCCCGCCTTCCAGCGCTCGATGTCCAGGATCTCCGCATCCGGAAAAAGCGAGACGTAGAAGCGCATCGCCTCCTCGGCCTTGCCTTCGAACATCAGGAACGGCCGGATTCTCTGGGCCACGAGCTCGCCTCCCGCCTCAGGCGGCCCGCGGCCGCGCTCTGATCTGGATCAAATCCCATCTGGAGTGTCGGCCCTAGTATCGCTCGCCGCCGGTGCATTCCGCTCCCGGCGAAAGAGAGTGCAGGGTGCGGCGTTGCGCATGCTCGGACGGGTCTTCTGGCTGGTCGTGGTTGCGGGCGCCGTCAGCTTCGGCGCCTGGTGGACGCTTCGCCCCGCGGAGGTCGAGGTCGCCCGGCCGGAACGCGGTACCGCAGCCGAGATCGTCTACGGCACCGGGGCGGTCGAGCCGGTCCGCTGGGCGAAGGTCACGAGCCTGATGCGCGAGCGCATCGTCGAGCTCTGCGACTGCGAAGGCCGCGCGGTGGCGAAAGGAGACCTGCTCGCCCGGCTCGACGACCGCGAGCAGCAGGCGCAGCTTCGCGACCTGAAGGCCCGCGAGGAGTTCGCGCGCCGCGAATTCGCCCGCCAGACCGACCTGATCGGCCGCGACGTCACCACCCGCCAGGCGCTCGAGCGTGCCACCAGCGAGCTTCGCCAGATCCAGGCGCAGATCGCGGTACAGCAGGAGAAGCTCGCCGACTATGTGATCCTTTCGCCGATGGACGGCGTCGTGCTGCGCCGCGACGGCGAGGTCGGCGAGTCGGCCGAGGCCGGGCAAGTGCTGTTCCGCATCGGCGTGCCGAAGCCGCTGCAGGTGGTGGCCGAGGTCAACGAGGAGGACATCCCGAAGGTCGCCGTCGGTCAGACCGTGCTGCTCCGCACCGACGCCTTCCCCGATCGCCGCCTCGACGGTCGCCTGCGCGAGATCACGCCGATGGGCGATTCCGTCGCCAAGACCTATCGCGTCCGCATCGATCTCCCGAGCGACACCCCGCTGATGGTCGGGATGAGCGTCGAGGCCAACATCGTCACGCGCGAGAAGCCGGGCGCGCTGCTCGTGCCGGTCGCCGCCGTCCGCGAAGGCGCCGTCTTCGTGGTCGACGGAGACCGCTTGAAGCGTCGCGAGGTGACGCTCGGGATCCGCGGCACGCGCATGACCGAGGTCGTCGCCGGTCTCGCCGAGGGCGATCGCGTCGCCGTCATCGCCGGCACGCCGGCCGACGGCCAGCGGGTGCGGATCAGGCAGGCGGGCCCGTGAGCCTCGTCGCCGACATTGCCTGGACCCACGTCCGCGCTCGTGCGCGCCAGACCGTCGTGGCGCTGCTCGGCGTCGCCGTCGGCGTCGGCTTCTCGATCATGATGGCCGCGCTGATGGTGGGCTCGCAGGAGGACTTCATCCGCCAGCTGGTCGACTCTCAGCCGCACATCACGGTGTCCGACGAGCGCCGCACGCCGCCGCTGCAGCCGGCGGAGAGCGTCTTCGCGGCCGCCGAGATCCGCGGCCTCACGCCCGAAGTGCTTCGCCCCGGGATCAAGAACCCGCTGGCGACGCTCAACGCGCTGGACGCCTGGGTACCCGGCGCGACTACGCCGTCGGTGCAGAGCAAGGCGGTGATCCGCTACGCCGGCCGCGACCGCAACGCCTCGGTGACCGGCATCGACCCCGGCCGCGAGGTCAAGGTCTCGACGCTCGCGACCAAGATGCAGTCGGGATCCCTCGCCTCTCTCTATCGCGCCACCAACGCCATCATCATCGGCAACCGCATGGCCGAGCGCCTGGGTGCCAGGATCGGCGCCAACGTCACGGTGCAGGGCGAGCGCGGCCGGCTCGGCGCACGCGTCGTCGGCATCTTCCATACCGGCGTCCGGCCGGTCGACGAGAACCAGGCCTTCGTCCTGACCAAGACCGCCCAGGTACTCGCGGCGCAGACCGGCCTCGTGAACGAGATCCGCGCTCGCCTCGACGACCCGATGGCGGGCCTCGACGTGGCCAGACGGATCGAGGCCGAGACCGGCTACAAGTCGGTGTCGTGGCAGGAAGCGAACGAGGACCTTCTCAACACCTTCCTCATCCGCAACATCATCATGTACACGGTGGTCGGCGCGATCCTGCTCGTCGCCAGCTTCGGCACCTACAACATCATCTCGACCATCACGCATGAGAAGGCGCGCGACATCGCGATCTTGAAGTCGCTCGGCTTCCGCGCGTCCACGGTGCGTGGCATCTTCGTCATCGAGGCGATGCTGATCGGGCTCGCCGGGGGATTGCTCGGCTGGATCTTCGGCTACGCTCTATGCGTGGCGCTCGGCTCGATCGAGATCAAGAGCCCGTTCCTCGACTCAAACTACCTGCCGCTCGCCTATTCGCCGATCCACTACATCGGCGCCGCCGGCATCGCGCTCGTCTCCTCGCTGATCGCGGGCTTCGTGCCGGCGCACAAGGCGGCGCGCCTGCATCCTGTCGAGATCATCCGCGGCGCGACCTGACATGACGGGCGAGCCGATCATCCGCGCACGCGGCGTCGCCCGCATCCTGCCGGGCGAGGTGCCGACCACTCTGGTCAGCGACATCGACATCGACATCGGGCACAACGAGTTCGTCGCAATCACCGGTCCGTCGGGATCGGGCAAGTCGTCGCTCCTCTACCTTCTGGGGCTGCTCGACCTGCCGACCTCAGGCGAGGTCGCGATCCGGGGCCACGCGACCACGCACATGGACGAGGACGAGCGGGCGGCGACGCGGCTCGCGACCCTCGGCTTCGTCTTCCAGTTCCACTTCCTGCTGCCTGAGTTCTCCATCCGCGACAACGTCATGCTGCCGATGCGGGCCCTTGGACGCCTCGACGCCGAAAGCGCGCGACGGCGTGCCGAGGATCTCCTGGCGTCGCTCGGGCTCGGCGACCACGTCGCCAAGCGTCCCGACCAGCTCTCCGGCGGCCAGCGCCAGCGCGTCGCCGTCGCCCGGGCGCTCGCCAACGACCCGCCGGTGATCCTCGCCGACGAGCCGACGGGATCGCTCGATTCCCAGGCGAGCGAGCAGGTGTTCCAGATCCTGCGCGACCTCGTCGACCGCCATGGCAAGACGGTGGTCGCGGTCACCCACGACCTCGATCTCGCAGCGCGGATGGACCGCCGGGTGCATCTGGTCGACGGAAGGATCGTCGAGGACCGGCCGACCGGTCGCCCGGCACCGGACGCCGCCGCCTAGCCTCCGGCTACCACGTCAGCGGGCGAGCTTTGGCGCGCCGCCGTCGGCGATCGCCTCGCCATGCCATACCCGTGCGATGCCGGCCCAGGCAGCCGCCGCCTCGCACATCGGGCAGGGACGGAACGTGGTGAAGAGCTCGGCGTCCGCGAGATCGCGGGTGCCCAGCCGCCGCGAGGCATCGCGGATCGCCTCGATCTCGCCATGCGCCGTGGGGTCGGGGCGCGTGATCACCGCGCTGATGCCCTCGCCGACGATGCGGCCGTCCTTCACGACGACGGCGCCGAACGGCTGGTCGCCGCGGCGGACAGCCTCGGCACGCATCTCGAAGGCACGATCCATGAAGCGCCGCCGCGCCTCGGCCGCGGTCTCCGCCCTTGCAGGGATCGCCGCCGAGGCGAGAAGGCCGGCGAGGATCGCGCGGCGGCCTAGAAGCGCGCGTTCGCCCATTTGGCCGTGTGGTCGAACAGGTTCTTCATCGAGTTCGCGTACTGGCCGGGCGTCTTCTCGCAGGGCTTGCACGGGGTGAAGCCGTGGGTCGCGCCCTCGATCACCAGGAACTCCTTGTCCTGGCTCTTGGCCGCCTCGAGATAGCGCTCGCCGTCGCCGACGTAGTAGTGGCCGCCCATCGCCATGAACAGAACCGGCACCGTGATCGACTGGATCGCGCAGACGGTGGAGTTGTTCGACGAACACCAGTCGATGCCGTCCTTGGAACTGGTCGACCTGATCGCCTGCGCCGAGAGGAACGAGCGGAGCGTGAAGATCTTGGTGCCGGTGCGGAAGCCCCTGACGATCTCGCCGGCCTTGGTGTTCGGCACCAGCACGCTGTCGACGACCTGGACCGAGATCGTGCCGTCGTTCTTGAGCAGCTTCTGCGGCTTCGAGGTCGAGTTGAAGTAGGGCATCGCCGTCTGCGTGACGTAGAGCCCGTTCTCCGAGCCGCCGGCGCCCGATCCCGGATTGCCGCTCCACGGGATCACCATGATGTCGTCGTCAGGATAGGGATAGTCCTTCGCCCGGATGCGGGCGAGCTCCTCCTGCGCGGTCTGGATCAGCCGGTTCATGCGGTCGGCCTGGCCCTTGAAGTAGCGGGCCTGGAATTCCTCGGAGTAGTGCGAGGGGCCGTTCGGGTTGAAGCCGTTCTTCGGGTCGAACATGTCGAGCTCGGCGATCGGCTTCGGCTCCGGCGGATTGTTCTCGTTCTGCACGGACGGGTTGATGCGCCGAAGCGTGTTGACCGAGTTGCCCGGGTTCGGATCGGCGAAGATGATGCCGTCGGCCTTGGGCAGGTTCGCGAGGTCGTCGCCGCATTCGCTGAGCTTGTTCGGGCCCTTGCAGTAGCCGACGCCGTTCTCGGCGACCGCCTGGTAGAGCGACATCAGCGGGCCGCCGCCGGAATGCCCGAACAGCAGCATCTTGGTGATGCCGGGCTGCTTGCGCAGGAACTCGACGCCGGTCTTCACGTCGAGCGGCAACCGCTCGAAATTCACCATCGTCTCGTTGTTCTCGTAGCGCGTGTTCATGCACAGCATCAGGAAGCCGCGTCTGGAGAGCTCGGTACAGGCCGGGTGCGCGAGGTAGTCGGCGGTGCGGTGCATCACCAGCACGCCGACATGCGGCTGGGGCCCAGAATCCGGCTTGTAGAGCGCGCCCTTGCCTTGGGCGAACCTGACGTATTCGGGCTTGCTCTGGGCAGATGCCGGCTGGACCGCGGCGAGCGCCAGCAGGACGATCGCGAGACGCAACACGTTCATTGGTTTTCTCCCGGGACGCATCGAAGCATGAACGGATGCGGACTCCAGTCAACTCACCACGACGCGACCTCGCGTCGGCTATGGCGCGTCGCCCGCGAAGGGATCATCCTTGGCGCAAACTTGGCCGAGGGAGAACGACATGGCCGATGACACCGCCCCGAAGTTCGGCTCGCGCGATCTTCGCCTGCCCGACGCGCTGCGCGGGCCGCTGAAGGCGCATCTGGCCGACCTGAAGCAGGCCTACAAGGCGCGCAACTGGGCGGGCCGGGTCGGCTTCGGCAAGCGGCCGGCGCTGGTGGTCATCGACCTCGCGGCCTTCTGGACGGATGCGAAGCACACGATCGGCAGCAACGTCGAAAGCGTGGTCGAGGCGGCGGCGACATTGGCACGGGCGGCGCGGGCCGCCGGCGCGCCGGTCTTCTTCACCTGCTTCGCCCATGACCCGTCGCACCCGAAGAGCCCGCACGACCTCAAGCAGCCGATCAGCATCCCCAACGACGATCCGCGCGTCTGGGAGATCGATCCCCGGCTCGGGCGCCGGCCGACCGAGAAGATCGTCTGGAAGCGCTACGCCTCGGCCTTCAAGGGCACCAACTTCCAGGACATGCTGACCATGTCGCGCGTCGACACGCTGATCGTGGTCGGCGTCTCCACCAGCCATTGCGTCTACGCGACGTGCCGGGACGCGACCGACAGCTTCCACGTGATCGTGCCGCGCGAGGGCGTCGGCGAGCGCTGCGAGCTGGCACACGAGGTCTTCCTGCACGACATCGACGTCGACCTCGGCGACGTGATGGCGATGGACGAGGTCCTGGCCTATCTCGCCAAGGTGAAGAACGGCACGCTGGTCGAGGGCTGATCCGATGGCCATCGCGATCGACCGCATCGACCATGTCGTGATCAACTGCCGCGACCTCGAGGCGACGGCCGCGTGGTACGAACGCGCGCTCGGCATGACCCGCACCACCTTCGCAGGCGGCCGCACCGCCCTCGCCTTCGGCCGGCAGAAGCTCAACCTGCGTCCGACCGGTGCCGAGAACTGGGAGACCGGCCGCGTCGACGCACCGGGATCGCTCGACCTCTGCTTCATCACGACGGCGACGCCGGACGAGGTGAAGGCGCGTCTCGTCTCCGTCGGCGTCGCGATCACCGAAGGGCCGGTGCCCAAGACCGGCGCGCTGGGTGCGATGACCTCGATCTACTGCCGTGATCCTGACGGCAACCTGGTCGAGATCGCGACATACCCGTGACGCGCATTGAGGGCGGCGCGCGGGCGCGGTAGACCTCGCCGATGAGGGACATCACCGCGATCGGCTTCGACGCCGACGACACGCTCTGGCAGAACGAGCAGTTCTTCAAGCTGACCGAGGCCCGCTTCCAGGCGCTGCTCGCCGACTACGCCGCGCCCGAGGACCTGGGCTCGCACCTGCTCGAGACCGAGCGCCGCAACCTCGATCGCTATGGCTACGGCATCAAGGGCTTCACGCTGTCGATGATCGAGACCGCGGTCGAGGTCACCCAAGGCCGCGTACCGGCGAAGGTGATCGGCGAGATCCTGGCCGCCGGTCGCGAGATGCTGCGTCATCCGGTCGAGACGCTGCCACACGTGCGCCAGACGCTGGAGCAGCTCGACCGCGATTACCGCCTGATCCTCGTCACCAAGGGTGACCTGTTCGACCAGGAGCGCAAGCTGGCGCAGTCCGGGCTCGGCGATCTGTTCGACGCGGTCGAGATCGTCAGCGAGAAGACCGTCGCCACCTACGCGCGAATTTTTTCACGCCATGGTGACGGCGCCGGGCGCAGCGCGATGGTCGGAAATTCCCTTAAATCCGACATTCTTCCGGCGCTCGACGCCGGGAGCTGGGCCATCCACATTCCCCATGCCTTGACCTGGGCTGTCGAGCATGCGGAGACACCTGAAAATGCGGCGCGTTTTCGACGAATCCAGCACATGGGGCAGTTGCGCGCATTGCTGTCCACGCTGTCGTGATGTCTCGGTGTTTCGCGGAGTCGCTCGGCAAGCGAACACGCCGCCCGCAGTTTGATAGTCGGTACGAAGATCGCGACATACTTGCGTAGTCCCCCGATGAGAATGCAGTCCGACACAACGCGATGACGGTCGCCAAGCGACAGGTCGCCGGCCGCCCCTTTTCATTCGACGTCGGTCAGAACGGGCGGCTCGTCTTTGGCCTTCTGGTTTCGGCGCTGGCTGGGGCATCGGCGGTCTATCTCGCCTTCGACTACCGCGCCTACTGGCGCGAGACCGAGCAGCGGCTGAGCGCGACCGCCGGCATCGCCACCGAGCACGTGCAACAGGTCGTCGCGATCGTGGACCTCACGCTGCACAGCATCGATGAGGACCGGCTGAGCGACGACATCGTCATCTCGCGTCCGGCACAGGACCTCCACGAGATGATGAAGCGCGCCCAGTCGCTTTCGCCTGTGCTGCAGGGGCTCGGTCTCACGGATGCGCGGGGGATCGTGATCGCCTCGGCGACGACGCCCGTCGCCTCGCGCGCCGACCTCTCCGACCGCGATCATTTCCTGATCCATCGCGACAATCCGAAGGCGGGGCTGTTCATCGGCCGGCCCGTTATCGCCCGTCCGCAGAACACCGTCTCCTTCCCCGTCTCGCGGCGCGCGGTGCTGCCTGATGGCAGCTTCGCCGGCGTGGTCGCCGCCCGGGTCGATCCCAACGTGTTCCGCCCCTTCTTCAGCCAGCTCGGCACGGACACGGTTTCCGTCCTGCGTCCCGACGGCGTCTTCATCGCCAGGTATCCCGAAGTCGACCTCGTCAACTTCGCGCCGGCACCGCAGAGCCTGATCCAGTCGCAGGCGCGGGGCGAAGGTGCCGTCACGCACGG
Source organism: Alphaproteobacteria bacterium (assembly GCA_044223515.1). GTDB lineage: Bacteria > Pseudomonadota > Alphaproteobacteria > SHVZ01 > SHVZ01 > SHVZ01. Next base: position 57,238 of record JBGALV010000006.1, read on the forward strand.
CATCACCACGACGCGCTCACCGGTCGACGGGATCGAGCGGCTTATCGCCTATCGCGTGCTGCGGCAGCCGACGCTGATCGTCGTCACCGGAACGGAAATCGAGACGATCCATCGTGACTGGCTGCTGCGGGTCTACCCGTTCCTTGCTCTCACCTTCGGCGGTCTTGCCCTCATCGTCGTCGTCGCGCTTCTGGTGAGGCGCCATTCCCGCTCGATGAGCAGGGCCCTCGCCGAGACCGCGGCGGCGCGGGCGACCGCCGAGCAGCTGGCCGACGTCAAGGGCGCCTTCCTCGCCAACATGAGCCACGAGATCCGCACGCCGCTCGGCGGCATACTGGGCTACGCCGACCTGCTGCTGAAGAGCCGGCTCGATCCGCAGCAGGTCGACTGGTCGGTCAAGCTCAAGTCGGCCGGCGAGCAGCTGCTCGCGGTCATCAACGACATCCTCGACTACTCGAAGCTCGAATCCGGCAATTTCACCATCGTCCCCAAGCCGGTGCCGCTCGAGTCGGTAGTCGACGAGGTGCGCTCGATGATGACGCCGCAGGCCGCCGCGCGTGGGCTCGAACTCAGGAGCACGTTCGATCTGACGCTGCCGCGATGGATCCGGCTGGATCCTGTACGTCTCAAGCAGATCCTCATCAACCTGCTCTCGAACGCGATCAAGTTCACCGACCGCGGCGTGGTGGCGATCAACGTCGGCCGCAGCGAACAGCCGGGATCGGCGGGCGGACTCAAGATCGAGGTCGCCGACACCGGCATCGGCATCGCCAAGGACAAGATCGACACCGTCTTCGAGCGCTTCACCCAGGTCGAGACGCGTGCCGCGCGCGGCCGCGGCGGCACGGGGCTCGGCCTTTCCATCTCGCGGCGCCTGGCAGAGCTCATGGGCGGCACCCTGACGCTGGAGAGCCGGCTCGGTATCGGCACCACGGTCGAGCTCACGCTGCCGCTCGAGGCGGTCGCCGAACCCCCACGCGAGGCGGCGACCACCACCGCCGGAAACCGCACCGGCCGCATCCTGCTGGTCGACGACCTGGCCATGAACCTCGAGATCGCCGGCGCCATGCTGCGCTCGCAGGGACACGAAGTGACGACGGCAATGACCGGGACCGACGCCGTCGACACCGCGATCGCCGGCACCTTTGATGTGATCCTGCTCGACATCGCCCTTCCGGACATCGACGGCTACGAGGTCGCGCGCGAGATACGCAAGCTCGAGCCGCCCGGACAGCGGACGCCGATCATCGCCCTGACCGCCAACGCGCTGCCCGAGCACATCGCGCAGGCGATGGACGCCGGCATGGACGGACATCTCGCCAAGCCCCTCGACGAGCGGACGCTGGCGGCACAGCTTGACGCGGTGCTCGGCACGAAGCCCGAGGAACAGTTTCGGCCGAAGGAAGCGCAGCTCATCGACCATCAGGCCACGGACGCCATCCGCGGGATCGTCGGCGCGGAGCGGCTGGAAACGATCAAGACGACCTTCTGGGTCACCTGGGCCGAGTTCATCGCCGGGCTCGGCGTCGGCGTTCTCGACCGCAAGCGCCTCGCCACCGACACGCACGACATGGTCAGCCACGCGGGCAATATCGGCTATCGCCGACTGGCCGACGTCTGCCGCGAGGTCTCGCATTGCGCACGCCAGGAAGAGGAAGCCGAGCTTCGGCGGCTGATCGAGCGGATGCGCGAGGTCGCCGAGGCGACACGCATCGAGGATCGGCGCTGACGATGGCCCGCTTCGTCGACCGCCTGATCCAGGACGGCATTCACCAGCCGATCGACGTGATCGTCGATCCGGACGAGAAAGATCTCGTCGACATCCGGCAGAAGCGGCTCCGCCGCCACTGGTGGACCGCGCAGCACGAGCGTTCCGCCCTTCCGGTCAGGTCCGACATCAGCCGGTCGTTCCTCGACGACCTCGCCGACATCGTCGCCATCGTCTCCAAGATCGACAATGCTCTGCGTTATGACAGCTTCGGCAAGTCGCTCGCCGACGCCTTCGGACGCGACATGACGGGCGAAGAGGTCGATTCGCTGCCGCCTTCGGTCGGGCAGATGTTCCGCGCGGTGTATCTGCTGAGCGAACACCGGCGCGTGCCTGTTTTCACCCGCCACGAGCCGCCACCCGGCGTTCCGGTCGATCACTGGCTGCGCCTCGTCGTTCCGCTCGGCGATCCCGACCGGACCAAGGTCGGCGGATTCATCATCTGCAGCATCCCGGTCGCCGAGCCGGACGAGAAATCGTCCCGGCGCTGATCAGCGCGGACGGAGCTTCGCGTCGCGGACCACCTGCAGCCGCGCCTTCAGCATCGCGACCGACACCGGCTTGGCCATGATCGCGATCGCCTCGAACTGATGCGCCGCCATCACCACCTCGCGGCTCGCGGTGGTGGCCATGACGATGAACGGGATATCGCGGATCGACTGCTGCTTGTGGCCGCGGAGTGCGCGGAGGAACGAGAGCCCGTCGACCGGCTCCATCTTCACGTCGCAGATGATCGCATCGAAGCGGTGCGCCAGCACCATGCGCAGCGCGTGGTCGCCGTCGTTGGCGAGCATGACCGAGGCGTCTCGGTCTTCCGCCAGTGCCTCCGCGATGAGAGTGCGGGTCGAGACCTGGTCGTCGACGACGAGAATGCTGAGGGGCCGGACCATGGGGCTTCGATACCCCGAACCCGGCCCGGAGAGAAAGGGGCACGAGAGGTTTATCTATTGCGAATTATTCGCAATTAGCTCGCCCGCGCGGGATCTCTGCGCTAGGATCGCTTTCTCTCTTTTCGCTGCGGACTCTCCTATGTACTTCGATCCCCGCCTCTGGCCATTCACCGAAGGCGTGCGCGCTCGCCTCCTCGCCGTCGCCGTTCTCGGCGTCGTCGCAAGCGCGGCCGGGGTGGCGCGGCTGGCGCTGCTCGGCTGGCTGATCGCGCGAGCGCTGAACGGCGCGCCTGCCGGCGATCTCCTCTGGCCGGCGGCGCTGACCGCGGCGATGATCCTGATACGCGCCGGCCTCGAGAACTGGCGCACGCGTGTGGCGCAGCGCACCGCGGCGACCGTGCTCCAGCATCTCAGGGCCAGGCTGCTCGACCACCTGCTCGGTCTCGGCCCCGCTGCCGTCTCGGGCCTTCGCACCGGCGAGGCGACGCTGGTGCTGAACGAGGCGGTCGAGCAGCTCAACACCTATTTCGGCTCCTACCTGCCGCAGCTGCTGGTCGCTCTGGTGACGCCGGCCGGCATCTTCGTGTTCCTCGCCTGGCTCGACCTTCCCGTCGCGCTCGTGCTTCTCGCCGCGGCGCTGGGCGCGCTCTTGCTGCCCTCGCTGCTGCATCGCCGCGCCTCGGACGGCGCAGTCGCCCGCGCGCGCGCCTACAAGGCCTTCGCCGCCGACTTCCTGGATTCGATCCAGGGCCTGCCGACGCTCGCCGCCTTCGGACAGACCGCCAACCGCGCCCGGCATCTCGGCGAGCGCTCGGCCGATCTCTATCGCGCGACGATGTGGGTGCTCTCGGTCTCGGTCGCGACCCGAGGCGTCACCGACGGCGCGATCGCGCTCGGCGCCGCCGGCGCGCTGGTGCTCGGTGCCTATCGCGTCGTCGACGGATCGATGCCGCTCGAGTCGCTGGCGATCGTGCTGATGCTCGGCGTCGAGGCGTTCAGGCCGTTCCGCGATCTCCGCGACATGCTGCATGCCGGCATGCTGGGCCAGGCCGCGGCGGAGGCGATCCTCGGATTCCTCGCGCGCACGCCGGCGGTGATCGAGACGCCGAAGGCAGGCGTTGCTGTCCGCCAGCCGAGCCTCGCCTTCGAGGACGTCGCCTTCGCCTATCCCGAAGGCACGCGCGCCGCGCTCGACGGCCTCACGTTCAACGTCGAGGCCGGGCAGCGGATCGCCGTTGTCGGCCCGTCCGGTGCCGGCAAGTCGACGATCGTGCGCCTGCTGCTGCGCTTCCACGACGCCCAGCGCGGCACGGTGCGTGTCGGCGACGCCGATATCCGCGACCTCTCGCTCGCCGACCTTCGCCGCCAGATCGCGGTCGTCGGCCAGGACACGTTCCTCTTCCACGGCACGGTCGAGGAGAATCTCCGCCTCGCCCGTCCCGAGGCCACGCACGAGCAGATCGAGGCGGCGGCGCGTGCGGCCAACGCCCACGGCTTCATCCAGCGCCTGCCGCAGGGCTACGCGACCGTCGTCGGTGAGCGCGGCCTGAAGCTCTCCGGCGGCCAGCGCCAGCGCCTCGCGATCGCCCGCGCGCTTCTCAAGGACGCGCCGATCCTCGTCCTCGACGAGGCCCTGTCCTCGGTCGACGCCGAGAACGAGGCGGCGATCCAGGAAGCGCTCGACCGGCTGATGGCCGGGCGAACGACGCTGGTCTTCGCCCACCGGCTCTCCAGCGTGATCGGCGCCGACCGCATCCTCGTCCTCGACAAGGGCAAGCTGGTCGAGTCCGGCACGCACCAGGCGTTGATGACCATGGGCGGGCTCTATCACGAGCTCATGGCCGAGCAGTCGCGCGGCGGCGACCGCCTGATCGCCGGCGACGCCAAGATCGAGACCGATGCCGCGGGCGAGGGCGACACGAAGGGGCACGTGCCGATGCCCGAGCCGGAGAGCGGCATCATCACCGCGCATGGCAGCGCGCTCTCCGCGCTCGGCAGCCTCTGGCGCCGGGTCGGCCCGTGGCGCACCGGCATCGTCGCGACCTTCGGGCTCGGCCTCGGCCGCGTGATCGCCTTCATCGGCGTCAGCGCGATCTCGGCGCTGATCGTGCTGAACCTGAAGGCGGGCGCGAATTTCGACTCCCTCGTGACGTGGCTCTTCGCCGCCGCGGTCGCGGCCGGCCTTCTGCACTGGTTCGAGTCCTGGCTCGCCCACGACGTCGCCTACCGGATGCTCGCCGACCTCCGCCTCGCGCTCTTCCGGAAGCTCGCGAGCCTCGGCCCGGCCTACTTGCTGCGCCGGCGCTCGGGCGACCTCGTCTCGATGGCGACCCACGACGTCGAGCTGGTCGAGTACTTCGTCGCGCACACGCTGGTGCCGGCCGCAGTCGGCGTGCTGGTGCCGGCGGCGGTGCTGATCGGGCTCGCCTGGATGAATCCATGGCTCGCGGTCGTGCTGGCGCCGTTCCTCGTCGTCGCCGCGGCGAGCCCGGCGCTGGCGCGCCGGCGCGTCGACCGTCTCGGGTCCGAGATGCGCATGTCGCTCGGCCGCCTCAACGCACATGTCACCGACACCGTGCAGGGCCTCGCCGAGGTCGTCGCCTTCCAGCGCGAGGACGACCGTCGGCGCGACCTGACCGAGCTCAGCCGCACGCTCGGCGACGCGCGCCTCGCCTTCCTGGGCGACATGGCACGCCAGGCGAACCTGCTGGAGGCGACCACGGGACTCGGCGGCCTCGCGATCGCGCTCACCGGCGCCGGCCTCGCGGCCTCCGGCACGATGTCCGCCGGCCTCGTGCCGCTCGCGACGCTGATCGGTATGTCGGCCTTCCTGCCGATCTCGGAGATCGCCCATGTCGGCCGCCAGCTCGCCGACACGTTCGGCGCGACGCGGCGGCTCGACCTGCTGGAGAACGAGCCGGCGACGGTCGTCGACGGCCCGGCGCGCCTGCCGGCGCAGCCGGCCGCCGACACGCCGGCGCTCGCCTTCGACCATGTCGGCTTCGGCTATCCGGGCACGCTGCGCCCGGCGCTCGCCGACGTCTCGCTGGCGCTGAAGCGCGGCGCCACGGTGGCGCTGGTCGGACCGTCCGGCGCCGGCAAGACGACGCTGGCGCATCTGCTGCTGCGCTTCTGGGATCCGCCCGCCGGATCGATCCGCGTCGACGGCATCGAGACACGCGCGCTCGGCCTCGACGAGCTTCGCCGCCAGGTCGCACTGGTCTCGCAGGATACGTATCTCTTCAACGGCGACCTCGCCTTCAACCTCCGCCTCGGCAAGGACGCGGCGACCGAGGCCGAGCTGTGGGACGCGCTCGAGCGCGCCGCGCTCGCCGACTTCGTCCGCTCGCTTCCCGACGGGCTGGCGACGCCGATCGGCGAGCGTGGCCTGAAGCTCTCGGGCGGGCAGCGCCAGCGCCTCGCGATCGCCCGCGCCGTGCTCAAGGACGCGCCGATCCTGATCCTCGACGAGGCGACCTCGCACCTGGACGCGGTCAGCGAGCGCCGCGTGCGGAAGGCGATCGACGATCTCGCGCGCGGACGCACCACGCTGGTGATCGCGCATCGCCTCTCGACTGTGCGCGAGGCCGATGAGATCGTCGTCCTCGACGGTGGCCGCGTGCGCGAGCAGGGCCGCCACGAGGAGCTGCTGGCCAAGGGCGGCCTTTACGCGACGCTGGTCCGCCGCCAGGCCGAGGCCGCCGATCCCGGTGCCCGCTGGCGCGGCGCCGCGGCGGGGTGACGGCGGCCGCAACCGCTTCTCGACGGATTCTTTCGATGGCGCGGCGAACATCTTCCGCGCCGAATGGTTCCCGCCGGCGTCGCGGAACCGCGTCCTTCGGCGCTCCGTTATCGGGTACCTGCCCGAAGGAGATCCCTAGTGACGAACAGTAAAAAGCTTCGCCCCGAGGTCCGAGAGACCGGTACCGCCAATCTTTCCGACGAACAGAAGGCGCCGAAGCCGGCCCAGATCCCGCCGGATCCGCAGGATCTCGGCCGCCCGATGACCGACGATGAGAAGGTCGACGAGGCGCTGCTCGAGAGCATGGATGCGAGCGACCCGCCGGCGATCGGCGCCCCCACCCGCGTCGGCAGCCCCAGGCAGCGCAAGACCCCGCCGGTCGACGAAACCATCAAGAAGAAGCAGCAAGCGGCCGAATAGCGCGGCGCCGTGCCGGGCCTTTGATCGAAATCAAGGTCCGGCATCCGCGCCGGTGATCGAATGCCCGAGATCCCGCGCTCCGGCGGGAGTCCCGACCTGCGAGGGAGGGCACATGGCAGATCTAGGAGAGGCGCGAGACCGGATGGTCCAGCGCCAGATCGTCGGTCGGGGCATCGCCAGCGATACCGTCGTCTCGGCCTTTCGTTGCGTGCCTCGCGAGGCCTTCGTCCCGGAAAATCTGCGGGAGTTCGCCTACGAGGACTCGCCGCTGCCGATCGAGGCCGGCCAGACCATCTCGCAGCCTTATATCGTCGCGCTCATGATCGACGCGGCGGAGATCGGTCCGGAGGACCGCGTTCTCGAGATCGGCTGCGGATCAGGCTATGCCGCGGCAGTGATGAGCCGGATCGCCAAGCGCGTCTACACGATCGAGCGTCACGATCAGCTCGCCCGCTTGGCGCGCAAGCGCGTCGCCGGGCTCGGCTACGACAATGTCGAGATCCGCACCGGCGACGGGACGCGCGGCTGGCCGGAAGCGGCACCCTTCGATGCCATTCTCGCCGCTGCCGGCGGTCCCGCGGTACCGGCGGCGCTCACGCGGCAGCTCAGCCTCGGCGGCCGCCTGGTGATGCCGGTCGGCGACGACCTGCAGAGCCAGCGCCTCGTTAAGATCACGCGCCGATCGGAGACCGAGTTCGACGAAGAGGATCTCGGGCCGGTCATGTTCGTGCCGCTGATCGGCGAGCACGGGTGGAGCGAAGATGAAGCGGCACGCACACGGCCCCGCCGCGCCGCGCGACCGCTGCTGACGCGCGATCCCAGGGAGGAGCCGCTTCCGCTCGCGATCAAGGCGGCTGCGGAGCCGCTGCCCGACTTCGACGATCCCGCCTTCGCTGCCGCCTTCGATCGGTTCGCTGGTGCGCGCGTCGTTCTTCTCGGCGAGGCGAGTCACGGCACGTCGGAGTTTTACAAGGCGCGCGCGGCGATCACGCGACGACTGATCGAGCAGCACGGATTCAATATCGTCGCGTTGGAGGCCGACTGGCCCGATGCGGCCTCGATCGACCGCTACGTGCGCCATCGCCCGGCTCCCGCCCATGCCGAGCCGGCGTTTCGGCGTTTCCCGACCTGGATGTGGCGCAACACCGAGTTCGAGGGCTTCGTCGAGTGGCTCCGTGCGCGCAACGACGCCCTGCCCGCCGCGCGGCGTGCCGGCATCTACGGCCTCGACCTCTACAGCCTCAACGGCTCGATCCGCGCGGTGGTCGACTACCTCGACCGCGTCGATCCGGAAGCCGCGAAGATCGCGCGCGAGCGCTACGGCTGCCTGACGCCGTGGAGCAAAGAGCCGCAGGCCTATGGCCGCATGGCGACGAGCTCCGGCTATGCGCGATGCGAGAAGCCGGTGGTGGCGATGCTGGCCGATCTTCTGGCCAAGCAGATCGCCTACGCCGGGAAGGACGGCGAGGCGTTCCTCGACGCCGCCGCGAACGCGCGCCTGGTGAAGAGCGCCGAGGCCTACTATCGCGCGATGTATTTCGGCGCGGCGGAGAGCTGGAATCTCCGCGATCGCCACATGTTCGAGACGCTGGAGCAGGTCCTGGAGTCGAAAGGGCCGACCGCCAAGGCCGTGGTCTGGGCGCACAACTCCCATATCGGCGATGCGCGGTTCACCGAGATGGGCATGGTGCGCGACGAGCTGAACATCGGGCAGCTCTGCCGCGAGCGCTTCGGCAATGAAGCCGCGCTGGTCGGCTTCGGCACGCATGGCGGCACGGTCGCCTGCGCGACCGACTGGGACGGCGAGGTGGAGATCAAGGACGTGGTGCCGTCCCTGCCCGAGAGCTACGAGCACCTCGCCCATGACGCGGCCGTGCCGCGCTTCCTGCTCGATCTCCGCAAGGGCGTCCACGATCATCTGCGCCACCAGCTGATCCGCCCGCGGCTCGAACGCTTCATCGGCGTCATCTATCGTCCGGAGACGGAGCGCTGGAGCCACTACTCCGAATGCTCGCTGCCGCGCCAGTTCGACGCCTATGTGTGGTTCGACCGCACGACCGCGGTGACGCCGCTCCCGACCGTCCAGCGAAAGGGCATGCCCGAGACCTATCCGTTCGGCCTCTGACACGGAACCGCGGGCGCGCCCGATCGTTGATCAGGCAAGCGACCCAGCCGATCCTCCCTGAGCTGGCCGCACGACGACCCCTCGATGACCCGTCCTCGGCCTGGCCGCGGGCGGGTTTCTTTTTTCAGCTCTTCGTGCCGGGCAGCGAGAATCTGGGAACCTCGAAGGCCAGATCGAGCGCGAGGTCGAGTGCCCAGAAGAACACGGCGATCGCGGCAACGCCGAGCGCGACGCGGACGAGGTGCAACCGTCCCCACCGGACCAGCAGCGCGCGCGTGTCCGGGCCGGCATCGACGGCGTGCGAGGCCTGCAGCAGCGTATTGGTATGCGACATGACGAGCAGCGTGTAGGGCCAGGGGGCGAGCAACAGCGCGGCACCCAGCAGCCAGCGCCAGTCGTCGCTCTGCCAGCCCGCGAGCAGCCCGATCAGCCCGCCGGCGAGCGCCAGCGTCGCCTGCATCCAGGCGCCGCGCCGATAGGCCGGCTGCCATTCGAGCAGTGCCGCGCGATCGTCGAGCTGAAGCCGCGACGGCTGCTCCACCAGCGCTACATAGATCGCCGCACCGGCGAAGACGGCGGCGAAGACCAGCGCCAGATGGCCGGTGAGCATGCGCGTCTCCTCGGGGGAATGCAGCCGGAACCACAACGGCGGGGGCGGTAAGGGGTTCCGCTGCGTCGGCACCAACCTGTGCAGTCGCGCCATTCCGAGCCGTAGGCGCAGGCTCGACAGGGGAGTAGCGCGTCCTCCTCGCCCAGCGCCGCGGCGACGGCGTGAACTGGACGGTCGAGCATTTTCCGATGCTCGAGGCCGGATGCACTGCCTTCATCATGCGGATCCTCAGCGACCTCATGAGCGACTACGACCTCGACTTAGGCCGTCTCAAAATTCTCACGCCGTCGGCAAGGATCGCTCGGGGCGACCCCGCGTTGGGGCGGTACCGAGGAGCGTTCCCTCCCTCCTAGAAAGCTCCTCCCTTCCTTCCGGTCCTGTCCGCTCGATCGGGCAGGACCGGTTTCTTTCCTGGAGAGTCCCGTGTCGATGCCCGAGACGATGGTCGGACGGTCGATCGATCCGATGCTGGTGCCGCTGCCGATCGCTTTCTTCGTCGCCGCGCTCGGCTGCGATCTCATCTACGGGATGGGCGGGGATGCGAGCTGGATCTCGGCGACGCGCTGGCTGCTCGGCGCCGGCGTCCTGATGGGATTTGCTGCGGCGGTCATGGGGCTGATCGAGGGTGAGCTTCGCCATGTCGAGATCTCGGTCGGCTGGTGGCACAGGCGCGGCAGCGTGGTCGCGCTCGTGACGGAGGCGTTCAACTGGTACCTGCGCGCCGGCACGCCGGCGGAGGTCGTGCTTCCGGCCGGACTCGTCTTCTCGGCGGCCGCGGTCGGGATGCTGCTGCTGACCGGCTGGTGGTCCCGCGCGCCGGCCCTCAGCTCGCGGCCGACGGCGCTCCGCTGAAGTCCGCGGACTCCAGGATCACCGTCTTCGGCTTCGCGGCGGCGTCGTACTTCCGGCTAGCAGCCGTTTCGATGGCCGGCCGGTAGCGACGGAAGGCATCGAGCAGGTTTGCAGTATCGCCCGCCAGCGCACCGAAATGACCGACCAGGGCGTCCTCGGAAATGGCGCAGACGACGGGGATCCCCTCCGCCGCATCCTCGGCCGGAAAAGCGACGGCGCGACGCGCCGCGTCCCAGACCTCGCTCTTGCCGGGCATATACAAAGGCATGAAAAGCGGTATTTCCCTCTCGCGGCAAAACTAGGCCGCGCGCCCGCCGAGGGTCCGCCCTCAAATCCGTGACATGTCGGTGAGACCGGCCGGTGTCCTTGAACCGACGCCGAGGTCAGTCGTCGTCGGCGGCAGCGGCCGACGCGCGCTCGCGCCGGCGATCCACGCTGCCCGCCAGACGCTCGTACTGATCGGCGACACCGGCCAGGCTGCGCCGGGCTTCCTCGTCGATCATGCGCTGGGCGGTCTTCCGGATCTGCTCGGCCTTTTCCCGGAGCGCGCGGGCGCGCTCGGATGCGCCGGCGTCCAGGAGGATCCGGATCTCGTCGAGCGGATCATCGGGAACGACGGTCCGCGCGCCATCCAGAAGCTGCGCCGCGGGGACGGAGATCGGCTTGGGCGGGTCTTTGCGGAACGTCATGACTGGCGAAAAACGGCCAAGCGCCGGTACCGGTTCCAGCTTGCCCCGTCCGCACCGCAAGGTCACAGCTTCTTTCAATCAGATCAGCAAGTTACCTCGGCTACAGAGGCGGAAAGACCCTCGGCCAAGCGACCGGCGGGCTGAGGACCGCGACCTCCTCGGGGGGAAGGTCCTGGGGGTCGGCGGGGGGAGTTTCGCACCGCGTCAGCCATGAGACGACGGACGGCGAAAGATCGGCGGGATGGGAAGAATGCGTCTCGACAGCCATAGCCACGTCCTCCTCGAGCAACATGGGAAAGATCGCCGGGATTGCGCCCGACGGCGATCGATCTAGTCAGCCGTTCGGAAGGTTCAAGAGGCTTCGGCGCCAGGAGCGGAGGCTGGAGCGGGTGAAGGGAATCGAACCCTCGTATGCAGCTTGGGAAGCTGCCGTTCTACCATTGAACTACACCCGCGCTCAGGCGCCGAACATAGCGGCGCCGGGTGAGGCCTTCAAGGCGCCGCGCCCCGGGCCGCCTCCAGCACGCCTTTCAAGGCCATCGCCAGTTCCGGGTAGGAGAACGGCTTCGTCACGAGGTGGACGCCGGGATCGAGGCGCCCGTCATGGACGATCGCGTTCCGGGCATAGCCGGTGGTGAAGAGGATCGGCAGGGCCGGATGGCGCCGTTTCGCCTCGTCGGCGAGCTGGCGGCCGTTCATGCCGCCGGGAAGTCCGATGTCGGTGAACAGCAGCGCGATCCCGCGTTCCTCCTCCAGGGTGCGGAGCGCCGCGGCACCGGTCGCCGCCTCGAGCACGCGATATCCGAGCTCGCGCAGCATGAGCGCGGAGTTCTCGCGCACGCCCTCGTCGTCCTCGACAAGCAGGACGGTCTCCTGGTGCCCGACAGCCCCGCCCGCGTCCTCGGCCGCCACCGGCTCCTCGCCTTCGGGCTCGGCCGTGAGGCGCGGCAGGTAGATCTTCACCGTCGTTCCCTGCCCGACCTCGGAATAGATCTGCACGTGTCCGCCCGACTGCTTGACGAAGCCGTAGACCTGGGAGAGGCCGAGGCCGGTGCCGTGGCCGGTGTCCTTGGTGGTGAAGAACGGCTCGAAGGCCTGGGCGGCGACTTCCCTGCTCATGCCGCCACCGGTGTCGGTGACCGAGATCAGCACGTATTGCCCTGTCGCGACGTCGGCCTCTGCCGCGTGACGCGGATCGAAATAGGCGTTGGCGGTCTCGATCGTCAGGCGGCCGCCGCTCGGCATCGCGTCGCGGGCGTTCAGCGCCAGGTTCAGGATCGCGTTCTCGAGCTGGTTGGGATCGGCCTGGGTGCGCCAGAGCCCGGCGGCACCGACCATCTGCACCGTGATGTGCTCACCGAGCGTCCGGCGCAGCAGGTCGGACATGTTGGAGACCAGCTTGTTCGCATCGACCGGCTTCGGAGCCAGCGGCTGGCGGCGCGAGAAGGCGAGCAGGCTCTGGGTCAGCGTCGCCGCGCGGTCGGCGCCGATACGGGCATAGCGCGCGACCTTCTTCAGGTCCTCCGGCGTCGCGTTCGCGTCTATCCGGCGCTCGAGCCGATCGAGGTTGCCGATGATGATGGTCAGCAGGTTGTTGAAGTCGTGCGCGACGCCGCCGGTCAGGTGCCCGATCGTCTCCATCTTCTGGATCTGGCGGAGCTGCGCCTCCGCCTTCTCGCGCTCCTGGATCTGGTCCTGGAGCTGGCGGTTCGCCTCGCCGAGCTCCAGCGCCCGCTGGCGGAGATCCTGGTTCACATGCGCCAGCGTCGCCTGCGCCGCGGCGAGGATCGTCACCATCGCCGCCGCCATCACCGTCAGCACCAGGATCAGCGCATAGCGCGGGAGCCGGCTCACCAGCGGCTCGACCGTCGAGCGTAGGAAGACCGTGCCGATCTGCCGGCCCTCGTGGCGCACCGGCACGAACACCGAGAGGCGATCGCCGTCGAGCCGGGGCGCGATGCCCAGCGGCCGTGCCGGCACCGGCAGCTCGCCCGGCAGGATGTAGCTCGCGAACAACGTGCCGGTGTCCTCGTAGATTCCGGCGGCGAGGATCTCGGGATTGGCCGAGAGCGAGCTCACATATTCCTGCGCCGCCTTGGCGTCGTCGAACACCAGTGCCGCGGTGACGGTCGAGGCCAGGATGCCGGCGCTGACGGTGACCTCGCGGGTCTTCTGCTCGGTGTAGGCGCGCTCGCTCATCACCGCGATGCCGATAGCGGCGGCGATCAGGATCGCGACGGTCGCCGCGGCGAGCCTGGGGGCGAGCTGCCAGAAGCGGGAGTCGGAAGCGAGGAAGCGGCGCATCGGCATGTTCAGCTCCGCGGCCTCACCGATACGGCGAGGCTCAAGACCTTCGAGCTGATGTCGAGGCCGTTCTCCGCGGCGGCGAGGTCGTCGATCTCGAAACGCACGCGGTTCGCTTGGATGACGAAGTTGATGATCCCCTTGGCGGCGGGATCGCGGATGCCGTCGGTGACGGTGAGCACCGGCGTGCCGCGGACCAGCGCGATCACGGCGGCGGTCGCGCGCGGATCGCTGCCGATGAACAGGATATGGCAGGCGAGACCGCGCGCCGGCGCGGCGAGGCGGGTGAGCGCGATCGGACGGTCGCCGATGTGCTGTCCGGAAATCGCACGGTCGAGCGCGGCACCGAAAGGATCGGGGCCGGCGATGCAGAGATTGACCGGGCCGGTCGCGTCGACGAACGCCTGCGCCGGCCAGTCGATGAACGGGCCCAGCTTGTAGAGGAACTGCGCCTTGACCGCGTATTCGAGCGAGGCCTCCTGTGCCCGCGCCGGCAGCGCGAGCACGACCGCGACGGCAACGGCGAGCGCGGCGGCAAGGCCGCGTCCTCGTCCGCCCGTCGTGATCGCCGTCGTCATGCTCAGAACTTCCAGCGGGCGCCGACATAGACGGTACGCCGCACCTCGGTGCGTGTCGCCGCCGCCTCGGTCTCGGGATGGTGGCTGTCGAGCAGGTTGAGGCCGCCGAACGACAGGTCCAGGTTCGGCGCCACCTTCCAGCCGATCCTGAAGTCGGCCTCGAGATAGCCTGGCACGGCGGGGTTCGGCAGGTCGTCGACGGCGCGCAACGCGATCGTCAGGTCGATGGTGTCGGTCAGCATCATGTAGGAACGGAGCGACGCCTGGAAATCCGGGTCGTTGCCCTTGGCAACCTGGTTGGTCAGGTCGACGCTGCCGGGCTTTACCCGGAACGACTTCCTCAGCAGGTTCGCGCCGGCGCTCAGTCGCCACCAGGAATTCACCAGGTGGTCGGCCCAGACCTCGACGCCGTAGGTGTGGCCTTCCAGGCGGTTGGCGAAGCGCAGCGGCAGACCGCCGCCCGGGGGCGGCTCCAGCGTCCGGAGCTCGTCGTAGTCGTTGTAGAAGAGCGAGGCCGAGAGCGTGGTACGCGGCAGCGGCTGGCCGCGATACCCCACCTCGTAGGCGATGAGGGATTCCGACTCGAAGCTCGTGTTGGAGGCGAGCACCCCCGGCAGCACCAGGTCGCGGTCGACGCGCGACGGCGTCCTGACCGCGCGCGAGACCGCCGACCAAAGGAAAGCCGTGTCGTTGACGCGCCATCCGATCCGGGCGCTCGGCAGGTGCTCGAGGCCCGAGTAGCTGCTGTGCTCGAGCTTGGTGCCGAGTGTCAGCGTCAGGTCGTCGGCGAGCGCGATGCTGTCCTGGACGAACAGGTTGCCGAGCGTGATGTCGCGCGACGGGGGCACGAGGACGAAGGCGGTCCGCGTGTTGGCGAACTCGTCGTGGTTGAAGCGGACGCCGCCGCCCCAGACGATCTCGTTCCAGGTCCCGATCGGCTGGGTGTGCTGCGCCTGTGCGTCGAAGGTGCGAACGAAGTCGCGCACGCCGGGACCCTGGCGCTGGGCCTCGTCGTAGTAGGTCTGGAGCTCGAAGGTGGATCCGTTGGCGAGAGGCCGCGTCCAGCGGCCGAGCAGGTTGCTGCCGCTCAACGCGCCGCTGGGGTCGAGCGGATCGCGATAGGTGTCCCCCTGCAGGGTGAAGGCCTGGCCGACGCCCCAGTCGGTGCGGAAGCCCGCCTGCCGCGTGCTCCACTCGTCGCGCGCGTTGCCGCCAGAGGCCGTCGCCGTATGGCCGTGATCGTATCCGAGGCCGTAGACCCGATAGGCGACGTCGCCGGCCTGCGCGCCGTAACGGACCGCGGCGCCGCGCTCGACGATGCCGAGCTGCCCGTCGACGAGCCCGCCCTGGGTCGCCTGCGCAGTCTTGGTGATGACGTTGACGACGCCGTTGACCGCATTGGCGCCCCACAGCGTGCCGCCGGGGCCGCTGATCACCTCGATGCGCTCGACGTCCTCCATGACCAGCCCGATCGCGTCCCAGAACACGCCGGCATGCAGCGGCGTGTAGACGCTGCGCCCGTCGACCATCACCAGCAGCTTGTTGGCGGTGTCGAGCGAGTTGAAGCCCCGCGCGGTGATCGCGTAGTCGAGCCCGGTGCCGCGGGCGACCTGGAGGTTCGGCGCGAGCCTCAGCGCCTCGGCGAGCGTGGTCGCGCCCGAGTGCCTGATGTCGTCGTTGGTGATGACGTAGATCGCCGCCGCCGCCTTCGACAGCGGCTCCGGCCGCTTGGAGACCGAGGTGATCTGGACGTTGCTCAGCTCTTCCAGCGAGAGCTCGCTCAGGTCCTTGGCCAGCTGCGTGAGCGCCTGGGCCGAAGACGGTGCCGGAACGCAACAGACGTAGACGGCGGCACATACGAGTGCCGCACCCGCGCGACGGCGCATGGCGATCTCCCCCACGGCCCGCTGGAAGGTCCGGAAGCCCTTTCGGACTTCTCAGCGGCGAGCCTGGGGCATGATCGGGGGTCTACCCGCTTGGCGGCTGTGACAATTCGGAGACCGGGCGGTGCCGCCGGCTAACCCGACGGCACCGTTTCACGAGACGGATCAGCGCCAGATGGGCCGACCGAGATTGACGTCGGCACCGCCGACGCCCGCACCGATCAAGGCGCCGGGCACCGCGCCGACACCGCCGAAGATGGCGCCGATCCCGGCTCCAGTCGCGGCACCGATGCCGGCACCGCTCACCGTGCGGTCGCCGGTGCTGCTGCCACACGCGGCGAGCATCGAGACGATCACCGCGCCCCAGGACACGCCGGAAATAGCCGACTCTACGGCGGGTGCCGTGTCGCGAATGACCGTCATGGAATAATTCCTTCGCGGCGTTTCAGCGCGTGAACAAAGCGATCAGGATGATGATCGGGATCGGTACGCCGAGGAGCCAAAGGAGAATGGAGCGACCCATCGTGTGCCTCCATGTTGCGCAGAGACAACCGAAGGCGGCCGACATCGTTCCGGAACGCCGTCAGGAAATTCCGAAGCCTGCACGGGACGAATAGCGCAAGTTGAGCGGCGAGCGCCTAGTGCTGCAGGCGTGCCCCGATCAGGATCGCGGCGTCGATGTTCGAGCCGGCGGTGTTGGCTTCCCGGAGGTCGACCGAACTCAGATTGGCACCGATCAGGTCGGCGCCGGCCAGGTTGACCTGGCGGAAATCCGCGCCGCGCGCGTCGGTGCCGGCGAGGCGGGCGCCTTCGAGCGAGGTCGGCCACGTGCGGCCGCTCAGCTTGCCGTCCGGCGTCCTGATCTCGATCGGCCCGAGCCTGGCGCCGCGCAGCTTCGCGTTCGACAGGTCCGCCTTGATCAGCTTCGAGCCGCCGAGGTTGGCGGAATCGAGGTTCGTTCCGTCGAGCTTGGCGCCGGAGAAATCGCAGAGCGTCAGCCAGGCCTCGACCATCGTCGCCCGCGAGAGGTTGGCGTTCCGAAAGGAGGCGCCGCTGAGGTCGCTGGCGTTGAGGTCGACGGCGGTCATGTCCATGCCGTCGAAGATGCCGCGCGCGCCCTCGGCGCCGCTTGAGGTGATCCAGAGGCTGTGGGCCGCGAGCTTCTCCGCGATCTTGTGCGGCAACGCCACGTTGGTGAGGCGGTAGATGGCGCCGGTCAGGTCGGCGCCGGTCGTGATCGCGCTGGCGAGGTCGACGTTCCGCAGAACCGCGCCGCGCAGGTCCGCGCCCGTGAGGTCGGCACCGGCGACGATGGCGCCGTTCAGGAGCGCGTCCTTGAGCTTGGCGCCGGCGAGCACCGCCTCGGTCAGGTCGGCGCCGGCGAGGTTCACCGCGTACATCTGCGCGCGCGAGAGATTGGCCCGCACGAGCTTGGCGCGCGGCATCTCGGCTTCGCTGAAGTCGGCCTCGACCGCGTTCGCGTTGTCGAGGCGTGCCTCGCGCAGCTGCGTCTTCTGCTGGACGGTGACCTTGTTGCCGCCGTCCCACTTGACGACCTGGCCGGCGCGGAGATCGGCCTTGGGCAGCGTCGCCCGGACCAGCTTCGCCCGCAGCAGGTTGGCGCCGCGGAGATCGGCACGGTCGAACTTGGAGCGGGTGAAGTCGGCGTCGTTGGCGTTGGCGCAGAACAGATCCGCCATCGAGAAGTTGGTGTCGATGAAGCGCGCGCCCTCGAAGTTGCTCGAGGAAAGCACGCTCTCGCTGAGCTCGAGGCCGAAGAAGTCGAGCCTGGTGAAGTCGGCGTCCTTGGCGATCAGCCGCTTGCCGCCCGGCTTGCCGGTGACGTGGTTCTCGTGCGCGGTGAAGAGCGCGAGCGCCTTGGCCTTCTTCTCCTCCTCGGGGGACGGCGCCTTCGCCATCTAGCGAGCCTGGTGCCGGAGCATCTAGTGCTGGAGACGCGCGCCGATCAGGATCGCGTTCTGCATGTTCGAGCCGCCGGTGTTCGCGTCGCGCAGGTCGACCGAGCTCATGTTGGCGTTGGAGAGATTGGCGCCGACGAGATTGCAGCCGCGGAGATCGGCGCCGCGCATGTCGGCGCCGGCGAGCACCGCGCCTTCGAGCGAGGTGGGCCAGTTGCGCCCGGTCTTCTGGCCGCCGGCGGAACGGAGGTCGATCGGAATGAGCTTCGCGCCGCGCATCTTGGCGTTGGAGAGATCGGCCTTCAGGAGGTTCGAGCCGCCGAGATTGGCGAGGTCGAGAACGGCGCCTTCGAGCTTGGCGCCGGAGAAGTCGCAGAGCGTGAGCCAGGCCTCGTTCAGCGCCGCGCGGCTGAGATCGGCGTTCTTGAACGACGCGCCGCTGAGATCGCTGGCGCTCAAGTCCACTCCCTGCATGTCCATGCCGTCGAAGACCGCGCGGACGCCGGCCGCGCCGCTCGAGGTGATCCAGGCGCTGTGCGCGGCGACCATGTCGGAGATGTTGCGCGGGAGCGCCGCGTTGCTGACCCGATAGACCGCGCCGGTGAGATCGGCCTGCGCGAGCTTGGCGCCCGTCAGGTCGACGTTGCGCAGCACCGCGCCGCGAAGATCCGCGTTGGAGAGATTGGCGCCGTTGACCACGGCGCCGTTCAGCACCGCGTCCTTGAGCTTGGCGCCGGTCAGCACCGCCTCGGTCAGGTTGGCCCCGGTCAGGTTGACCGAATACATCTCGGCGCCCGAGAAGTCCGCACCCGCGAGCGAGGAACGCACCATCTCGGCGCCGGTCAGGTTCGCCTCGCCAGCCCGCGCGTTGTCGAGACGCGCGTCGCTGAGCTGGGCCCGCTGGTTGATGACCGTCTTCTCGCCGCCGTTCCATTTGACGATCTGGCCAGCGCGGAGATCGGCCTTGGTCAGCACCGCCTTGACCAGCTTGGTGCGCGAGAGGTTGGCGCCGCGGAGATCGGCGCGGTCGAAGCTGGAGCGCGTGAAGTCGGCGTCGTTGGCGTTGGCGCAGAAGAGGTCGGCCATCGAGAAGTTGGTGTCGATGAACTGGCTCTCGGAGAAATTGGCGCCGGAGAGCACGCTCTCGCGCAGGTTCAGCGCCGCGAATTTGAGCTTCGAGAAGTCGACGTTCTTGAGGACAAGGCGCTTGCCGCCCGGCTGACCATGGACGAAGGCCTCGTGGGACGAGAACAGGCCGAGCGCCTTGTTGTGCCGGTCGCGGTCGACGAGGTCCTTGGCCATCGGCCTTCACTCTAGAGGGTCGGGGTCGGCGAGCCGACCGGAATTGTCCGGGTTCGTTAACCCTACGGGACGATCGTAAGACCCCCCACCAATTTGCGTCAGGGGCACTGGCAGCCTAGGATTTCAGCCATGCCACGCACTTTCGGGAGGACTTCCGTGAAACGCCTCGCCGTCTCGCTCGCGCTCGCCGCCGCCATCGCCGTGCCGGCGATCGGCTCCGCCTCGGCCCAGCAGCTCCGCATCGGGCTGCAGGAGGACCCGGACGTCCTCGACGGCGCCAAGAACTGGACCTTCGTCGGCCGCCTGGTCATGCAGGCGCTCTGCGACAAGCTGGTCGATATCGACACCAAGGCCAACATCGTCCCCATGCTCGCGACCAGCTGGACCGCGACCGAGGACGGCCGCGTGCTGACGATGACCTTGCGCGAGGACGCGACCTTCCACGACGGCGAGAAGGTCGACGCCGCCTCGGTCAAGTTCTCGCTCGACCGCGCGCTGACGCTGCCCGATAGCCGGCGGAAGTCCGAGATCGCCGCGATCCAGGCGGTCGAGGTCAAGGACGCGAAGACCGTCCGCATCGAGATGAAGCAGGCGTTCTCGCCGCTGCTGGCGCAGTTCGCCGACCGCGCCGGCATCATCCATTCGCCCAAGGCCGTCGCCGCGAGCGGCAACGACCAGTTCGGCAACAAGCCGGTCTGCGCCGGGCCCTACAAGTTCGTCGAGCGCGTGGCGCAGGACCGCATCGTCATGGAGCGGTTCGAAAGCTATCGCGACAAGGACAAGTTCCCCGCCGGCCGCATCGTCTTCCTGCCGGTGCCCGACACCACCGTCCGCTTCGCCAACCTGCGCTCGGGCCAGCTCGACATGATCGAGCGCATGTCGCCGAACGACGTGCCGGCGGCGAAGGCCGATGCCAAGCTGGGATTCGCGCAGGCGACGAGCCTTGGATACCAGGGCCTCACCTTCAACATCGCCAACGGCGACAAGGCGAAGGGGCCGTTCGGTGCCAACGCAAAGCTGCGCCTGGCCCTCGACGCCGCAATCGATCGCGAGACGCTGGTGCAGGTGGTCTCCGGCGGCATCTTCACGCCGGGCAACCAGCCGGTGCCGCCGTCGAGCCCGTTCTACGTCTCCGACCTGCCGGTGCCGAAGCGCGACCTCGCCAAGGCCAAGCAGCTGGTGAAGGAGTCGGGCGTCGCCAATCCGGCTCTCACGATGCTGACGCCCAACACCGACATCGCCAAGCAGGCGATGGAGATCATCCAGGCAATGGCGAAGGAAGCCGGCATCGACATCAAGCTGCAGCTGGTCGAGTTCGTGACCATGCTCGAGCAGGCGCGGACCGGGAACTTCGAAGCCGACTATGTCGGCTGGTCGGGCCGCATCGATCCGGACGGCAACATCGCCAACCTGCTGTCGTGCAAGTCGGCGGGCAACGACGGCAAATACTGCAACGAGGGCGTCGAGAAGCTTCTCCAGCAGGCGCAGCTCTCGGTCGATCCGGCCGTCCGCAAGAAGGCCTACGACCCAGCGATCCGTCAGATCCTCGCCGACCTGCCGATCCTCTACCTCTGGCACGGCACCTGGCTCTACGCCTTCGACGCCCGCCTCAAGGGCTTCGTGGCCTATCCCGACGGCATCGTGCGCCTGAACGGCGTGACGTTGAACAAGGGCTGATAAGAGCGCTGCTGTCGTACCCCTCTCCCGCCGAAGGCGGGGGAGGGTTGGGGTGGGGGCCGAGCGCAGCGAGGTCGTTCAGACGTCGCCAATGGGCAAACTTCTAAGTCCAACGAAGCACAACGCCCGTCGTCTTCGCCGCGACATGACGGACGCAGAACGCCGTCTCTGGACGCACCTACGCGACAATCAGCTCGGTGGCTGGAGCTTCCGCCGCCAGCACCCGATCCCGCCATACATCGCTGACTTTGCCTGCCTCGATGCGCAAATCATCGTCGAGGTCGATGGCGGACAGCATGCGGGGTCGAGGAGCGATCGGAAGAGAGACGAGTTCCTCTCTTCGCTGGGATGGCGCGTGATCCGCTTCTGGAACAACGATGTGCTGGCGAATACCGAGGGTGTGCTCTCGCAGCTCCTCGCTACGCTCGGCCCCCACCCTAGCCCTCCCCCGCGCTGACGCGCGGGAGAGGGGATACGAGCGGCCTACGCCCCCTACTTCTTCTGCGCCGCGCGGTTGGCTTCGAGCTTCTCGTCGACGAGGGCAACGGTGGCGTCGACGACGGGGTTGCTCAGGCCCTTCTGCTTGGCGATCGCCTGGACCAGGCGATCCACGCGCTCGATGTAGGGCGCGCCGGCGAAGAGGGCGCGGGCGGCGGACGAGGGACGCGACAGGCCCTGCGCCGCGGCGGCGTACTTCTCGAACGGCACGAGATCGTTCGCGTCGGCGCCGAGGCCGACGCAGAGATCCTTGACCCAGTTGTAGACCGAGCGCGACGCCTCGATGTCGGTGTGCACCGCGTCCTTGATCGCGCGCGCGCCGTCCTTGGTGACGCAGCGGTAGTTGCCGGTCAGCAGCATCGACCACTTCGCCAGCGGCACGAAGATGGAGTCGTGCGTCTTCAGCTTCACCGGCAGCTCGACCTTGGTGCCGTCGCCCACGTCGAAGCGGATCGCCTCGATGTCGGCCTCGAGGTCGCGGAGGATCTTCGTCGACTTGTCGGAGTCGAAGCGCGCCGCCTTGAAGTTGGTCGGCAAGGTCACCTGCAGCACGTTGACCGGCTCCTCCGGCGGACGGAAGGCCTGCGGGTCCGGGCTGCAGAGGGTGAGCGTCGCCGGATCGAAACTGTCCCACACCCGCGGGTCGGTGTAGGCGACCTCGAGCTTGGCGTAGTCGAGGCCGGGGATGCGCTTCACATAGGGCAGCGGCGGCATGTTCATGATCGACATGCAGGGCACGCGCGACCTGGCGACCGCATCGAGCAGCTCGCGCACACCCGCCTGGCGGTACTGCGGCTCCTGCATGGCGAGGCCGATCAGGTCGAAGTCCTTCGGGTTGAAGTCGGTCGGGCCGCCGGCGCGGAGCTTGCCGGGAAGCTTGCGGGTGTCGATCTCGACCAGGTCCTTCCGGCCCTTCACCGGCAGGCGGACGCGAGCCCCTTCCTTGTTCATGAGCTCGGCCTCGGCCGGCAGGCAGACCAGCGACACGTTGTGCCCGCCGAACAGCATCTTGGTGGCGAGCAGCGAGCCGTAGGAGGCCCCCAGGATCAGAATATTGTAGGCCATGAATCCCCTCTTATGACGGCGCGCCGGGTCGGCAGAAATCGCGAACCGCGCATTTTCGACACTCTCCCTCGCAAAGCAAGGACGGCTTGTCCCAGAAATGAAACTGGTCCGCGAGCGGGGTCGCGTCGTACTCAGGACCCCTTCACCGTCATCCCGGAACACGAGACCCATGCCTCGCGCCGCCTTGCTTGCTCTCCTCGTCCTCGCCTCGACCCCTGCCCTGGCCCAGGCCCCCGTCGTCGCCCCGCCCCAGCGCGACTGGCAGCTCACCCTCGGCGGCAGCGTCGGCTTCGTCCCCAAATACCAGGGCTCCAGCAACTACGAGGTCCGGGCGCTTCCCTATGTCGACGCTAATTATAAGGACGTGGTCTTCGTGCGCGGGCTCGCGGCCGGCGCCAACCTGGTGAACGTCAAGGGCCCGCGCCCCGGCGACGGGCTCCGGATGGGGCCGATCCTCCGCTACGGCTTCGGACGCGATGAGAGCGACGACACCGCGCTGCGCGGCCTCGGCGACATCGACGACGCGATCGAGGCCGGCGGCTTCGTCGCCTACTCGGCCGGCCCGCTGCTTGCCGACCTGACCCTGGTGAAGGACGTGGCCGGCGGCCATGACGGCGTACTGGCGGATGCCGGCATCGCCTGGCGGGCGACCATCTCGCCGCGCCTGCGCGGCTCGGTCCGCGCCTCGACCACCTGGGCCAACGACACCTACATGAGCAACGTCTTCGGCATCTCGCCGGCGCAGTCGGCCCGGAGCGGCCTGCGCGTCCACGATGCCGGCGCCGGCATCAAGGATGTCGGCCTCGCCTTGAACCTCTCCTACGGCCTCACGGAGAACTGGTCGGTCTCCGGCCGCGTCGCCTATTCGAGGTTGCTCGGCGATGCCGCGGACTCGCCGATCGTCGCCGACCGGGGCGCGAAAAACCAGGTCGGCACCTTCCTCACCGTCGCCTACGGCTTCTGACGGCGCGGCTACTTCCGCTCCGACGACCAGGGGAAGTTGATGTAGCGCTCCCGCGTGTCGTAGCAGATGTTGCCGTACATCCTGAGATACGAGGCACGCCTGGCCGGGTCGGCATAGACCGCGCCCGGCTCGGCGACGTCCTTCTCGTACTGCGCGATGTTCTGGAGCGAGAGCGCCCTCGGCAGGATGTCCATCGCCTGCGGGATGCTCCTGCCCTGGAGCCAGTCGGCGGCGTGCTGGCCCATGGCATAGCCGAAGACGGACGAGGCGAGGCTGATGCTCGCCTTGTAGGGGCTGTTGCCCTTCTTGATCTCGTCGACCGCTTCCTTCTCGCCGTCGATGCCGCCGAGGAACTGGTCGGGCCCCGACGTCGATGCTCGGCTGCGCCAGCAGGATCGTCCGCATGGTCGCGAGCCCGCCTTCCTTGTTCACCGTCGTTGGCGAGATGTCGGCGACGATGACGACGCCCGGCATGTCCTTGAAGGTGTCGCGCATCGCGGTGAAGCGCGGCGCCAGGAACTGCAGGCTGTCGTGGGTCAGCAACACCACCTTCGCCTTGCCGGCGAGGCGCGAGCGGATATGCACGGCCGCCGCATCGGCCAGCACCTTGCCGGTGAGGTACTGCGGCGCGTTGAGCAGCGAGACCGCCGGCGGCGGCACGACCGTGCCGACATAGGCGCCGGACCAGATCAACTGCTGGAGCGACGGCGCCAGCGACGGCGCATCGACCGGCGCCGCGACCACGGCGCCGACCTTCTCTTCCTTGAGCGCCGCGACCTGCGCGCGCATCCGGGCGGCGTCGTTCGAGGCGAGCTCCAGCTGATAGCCGAGCCCGCGATCCTTGGCGGCGGCGGCGAGCCCGCGGCCGACGCCCATCATGAACTCGCGCTCGTTGTCCTGGGCGAAGGCCAGCGTCTTCTCGAGCCCTGGCGGCGGCGAGCAGGACGCGGCGGCGGGATCGAAGGGCGGCAGCACGACCGGCGTGGTCAGGCCGGGCGGCCCGTCCTGCGCGAACGCGGGCGAGGCCAGAGCAAGAGCGAGCGCCAGGGATCCGAGCCGCATCGTCCTCACTCCGCGGCGACCGCGAAGACCAGGCGCGCGGCGGTGCCTTGCGGCCGGCTCGGATGGTCGATGCGCGCATGCATGGCCGCCGCCATGGTCGAGACGATGCGCGTGCCGAGGCCGCTGCCTTTCGCCGGCGACGCCTCGCCGCGACCGACGCCGTCGTCCTCGACCACGAGCTCGCCGGTGCTGCCGTCGAGGCTCTTGAGGCGCACGCGGATCTCGCCGGGCCGATCGGGATAGGCGTACTTGAACGCGTTGGTGACCCATTCGGTCAGCACGACGCCCAGGCCCACCGACGCGTCGGTCTTGAGACGGATCGGCTCGATCTCGTGGCTGAGCGTGGCGGTGTGGCCTTCCGCGCGCAGCGTATGGGCGAGGTGGTCGAGAAGCTCGCGCAGGTATTCGTCGAGCGCGACCGAGCGCACGTCGCCCGAGCCGTAGAGGCTCTTGTGGATCTTGGCGATCGCGTAGATGCGCGCCTGCGTCTCGGCCAGCGCTTCCTTCGCCGCTTCGTCCTTCACCGAGTTGGACTGGAGCCGCACCAACGACGCGACCAGCTGGAGGCTGTTGGCGACGCGATGGTTGACCTCGGTGAGCAGCACCTCGGCGCGCTCGCGCGCGAGGTTCAGGTCGTGGGTCCGGCGCTCGACGCGCGCCTCCAGGCTTTCATTGGCGGCGGTCACCTCGTCGCGGGCCTGGGCGATCTCGCGCGCATAGCGGACGACGAGAAGGGTGACGCCGGCGACGACGATGACGATCACCAGCGCGCCTGCGATCGAGATCGACCGCAGCAGGAGCGCGTTACGCTGCTGCTCGTTCGCACCGGCCGCCAGCCGCTCGTCGCTGGAAAGGATCACGCCGTAGAGGAAGACGTTCGCCTCGTCCATCAGCGCCTTGCCGCGGTTGCTGCGGACCGCCGCCAGCGCCTTCGCTTCGTCGCCGGCGTTTTTCAGCGCGATGGTCCCGTCCATCTCGGCGATCTTGTCGTCGACCACCGTCGACAGCCGCTTGAGCATCGGCTGCGCCTGGGCGTCTTGGGCGAGCTGGTGGCTCAGGCTCTCGAGCTGCCGGCGCGCCTGGGCCTTGGCGGTGTCGAAGGGTGCGAGGTAGATCTCGTTGCCGGTGACGAGGAATCCCCGCTGGGCGCCCTCGGCGGTGCGGAGCGCATCGCGCAGCCCGATCGCCGCGTTCCGCGTGTCGCGAACGACCAGGGCGTCGGCGAAGAAGCTGTTGGCCCGTTCGCCCAGCCAAACGGTCATGCCGACGATGACGAAGAGGGCGAAAAAGCCGACGACCAGGAAGCCGGTGGCCGTCCTGACGACGAAACGGCTGGTTATCGGCATCGGCGCAAGCCCGTTCACCCGTCTCTGCCCGTAAGGCGGGCGGAACCTCAAACGCCGCTCCGAGCGGACTGGATGCGGGCGACCGAAAAGATACTGACCGGGCAGGGCACCGGCAATCCTGGCCGGGGGTCCGGAAACAGGCAGCGAGTCGCGGCGGTTCGCCGCTGGAAAGCCAGGGAGGGCTTAGGCATGATGCGCCGCTCCCCATCCGACCCGAGGCTTCCCGTGACCGCTGCCCAGACCCTCGCTTCCCAGGCCAAGGCCCAGCCCTTCGAGGGCGTGATGGCGCCGGTCGTGACCCCGTTCCGCGCCGACCTCTCGGTCGACGTCGAGAAGTACATCGCGCACAACAAGTGGCTGCTGTCGCAGAAATGCGATGCGCTGGCGGTCTTCGGCACCAACTCGGAAGCGAACTCGATGAGCGTTTCCGAGCGCAACGACCTGCTCGACCGGCTGGTCGAGGCGGGCATCCCGGGATCCAAGATGATGCCGGGCACCGGCGGCTGCGCCCTTCCCGACGCGGTGGCGGCGACGAAACACGCCGTGGCGCGCGGCTGCGGCGGCGTGCTGATGCTCCCGCCCTTCTATTACAAGGGCGTCAGCGACGACGGTCTCTATGCGTTCTTCTCGGAAGTGGTGCAGCGCGTCGGCTCGAAGGCGCTGAAGCTCTACCTCTATCACATCCCGCCGGTGGCCCAGGTCGGCATCTCGCTCGGGCTGATCGAGCGTCTGATCAAGTCGTATCCGGATACCGTCGTCGGCATCAAGGACTCCTCCGGCGACGCAGCCAACCTGAAGTCGATCCTCGATGCCTTCCCGGGCTTCGGCACCTTCGCGGGATCGGAGGCGGGCCTGCTTGCCTGCCTTCGCGGCGGCGGCGTCGGCTGCATCACCGCCACCGGCAACATCGCGCCGTCTCAGATCCGCCGCGTGTTCGAGACCTGGCGCACGGCGGAGGCCGACGGGATCCAGGAGAAGGTCACGGCCTTCCGCAACACGATGCAGAAGTACCCGATGATCCCGGCGCTCAAGGCCGTGATCGGCCACTTCCGCAAGGATCCGAGCTGGGGACAGGTGCGCCCGCCGCTGGTGACGATGGGCGATGAGATGAAGGCGAAGCTGGTCGCCGACATCGGGACCCACGGCTTCACCATGCCCGGTCTTTAAGCGAAAAGGCCTTTGAGACCGGCGCTTCTCTTCGCTCTCCTCATATCCGGCTGCACCGCGCCGACGCTGACCCAGCTTCGGCCGGCGCTGCTCGACCAGGGCGACTTCCTCGGCACGCTTGCCCGCGAGGAGCGCCGGCACGCGATCTTCCTCGGCCGTCACGGCGCGGCGATCGCGGAAGCCGAGCGCTTCGCGCAGAAGGCCGAGATGGCGCGGACCGGCCGCCTGCCCGAGCCCGAGCCGGCGGAAGGACCGGCGATGGCCGAGACCCGCGCGCGCCTGCTGGCCCTGCTGGCGACGCCGGTGAAAGAGAAGTGCCCGGTCTTCGCCGCCCTCGCCTTCGCGCGCTACGACGCCTGGGCCGAGCGCCAGCGCA
The DNA here is from genome assembly GCA_044223515.1 of Alphaproteobacteria bacterium. Lineage (GTDB taxonomy): Bacteria > Pseudomonadota > Alphaproteobacteria > SHVZ01 > SHVZ01 > SHVZ01. The sequence continues at coordinate 84,475 of JBGALV010000006.1, forward strand.
CCTGGCCCAACGGCGAGGAGGCAGAGGGCTTTCGCCGCGACGTCGAGGAGAACCTCGCGTCCCTCCAGGGGCCCTGCAGCCGGAGCGGCTGACTACCCCGACACCGCTGAAGTGTCTGGGAAATCCGGATTACACAATATTTCCTGGAGAACGCCCGGAGATACCGCTGCGGGGTCCCGTGAATCGTGGAAAATGTCACGGCTTTAACTGTAGCGCGCGCCGTAGCTGGACAACTGGTGGCCGGTCTCTAAAATCCCAGCCATCCCCATTCCCGAACCGGCCCATTGGCCGAGCAAGGCTTGTCACCCATGCCGCCGAGAGCTTCCCGTCCGACCAAGCGCCCTTCCGACGTCGTCGAGGGCCAGGACGCCCCGGCGGCAGAGCCGATCGCCGAAGCCGCCCCCGTCGCCGAGGCCCCGGTCGCCAAGGCTCAGGTCGCGAAGGCGACCGCGCCGGCCGCCGACCGGAAGCCGATGGAAACCGAGCTCCGCCGCGCCCGCCGCACCTCGGCCAAGGACGACAAGAAGCCTTACGTCGCCGAGACCAAGGCGATCAAGGTCTCGGTCAAGCCGACCTTCCTCGAAGACCAGTCCTCGCCCAGCGACGACCACTACGTCTGGGCCTATCACGTGCGGATCGAGAACGGCGGCGAGAAGACCGTCCAGCTCCTGAACCGCCACTGGAAGATCACCGATGCGCGCGGCCGGCTGCAGGAAGTCCGCGGCCGCGGCGTCGTCGGCGAGCAGCCGGTGCTGAAGCCGGGCCAGACCTTCGAGTACACCTCGGGCGTGCCGCTCTCGACCCCGTCGGGGATCATGTTCGGCACCTACGAGATGGACGACGGCGGCGGCGAGACCTTCCAGGTCACCGTGCCCGCCTTCTCGCTCGACAGCCCGCACCAGGCGCGCCAGCTCCACTAGCGTGCGGCATGGCGCCTGCTGGCGCCCGACCCTTCGTTTTTGCTAAGTAGCGAGCCGCCCGCGTGATCAGCGCGGGCGGTATCGTTTAGAGCCGGAGCAAATGCCCATGTCCGCGATCGCGATGGTCGAGCGGCTGATCGCCTTCGACACCACCTCGGCGCTGTCCAATCTCGCGCTGATCGACGACGTCCGCGCCTATCTCAAGGGCTACGGCATCGAGAGCCGGCTCACCTTCAACGCCGAGAAGACCAAGGCGAACCTCTACGCGACGATCGGGCCCAAGGGTGCCGGCGGCGTCGTGCTGTCGGGCCACACCGACGTGGTGCCGGTCGCCGGCCAGAAGTGGACTTCCGATCCGTTCAAGGTCCGGCGCGAAGGCAACCGCCTCTTCGCGCGCGGCACCTCGGACATGAAGAGCTTCATCGCGGTGGCGCTCCATCTCGTGCCCGAGCTCGTGAAGAAGAACCTGAAGACGCCGATCCACTTCGCCTTCTCCTACGACGAGGAGGTCGGCTGTCACGGCGCCCGCACCCTGATCAAGGACATCGTCGACAACCTGCCGCGGCCGCGCGTGGTCATCGTCGGCGAGCCGACGATGATGAAGCTGATCAACCAGCACAAGGGCGCGGGCTCGTGGAGCGTGCACGTGCACGGCCTCGAAGGCCATTCGAGCGGACCCGAGCGCGGCGTGAACGCTAACTTCTACGCGGTGCGGCTCATCTCGGAGATCCTCCGCATCCAGGACGATCTGATCGCCAAGGCCGATCCGAAGAACGGCTTCCAGCCGCCGTACCCCACCTTCAACATCGGCATGCTGAAGGGCGGCACCGCCGGCAACATCATCCCGAACCACTGCGAGTTCCTGCTGGAGCTGCGCGTGCTGCCGGGCCAGACCACCGACCCGATCATCGAGCGCATCAAGGCCTTCGCCGCCAACAAGCTGGTGCCGGAGATGAAGAAGGTCTTCGCCGGCGCCGACATCCACATCCACAAGAACGGCGAGATCCCGCCGCTGTCGCCATGGCCTGACTCGCCGGCCGAGGAGCTGATCCGGCTGCTGACGGGCCTGAACGAGGCGGGCGCGGTCCCCTACGGCACCGAGGCCGGCCTCTTCCAGGAAGGCGGCATGCCGACGGTGATCTTCGGCCCCGGCGACATCGCCCAGGCGCACCAGGCCGACGAGTTCATCGACGTCTCCCAGATCGAGGCCTGCGAGGTCTTCATGCGCAAGCTGTTCGACTGGGCAGAGAAGAACGGCTGAACCCGGCGGCAAGGACGCGGCGCCGGCGCCGGCCGTCTACGAGACGCCCAAGTCCCGGTTCGCCGGCCACCCCGACATCCCGGAGGGCTTCGACCCGGCCTTCTATCTGGACGCCCATCCCGATCTGGTGGCCGCCGGGGTCGATCCCTTCCAGCACTACGTGCTGTTCGGCAAGGCCGAAGGCCGGCCCTACAGGGCCGGGTAGCCGCGGCCAACGGCCGCGCCGCCGGCCGGCGACCCGCGAAGACCGGCCGCCAGGGCCCGGGCCCTGCAAAAACCCCGCCGAACCGCGCTCTGACGCCGTTGCAGGTGCGGGGCCTGCCCACTATATAGCCCTTGAAAGTAAGGTGTCTTTCCGGCCGGAAAGCCACCCCCAACTCGAAGCAGTGGGAGCCGGAGCGGTTGCCTTAGGGGACCGCCGAAGGGCTCGCCCGGAAGAAGGATTGAGAGCATGAGCAAAGTCATCGGCATCGACCTCGGCACGACCAACTCGTGCGTGGCGATCATGGAGGGCAAGAGCCCGAAGGTGATCCCCAACGCCGAGGGCGCCAACACCACCCCGTCGATCGTCGCCTTCACCGACTCCGGTGAGCGGCTGGTCGGCCAGTCCGCCAAGCGGCAGGCGGTGACCAATCCGACGAACACCGTCTACGCGGTGAAGCGTCTGATCGGCCGGCGCTTCGAAGACCCGATGGTGGCGAAGGACATCGGCCTCGTCCCCTACAAGATTGCCAAGCACTCGAACGGCGACGCGTGGGTCGAGGTCGAGGGCAAGAAGTACAGCCCGTCCGAGATCTCCGCCTTCACGCTGCAGAAGATGAAGGAGACCGCCGAGGCGTATCTCGGCGAGAAGGTGACCCAGGCGGTCATCACCGTCCCGGCCTACTTCAACGACTCCCAGCGCCAGGCGACCAAGGACGCCGGCAAGATCGCCGGCCTCGAGGTCCTGCGCATCATCAACGAGCCGACGGCAGCGGCCCTGGCCTACGGCCTCGAGAAGAAGAAGACCGGCACGATCGCGGTCTACGACCTCGGCGGCGGCACCTTCGACGTCTCGATCCTCGAGATCGGCGACGGCGTGTTCGAGGTGAAGTCGACCAACGGCGACACGTTCCTCGGCGGCGAGGACTTCGACAAGGAGATCATCGACTACCTCGCGGCCGAGTTCAAAAAGGAGCAGGGCATCGACCTGCGCCAGGACAAGCTCGCCCTCCAGCGCCTGAAGGAAGCGGCCGAGAAGGCCAAGATCGAGCTCTCGAGCGCGACCCAGACCGAGGTCAACCTGCCCTTCATCACGGCCGACGCCTCGGGCCCGAAGCACCTCGCGATCAAGCTGACGCGGGCGAAGCTGGAGGCTCTGGTCGAAGGTCTCGTGCAGCGGACCGTCGGTCCCTGCGCGGCCGCGCTCAAGGACGCCGGCCTGAAGCCGTCGGAGATCGACGAGGTCGTCCTCGTCGGCGGCATGACGCGCATGCCGAAGGTCATCGAGACGGTGAAGCAGTTCTTCGGCAAGGAGCCCCACAAGGGCGTCAACCCGGACGAGGTCGTCGCCATCGGCGCCGCGATCCAGGGCGGCGTTCTGAAGGGCGAGGTCAAGGACGTCCTCCTGCTCGACGTGACGCCGCTGTCGCTCGGCATCGAGACGCTGGGCGGCGTGTTCACGCGCCTCATCGATCGGAACACCACGATCCCGACCAAGAAGTCGCAGGTGTTCTCGACCGCCGAGGACGGGCAGACCGCGGTCACCATCCGCGTCTTCCAGGGCGAGCGCGAGATGGCTGCCGACAACAAGATGCTGGGCCAGTTCGACCTGGTCGGCATCCCGCCGGCGCCGCGCGGCGTGCCGCAGGTCGAGGTCACCTTCGACATCGACGCCAACGGCATCGTCAACGTCTCCGCCAAGGACAAGGCGACGGGCAAGGAGCAGCAGATCCGCATCCAGGCCTCGGGCGGCCTGTCCGACGCCGACATCGACCGCATGGTCAAGGAAGCCGAGGCGAACGCCGCGGACGACAAGAAGCGGCGCGAGCTGGTGGACACCAAGAACCACGCCGAGGCGATGGTCCACTCGACCGAGAAGAATCTCGGCGAGCACGGAGCGAAGCTCGATGCCGCGACCAAGAAGTCGATCGAGGATGCCGTCGCCGAACTCAAGGCCGTGAAGGACGGCGAGGACGTCGCCGGCATCAAGGCCAAGACCGAGGCGCTGCAGCAGGCGGCGATGAAGATGGGCGAGGCGATCTACAAGTCGCAGCAGGAAGCTGCCGCGGCCGGCGGTGCGCCTGAGGGCGCGGCGCCCGGCGCCGAGCAGCCGCACGCGGCTCCCGGCGGCGAGAAGGTCGTCGACGCCGACTTCGAAGAGGTCAAGGACGCCGACAAGAAGAAGTCGGCCTGATCATCGAAACCAGCGGGGGCCGAGAGTCAGAGGGGAATGCAGCGATGCGCTTCACTGACACTCGGCCCCCTTCGCTTTTCTGAGCTCTAGCCTC
>JBGALV010000099.1:0-16646 GCA_044223515.1 Alphaproteobacteria bacterium
CGAGGCGGTCTCGGAGCGCCTGTTCGCGATGATCCGCTCCGGCAAGATCAGCGTCGGCGACCGCCTTCCTTCCGAACACCAGCTCATGGCGATGCTCGGCGTCGGTCGGTCGAGCGTGCGCGAGGCCGTGCGCGGCCTCGTATTGATGGGCCTGCTCGAACGACGGACCGGCCGCGGCAGCATCCTCGTGTCGGCGCCGCCGCCGACCGTCAACGGCGAGCGATCCCTCGCCCAATGGGCACTCGAGGATCTCTATGCCGTGAGGGCGCTGCTGGAGCCCGCCGCTGCGGCCGGCGCCGCACGCCATGCGACGGCGTCCCAGCTTCAGCGCATCGCCGGCTTCGCCGCGGCGATCGAGGCCCATGTCGCCGCCGGCACGCCCTACTTCGCAGAAAACATCGGCTTCCACCTGAGCATCGCCGCAGCTTCAGGCAATCAGCTCCTCTACCACAGCATCGAGAGCCTGATCGGACGCTTCCGCGATGTGCGTGAGCGCATCAACCGCTCGCTCAAGTCACGCCCGACGCGCGATCCGGCAGAACACCGGTTGATCCTGGACGCGATCCGCAGTCGCGATCCCGAGGCGGCCGAAAAGGCCATGGCGAACCATCTGCGAAGCTTCCGCCAGAAGGCCTCCGCAGATTCCGGAGCTCGCTGAGCGGCTCAGATCATCGTCGCGTTGGAACCGGGCTGCTGGCGGTCGAACAGCAGCAGGTCGCGGCCGAGCTCGGAGAGCTTCTTGGCGCCGAGATAGCCCTGCACGCGATCGACCTCGTCCTTCATCGTCGCCAGCATGTGGGAGACGCCGTCCCTACCGGTGCCGGAGACCGCGTAGGCGGCCGGCCGGCCGAGCATCACCGCCTTGGCGCCGATCGCCAGCGCCTTGACGATGTCGCTGCCGCGGCGGAAGCCGCTATCGAGAAGCACCGGCACCTTGCCGGCAACGCCGTCGACGACCTCGGGCAGCACCTCGAACGGCGCCGCGGCGCCTTCGAGGTTGCGGCCGCCGTGGTTCGAGAGGATCACCGCATCGCAGCCGATCTCGACCGCGCGGATCGCGTCCTCGACGTTGAGGATGCCTTTCACCATCAGCTTGCCCTTCCAGCGGTCGCGCAGCTTCTTCAGGTCGTCGAGGTCGAAGCCGTTGTAGCGCTGGGAGAGGAAGTAGTTGGCGAGCGCCTCGTAGGTGGTCGAACCCGTGACTTCCCGCTCGAGGTTCGCGAGCTTCGGCATCGGACGGCTGAGTACGACGCTCCAGAACCAGCGCGGCCGCGACAGGACGGCGGCGATGTTGGCCGGCGTCTTCTTCAGGTTGAGGCCGATGCCGTTGCGGCGGTCGCGCTCGCGCTTGGGGAACATATGCGTGTCGGTCGTCACCATCAGCGCCTCGTAGCCGGCAGCGGCGGCGCGATCGACGAGCGAGTCGTTGATCTTCTGATCCTTGAACACGTAGAGCTGGAACCAGAGGCGCCCGCCCGCCTTCTCGGCCACCGTCTCCAGCGGCACCGCAGACGCGGTCGAGAGCGCGAAGGGAATGCCGGCAGAGGCCGCCGCCTGGGCGATCACCACCTCGGCCTCCGGCCAGAACAGGCTCAGGTTGCCCATCGGCGCAATCGCGAAGGGCGAGGCCATCGGCTTCCCGAACAGCTCGCTCGACTGGTCGCGGACGTTGACGTCGACGAGCGTGCGCGGCTTGAAGCGCACGCGGTCGAAGGCGGTGCGGTTGTTGCGGAGCGAGATCTCGTCCTCGGCGCCGCCCTCGATCCAGTCGAAGATCGGCCGCGGCAGGTAGCCGCGCGCCTGGCGCTTGAAGTCGTCGATGTTGTGGACCTGGCTGAAATCGGCCATGAGCACCCTGGATGAGGCGAAGCCGCCCTTGCGCCGTCGGCGCCGCTTTGCTTCGGTGGAGGGATAGCGGCTCATGCTAGCGGGGCCGGCCCGAACCGCCAATTGTCACGACCTCAGGATGAAACATGGCCCTCGATCCAGGCCTGATCGGCACGCTCCGCGGCATCTCGACCGCGACGCTGACCATGCAGCTCCTGAAACGCGGTATCCGGCGCTCGGCGATGGTGGGTGTCCGCCCCCTGGTGCCGATGACCGAGCGGCTGGTCGGCGAAGCCTTCACGCTGGCCTACCTGCCGCTGCGCGAGGACCTGTCGGATTACACGATCTTGGGCCGCCCCGATTACGCCCCGCGCGTCGCGATCGAGCAGGCGCCGGCAGGGTCGGTACTGGTGATCGACGCTCGTGGCGAGGCGAGCACGGGGATCGTCGGCGACATCCTCGCGGCCCGGCTCAAGATGCGCGGCGTCGCCGGCATCGTCACCGACGGCGGGCTTCGCGACGTCGAGGCGACGGCACCTCTGGGCCTGCCGATCTTCGCCGCCGGCCCGGCCGCGCCCGCGAGCATCTCCGGCCTATCCGGCGCCGGCATGCAGGGACCGATCGGCTGCGGCCGGGTCGCGGTGATCCCCGGCGACGTGATCGTCGGCGACCAGGACGGTGTCGTCGTCGTGCCGAAGGCGATGGCCGAGGAGGTCTCACGCGACGGCGCCGAACAGGAACGGCTCGAGCGTTTCATTCAGATCAAGATCCTCGCCGGATCGCCGACACCCGGCGTCTACCCTGCCAATGACGCAACCAAGGCCGAATACAAGGAATGGCTCGCCGCCGGCGAGCCGCAGGAATGGCGCCGCTGACATGACCGCTGCTTATATCGATCCGCATACCGGCAAGACCTACCCCCTCACCCAGCCGCGTTGGCGCTCGGACGACGGCAATCCGCTGATGACGACGGAGCTTCCGGGCATCGGCCGCGGCGACATCGACATGTCGGTGCGCTCGCTCTGGCGCTACGCCAAGGCGCTGCCGCTGACCATCGACGATCCGATCACGATGGGCGAAGGCTGCACGCCGCTGGTAGAGCGCCGCATCGGCGGTGCCCGTGCGCTCGCCAAGCTCGAATGGTTCGCGCCGACAGGCAGCTTCAAGGATCGCGGGGCAGCGGTGATGCTGTCGGCGTTGCGCCAGCAGGGCGTCCGCCACGTCCTCGAAGACTCGTCCGGCAATGGCGGTGCCGCCGTCGCGGCCTATGCGGTCGCGGGCGGGCTCAAGGTGAAGATCCTCGTGCCGGCCTATACGCAACCGGCGAAGATCGTGCAGATGCGTGCGGTCGGCGCCGAGGTCGAGCTGGTGCCCGGCACGCGCCAGGACTGCGCCGACGAGGCCGAGCGGCAGGCGGAGAAGATCTTCTATGCCAGCCACAACTGGCAGGCGCTGTTCCTGCAGGGGACCAAGACGCTCGCCTACGAGCTCTGGGAAGATCTGGGATTCGAGGCGCCCGACAACGTGATCGCGCCGATGGGTGCCGGCTCCAACATCCTTGGATGCTGGATCGGCTTCAACGAGCTGTTGCGCAAGGGCGCGATCAAGAAACTGCCGAAGATTTTTGGAAGCCAGCCGGCGAACTGCGCGCCGATCGCCGCCAGCTTCGCCGCAGGCGTCGACACGCCGGTCGAGACGAAGGTCGAGCCGACCGTCGCCGAAGGTACGGCGATCGCGAAGCCGATCCGCTTGAAGGAAGTGCTCGGCGCGCTCCGCGGCTCCGGCGGCGCCGCCGTCGCCGTGCCGGAGGACGAGATCATCGCCGGGCTGAAGACGCTTGCCGCGAGCGGCCTCTACGCCGAACCGACCAGCGCGCAGACCGCGGCGGCGCTGACACGGCTGGTGAAGGATGGGAGGATCAAGCCGGAGGAGAAGACGGTGCTCGTTCTCACCGGCTCCGGGTTGAAGGCGACGCAGAAGATCGGTGAGCTCCTCGGCTAGCAGCAGCGCGCTGCATCACCCCCCACCCTAACCCTCCCCCACTCCGGGGGGAGGGAATCAAATGGCCACCATCGTGCCCCTTCCCCCCGCGGAGCGTGGGGGAAGGTTGGGATGGGGGGCTTGCGCGAGGTCTTACCGCCGCGCCTCCGCGACGAACCTCGAGCCCTTCTTCGCCGGGCCGCCGCCGACGCCGATCGCGGTGCCGTCGGCGCGCCAGCAGGCGGCCCCGGTCATGCCGCCGTCAGCCTCGAAGCGGATCGCGCACATGCCGCCGCCGACGCTGGGAACATGGCCGGCGGGATGCCCCATCGCCGCGACCTTCGACTTAACCTCGTCGCCGATCTTGGACTCGAGCTCGACCGCCTGGCCTTGCGTCCAGACGCGCGGCGCCTCGACCGCCTCCTGCAGGCTCATGCCGTGGTCGACGAGGTTCAGCACCGCCTGCATCGCCGAACCGAAGATGCGGACGCCGCCGGGGAGGCCGAGCGCGAACTGCACCTTCCCGTCCTTCAGGCCCATGGTCGGCGACATCGAGGTCGCGATGCGCTTGCCCGGCGCGATCGACAGCGCCTGGCCCGGGTGCGGGTCGAACGTGTACATGTAGTTGTTGGGGATCACGCCAGTGCCGGGCACCATGATGCGCGCGCCGAACAGGCTGTTGATCGTCTGGGTCGCAGCGACGACGTTGCCCTGCCCGTCCGCGACGGTCAGGTGCGTGGTGTTGGCGGACTCGTTGCTGGCCGCCTTCGCCGCATGCGCCTTCGCCTTCTCCGGATCGATCTCGGCCCGGCGCATGTTGCCGTAGTCCTTCGACAGCAGCGTCTTGACGGGCACCTTCACGAAGGCCGGATCGCCGGTCGAGGCGAAGCGGTCGGCGAAGGCGATCTTCAGGGACTCGAGGATCAGGTGGATGGTCTTCGGCGAGCCGAAACCGAGGCCCGCGATGTCGTAGCCTTCGAGCAGGTTCAGCATCTGGATGACATGGATGCCGCCCGACGACGGCGGCGGCGGGCCGACGATCTCCATGCCGCGGTAGGTGCCGCGCACCGGCTCGCGCTCGATCGTCTTGTAGGCTTCGAGGTCGGCGAAGGAGAGGAAGGAACCTTCCTTCTGCAGGTGATGCGCGACGCCACGGCCAAGCATGCCGCCATAGACCGCGTCCGGACCTTCCTTGGCGATCGTGCGCAGGCTGTCGGCGAGGTCGCCCTGCACGACGCGGTCGCCGGCATCGACCGGCTTGCCGCCCGGCATGAACACCTTTGCGATCGTCGGGTCCTGGATCATGTCGGCCGCGCCTTGCACGACACAATCGTTGAGGAACGGCGTCGCGCGGAAGCCGCGCGAGGCGTGACGGATCGCGGGCTCGGTCACGTCGGCGAGCGAGAAGGTGCCCCAGCGCTGCAGCGCCTCGCACCAGGCCTTGAGGTTGCCCGGCGTCGCGATCGACTTGGCTCCGACCGCGTTCTCCTTGCCGATCGTCTCCAGGTAGTCGGGCCAGGTGTCCGAGGCCGGCTTGTAGCAGGTAGGCCCGGAGGCGGCCGGCGCGGTCGACATGCCGTCGAGGACCAGGTGCCGTCCGTCCGCGAGACGGACATGCATCATGCCGCCGCCGAAGAGGCCGACCATCATCGGCTCGACGACATTCAGGGTGAACAGCGCGGCGATCGCGGCGTCGATGGCGTTGCCGCCCGCCGCCAGCATCTCGGCTCCTGCCGCCGAGGCGAGAGGGTGATTGGTCACCACCATGCCGCGGTAGCCAGACGCCGACCGCTTCTCGCAGTCGAAGGTGGTCCCTGCTCGGCTCCGCCAGGCGCTCGCTGTCATGAATTTCCCCTTCAGCAAAGGGGCGCTACCATGACAGAGGCCGGGTGCCTCGAACAGAGGTAGCCAACCCCCGGCGAAGGCACTAACTTGCCGTGCCTCGAACTATTCTAAACGGCAAGGGTGGGGACCCGTGGAACAGCGCACGTTGGGCAGGTCCGGCCTGCTGGTCTCGGTCGTCGGCCTCGGCTGCAACAATTTCGGCGGTCGTACCGACTTCGACGGTTCGAAGGCGGTCATCCACAAGGCCCTCGACCTCGGCATCACCCTCTTCGACACCGCCGACATCTACGCCAACAAGGGCGGCTCAGAGAACGTCATCGGCCAGGTGCTCGGCGACCGGCGCAAGGACATCGTGCTGGCGACCAAGTTCTGCGGCCCGATGGACGATGCCGGCAAGCTCAAGGGTGCGTCGCGCCGCTACATCATGTCCGCGGTCGAGGCGAGCCTGAAGCGGCTGAAGACCGACTGGATCGACCTCTACCAGGTCCACATGGTCGATCCGCTGACGCCGATGGAGGAGACGCTCCGCGCCCTCGACGACCTCGTGACGCAGGGCAAGGTGCGCTACCTCGGCCTCTCCAACCACAAGGCGTGGCAGGTGGTCGAGGCCGAATGGATCGCGCGCCGCGACGGGCTCGAACGCTTCGTCTCCTGCCAGGACGAGTACAGCCTGATCGTGCGCGATGCCGAGAAGGAGCTGATCCCGGCGACGAACGCCTACGGGATCGGGCTTCTCCCCTACTTCCCGCTCGCGAGCGGCATGCTGACCGGCAAGTACAAGCGCAACGCGCCGATGCCGGAGAAGTCGCGCCTCAGCTACGTGCAGAATCTCGCCGATCGCTATCTCACCGACGCCAACTGGCAGACCGTCGAGAAGCTGACCGACTTCGCGGCCAAGCGCGGCAGGTCCATCCTCGACCTCGCCTTCAGCTGGCTCGCCTGCAGACCGCCGACCGCGAGCGTGATCGCCGGCGCGACCCGGCCGGAGCAGCTCGAGCAGAACGTCAAGGCCGCCGACTGGAAGCTGACCGCCGAGGAGATGGCGGAGATCGACAAGCTCTCCGGACGCTGACGAGGCCGCGATGACGTCCGCGTCGAGCCTTCCCGGCAGAGGCCGCCTGATCGTGCTGATCGGCGGCATCCTGCTGCTGGGCTTCCTCACCACCAACCTGATCAGCTTCCGCGTCTCGACCGCGGCGTTGAAGGCGACGATCCTCCAGAACGAGCTGCCGCTCACCTCGAGCAACATCTACGCCGAGATCCAGACCGACCTGCTCAGGCCGATCTTCGTCTCCTCGCTGATGTCCAACGACACCTTCGTCAAGGACTGGCTGATCGCGGGCGAGAAGGATCCGGGACAGATCTCCCGATACCTCGACGAGATCCGCGCCAAGTACGACGTCTTCACCGCCTTCCTGGTCTCGGACCGGACCAAGCAGTACTACCACTTCAGCGGGCCGACCAAGGTCGTCAGGGCCGGCGAGCCGAACGACGACTGGTTCTTCCGCATCGGCGAGATGAAGCAGCCCTACGAGGTCAACATCGATTTCAACGCGGCGCAGAACATGGAGATCACGATCTTCATCAACTACCGCGTCCTCGACTATCAGGGCCAGTTCATCGGGGCGACCGGCGTCGGCCTCAAGCTTGATACCGTCACGCGCATCCTCTCCCACTACAAGACCAGCTATCAGCGCGGCATCTACTTCGTCGACGGCGAGGGCAAGGTCACCGTGCGCTCCGACGGCGCGGTGATTCAGGAAGACAACATCCGCACCGCCCCTGGCATCTCGACGATCGCGGCCGAGCTGCTGCGCAAGCCGGACGGCTATTTCGAGTACGTCCGCGACGGCGAGACCATGCTGCTGACCAGCCGCTACATCCCCGACCTGGGATGGCGGGTGATCGTCGAGCAGCGCGAGTCCGAGGCGCTGGCGGCGCTGTGGAACAGCTTCGTCACCAACCTCGCCATCGGCATCGTCATCATCCTTCTGACCATCGGGACTATCGCCTACGCGATCAACCTCTACCAGACCCGGCTCGAGGACATGGCGGTCACCGACAAGCTGACCGGCATCGGCAACCGCCAGCTTCTCGACATCGCCCTCGACCAGTCGCTCAAGCTGAGACGGCGCGTCCCCCTGCCGCTGTCCGTGCTGCTGATCGACATCGATCGCTTCAAGACCATCAACGACACCCGCGGTCACCTGAAGGGAGACGAGGCGATCCGGAGCGTCGCGCAGGTCCTCAAGGAACGCGCGCGCGAGTCCGACCTGCTGGCCCGCTGGGGAGGCGAGGAGTTCATCCTGCTCGCCCACAATTGCCGTCTCTCCCATGCCCAGGAGCTGGCGGAGACTTTGCGGGAGGCGGTCGCTACCTCCTCGGTCCTCAGCCCCGACGACGGGCTCCGCGTTACGGTCAGCTGCGGTGTCGCCGAATGCTCGGAGGAAGACGACGCCGAAAGCCTTGTCGGCCGCGCCGACCGCGCGCTCTATCGCGCCAAGGAAGAAGGCCGCAACCGGGTGGCGATCGAGATCGCCTGACGCCTAGTTGCCGTGACCGCTCACCTGCTGGGCGGCATTCCGCTCCAGCCGGACGAACATCAGGCCCGAGACCAGCGTCACCGCGCCGACCGCGAGGAAAGCCGGCCAGAAGTCGGACGCCGCGAGTTGATCGGCGCCGCGTGCCGCCATCGTCAGGTGCAGCGCCGTGGCGCCGAGAGCCACGCCCAGGCTCTGCGCCACCTGCTGCGCGGTGCCGGAGACGCTGGTCGCCTGGCTCAGGTCCTCGGGCTTCATGTCAGCGAACGCCAATGCGTTGAGCGAGGTGAATTGCAGCGAGCGGAAGAAGCCGCTGGCCAGCAGGATCGCCAGGATCAGCACTTCCGAGCTGTCGGGCCGGAAGATGCCGTAGAGGCTGGTCAGCACCGCCGCGATCATGCCGTTGCCGATCAGCACGACACGGAAGCCGAAGGCGCGGATGATGCCGCGCGCGGTGAACTTCATCGCGAAGGCGCCGACCGCACTGATGAAGGTCAGCAGGCCGGCGGCGAAGGCGGACTTGCCGAAGCCCACCTGCAGCATCAGCGGCAGCAGCAACGGCAGCGCCCCCGCGCCGATGCGGAAGACCGAACCGCCGAACACCGAGAGGCCGAAAGTCGGCACCCGCAGCAGCCTAAGCTGAAGGATCGGCCGGTCCCGCCTTCCTGCATGGACCAGGTAGACGGCACCGGCGATCGCGCCCGTCGCCAGCAGCGCGATGCCGGCCAGCGGGCTTTCGTCGGCATGGGTCGACAGCTCGATGCCCATCACCAGGCCCGACAGCGCGACCGCGCAGAGCAGGAACCCGACGATGTCGAGAGGCGGGGGCGGCGGCACGGGATCTTGCGGGATCTTCAGCGTGACCAGGACGAAGCCGAGCAGCCCGACCGGCACGTTGAGGAAGAAGATCCAGCGCCAGTCGGCATATGTCGCGATGAAGCCGCCGATCGGCGGCCCGACGATCGGACCGATCATCGCCGGCATGGTGACGTAGGTGAGCGCCTGGACGAGGTCGGCCTTGGTGCAGTTCCTGAGCAGCACGAGGCGCCCCACCGGCATCATCATCGCCCCGGCGATGCCCTGGACGAAGCGCGAGACCGCCAGCATCGGCAGGTTGACCGAGAGCCCGCAGGCGACCGAAGACAGCACGAAGACGACGATCGCGGTCCGGAACACGTCGCGGGCGCCGACCTTGTCGGCGAGCCAGCCGCTGATCGGGATGAACGCCGCCATCCCCAGCAGGTATGTCGTGATCGAGAGGCTGAGATGGACCGGGTTGACGCCGAACTCGGCGGCGATCTGCGGCAACGCCGTGGTGATGATCGTGCCGTCCAGGTTCTCCATGAAGAGAGCGCAGGCAACGATCAACGCGATGGTCTGCGGCCGGGGCAAAGCCCCTCCTACATGGGTCAGGTACCGATCTCGTCCAGAGGATAGACGGGTCGCCTGACCTTCTTGTAGGGGAACTTGGTGAGGTCGCTCATGCCCGGGCCCGGGGTCTCGACCGTGTAGCTCGCCTTGGCGATCGGATTGTAGGCGGCACGGTGGGCGACCGCGGCCTTGACGCCGATCACCTTGAGCTTGGTCGGCTCGATCCCCTGGCTCCGGAGCTGTCCCAGGTCCCAGGGCGGGATCTTCTTCGAGGTCAGCAGCACCAGGATGCCTTCGTGCTCAATCACGGCCGAGGGCCCCATCTCGATCTCGTTGCCGAAGGCCGCCATGTGGCTCTTCGGATCCTCCAGGGTGAAGCGGCCGTCGCTCTTCGACCTGAGCGTCGCCGTCATCTCGACCGGTCCCTCGTCGAACGGGTTCAGCTTGCCGCCGACCCTGAGCTTCACCTGGTCGCCGACCTTGGCATCGGCGACGGCCGCGACCGATTCCGGGTCGGCGATCACGACCGCGGACTCGCGCACCTTGTGACGCATCAGCGCCCGGAGGATGCCAGTGCTGTCGCCGGTCGTGCCGCCCCCGATGTTGTCGGAGGGCTCGACCAGCAGAACGGGTCCTTCCTTCACCGGCATGATCTCGCGCAGCACCTCGTCCACCGACTTGTCGCGCGGGCTCCCGGCCTTCCGGAGGCGCATCGCCTCGGCCTCGAGCCGGTCGAGCGCCGCCTCGACCGCCTTCGGATCACCATCGGAGACGATGCTGAACGAGAGGCCGACATCGGGTGCATCGGCGAAGGCGAACCCGGCGATGACGTTGGCGCACCACACACCCGGCACCTCGACCTCGATCTTCCGTGCCATCGCCTCCAGGTCCTTCATCGGCGTGTCGGCGGTGCCGACGCCGGTCGGCGGCCACATGATCGGCGGGCGGCGCCAGTACTGCGTCGGGATCTTCCCGCTCTCGAGGCAGCGCTGGAGCAGGTCGGCAGCCCGCATCGTCGCCTCGCGCGCGTCCGTGTGCGGGTTCTCGCGATAGGCAACCAGGCAGTCCGAGAGATCGATGATCCTCCGGGTGAAGTTCGCATGCAGATCGAACACGCCGAAGACCGGAACACCCTTGGGCATCAGCGGCCGGAGCCGCTCCAGGAACTCGCCCTCGGGATCGACCTCCTCGTCTGTCGCCATCGCGCCGTGCAGGAGCAGGAAGACCGCGTCGATCTTCGTGCCCTTCAGCTCCGCGAGCGAGTGCGCGACGTCCGTCCAGAACGCCTCGAAGACGTCGTGCTCGACCACGCCGGACGGGAACGCCTGGTAGTCGGCGGTCGGCAGCACGGTCCAGCCATGGGCCTTGGCGCGTGAGAGGAAGCCATCGAAATTCGAGCCGTCGCCGTCGCGGCGGAACATCTCCTCGCCCTTCAAGACCTCCCACTTCGCCAACGGTGTCTTCTCGGGAAGGAAGGTGTGGGTCTCGTGGAACAGGCCGGCGAACAGCACATTCGGCATGGGCAACCTCCGACCGGACGCTAGCCGATCTCGTCCGCCGCCGACCGGAAAACGCGCCGATACCGGAACTCGCCATTTCGTCCCTCGAAACACGGCGCTTTCTCCGCCCGGAGAAACAATGCAGCATTAGCCAAGGACGCCTCCTCTCTCGCTGAGAGGCGCCCGTAACCTGGGGAGGTTCACGATCATGAAACGCTTGCTCTCGACGGCCGCTGCCGTCGCGGCGCTCCTGGCGCTCTCCGCCGGAACCGCCACGGCCCAGCAGAAGGTGCTGAGGGTCGTCCCGCACGCCGACCTCAAGGTGGTCGACGGCTACCAGACCACGGCGACGATCACGTCGATGCACATGGGCGCGGTCTACGACACGCTGTTCAGCTGGGACGAGAACATCGATAACCAGCCGCAGATGGTCGACAAGTGGTCGCTGTCGAACGACAAGCTGGTCTACACGATGACGCTGCGCGACGGACTCAAGTTCCACGACGGCAGCGACGTCACCACCAAGGACGTGGTCGCTTCCTTGAAGCGCCTGGTCAAGCGCGAGGTGCTCGGCCGCTCGATCGAGCCGTTCCTCGCCTCGATCGACGCCGTCGACGCCAAGACCTTCACCATCAAGCTGAAGGAGCCCTTCGGCCCGCTGCTCTTCGCGATCGGCGGCTCGCCGAACCTGGAAGGCATCTATCGCGAGAAGGACGCGCTGATCGATCCGAACACGCCGATCACCGAGTCGGTCGGATCCGGCCCATTCAAGTTCAACAAGGAGGAATGGATCCCCGGCGCCAGGGTCGTCTACGACAAGTTCACCGACTACAAGCCCCGATCCGAGAAGCCGTCGGGCTTCGCCGGCGGCAAGGTCGTGAAGGTCGACCGGGTCGAGTACAAGATCATCCCGGACACCGCGACCGCCTTCGCCGCCCTCGCCGCCGGCGAGGTCGATTTCGTCGATCAGCCGTCGATCGAGCATGTGAAGGCGATCGAGAACAACCCGAATGTCGTCGTCGGCACGATCTGGACAATCGAGGGCTTCGGCGTGCTGCGTCCGAACCACCTGCACCCGCCGTTCAACAATCCGAAGGCGCGCCAGGCGCTGGCCTTGATGATCGACCAGAAGGACTACCTGGCGGCCGCCATCGGGCCGGAGAAGTACACGCGGGTCTGCCACTCGATGTGGATCTGCGGCACGACCTACGGCACCGAAGCCGGCTCCGAGCCCTACAAGAAGCAGGACCTCGAGAAGGCCCGGCAGCTGATGAAGGAGGCCGGCTACAACGGCGAGAAGATCACGTTGATGGGCCCGGCCGACATCCAGTTCATCAACGCGTACACGATGGTCACCGCCGAGAACCTCAAGAAGATCGGCGTCAACGTCGACCTCGTCATCGCCGACTGGGGCTCGATCGTCACCCGCCGCTCGAAGAAGGAACCGCCCGCCCAGGGCGGCTGGAATATCTTCCACACCGGATCGGGCACGGCTTCCCAGGCCAACCCGATGTCGAGCAACACGACGCCGACGATCTGCGGCGACGCGTGGTTCGGCTGGCCTTGCGATGACGTCGCAGAGAAGATGCGCCAGGCCTTCATCCGCGAGACCGATCCCGCCAAGCAGAAGCAGATCGCGACCGATCTGCACAAGCGCCTGTGGGAGAACATCCCCTACATTCCGATCGGGCAGTACCAGCAGCCGTTCGTGTGGCGGAAGAACACCTCCGGCTGGCTCAAGGTGAACACCGTCGTCTACTGGAACGTCGAGAAGAACTGATCCAAGCCGTCGAGCCGCGGGCGCCGTCACGACGACCGCGGCTTTTCGTTTGCTCAAGGACCAGACATGCGCATCACCGCCGTCGAGCCCATCCTCCTCAAAGGGACCGAGACCTATGGCGCCACCGTCGGCGGCGAGGAAGCGAAGGACAATGGCGACTGGCAGCTCCTGATCAAGGTCTCGACCGACGAAGGTCTGACCGGCTGGGCCGATGTCGAGACGCTGGCGCCGGCCGCGGTCGCGATCATCGCGGGCCAGGGCATGGCGGTGCTGGGCTTCAAGACGCTGGGCGAGTTGCTGATCGGCGAGAACCCGCTCGATGTCGAGCGTCTCTGGGACAAGCTCTACATCGGCAGCGCCTACTATGGCCGCCGCGGCATCGCGATGCAGTGCATCTCGGCGATCGACAACGCGCTGTGGTCGATCCGTTCGCAGGCGACCGGCCTCTCGCTCTCGCGCCTGCTCGGCGCACGCCGCCATGACAAGGTGATGGCCTATGCCTCCACCCTCTTCCGCGAGACGCCGGACGGCATGAAAGCGGCTGCCCAGGGCTACATCGACAAAGGCTTCCACGCGGTCAAGTTCGGCTGGGGCGTGTTCGGCGAGGATCCGGGCCGCGACCGCGAGCTGGTCGCCGCCGCGCGCGAGACGCTGGGGCCGAAGCGCCACCTGCTGGTCGATCCGGGCTGGTATCCGGCCGGCTGGAAGAAGCCGGGACCGATGCGCTCGCGCCGCCAGGCGATCGAACTGGTCGAATGGCTCGCCGACTACGGCGTCGGCTGGTGCGAGGACTTCATCCACCCAGAGCGCTTCGACGAATACGCCCATGTGCGTGCCGTGAGCCCGACGCCGATCGCCGCCGGCGAGCAGGTCGCGACGATCTGGGACTTCGAGCGCTTCATCGGCGAGGGCTGCGTCGACGTGATCCAGCCGGACCTGTCGCGCTGCGGGGGCATCACCGTCGCCAAGCGCGTCGCCGAGATGTCGGAGCAGGCCGGCATCGACCTGGTGCCGCATTCCTGGCTGACGCATCTCTTGACCGGGTACAGCCTGCAGCTGATCTCGACGCTGCCCCGTGCCCGCTTCGTCGAGTTCAACGTGAGCCAGTCGGCGCTGACCGCCGGCATCGCCAAGGCGTCGTTCACGCTTCAGCCGGACGGCACGGTGCCGATCCCGGACACGCCCGGCATCGGCGTCACGGTCGACGAGGAATTCGTCAAACGCCATCGCGCGAACTAGGAGCCCCAGGATGAGCCGCCGGATCGCCGAGGCGCAGAGCGTCGAGGATCTTCGCCGGCTGGCGCGCAAGCGCCTGCCGCTCGCGATGTTCGACTTCGTCGATGGCGGCGCCGAGAGCGAGAGCGCGCTCCGCCACAACCGCGCCGTCTTCGACCGCGTGCGGTTCCGTGCCCGCACCGTGGTCGACGTGACCCAGCGATCCCAGGAGATCGAGCTGTTCGGCCGCAAGTCCGGCTCGCCCTTCGCGATCTCGGCCATGGGCGGGCTGGGCACGCTCCGCTACAAGGCGGAGATCGCGCTCGCCCGGGCGGCCTCCGAGGCGCGCATCCCCTTCATGCTGAGCCTCGGCGCCAACTGCACGATCGAGGAGGTCGCCGAGGCCGCCCCGCAGGCGCGCCTCTGGGCACAGCTCTACACCTTCAAGGACGACCGGCTGAACCGCGCGCTGGTCGAGCGTGCCGCGGCTTCCGGCTACGAGGCGCTGGTCGTCACCACCGACTCCAACGTCTTCCCGAAGCGGCCGCGTGATCGCAAGAACGGCTTCTCCTTCGGCCTCAAGAAGACGCCGCGCAACGTCTGGGACGTGCTGACCCATCCCGGCTGGACGATGGACGTCGTGCTCCGCGGCAATATCGGCCGCATGGAGAGCATGGTGCCGCTCTATGACGGGCCGAAGGACACGCATTCCCTGCTCGCCTATTTCATCCGAGAGCGAAGCCCGGCCCTCGACTGGGAAGCGGTGAAGCGGATCCGCCAGATGTGGAAAGGCCCGATGATCCTGAAAGGGATCATGACCAAGGAGGAAGCTGTGCTCGCCGCCGATCACGGCATGGACGGCGTGATCCTTTCCAACCACGGCGGGCGCAACCTCGACTACGCCGTGGCACCGCTCGAAGTATTGCCCGAAGTCATGGACGCGGTCGGCACGCGCATCACCGTAATGCTGGACTCGGGCTTCCGCTCAGGAACAGACGTGCTGAAAGCGATCGCCATGGGCGCGAAGACTGCGCTTTTCGGACGTCCTGCCGCCTATGCGGTCGCGGCCGGCGGCGAGATCGGGGCGCGCCGTATCGTCTCGATGTTCCGCGAGGAGGTCGATCTCGCCATGGGCTTCCTCGGCATCAAGGGCCTCGCCGAGCTCGGCCCCGACTTTCTCTGGTTCGACGGGCTGGCCGCTGGACGCGCGCTCGCCCCTTCCGACAACCGGTAGCCGCTAGTCGCCCATCGCGGCGTGACGTGCCGCCGCCCGGCATTTCGGACCGGGCCCGCGCATGTAGTGCGCTTCAGGCCGGTATCCGCTGCTGCCCCAGAAGCGGCGCAGCCGCCTGGCGAGCACCGAAATCAACGTCGAGAGACCCAAAGACCGCTTCATCCCTACGACTCCTGCCGACATCGGCGTGCAAATCTGCGAATCAGTCTGCACATGCCGAGTCGGCCGGACTGCGATCTGGATCACACTCCGGCGTCGATCACTCGGGGATCTGGTACCTGGCCACCGCGTCGAGGTCGATCTCGACGCCGAGGCCGGGCTTCTCCGGCGGGTACGCGAAGCCGTTCTCGATGCGGAGCGGCGTCTTCAGCAGGTCGGCGCTCTGGTAAACGACACCGCAGGCGTCGGAGTCGAGACCAAGGTTCGTCATCGCCGTGCCGAGATGGATCTGGGCAGCGGTGCCGAGGCCGAGCTCCGGCATCGAGCCGATCATGCAGGGGATGCCGGCGGTCTCGGCCATCTGGAAGATCCGGGTCGCCGCCATCAGCCCGCCTGCCTCGCAGACATAGACGTTGATCACGTCGACCGCCTTCCGGCGGATGACCTCCATCGCGTCCCGCGGGTTCCAGACGCTTTCGTCCGCCATGATCGGCACGTCGACCATCAGGCGGAGCTCGGCCAGCGCATCGAGCTCACGCGGCTTCAGGGGCTGCTCGATCACCTCGGGCCGGCTCGGCGCCATCGCCCTGATGTGCTGAGCCGCCTCCTTCGGCGTCCGCCACGCCATGTTGGCATCGACGCGCACCTTCACCTTGTCGCCGACCGCGGCACGGACCGCCGCGACCGCCGCCACGTCGATGTCGAAGCTCTGGCCGACCTTCACCTTGACCGTGCCGAAGCCCTCGGCGGCGAAGCCCTTCGCCGCAGTCGCCATCTGCTCCGGCGTGCCGAAGGTGATCGAGCGGCTGAGCGGGATGCGCTCGCGCACCATGCCGCCAAGCAGCACGTAGACCGGCACGCCGAGCTGCTTGCCCAGCAGGTCGTAGAGCGCCATCTCGAGGCCGGCCTTCGCCGGCTCCGAACCGTCGAGCGCCTTGTCCATCGCCTGGACGATGAAGGCGATCCGCCGCGGATCCTGACCGACCAGCACCGGCGCCAGGATCTCGCGCACCTCCTTGGCGTAGAGACGGCCGCGGCGCGCGAAGCAGCTGGCGATCTCGCCCCAGCCGGTGACGCCCGCATCGGTGTCGATGCGGACGATCGCGTGCTCGGAGACGGGATCGACGCCGAGCGCGGTGCGGCCGGCGAGGCCATAGGCGAGCTTGCGGTCGACCTTGACCGGAATGGCGGTGACG
>JBGALV010000100.1:0-16624 GCA_044223515.1 Alphaproteobacteria bacterium
CGGACCGCGCGCATCGTCCGTGCCTCGGTGCTGGTCGTGCGCGAGATGGACTACGTGCAGGCGGCGAAGGCGCTCGGCGCCGGTCATGTCCGGATCATCCTTCGCCACATCCTGCCGAATTCGTTGGGGCCGCTGGTGGTCCAGCTGACTTTCGTCTTCGCCTATGCGGTGCTGTCGGAAGCGGCCCTGAGCTTCCTCGGCATGGGGCCGCCGCCGCCGACGCCGACCTGGGGCAACATCATCTCCGACGGCCGCGACTACCTGAGAGAGGCGCCCTGGATCTGCCTCTATCCAGGGCTCGCCATCTCGATCACCGTGCTCGGTCTCAACCTGCTCGGCGACGGGCTCCGCGACATCCTCGATCCGAGGATGAAGGTGACCCAGGGCTAGAATCCAGGGGCTAGAACTTCACCCGGTCGCCGCCCTTCAGCTGAAGGATCTGGCGTGCCTCGTCCGGTGTCGCGATCTCGAGTGACAGCGTCTCCAGCACGTGGCGGATCTTCTTCACCTGGTCGGCATTGCTCTTCGCGAGCTCGCCCTTGCCGACATAGATCGAGTCTTCCATGCCGACGCGGACGTTGCCGCCCATCATCGCGCCCATGGTGCAGAGCGACATTTGATGCTTGCCGGCGGCGAGGATCGACCATTGGTAGTCGCCGAACAGGCGGTCGGCGGTCCGCTTCATGTGCTGCAGGTCTTCCGGATGGGGGCCGATGCCGCCCAGGATGCCGAAGATGGTCTGTACGAACAGCGGCGGCTTGATCAGCTTGCGGTCGAGGAAGTGGGCCAGCGTGTAGAGATGACCGACGTCGTAGCATTCGCACTCGAAGCGGACGCCGTGGCCTTCGCCCAGGTCCTTCATGAACCGCTCGATCTGGCCGAAGGTGTTGCTGACGATCGAGTCCTTCGTCTTCTCGAGGTAGGGCTTTTCCCACGGATGCTTCCAGTCCTTGATCTTGTCGGTGATCTGGAAGAGGCCGAAGTTCATCGAGCCCATGTTGAGCGAGCAGATCTCGGGGCTGGCGCGGAGCGGCGCGGCGAGCCTGTCCTCGATCGACATGCCGAGGCTGCCGCCGGTGGTGATGTTCACCACGACGTTCGAGGCCTGCTTGATCCGCGGCAGGAACTGCATGAACACGTTCGGGTCCGGGGTAGGGCTGCCGTCCGGGTTACGCGCATGCAGGTGGACGATGGCGGCACCGGCCTCGGCGGCTGCGATCGAGTCAGCGGCGATCTGGTCAGGCGTTATCGGCAGGTAGGGCGTCATCGTCGGCGTATGGATCGAGCCGGTGACGGCGCAGGTGATGATCACCTTGCGGCCTGCGGGCTTGGCGGCAGCGGTCATGAGCGGTTCCCCGAGGATTGTGTTGGATGTCAGGTGGGCTGGCGGAGCGGACGGATTGTTGACGGCGTTTCCGGAAGCGATTGCAGAAGGTAATCGGTAAGGCCTCGAAGGTCGCCTTCGACGGCGGCCCGCACGCCCTCCGCATCGCGTCGGTCGAGCGCAGCCAGCATGTCGGCGTGATGGTCGGCCGTGATCTGCTGGTCGATCTCCGGCCGGTTGGCGATGTCGTCGATGCAGCCGCGCAGCGACGGGCCGATCTGCAGCCAGAGGCTCTCGATCATCCGCAGCATCACCGGGCGGTCGGCGGCCGCATAGAGCGTGAAGTGGAACTGCCAGTTTGTGGTGACGTAGCGCTCGACGTCGCGCTTGGCGAGGAAGGCATGCATCTTTCGATCGAGCGCATGCATCTCTTCGGTTTCGCGCGGCGTGATCCTCGTTGCGGCGATCGCGCCGGCGCGACCCTCGAGCATCTCGCGCGTTTCCTGGATGTCGGCACAGCGCTCTCGCGAGAGCACCGGCACCGCGACCGAGCGGCTCGGTAGCACTTCGAGGGCCTGCTCCGCGGCAAGCCGGCTCAACGCGTCGCGCACCGGCATGTGGCTGGTGCCGAATTGATCGGAAAGCGCACGGACGATCAAGACCTCGCCGGGCGCGAAATGGCCACGCACGAGCGCCTGCCGCAGCTCGACATAGACCCGCTCCTGCATCGTGTCGCGCTCGACCGGAGCGAAGGAGGGGCGGCGGGTTGCGGTCGTCATGCGGGGTGACCCGGGTTAAGCGTGTCGGTGTCGTGTTCCACTACCTCAAAGCGTCCGGGGCGCGTCTGGCGTTTCGCGGCCGATCCTATCAGTTGCCCGTGCCCGTATTAAGCATCTATCTTTGCGCAAAGATCGAAATGCCATCCGAACGAGCTGGAGAGCGTCATGAAGACCTTGTCCGTCGCGGCGATCATTGGCTTCGCGGGCCTGGCGGCGATGAGCCTGCCGGCCGGTGCGGAAACGGTCCTGAAGGTCGTGCCGCAGGCCGATCTCAAGAACATCGACCCGAATCTCAATACCGCGACGATCACGCAGCTTCACGGCTACATGGTCTACGACGTGCTGGTCGGCGCCGACCGGACGCTCGACTGGAAGCCGCAGATGGCCGAGAGCTGGGCGGTGAGCCCGGACGGCCTCACCTACACCTTCAAACTTCGACCTGGCCTGAAATGGCATGACGGCGGCGCAGTCACGACCAAGGACATCATTCCCTCGATCGAGCGCTGGGCCGCCAAGTCGGGCGACGGCAAGACGCTGATGAAGTATGTCGGGCGTGTCGCGGCCAAGGACGACATGTCTTTCGAGATCGTGCTCAAGGAGAAGGTCGGCATCGTTCTCTCCTCGCTCGGCAACCCTTTCCTGCCGGCCTTCATGATGCGCGAGAAGGACGCGAAGCTGTCTCCGGACGAACCCGTCAAGGAGGCGATCGGCTCAGGTCCCTTCACCTTCGAGGCGAAGGAGTGGGAGCCGGGCCACAAGGTCGTCTACAAGAAGAACGCCGCCTACGTCCCGCGCGCCGAGCCGAGCAACGCCTATGCGGGTGCCAAGGCGCCGAAGGTCGACCGGGTCGAGTGGCTCTACATCCCGGATCCGACGATCGCGGTGCAGTCGCTGCTGAAGAACGAGGTCGACATCCTCGAGCAGCCGGCGACCGACCTGATCCCGACGATGAAGAAGGATCCGAACGTCACCCTCAAGATCCTCGATCCGTTCGGCACGATCGGAATGCTGCGCTTCAATCATCTCTATCCGCCGTTCAACGATGCCCGGATCCGGCGCGCCGCCCTGCATGCGATCGACCAGGCGGCGCTGCTGGACGCGATGGTGGGCCAGCCCGACCTGCAGAAGCCCTGCCTCGCCGTCTTCATGTGCGGCGGACCGTTCGAAAGCGACGTCGCGACCCAGGCCTTCGCCAAGCCGGACATCGCAGCGGCGAAGAAGCTCCTCGCCGAGGCCGGCTACAAGGGCGAGCCGATCGTGCTGATGGACCCGACCGACCAGAACCTCGTCCACAACATCTCGGTGGTCGCGGCCTCCCAGCTAAAGGCGGCCGGCTTCAATGTCGACCTGCAGTCGATGGACTGGTCGACGATGACATCGCGCCGCGGCAGCAAGGCCCAGCCCGGGCAGGGCTCGCCGGGCTGGAACATCTTCCCGACCTTCTGGACCGGCTTCATCATCGGCAATCCGGGCACCAACATCCCGCTTGCCGGTGATGCGGTCTGGCCGGGCTGGTACACCGATGCCGAGACCGAGAAGCTTCGCGGCGAGTTCCTGACCACGGCCGATCGCGACCAGCAGAAGAAGATCGCCGAGGCCCTGCAGCGTCGCTACTACGAGCAGGTGCCGTACCTCTCGACCGGCCAGTTCCGTCGCCCGGTCGCCTGGCGCAACACCGTCACCGGCGTACCGGAGACGCTCCAGCTCTTGGTCTGGAACGTGGAGAAGAAATAAGCCATGGATCGCGCCAGCCTTCGCGGCAAGGTTCAGACCGTCGCCGGCCTCATCGACCCTTCCAAGCTCGGCAACGTGCTGATGCACGAGCACCTGCTGTGCGACATCCGCACGCCGACGATGAAGAAGTCGAACGTCAAGGATCCGGAGATCACGCTTCAGAACAGGTATGCCATCGACTACGGCCGCATGCCGCATGCGATGCAGTACGTGATGGACATGAAGGACATCGCGATCGTCGAGATGGAGAGTTTGATCCAGGTCGGCGGCCAGTCGCTGGTCGAGCTCACCTGCGGCGGCATCAAGCCCGATCCCAGAGGCCTCCTGGATATCCAGCTCGCAACCGGCGTCAACGTCGTGATGGGCTGCGGCTACTACGTCGAAGAGTATCAGGAAGAGGAGAACCATCGCCGGAAGCCCGATGACTTCGCGCGTGAGATGGTGACCCAGATCCTGGACGGAGCCTGGGGCACCGACATCCGTGCGGGTATCATCGGCGAGATCGGCTGTCAGACGCCGTGGACGGCGCTCGAGAAGCGCGTGATGCAGGGCGCGATCCTGGCGCAGCAGGAAACCGGGGTGACGCTCAACATCCATACCGGCCGAGACGAGGATCTGCCGCTCGAGATCGCGACATCGGTCAGGGGCTGGGGTGGCGATCTCTCGCGAACAATCATCAGCCATATCGATCGCACGATCTTCGATGAGGACCGGCTGCTGAAGCTTGCGGAGACAGGGGTCGGCATCGAGTTCGACCTGTTCGGCACCGAGCACACCTACTACCGCCTCAACGAGGCAATCGACCGACCGAACGACGGCCGCCGTCTGCAGCTGATCCGGGCGCTGATCGACCGCGGCCATCTGTCTCAGGTCGTGATCTCCCACGACATATGCTCCCGGACCCGCCTGACCTCCTTCGGCGGCCACGGCTATGGCCATATCTTCACGAACGTGCTGCCCCTGATGCGGGCGCGGGGCTTCAGCCAGGAGGAGATCGACGCGATCCTGGTCGAGAACCCCAGGCGCTTCCTGACGATTGTGTGATGCGTTTATGGCTTGCCCGGCCGTTGCCCGAAGGTAGGCTGTCCGGCGGCCTTGTCTGAGTGCTGCCCATTTCCTGAACGGAGATCATCATGACCGCCGCCCGCTCGATCAATGCGGATGTCGCCGAGGCGCTGGAGGAGGCTAAGGCCAACTACGCCAAGGCCAACCCGAAGAGCCGGGCGGTGCATAGCAAGGCACTGAAGAGCCTTCCCGGCGGCAACACCCGGACCGGGATCTTCTTCGATCCGTTCCCGATCGCCTGGGAGCGGGGCGAGGGCGCGCGGCTCTTCGACGCCGACGGCCACAGCTATGTCGACTTCATCTCGGAGGCGACCGCCGGCATCTACGGCCACAGCCACCCGGGCATCAAGGACGCGATCGAGAAGCGCATGGCGCTCGGCTGGAATCTCGGCGGCCACACCGCGCTCGAGAGCGAGCTCGCAGAGATCATCATCGATCGCTTCCCGTCGATCGAGCGTCTCCGCTTCGTGAACTCCGGCACCGAAGCCAACATGTTCAATGTGCAGGTCGCGCGCGTCGCGACCGGCCGTCCGGCAGTGATGGGATTCAACGGCTGCTATCACGGCGGTTTCCTCACCTTCACCGCGGCGACAAACCCTCTGAACGTCCCGTTCGAGACGGTGGTCGGAAACTACAACGACGTCGAAGGCACGCGCGCGCTGATGGCGAAGAACGCCAGCCGCCTCGCCGCGGTGATCTTCGAGCCGATGCTCGGCGGCGGCGGCTGCATCCCGGCGACTCCTGAGTTCCTGAAGATGCTGCGCGAGGAGACGACCAAGCACGGCATCGTCATGATCATGGACGAAGTCATGACCTCGCGACTTTCCTCGGGTGGCCTGCAGAAGCACACCGGCGTCATTCCGGACCTGACCTCGCTCGGCAAGTATATCGGCGGCGGCCTGCCGGCCGGGGCCTTCGGCGGCAAGGCCGAGTTCCTCGACCTCTTCGATCCGCGCAAGGCTGAGGCGCTGCCGCATTCCGGCACCTACAACAACAACGTCATGACCCTGGCCTGCGGCATCGCCGGTCTCGGCAAGATCTACACCAAGGAAGCGGCGACGACCCTGAACGCCCGCGGCGACGGGCTCCGCAAGCGGCTGAATGCCGTCTGCGACAAGGCCGGCGTCGGCATGCAGTTCTTAGGGATCGGCTCGATGCTGGCCGTCCATATGCAGCGCGGCGACATCCGTACGCCGCAGGAAGCCGCCAAAGGCAATGCCAAGCTGCGCGAGCTGTTCTTCTTCGACCTGCTGGAGAAGGGAGTCCACGTCATGCCGAAGCGCGGCATGCTGGCGCTCTGCCTGCCGCTGACCGACGCCGACTTCGACACGCTGGTGGCGGCGGTCGAGGAGTTCGTCCAGGTTCGGCGCTCGCTGTTCGACTGATCGTCGGGACATCGGCAGCCGTATCGGGCATGCTCACGCCCGGGAGGGCCAAGGATGTCTGAGACCGACGCACCGGCGGGCGGCCGTACGGCTGGCCGAACCAGAGGTGGCCGCCAGGCGAGGCAGGCCCAACGTGCGAGTTCGGCCGGGGTGCCTGCCGTCATCCCCGGCATCAAGCGCGCAATCCCGACCTACGACCTGATGGGAGAGGAGGGGCTCGTCCGGATCGAGGCGGTGATCGACACGCTGCTGCAGGAGATCGGGATGGAGTTCCGCGGCGATCCGCCGAGCCTGAAGCTCTGGCGCGACGCTGGTGCGGACGTGCAGGGCGAGCGCGTGCGGTTCCCGAAGGGGCTGGTGCGCGAGATTGTTCTGCGCTCGACCCCGAAGAGCTTCGTCCATCACGCCCGCAACCCGTCGCGCTCGGTCGTCGTCGGCGGCAACAATGTCGTGTTCTCGCCGGCCTATGGCTCGCCCTTCGTCTACGACATCGACGATGGCCGGCGGTATGGCTCGCTCGAGCATTTCGAGAACTTCGTGAAGCTCGCCTACGCCTCGCCGTGGATGCATCACTCGGGCGGCACCGTCTGCGAGCCGGTGGATCTGCCGGTGAACAAGCGTCACCTGGACATGGTCTATTCCCATATCCGCTATTCCGACAAAGCCTTCATGGGCTCGGTGACGGCGGAGGAGCGAGCGGAAGAATCGATCGAGATGGCGCGGCTCGTGTTCGGCGCCGACTTCGTCGACCGCAACTGCGTCATCATGGGCAACATCAACGTCAACTCTCCGCTGGTCTACGACGCGGCGATGAGCAAGGCGGCGCGCGCCTACGCACGTGCCAACCAGTGCACGGTCGTGGTGCCCTTCATCCTCGGCGGCGCCATGGGGCCGGTGACGACGGCCGGCGCCATCGCCCAGTCGATGGCCGAGGCGATGGTCGGCGTCGCGCTCTGTCAGCTGGAGCGGCCGGGATCGCCGGCGATCCTCGGTAACTTCCTCAGCTCGACGGCGCTCAAATCGGGCGCACCGACCTTCGGCACGCCGGAGCCGGCGCTGGGATCACTCGTCATCGGCCAGCTGACGCGGCGCCTAGGCGTGCCGCTCCGCTGCTCGGGTGCCTTCACGACCTCGAAGATCCCGGACGGCCAGGCGATGCTGGAAAGCGCCGTCTCGATGCAGGCTGCCGTCCAGTGCGGCGCGCATTTCATCCTGCATTCGGCCGGCTGGCTCGAAGGCGGGCTCGCCATGGGCTACGAGAAGTTCATCCTCGATGCCGACTTCTGCAGCGCGCTGCACACCTATCTCGCCGGCATCCCGGTGGATGACAACGGCCTCGCGCTGGACGCCTTCCGCGAGGTCGGGCCCGGCAAGCACTTCTTCGGCTGTGCCCACACGCTGCAGAACTACGAGACGGCGTTCTGGGACTCGGCGATTGCCGACAACAACTCGTTCGAGCAGTGGCGCGACGCGGGCAGCAAAGACGTGATGCGGCGTGCCAACGAGAAATGGCGGGCCATGCTCAAGACCTACGAACCCCCGCCGCTCGATACGGGTATCGACGAGGCCTTAAAGGCTTTCATGGCGAAGATGAAGGAATCTCGCCCCGACGCCTGGCACTGACGGAAATTCAGATCCGCATGCGCGCGCCGGTCGGATCATAGGGCGACGGCGCGACGATCTTCGCCTTTCGCTCGATGCCGACGACATGCGTCGCGAGATCGGTGCCGACCGCGGCATGATCCCGATCGATCAGGGCCATGCCGATGCTCTTGCCGATCGTGTGCCCGTAGGCGCCCGAGGTGATGTATCCGACCATCTTCTCGCCATGCCACACCGGCTCCCAGCTCGACGGGTCGGCGTCGACAGCCGCGACTTCCAGCGTCACGAGCTGCCGCCTCGGCCCCTCGTCGCGTTCCTTGATGGCCGCATCCCGGCCGATGAAGCCCTTCTTGCCGAAATCGATCCAGCGGCCGAATCCCGTCTCTCCCGGCGTGTAGACCTGGGTGAACTCACGGTTCCAGAGACCGAATGACTTCTCGATCCGCAGGCTCAGCATCGCGTTGAAGCCGATCTCGACCATGCCGAAATCGGCGCCCGCTTTCTTGAGGGTGCGATAGAGCGTCAGGTGTTCGGCGGCGGGCACGTTGATCTCATAGCCGAGCTCGCCGTTGACCGACAGGCGGCCGACCTTCGCACGGGTCATCCCTACGTCGAGCTCACGACAGGCCAGGAACTTGAATGCCTGGTTGGAGATATCGGCGTTCGACACCACCGCTTCCAGCAGCTCGCGCGACCGCGGCCCAGACAGCGAGAAGCCGACCCAGTCGTCGGAGATGTCGCGGACCGAGACGCCATCCTCCATGTGATCCTGGAACCACCGCATGTGCCATTGGCGGAGGTAGTAGGAGCCCATGATCCAGAAGCTGCCGTTGCCCCAGTTGAACACCGTGAGGTCGCCCCGAAGCTTGCCGGAAGGGCTGAGCATCGGCGCCAGCGCGCACCGGCCGGGGCCGGGCAGCTTGGATGCCATGATGCGGTCCAGCCAAGCCCAGGCCTTCGGCCCCGTCACCTCGTAGCGCGAAAAAGCGGACGTATCGAGAAGGCCGATCGTCTCGCGCGTCTTCCGGCACTCGGCGCCGACGACTTCGTGCGCGTTCGAGCGCTTGAGGGTCGGCTTCTCAACGAAGTTCTTCGAAGGTGCCACGTAGAGCGGGATCTCGAGGCCCCAGAGCACACCCCAGCGCATGCCGTTCTCGGTCATGGCGTCGTAGGCGGGGGCCGTCTTCAGCGGCCGTCCGGCCCAGAGCTGCTCGTTCGGGTAGGTCATGACGAAGCGGCGCGAGTAGAACTGGCCGGTCGTCTGCTTGAGGTACTCGCGGTTGGAGGCCCAGCTGCCATAGCGGGCGATGTCCATGCCGTAGATGTCGGTCGAAGGCTCGCCGTTGACCATCATCTCGGCGAGGCTCAGGCCCACGCCGCCGCCTTGGAGGAACCCCGCCATCACGCCGCAGGCAGTCCAGTAGTTGCGGACCCCGGGGGCTTGCCCGACCAGCGGGTTCCCGTCCGGCGTGAAGGTGAAGGACCCGTTGACCCACTTCTTGATGCCGGCCTGCTGTAGGGCCGGGAAGCGCTTGAAGCCGATCTCGAGCTCGGGGGCGATGCGGTCGATGTCCTCCTGGTTCAGCTCGATGCCGAAGTCCCAGGGGGCGCCCTCCATGCGCCAGTGCTTGTAGTCGCGCTCGTAGAGGCCGACCAGCAGGCCTTTCCCTTCCTGGCGGGTGTAGGTGAAGCCCTCCAGGTCGACGATCAGCGGCAACTCGGACGACATCGCCGCGATCTCGGGGATGGTCTCGGTCACGAGGTAGTGATGTTCCATCGGCGTGACCGGCAGGTCGAGGCCGGCCATGAGCCCCACCTGCTTGGCCCAGAGGCCGCCGCAGTTGACCACGTGCTCGCACCCGATTGTGCCCTTCTCGGTGACCACGTCCCAGCCATCGGGCTTCTGCTTCAGTTCCAGCACGCGCGCATGCTCGATAATCGTCGCCCCGCGCTTCCGGGCGGCACCGGCATAGGCGTAGGTGGTGCCGTAGGTATCGACGTGTCCTTCGTTGATGTCGTAGAGGCCGCCCAGCACGTCGCTGACGTCCATCAGCGGGTGCATCGCCTTGATCTCGTCGCGGGTCACCAGGCGGGCAGTGTCGATGCCCATGGTCTGGAAGACCCGGTAGGCTGCCTGCAGCCATTCCCAGCGCTCGGGGGCGCTGGCGACGTTGATCCCGCCCGTCATGTGGAGGCCGACGTTCTGGCCCGACTCGGCCTGGATCTCCTTGAAGAGCTTGATCGTGTAGGCCTGGAGCGCTGCGATGTTCGGGTCGGCGTTCAGCGCATGGAAGATGCCCGCCGCATGCCAGCTCGAGCCTGAGGTCAGGACGTTCCGCTCGACCAGGGCGATGTCGGTCCATCCCAGTTTCGCCAGATGGTACAGGACCGAGCAGCCGACGACGCCGCCGCCGATGACCACGACTCGATAGTGCGATTTCATCTCGTTCCAAAGCCCCCGAAATGGCTACTGTACGAAGCCAGCCGACTTGAACTCCACCCGAGGATCGCCTTGTCTTCAACGAAATTCGCCATGGTCGCCACGACCGGGAACGAGCGCCACCTCCGGGCGATGAAGCAGATCGGCGTCGACCATGTCGTCCACTACGCGATGGACGACCTGCCCGACGCCGCCGAAGAGCTTCAGGCGATCCGGCGCCGCTACGCCGATTTCGGCCTCGCCTGGTCGATCGCCGAGTCCGGCCCCGCGATCGACCGGATCGTCCTGGCCAAGGAAGGCTGGCAGGCCCAGACCGACCGTTACAAACGCGTCGTCGAGGTTTTGGGCGATCTCGGCGTCGGCGTCGTTGCCTACAATTTCATGCCGCAGGTCAGCGAGGACGCGATGGTGATCCGGACCGACCTCGACGCGAAGGCGCGGGGCGGGGCCAGGACCAGCCGCTTCGCGCTCGCCGATGTCGGGCCCGGGACCATGCCGCACGAGGAGAAGCCGATCTCGCGCCAGGAGATGTGGCGGAACCTGGAGCGTTTCCTCGAGGCGGTCTTGCCGGTCGCCGAGAAGGCCGGGGTCAAGATGGCAATGCATCCGGACGACCCGCCGATATCGCCGCTCTGCGGGCTCGAGCGGATCATGGACAAGGTGGAGAGTTTCGAACGCCTGCTGGCGATGTCGTCCAGCCCCAGCAACGCGGTGACTTTCTGCGCCGGTTGCTTCGGCGAGCTTGGTGTCGACGTTGTCGGCCTGTTCGAGAAGTTCATCGACCGCGTTCCCTATGTCCATGTCCGCAACATCGAGGGCGGGCCGACCGACTTCATGGAGACCTTCCCCGACGAGGGCCGCATCGACCTGCCGGGCTTGGTCGATGCCTTCGAGCGCCGCGGCTATGGCGGCTTCGTCCGCCCCGACCACGCGCCGCTGCTGGCGACCGACGGCGACGACATGCCCGCCGGCTACGGCATCCAGGGCCACATCTTCACCATCGGCTACATGCGGGGCCTGCAGCAGGCGACCGCACGCCGGCGGTGAGTGAAGCGGCGACATCGGCGCCCGAAGGCGAGGATGGCTCGCCTCGCTGGCGCACCACGCTGATGGCGATGGTGGCGGTCCAGCTGGTCATGAGCCTGTCGTTCACCTTCGTCAGCCCCATTCTGCCTCTGTTCCTGCCTGAGGTCGGCGTCGCCCACGATACGCATCTCTATCTGTGGTCGGGGATCCTGGCCGCGGTCACCTCGTTCATGGCTGCCCTGGTCTCGCCGATGTGGGGCCGTCTGGCGGATCGGCGCGGGCGCAAGCTGATGGTGCTTCGCTCCTGCGTCGCGATCGGCGTCTGCACCTTGCTCATGGGCCTCGCGCAGAGCGTCTGGCACCTGCTCGGCGCACGTATCCTGATGGGCGCCTTCGCCGGCTTCTCCGCGGCGTCGGTGATCCTGATCTCGACCCAGGTACCGAAAAGCCGGCTGGGCTATGCGCTCGGCCTGATGAGCAGCGGCCAGCTCATCGGATCCCTGCTGGGCCCGATCTTCGGCGGCGGCTTAGCCGATCTGACCGAAAGCTACCGCCTGCCGTTCTTCTTCAGCGGCGTGATGTCGCTCGCCGCCGCGGTGCTCTGCTGGTTCTCCGTGCCGGAAGCCTTTACCCCGCCGGAGCACGGAAAGCCGAAAACGCCCGTGCTGGTGGCACTCCGGCAGGTCGGCGCGGTGCCCGGCATGGCGGTGCTCGTGGTGATGCTCCTGCTGTCGCAGTTCTCGATCCAGGCGGTGCAGCCGATCGTCGCGCTGTATGTGCAGAACATCGTCGGCGATCAGCCTAACCTCGCCACCCTGGGCGGCATCGCTCTGTCGATAACGGGTCTCGCCGGTGTTTTCGCCGTGCCACTCATGACCCGGTCCGGAGACCGTCTCGGCGAGAAAACGGTGCTGATGGTCGCACTCGCGGGCGCGGCGTTGGCGACCGCACCTCAGGCGCTTGTCGGTTCGTACTGGGCATTTGTCGTCGAGCGCCTCGGCCTCGGTCTCTTCGTCGGTAGCATCGTTCCGATCACCAATGCGCTGATCGCCAAGGCGACCCCGGCCAACGAGCGCGGCATGACCTTCGGCATCACCTCGTCGGCCTATTTCCTCGGTAACTCGCTCGGCCCGATGACCGGCGGTGTGGTGGCTGCCTATGTAGGCCTTCCTTGGGTCTTCGTGCTAACTACGGTGTTTCTCCTGGTCGGTCTCGCCTGGGTCGCCATCGCCGTGCCGAGGCGGTCGGCCGACCGCGTGTAGTTTCGTCGCCGGCAATGCGGTGGTTGCAGGCGACCGAAGTTGCGGCAAATTGGGTTGCATCCCCTCCCGACTACCTGGAGCACCGACGATGACGAACGCCCGCATGATCGCGCGGTTGATGGGCGCTGCGGCGCTGGTAGCCGGATTTGCCTCGATGGCTTCGGCCCAGACGACGTTGCGCTTCGTGCCCCATGCGGAGATCAAGATCGTCGATCCGGTGTGGAGCACCGGCTACATCACCCGCAACCACGGCTACATGGTCTACGACCAGCTCTACGGCCTGAACGGCGCGCTCGAGCCGCAGCCGCAGATGGTCGCATCCCACAAGGTCTCGGCCGACGGGCTTGTCTGGGAGTTCACGCTGCGTCCGGGCCAGACCTGGCACGACGGCACGTCGGTGACCGCCGCCGACTGCATCGCCTCGATCCAGCGCTTCGGCAAGCGCGACGTGCTCGGGCAGCGTCTCCTGGAGGCGGCCGCGAGCATGGAGGCGATCGACGCGAACCAGTTCCGCATCACCCTGAAGCAGCCCTTCGGCCTGATGCTCGACACGCTGGCCAAGCCCAGCAATAACCCGTTGTTCATGATGCCGGAGCGCGTCGCCAAGACCGATCCGTTCCAGCAGTTCACCGATCCGATGGGTTCCGGCCCGTTCCGGTTCGAGACCAAGGAGTGGCAGCCCGGCGCCAAGGCAGTCTATCGCAAGCATGAAGGCTACAGGCCGCGCACCGAGACGCCGGACTTCGCGGCCGGCGGCAAGGTCGCCAAGGTCGATCGCGTCGAATGGCTGGTCATCCCCGACAATGCGACCGCGCTCGCCGCCCTCGGTGCCGGCGAGGTCGACCTGATCGAAGCGCCGCCGATCGACCTGCTGCCGCCGCTCAAGAGCAACAAGGACGTGGTGGTGAAGCTGACCGACAAGATCGGCGGCATGACCACGCTCCGGATCAATCACCTGCATCCGCCGATGAACAATCCGAAGATCCGGCAGGCGCTGCTGCTGCTGCTCGATCAGACCGAGTACATGCAGGTGATCGTCGGCAACCCGGAATACTGGAAGCTTTGCCCGAGCTACTACGGCTGCGGAACGCCGATGTCGACGACTGCCGGGACCGCCGAATTCATGGGGCCGAAGAACCTCGAGAAGGCGAAGGCGCTGATCAAGGAGTCGGGGTATGCCGGCGAGCGCATCGCGCTGCTCGATCCCGCCGACAACCCGAACTCTCATGGCGGCGCGCTGGTCGCGGCCGAGCGGCTGAGAGCCGCGGGCCTCAACGTCGACCTTCAGACCATCGACTGGACGGCGGCGCTCGGCCGGATCAACAACCAGGAGCCGCTCGACAAGGCCGGCTGGTCGCTGTTCCACAGCTTCACCTTGGTCGTCGATATCGCGACTCCCATCCTCAACACGGCACTGCGCACCGGCGGCGCCAAGAATGCTGCCTATGGCTGGCCCTCGGACGAGACGATGGAGAAGATGCGCTCGGAATGGCTCGCGGCCGGCACGCTCGACGAGCGCAAGGCCATCGCCGCGCGCATCCAGGAGCGTGGCTTTCAGACCGTGGTGCCCTACATCCCGCTCGGCCAGTACGCCCGGCCCATGGCTTGGCGCGCCAATCTCTCCGGCATCGTCGAAGGCCCGATCCCGATGCTGTGGAACATCGAGAAGAAGTAGGTCCTAGACGTTGTCGCGGGGGATCGATTCTTTCCAGTTCTTGGCGAAGACGCGGACGCCGTTCTCGAAGGCGTCCAGCGTCGCCTCCAGCTCGAAGGTCGTCGGGGTCGCGGTCATCACCGTCCGGCACTTGGTCTCGATCTCCCAGTCCTTCCGGGCGTAGCGGCTCTGGGAGGTTACCTCCGCGCGGGCCTTCAAGGGATCGCGCGGATGGATCGAGAAATCGTCCTGCATCCGGCTTGAGCTTTCGAGCCCGATGCCGTCGAGCAGGGTCGTGCCGCTGTCGTTGACGAAGACGTAGCGGAGCGCGCCGGTCGGCCGGTCGCGCGTGTGGGTCTGGGTGATCTCGCCCTTCCGGATCGTGGTCGTCTTCAATGCCTCCGGCAGCTCGTGCGGGGGCAGCGGCTTGAGCTTCGCATCATGTGGTGAAGCTCCCCGGATCGGCAGGATCACCGCGCTTCCCTCCGAGCGGATCGTCAGCATCGCCGCCTCTGGCGACGGCCAGGCGAGCGGCCAGTAGGTGGTCGAGATCGAGACCCGGATGCGGTGCCCGGCCGGGAATACCTGCGCCATGTCGTTGAGCTGGACCCGGACCCGGTAGGACTTGCCCGGAGTCAACGGCGTCGGACTCTCGTGGCTTTCGCGGTGGGTCAGATTGAGGAGGCCGTAGCTGATCCGGGTCGCGGCGCCGTCCGGGTAGACGTTCGAGAGTCGGACCGCGACCAGCGCCTGCGGCTTGTCGGAGGAGACTTCCAGCTCGACCACCGGCGCGCCCATGATCTCGACGGGTTGCGGCAATGGTTCGGTGTCGAACACCAGCGATCCACCATCGTCTTCGCGCTGGTCCCCCGGCATGTCGGGGAAGAGGCCGTAGGGGCACCACTTGCCGATCGTCTGGCCGACCGTCTGCGGCGAGCGGATCGAGCTCGCCTCGGCACGCGCAGGGCCGGTCGAGAGGCGGCCGGCGTTCATGCTGTAGCGGGCCGGCGTCACGCTGGGCGGCGGCCAGGCAGGCTCGGCGACCCAGCGGCCGGGAAGCTCCTTGTAGAAGGTCTGCGGGGGCACGCTGTCCTGCATCCAGATCCGCATCAAGGGCTCGTCCATGACGCCGGTCTCGACGCCCTTCAGCCACTTGTCCCACCAGCGGAGCGCTTCCTTGAGGAAGCCCACCGCCGGGCCGGGCTGCGCCATGTGCGGATAGCGATGCGCCCACTGGCCGATCATCGCCTTCTTCGGCGACGTCAGGTTTTGCATCAGGCGCGGAATCGCGTTGGTGTAGGCGTCTGCCCACCCGCCGATCGCGTAGACCGCGCACTGGATCTTCGAATAGTCCTCGCAGACCGAGCCGTGCTTCCAGAAGGCATCGCGGCGCTGATGCGCCATCCACAGCATGGGATAGCAGTCGAGATTGTCGAGGCGGTATTTCCACATCTCCTTCCAGCGATCCCAGCCGACGATCTCGGGATCGGGCGGCAGCGAGCCGCAGGTGAAGAAGTAGCCGCCCCAGTCGAGCGTGTCGTTGAGGAGGCAGCCGCCCATGAAGTGGACGTCGTCGTTGTAGCGGTCGACGGTGGAGGCGATCGACACCACCGCCTTGAGAGCGGGCGGCCGCCGCGCCGCCACCTGCAAGCCGTTGAAGCCGCCCCATGAGATGCCGATCATGCCGACCTTGCCGGTGCACCAGGGTTGCGACGCCAGCCAGGCGATGATCTCGAGGCCGTCATCCTGCTCGCGCTTGTGATACTCGTCCTGGATCAGGCCGTCGCTGTCGCCGGAGCCCGAAATGTCGACGCGCGCCACGCCGTAGCCGTGGGCGGCGAACCAGTAGTGGGTCTCGTCGTCGCGGATGCGCGTGCCGTCGCGGCGGCGATAGGGGATGTATTCGAAGATGCAGGGGACGGGGCGCTTCCCCTCGTCCTTCGGCAGCAGCAGGCGGGCGGCGAGCTTTCGCCCGTCCGGCATCGGGATCCAGGCGATCTCGACGTTCTCCACTTGATCGCGGTAGTTGACGATCTTGTCTTTCGCCATTGGCTTGCCTCCCCAGCGGTTTGATGGTGAGCTAAGACCGCAGGGAAATCACTGTCAACGCGGGGACCCATGAGCTTCTGGCAATTCAGATCGGCGGAAGACTTGCGCGGCGACTGGCTGTTCCCGACGGACATCCGCTTCGGCGCGGGGCGCATCGCGGAGCTTCCGGCGGTGTTGCAGCAGTTGGGCGTAACGCGGCCACTGATCGTCACCGACAAGCAACTTCCCGCCACCGGCATTCCGCAGCGCGTGGCCGAATTATCCGGCGGCACCGTCTGGGCCGGCGCCGACCAGAACCCCACGG
>JBGALV010000101.1:0-16616 GCA_044223515.1 Alphaproteobacteria bacterium
ACGAGGCGCAGAGCCGGCAATGG
The DNA here is from genome assembly GCA_044223515.1 of Alphaproteobacteria bacterium. Taxonomy (GTDB): domain Bacteria; phylum Pseudomonadota; class Alphaproteobacteria; order SHVZ01; family SHVZ01; genus SHVZ01. The sequence continues at coordinate 24 of JBGALV010000101.1, forward strand.
AGATAGCGGGTCGATTGGCCCTCGGCCGCCGGGCCGATCACGCTGACGAGCGGCGCAGATGCGCAGACGGGGCAGCGACGGCCCTCGTCGAGCGCCTGGAAGCCCTCGGCTTCGAGCAGGCTCGCGGCCGAGGCCCAGCGTACCTGCAGTGCCGCGGCGACGAAGACCGCGGCCCCGCGCGAGAGCTCGGGCACGTCGCCCGAGAGCACGGCGCGGGCGCGGCCGTCGAGGATCTCCGGTGCCTCGGCCTGGAGCTCGGCGATCACCTGCCGCGCCTCCGGGGGAATTCCGCCGACCGAGACCCATTTGAGGATGGCCTGGAGCACGTCGCGCCACTGCGGACCGTCCAGGAGACCGTCGCCGCCCAGCGGCGGCATCCCTTCCTTCTTGGCTTCCTCGATCTCGGCGGCATCCGGAAGTCCGCCGGGCTTGAGCGCGCGGACCGCATCGGCCTGCGCCTCGGCCAACCGGCTCATGAGGAGGAGGAAGCCCTCCATCGGATGCCCCTTGGCCAGCGCCGCGAAGCGCTGGGCGCGGCGCGTGAACAGGGTCGGCACGTCCGGCAAACGGAGAAAGGCCGCCGAAGCGGCCTTTCCGATGTCGACGGGATCGGCGATCGGGGCCCTAGTCGTCATTGCCTGGCTTGGCGACCTCGTCCCTCAGCCACTTCCGGTGATGGCGCCAGGCCCAGCCGCCGGTGACCGAGCCGCGGGTCATCGCGCGGACGGTGCCGCGCACCCAGATCGCCGCGTAGATGTGGATGATCACGATGACGATGATGCCCGAGGCGGCGAGCGCATGGGCGACGGCGGCCAGCCGCTTCTGGTCGATCGAGGTGTACTGGAAGAAATAAGCGTCCCAGAGCACGAGGCCGGAGACGAACAGCGTCAGGATGCAGAGCGACATGCCCCAGAAGACGAGCTTCTGGCCGGCATTGTAGCGTCCGACCTCGGGAAGCCTCTCCTCCCGGTTGGCGACCACGTCGCCGACATGCGCCATCCACTTCGAGTCGTCGCGCTCCCAGAAATTGTAGCGGACGAAGCGGATGAAGAGGCCGGCGAAGGTGAAGAGCACCGCGACGCCGAACCACGGATGGATCGCCCGCGTCTCCGGACCGCCGCCGAACAGGCTGGTCAGGAAGAACAGGCCCGGATGGAACAGCGCGAGGCCGCTGACGGCCAGGAGGATCAGGATGATCGCGTTGGCCCAGTGGTTGACGCGTGCGCCGCCGGTGTAGCGGGCGAGGATGTTGTCGCGGTCTTCGCTCATCGGTGGTCTCCGGAGAGACGGCGGGCCGCCTCCTCGTCCTTCCGCTCGACCTCGTTCGGCCCCTTGGTCACATAGTGGAAGAAGCCGATCAGCGCGGTGAGCCCGAAGCCGAACAGCGCCACGTCCTTGAAGCCGCCCTTCCAGAACTGGACCAGCGGGCTGATCTTCGGCTCCTTGGGCAGGTTGGCGTAGAGCTGAGGCTGGTCGGCGTGGTGCAGCACGTACATGACGTGCGTGCCGCCGACGCCGGCCGGATCGTAGAGCCCGGCATTGGCGAAGCCGCGCTCCTTCAGGTCCTCGATCCGGTGCTCGGCGTGGATCTTCATCTCCTCCTTGGTGCCGAAGTAGATCGCCTGCGTCGGGCACGCCTTGGCACAGGCCGGCGCCTGGCCGACCGAGACGCGGTCGGAGCAGAGCGTGCACTTGTAGGCCTTGTGGTCGGCCTGGCTGATGCGCGGGATGTTGAAGGGGCAGCCCTTCACGCAGTAGCCGCAGCCGATGCAGTTCTCGGAGATGAAGTCGACGATGCCGTTCTGGTACTGGACGATCGCGCCCGGCGAGGGACAGGCCTTGAGGCAGCCCGGGTCCTCGCAGTGCATGCAGCCGTCCTTGCGGATCAGCCACTCGAGGTTCCCCTTGTTGTCGAACTCGGTGAACCTCATCAGCGTCCAGGTCTTGTCGGTCAGGTCATGCGGGTTGTCGTAGACGCCCACATTGATCCCGACCTCCTCGTGCAGGTCGTTCCACTCGTAGCACGCCGCCTGGCAGGCCTTGCAGCCGATGCACTTGGAGACGTCGATGAGCTTCGCGACCTCGGTCGAGGAGCGCACGTTGGGCGGCGTCTCGGTGGTGGCCGAGCGCCGCTTGATGTCGAGCGATTGAAGCGTTGCCATGGCGTCCTCCCCTCACGCGACCGGCGGCGAGATGCGTTCGATATCGACGAGGAACGCCTTGTATTCAGGCGTCTCGATATTCGCATCGCCGACGTAGGGAGTGAGCTGGTTGGCGCCGAAGCCCTTCTTGGTCGCCCCGACGAAGCCCCAGTGGAGCGGTATGCCGACGATGTGCACGGCCTTGCCGTCGCACACCAGCGGCTTGATGCGCTTGGTCACCACCGCCTTCGCCTTGATGGCGCCGCGGTTGGAGCGCACGCGCACCCAGTCGCCCTTGGAGATGTTCTTCTCCTTGGCGAGCTCCTCCGAGATCTCCACGAACAGCTCCGGCTGCAGCACGGCATTGACCGGCACGTGCTTGGTCCAGAAGTGGAAATGCTCGGTGAGCCGGTAGGTGGTCGCCGCCAGCGGGAAGTCGGACGCCTTGCCGAACACCTCGAGGTCCGCCTTGAACACGCGGGCCACCGGGTTGCCGACGATCTTGGGTGCCAGCGGATTGACCACCGGGCTCTCGAACGGCTCGTAGTGCTCGGGGAAGGGCCCGTCGCGCATCATGCCGCGGGTGAAGAGCCTGGCCACGCCCTCGGGGTTCATGATGAAGGGCATGGTGCCGGCGGACGGGTTCACCGCCGCGCCGAAGTCCGGCACGTCGAAACCGGTCCAGGCGGCGCCGTTCCACTCGATGATGCGCTTCTTGTGGCTCCACGGCTTGCCGGCGGCATCCGCCGAGGCACGGTTGTAGAGGATCCGGCGGTTGGCCGGCCACGAGAACGCCCAGTTCGGGAAGTTGCCCCGTTCGGCCGGGTCGCTGGTGTCGCGACGCGCCATCATGTTGCCGGCATCGGTGAAGCAGCCGGTGTAGATCCAGCAGCCCGCCGAGGTCTTGCCGTCGTCGCGGAGAAGCGCGAAGGCAGGCACCTGCTGTCCGGCCCTGAGCACGATCTTGGTCGGATCGGCCGGGTCGGTCACGTCTTCCAGGACCTTGCCGTTGATCTCCTTGGCGATCTCTTCCGGCGTCGGCTTGTCGGGATCGGCGTAGGGCCAGACGACGTTCATGATCGGCTCGGGGAGCGCCCCGGCATCCTTCGCGTACGCAGACCTGAGGCGCCGATAGAGCGACGACATGATGTCGATGTCGCTCTTCGCCTCGCCCGGCGGCTCCGCTGCCTTCCAGTGCCACTGCAGCCAGCGCGAGGAGTTCGTCAGCGACCCGTCTTCCTCGGCGAAGCACGTGGTCGGCAGCATGAACACTTCGGTCTGGATCTTCGACGGATCGACGTCGTTGTGCTCGCCGTGGTTCTCCCAGAAGGCGGCGGTCTCCGTCTTCAGCGGATCCATGACGACCAGGAACTTCAGCTTCGACAGCGCTTCCGTCAGCTTCTTCCTATTAGGGAACGAGAGAAGCGGATTGAAGCCCTGGCAGAAGTACCCGTTCATCTTGCCCTGGTGCATCAGCTCGAAGGCACGAAGAACGTCGTAGGTGACGTCGAGCTTGGGCAGCCAGTCGTAGGCCCAGTCGTTGTCCTTGGTCGCGGCCTTGCCGAACATCGACTTCTGGAAGCTGACGAAGAACTTGCCGTAGTTCTGCCAGAAGCTCGTCTGGTTCGGACGGATCGGCTTGAACTGCCGGGTCCGCATGTAGGTCGCGTAGTCGGGCTCGCGGTCGTTGGCCAGGGTCAGGTAGCCCGGGAGCAGGTTGCTCATCAGGCCGATGTCGGTGAGACCCTGGATGTTCGAGTGACCGCGGAGCGCGTTCATGCCGCCGCCGGGAACGCCGATGTTGCCCAGCAGCAGCTGGACCATCGCCATCGCGCGGATGTTCTGGCTGCCCTTGGAGTGCTGGGTCCATCCGAGCGCATACATCGAGGTATGCGAGCGGTCCGGCGTGCCGGTGGACGCGATCAGCTCCCACGCCTTCACCATCTTGTCCTTGGGCGACCCGGTGATGCGGGAGACCATGTCGACGGTGTAGCGGGCGTAGTGCTTCTTCATCAGCTGGTAGACGCAGCGCGGGTCCTGCAAGGTCGCATCGACCTTGGCCATTCCCTGCTCGTCCAGCTCGTACTCCCAGTCGGCGCGGTTGTAGTCGCGCTTCTCGGCGTCGTAGCCGACGAAGAGGCCGTCCTGGAAGCCGAAGCCAGGCTTCACGAGGAAGGCCGCGTTCGTGTAGAGCGCGGTGTACTGCTTCTGGGTCTTGTCGTTCTCGAGGATGTAGTTGATCAGGCCGCCGAGCCAGGCGATGTCCGATCCCTGACGGATCGGGCAGTAGAGGTCGGCAACCGACGCCGAGCGCGTGAAGCGCGGATCGACGACGATCAGCTTGGCCTTGTTGTTGGCCTTCGCCTCGGTGACCCACTTGAACCCGCAAGGATGCGCTTCGGCGGCGTTGCCGCCCATGATGGTGATGACATCGGCATTCTTGATGTCATTCCAGCCATTCGTCATCGCGCCTCGACCGAACGTAGGGGCCAGACTGGCCACCGTGGGTCCGTGTCAGACTCTTGCTTGGTTGTCGAAGACGACCATCCCCTGAGAGCGCACGACCTTGTAGGTCAGGAATGCGGTCTCGTTCGTGGTGGCGGACGCCGCCAGGAATCCGGTGGTGGTCCAGCGGTTGACGGTGACGCCGTCGGAGTTCTTCGCGATGAAGTTCTTGTCGCGGTCTTCCTTCATCAGCTTGGAGATGCGGTCGAGCGCGAACTCCCAGCTGACCCGCTTCCACTCGCGCGATCCCGGCGTGCGGTGCATCGGGAATTTCACGCGGGTCGGCGACTTGATGAAGTCGAGCAGCGCCGCGCCCTTGGGGCAGAGCGTGCCGCGGTTGACCGGATGATCCGGATCGCCCTCGACGTGGATCACTTCGGGGCGCGCGTTCTTGGCGCGGTCGCCCTGGCTGTAGAGGATGACGCCGCAGGAGACCGAGCAGTACGGACACGTGTTCCGCGTCTCGGTCGCTCGGCTCAACTTGAACGGCCGAACCGAGGCGGCGACCGCCTCGCCCGTGCCGAAGCCGAGCGCCGCCAGCGAGGAACCGGCCAGTCCGGTCCCCGTCAGGCGGAAAAATCCACGCCGACTGAGCGTCATGCTGTCCCTCCCGCAAGTCGCGGCGGGACCCCCCGGTCCTGCACCGCGTCTCATTATTTCTTGTCGCGGAATAGGCTACTGCCGGCCGCGCCGGACCGTCAACTTAACGGCGATCACGACTCGTTGTCTGCTAATTATATGAAATATATAAATAATTTCTCGTCAAAAGCTTCCCGGGCGGCGTCATGAGAGCAATTTCGAGGCGTCGCGATCGATGATTTTGATCGGACGATCGGTCCGACCCACGTGACGGGAGCGTCAGACGACGCGCGCCGCCCGCAGCGTCTCCGCGATATCGGATGCCGAGACGCCGGGAAGGTCGACGCCCAGCGCGCCGATCACGGCGGCGATGTCGGCCTCCAGCGTCGCCGAGGGATCGAGCGCGACGCCGACCAGACGCGCCGCCAGCCGCGTGAGCCCGTCGGCCGGAAGGCAGGTGACGTCGCCGGTCAGGTCGAGATCGCGGATGCGTCCGTCGTGCTCGACCAGGCGTACGCGGAGCACGCCGTCGGCTGTTCGCCTCTCGCCCTCGACGACATGCACACCCTCGGCGATCTTATAGCCGCCGGCGACGAGCTTGCGGCCGCGCCGACGGATCCAGGTCTTGTCGCCGTGACGCCGGGCGGCGGCGGCGATCGCCGTTGCCTCGGCCCGGGTCGGGCGCTCTTCGGCGGGCGCGAGCGCGAGGATCGCCGCGACATGGCCGAGGAACAGCGCCTTGACCCGGTCTCGCGTCGGGACCGTCTCCAGGAGGTCGCGCATCGTCGCCATGTGCTCGGCGAGGCCCCGGCGCAGCAGGTCGCGGAAGGCCTCGTCGGGGACGCGGAGGCTGCGGGCCATCGTCTCGCGGTCGAAGTCGAACAGGAAGCTGCCGGCGATCACGAGTGCCTCGCCGATCTCCGCGGCAGCCATGGCGCCGAGCTTGCGGCCGGCCACCTGTACGTCGCCCGGCGGACGATGGCTCGCGGCGATGCCGAGATCCGTGTAGGTGGCGAGCACCGGTGCCGCAAAGCGCTGGAACAGGCGGTCGGTTCGCTCGCGGGCGTGACCGCGCGGCAAGACGAAGTGGAAGTAGAGCTGGTCCCGGTCGATCAGCACCGCACCGCCGCCGACCTCGCGACGAAGCACGGGGAGCCCGCGCTCCCGGCACCAGGCCTCGTCGATCTCGCGGGCGAGGTCCTGGTTGAAGCCGACCGAGAGGTAGGGCGCCGCAGCGCTGCAGAAGGTGAGAACCGGATCGGCATTCGCGGCCATCGCGGCGGCGATACCGTAGGGCACCGCGTGCGAGGCAAGCGCAGAAGCCTCTCCCTGGTCGATGACGCGAAGCCGCATCTGCGCCCGTTGATTGTTGCGCGCTTCCCACCGATCATCGGCCGATGCCGAGGAAGCTCATCATCATCATGGCCAACACCGATCCCCGCAACGGCGAGGAACTGGGGGCGCCCTTCCATCACGCTGCCGCCGCCGCTGCGCTCGACTACGAGGTCAAGGTGGTCATGGTCGCGACCGCCGGTCGTCTTCTCATGAAGGGCGTCGCCGAGGGGCTCACGATCAAAGCCGGCACCGGCGTCACCGTCTACGACCTGATGCGCCAGGCGCACGAGGCCGGTGCGCGCTTCTATGCCTGCCCGGCCAATCTCGAGCTGTTCGACAAGACCGAGAAGGACCTGATCCCGGAATGCGCCGGCCTGATCGGCTCGGCCAACCTGATGCGCCAGGTGATGGAGGAGGACGTTCGCGTCCTCACCTACTGACGATGGCGACCGTCCGCGGCTGCGAGGTGCCGGAGGACCGTCTCTACGAACCGGACCAGCTTCTTTGGTACCGCGCCCGCGCGGATGGGCTGGTCGAGGTCGGCATCACCCAGATCGCGGTGTCGATGGTGAGGCGGATCATCGCGATCACGCCGAAGCGCCACAATCGCCCGATCGAGGCGAACCAGGCGGTCGCGGTGGTGGAGTCGGGCAAGCGCGTCGCCTCGGCCCGCACGCCGTTCCCCGCCTTCGTGGTCGAGAGCAACGAGGACCTGCTGGACCATCCGGACCGGGTGAACCGCGATCCGTACGGAACCTGGGTGGTTCTTCTCCGCTACGACGACTGGGAAGCGGTGAAGGCCAAGCTGCTGCCGGCGGCGGATGCCGTCGTCGCCTTCGAGCAGCGCATGGCCGAAGAGAATTTCCGGGGCTGCGAGGCGCCTTAGAGCTTGCCTGGGAAGTGGCAGGCGGCGCGGTGGCCGGAGCGATGCTCGGCGAGCGGCGGCTCGATCTCAGCGCAGATGCCCTGCGCGATCGGGCAGCGGGTGCGGAAGCGGCAGCCCGAAGGCGGGGAGACCGGGCTTGGCGGCTCGCCCGTGAGGCGGATCTGCTCGCGCCGGCGTTCGACCGCGACGTCGGGGATCGGCGCCGCCGAGATCAGCGAGCGCGTGTAGGGGTGCAGCGGCTCGGCGAAGAGATCGCGCGCGGTCGCGACTTCCATCACCTTGCCGAGATAGAGCACGACGATGTGGTCGGATACCTGCCGCACGACCGCGAGGTCGTGCGCGATGAAAAGGAACGTCAGGCCGAGGCGCTGCTGCAATCCCACGAACAGGTTGATGATCTGCGCCCGGATGTTCACGTCCAGCGCCGAGATCGGCTCGTCGGCGATGATCAGCTCCGGCTCGACCGCGAGCGCGCGGGCGGTGCCGATGCGCTGGCGCTGGCCGCCGGAGAACTCGTGCGGATAGCGTTCGGCGGCACGGGTGGGCAATCCCACCAGTTCCAGCAGCTCGCCGACCTTGGCCCTGGCCTCGGCCTGGTTTGAAACGAGCTTATGGAAGCGGAGCGGCTCTTCCAGGATCTGGCCGACCGTCATGCGCGGGTTCAGTGACGCATACGGATCCTGAAAGATCATCTGGATGCGCCGGCGGAGCGGGCGGAGCACCGAGCCGGGCGCAGTTGCGAGATCTACGTCGCCGAAGCGGATCGAGCCTGCCGTCGGCTTCTGGATGCGGGTGATCAGGCGCGCGATCGTCGACTTGCCCGATCCCGACTCGCCGACCAGGCCGACGGTCTCGCCGCGCTTTATGTCGAGGTCGATGCCGTCGACTGCGCGCACGACCTTCTTCGGCCCGAAGAACGTCTCGCCGCGTAGCGGGTAGTGCTTCACCACGTTGCGAAGCTCGAGCATCGGCCGCGTCTCGGCGGCGGCCGGGGCGGCGACGCCGGCGGCCACGGCCGGCTTCAGCAGCGTCTCGCCGGCTTGAGTCACCCAGCAGCGCGCCTTGCGAGCATCGGAGACCGGCAGTAGCTCCGGGTGCTCGCCGCACTTCGGAATCGCGAAGGGGCAGCGCGGACGGAAACGGCAGCCTTCCGGTGGCTTGGTCGGATCGGGCGGGGCGCCTTCGACACGGCGTTTAGCAGCGCCCAGGTGTAGGGATGGCGCGGATCGGCCAGCAGCTGCTCGGCAGGACCTTCCTCGACGACCTCGCCCGCATACATCACCAGCACGCGCTCGCAGACGTTGGCGATGACGCCGAGGTCGTGGCTGATGAGCAGGACGGCGGTGCCGAACTCGCGATTGAGAACCTTCAGGAGGTCGAGGATCTGCGCCTGGATGGTGACGTCGAGCGCCGTGGTCGGCTCGTCGGCGATCAGCAGGCTCGGGTTGTTGGCGAAGCCCATCGCCAGCATCACACGCTGGCGCATGCCCCCGGAGAACTCGTGCGGATAGCCGTTCACCGCGCGGCTCGGCGCGTTGATGCCCATCCGCGCCAGGAGGTCGATGCCGTGCTTCAGCGCCTCGCCCTGGTTGAGCTTGCCATGCGCCAGCATGCCTTCGGTGAGCTGGCGCGAGATGCGCAGCACCGGGTTCAGCGAGGTCAGCGGATCCTGGAAGATCATTGCGATCTCGCCGCCGCGGAGCTTCCTGATCTCCTCCTCGCTCAGGCTGGCGAGATCCTTGCCGCGGAAGTCGATGCGGCTGCCTTCGCCGAGGCGGGCGTTGTCGGCGAGCAGGCGGAGGATCGAGAGCGCGGTCACGCTCTTGCCGGATCCGGACTCGCCGACGATGCCGACGGTCTCGCCCGGCTTCATGTCGAAGCTGACGCCGTCGACGGCGCGGACCGGACCGCCATCGGTCAGGAACTCGGTCCGGAGGTTCCGGACCTCGAGCAGAGGCTGGCTGTCGCTCATCGGCGGCGCGACTTCGGATCGAGCCAGTCGCGGACGCCGTCGCCGAGGAAGTTGAACCCGACCACGACCGAGAGGATCGCGAGGCCCGGGAACGTCGCGACCCACCACTGGTCGACCAGCTCGCGGCCCTCGGAGACCATGGCGCCCCATTCCGGCATCGGCGGGATGACGCCCAATCCTAAGAAGGAGAGGCCGGCGAAGGTGATGATCGCCTGGCCGACGTCGAGCGTGACCAGCACGACCAGAGGGCCGACCGCGTTCGGCACGATGTGGCGGAAGAGGATGCGGCCCGAGCCGTAGCCCATGACCACCGCGGCCTCGACGTATTCCTGCGAGCGCTGCACCAGCACGAGGCTGCGGGCGAGGCGCGCGAACTTCGGCCACCAGACGATCAGCATCGCGATCATGGTGTTGCGGACGCCGATGCCGAGCGCGGCGGCGATCGCCATCGCCAGGATGATCGGCGGGAAGCAGAGGACGAGGTCGGTTGCCCGCATCATCAGCTCTTCCGCCTTGCCGCCGGCATAGGCGGCGATGCCGCCGATCACCACGCCGAGCGCCGCGCCGATCGCGACGACGACGATGCCCGCGAACAGCGAGATCCGGCTGCCCCACAGGAGACGCGAGAGCACGTCGCGCCCGAGCGCGTCGGTGCCGAGCCAGTGCTGGGCCGAAGGCGGCAGGAGGCGCTTGGTTACGTCCACGGCCTCGAACGGGTAGGGCGCGATCACCGGCGCGAAGACCGCGATCAGGATCCAAAGGACTACGATCGCCGCGCCGAAGGCGGCGAGCCCGTAGCGCCGGCGCCAGCGGCCCCAGCGCCCGGCGGCCCAGGCGGCGGCTTCGTCGGAGACAGCGGTCATCTATTCCGCCCGCTCGCGCGCGACCCGGGGGTCGAGCATCGCGTAGGAGAGATCGGTCAAGAGGTTGATCACGAGGTAGACGACCGCGACCACCAGCGTGATCCCCATGATGCCGGGGAAGTCGAGCGCGACCGCGCTCCGGAACGTATACCGGCCGAGGCCGGGCCAGGAGAAGATCGTCTCGGTCATCACCGCACCCGTGAGCAGCACGGCGTAGGCGAGGCCGCCCAAGGTCACCACCGGGATCAGCGCGTTCGGCAGCAGGTGGCCAATGACGATCTTGCGTTCAGGCAGCCCCTTGGCGCGGGCGACGCGGACATAGTCCTGGGTCATCGCCTCCAGCATCGAGGCGCGCGTCGTTCGCGTGATGAGGCCGAGCGTGCCGGAGGCGAGCACGATCGAGGGCAGGATCAGGTGGCCGGCGGCATTGCGCCAGGCCTCCCAGTCGCCGGCGATCGCGGCATCGATTAGGTAGAGGCCGGTCACCGACGGCGGCGACATCACGCTGAGATCGATGCGGCCGGGGCCGGGCGCGATCTGCAGGCCGCCGTAGAACAGCGCCAGCATGATGAAGGCGAGCCAGAATGTGGGCGAGGAGACGCCGGCGAGCGAGATGAAGCGCGCGAAATTGTCGATCCACGTATCGCGGCGGATGGCGGCGAGCACGCCGAGCGGAATGCCGACGATCAGCGACAGCAGGAACGAGATGGTCGCGAGCTCGACCGTCGCCGGCGCATATTGCCTTATGTCGTCGAGCACCGGGCGCTGGGTCGAGATCGAGACGCCGAGGTCGCCGTTGAAGATCCCCTTGAGGAAGATCCAGTACTGCTGCCAGAGCGGCAGGTCGAGGCCCCAGCGGGCGCGATACCGCGCGACCATCTGGGGATCGGAGGCGGCGAGATCGCCGAGCTGGGCCAGCACCGGGTCGCCCGGCACCTGGTTGGCGATCAGGAAGACGACGAGCGTCGCCAGCAGGGCCATGACGGCCATGCCGGCGACGCGCATCATCAGATAACGGAACACCTTATGTCGTGCGTATCAGCCGGCTCTCAGGACGCCGGCTTGATCTGCGCCAGTTCCATCTTCCAGACGTTCGGCGTGAGCTTCACGTCCTTGACGTTCTTGTGCACGGCGACGCGATAGATCGGCTGCATCAGCGTGATGTAGTTGGCGTTGTCGACCAGGATGCGCTGGTACTTCTCGTAGATCGCCTTCTGCTTGGCGACATCGTTCTCGGCCGCGCCCTGCGAGACGAGGTCGAGGAGCTCCTGCGAGGGCTTCCAGCCCATGCGGACCGCGACGCGCTGCACCGAGGCACCGGTCCACAGGTACGGGTTCGGCGACGGCGAGTTCCACGGTGCGATGGTCGCCTGGCTCTTGGCGCCGTTGAACTGGGCGCGCCAGTTCACGTTGTCCATCGGCTTCAGCGTCATCTTGATGCCGACGCGCGCGAGGTCCGACTGAACCTTCTGCGTCATCAGCTGGTAGGAGGTCGAGAAGTACGCGGCGTTCGGATAGATCAGCTCGAACTCGAAGCCGTTCGGCACGCCGGCGGCGGCCAGGAGGGCCTTCGCCTTGGTCAGGTCTTCCTTCCAGCCGAACTCCTTGGTCTGCTCGGCCGAGGTGCCGGCGATGCCGTTCGGCAGGAAGTTCGGCGAGCGCTCGGCGAAGCCGCCGACCAGGCCCTTGATCAGCCCGTCGTAGTCGATCGCGGCAGCGACCGCCTGGCGGGCTTCCTTCTTGGCCAGCGTCGCGTTCATCTCCGGGTTGCTGGTCATCATGAAGTAGAGCGTGTCGGTCGATCCGCCCTGGATCACGCTGACGTCGGCATTGCCCTTGAGGCTGTCGAGCTGCTCGGCCGAGAGGTTCATCGCGATGTCGACGTCGCCGCGGCGGACCGCCAGCAGCTGTGCCGCGCCGTCGGCGATGTGACGGACGATGACGCGCTCGAACTCGGCGGGCGTGCCCCAGTAGTTGGGGTTCTTCTGCATGGTGACGCTGACGTTCCGCTCCCACCCGACCATGCGGTACGGGCCGGTGCCGGCCGAGTTCATGTTGAACCAGGTGGTCGCCTTGTCGGACTGGTCGGCGCCGGGCTCGGAGACCGCGCCCTGGGCCTTGGCCATCTTCGCCGAGTAGATGCCGAAGGACGGCGCGGTGAGGTCGAGGAGCAGCGGCTCCTTCGGATTCTTCATCGCGATCTCGACCGTCATCGGGTCGACGATCGTGACCGCGCCCATGTTCGAGGCATAGGTGGCCGGCTGGTCCTTCACGTTGACCAGGCGGTCGAGCGAGAACTTCACGTCCTCGGCGGTGAGCGGGTCGCCGTTCCAGAACTTGACGCCCGGGCGCAGCGTGAAGCGCCAGGCGGCGCCGTTGTTGACCAGGGTCCAGGCCGTGGCGAGCGACGGCTTCACGTTGACGAGGTCGTCGGTCGACAGCGTGAGCAGCGTGTCGGTGACCGCGCCCATGGTGAGCGGCGGGGTGAGGTCGGCCGAACGCGCCGGGTCGTAGTTGCGGCCGTCGGAGATGTCGAGGCCGACGACCAGCGTGGTCTTCTTCTGGGCGTAGGCGGGGAGCGCCAGGACGGCCGCGATGGCCGTGGTGCTGCAAAGCCAGACGAGCGTGTTCCGAATCATGGTGTCGGTCCCTCGGGATCGGAGAAGCGGGCGATCGGAGCTTCGTTCCGGCCGGGGAGGGGCCATGCGAAACACCATCGGCGGGGATCGTGCGGGGTACCCCTAACCCGGTCAAGCCACAGCGAAAAACGCCTGAACCTCTGCTCGAATTTCAGGCAAAGCCCGAGAACAAAACAGGAAATTTTCCGCTTGCAGGCCGAGAACAAAATAGGCACGATCGCCTCCGTTGCGCCGCTCCGGGCGCCATGGCAAGAGGGGTCTCCAACCGATGTCAGCAGCTCTCCGAGTGGTCGAAAGGGACGGCGTGGACAAGAACAAGGCATTGGAAGCCGCTCTCGGCCAGATCGAGCGCGCCTTCGGCAAAGGGTCGGTGATGAAGCTCGGTGCGCGCACCGAGTCCCAGGAGATCGAGGTGATCTCGACCGGCTCGCTCGGGCTCGACATCGCGCTCGGCATCGGCGGCCTGCCGCGCGGCCGCATCATCGAGGTCTACGGGCCGGAAAGCTCGGGCAAGACGACCCTCGCCCTCCATGTCATCGCCGAGGCCCAGAAGGCCGGCGGCACCTGCGCCTTCGTGGACGCCGAGCACGCGCTCGACCCCTCATATGCGAAGAAGCTGGGCGTTGACGTCGAGGAGCTGCTGATCAGCCAGCCGGACGCCGGCGAGCAGGCGCTCGAGATCGCCGATACGCTGGTCCGTTCCGGCGCCATCGACGTCCTCGTCGTCGACTCGGTGGCGGCGCTCGTGCCGAGGGCGGAGCTTGAGGGCGAGATGGGCGACACCCATGTCGGCCTTCAGGCCCGCCTGATGAGCCAGGCGCTCCGCAAGCTGACCGGCTCGATCTCCAAGTCGCGCTGCATGGTCATCTTCATCAACCAGATCCGCATGAAGATCGGCGTCATGTTCGGCAATCCCGAGACGACGACCGGCGGCAACGCGCTCAAGTTCTACGCCTCGGTCCGTCTCGACATCCGCCGCATCGGCGCGATCAAGGAGAAGGAGCAGGTCACCGGCAACCAGACCCGCGTGAAGGTGGTGAAGAACAAGATGGCCCCGCCGTTCCGGGTGGTCGAGTTCGACATCATGTACGGCGAGGGCGTGTCCAAGACCGGCGAGCTGGTCGACCTCGGCGTCGCCGCCGGGATCGTCGAGAAGTCGGGCGCCTGGTTCTCCTATGCGGGCCAGCGCATCGGCCAGGGCCGGGAGAACGCCAAGAACTTCCTCCGCGAGAACAAGGACGTCGCCCAGAAGATCGAGCAGGCGATCCGCGAGAACGCCGGCCAGGTCGGGGACAAGATGATGAGCTCGGAGAGCTTCGCCGCCACCGAGTAGCCGGCGGCCGATTAAGAGGTCGAGCGCGAGACGCGGCGGCCGGGCTCCTTTTGGACGGGGAGCCTGGACCGCCGCGTCCCATTTCCAGGGACTCCTCGGGGATGTCGCCGAAAGGCGCCTAGACACGCCTAAAGCCTGCGGATAGAAGCATTTCCCCGGGTTTGCCGGTCATTCCGACCGCGTCCGGGCGCATTTCCGCTCAAGGGCCCGTGTCATGACTTCGGCGAACGACATCCGCACCAGCTTTCTGGAGTATTTCCGGCGCAACGAGCATGAGGTCGTCTCCTCGAGCCCGCTGGTGCCGCGCAACGATCCGACGCTGATGTTCACCTCGGCCGGCATGGTTCAGTTCAAGAACCTGTTCACCGGCATCGAGAAGCGGAACTACGTGCGCGCCGCCACGTCCCAGAAGTGCATGCGTGCCGGCGGCAAGCACAACGATCTCGAGAACGTCGGCTACACCGCACGCCATTGCACCTTCTTCGAGATGCTCGGCAACTTCTCCTTCGGCGACTACTTCAAGGAGCAGGCGATCACGCTCGCCTGGGGATTCGTCACCAAGGACCTGGGACTGCCGAAGGACAAGCTTCTCGTCACCGTCTATCACGAGGACGAGGAAGCGGCGTCGCTGTGGAAGAAGATCGCCGGCTTCTCCGACGACAAGATCATCCGCATCGCGACCTCGGACAATTTCTGGTCCGCCGGCGATACCGGCCCCTGCGGCCCGTGCTCGGAGATCTTCTACGACCAGGGCGACAAGGTCTGGGGCGGGCCTCCGGGCTCGGCCGATCAGGACGGCGACCGGTTCCTCGAGTTCTGGAACCTGGTGTTCATGCAGTTCGAGCAGCTGGAGCCCGGCAAACGGGTCGACCTGCCGCGCCCGTCGATCGACACCGGCATGGGCCTCGAGCGCATCGCCGCCCTGATGCAGGGCAAGCAGGACGTCTACGACACCGACATCCTGCGCTCGCTCGTGCTCGCCTCGTCGGAGGCGACCGGCGTCGCGCCCGACGGCGAGCATCGCGCGTCGCACAAGGTCATCGCCGACCACATCCGTGCGTCGAGCTTCCTGATCGCCGACGGCGTCATGCCGTCGAACGAGGGCCGCGGCTACGTGCTCCGCCGCATCATGCGCCGCGGCATGCGCCATGCGCACATCCTCGGCGCCAAGGAGCCGCTGCTCTGGAAGCTGGTGCCGGTGCTGATCGGCCAGATGGGCCAGGCCTATCCCGAGCTCGGCCGCGCCCAGGCGCTGATCCAGGAGACTCTCAAGCTCGAGGAGACGCGCTTCCGCCAGACTCTCGACCGCGGGCTCCGCCTGCTCGGCGACGAGACCAGGAAGCTCGGCCAGAACGGCACGCTGCCGGGCGAGGTCGCCTTCAAGCTCTATGACACCTACGGCTTCCCGGTCGACCTGACCGCCGACATCCTGCGCGGCCAGAGCCTGAACCTCGACCAGGCCGGGTTCGACGCGGCGATGGAGCGCCAGCGCGAGACCGCGCGTGCCGCGTGGTCCGGCTCGGGCGAGGCGGCCACCGGCCGCATCTGGTTCGAGGTGCGCGAGAAGACCGGCGCCACCGACTTCCTCGGCTATGCGACCGACAAGGCCGAAGGCCGCATCGACGCGCTGGTCGTCGGCGACAGGCAGGTGTCCGAGGTCGCCTCCGGCGAAGTCGCGGTCATCATGAACCAGACGCCGTTCTACGCCGAGTCCGGCGGCCAGATGGGCGACACCGGCGTGATCGTCACGTCGTCGGGCGGCCGCATCGAGGTCACCGACACCGCCAAGCGCGTCGGCGACCTGCATGTCCATGTCGGCAAGGTGGTGAAGGGCCCGATCAAGGTGGGCGACACCGCCGCGGCCGAGATCGACGTCGAACGTCGCCGCCGGCTGCGTGCCAACCACTCCGCCACGCACCTGCTGCACGAGGCGCTCCGCCGCCAGCTCGGCGAGCACGTGACGCAGAAGGGCTCGCTGGTGGCGCCCGACCGGCTCCGCTTCGACTTCAGCCACCCGCGACCGATCGAGGCGGCAGATCTCGCGTCGATCGAGACCGAGGTCAACAACCGCATCCGCCTCAACCAGGCGGTCGGCACCACGCTGATGACGCCGGACGATGCGGTGGCGGCCGGAGCGATGGCGCTGTTCGGCGAGAAGTACGGCGACGAGGTCCGCGTCGTCTCGATGGGCGGCCTCGATTCCGAGAGGTTCTCGGTCGAGCTCTGCGGCGGCACCCATGTCGAGCGCACCGGCGACATCGGTCTGCTCAAGATCGTCTCCGAAGGCGCGGTCGCGGCGGGCGTCCGCCGCATCGAGGCGGCGACCGGCGCCGGCGCGCT
>JBGALV010000102.1:0-16255 GCA_044223515.1 Alphaproteobacteria bacterium
GCCGCCTTCAGCTGAGCGTCTTCACGTCGTGGCGCGGGCGGCCCCAGTCGCGGGCGGCATCGACCACGCGCGGAATGTCCTCCTCCAGCATCAGCCGGTCGGCGACCAGCTTCTTCGCCGCCGCCTCGATGGCGCGGACATAACCCTGCTTGTCCTTGTAGCGCGACAGGATCGAGGGCCTGGGGTCGCGCGTGAACGCGCGCTCGGCGTCGGTTTCGGGGAACGGGATGTAGCTGCCGGTGAAGGTGTGGCTCGACCCGTAGCCCCCGCCCTGCGTCCTCAGGTTCCACCCCGTATAGGTGCCGAGCGGCGCATCCACCGTCGGCATGCGGACACCACCGAGGTCGTTGCCGTCCGCATCCACGGCCGGGATCATGATCGTGTAGGTCTGGTTGTCGAGCACGCGCGGCGGCTCGACCGTCAGGATGCCCTTCTCGTCGGCGTCGGGACCGAAGTCGAGAAGCTTCAGCTGGTTCGGGCCTGACGGCTGCATGATCCCGGGGATCGCCGGGAACTTCTTCCGCCATTCCTCCATCGTGATCATGGTGCCGTCGGCGCGGCGCGGCATGCGCGAGTCCGGCGGCGTCGTGCCGCTGGTCGCCCAGGCATCGAGCGCGTCGAGCGCAGCCCGGAAGAGCGGCGTCGTCAGCACGACGTTGACGTAGTTCTGGCAGACGCCCTTCGAGGGCTTCTTCAGGTTCGGGTCCGACATGTGCTGCGAGGACGCCCACAGGAAGACGCGGACGTTGTCCGGCTGGGCCAGGTCGTTGCCGGCGGTGTCGGTGTGGACCAGCGAGCCGCGACGCTGCCAGTACTCGCTCGAGGTCTGGGTGTGGATCACCAGCGGGTCGGTCTTCGGACGCTTCAGGATGGCGTCGCTCTTGCCGGTGTTGTGGTCGGTCGACTGCGCGTAGGAGAACGGGAAGCGGTCCGCGATGTTGAAGTGGTCCTCGTGCTGCTGTCCGGCCGGCACCACCGGCAGCGAGAAGCGATGGTTGAACCACTGCTTGCCGGCGCCGGCGACGTGCGGCAGCACGCCGTCGAAAACCTTCCGGCCCTGGCCGTCGTCGTTGAAGCCCAGATAGACGTAGTCGCGGATGGCGCGGCCGGTCTGCGAACGGCCCCAGCAATAGGCCTTGTCGATGCCGTCCTTGAGCGGATTCCTCTCGGATGCATCGTTGCGGAGGAACGCGATCGCGTCGCGTACCATCGCGTGACCGAGGCCATGCACGCGCGGATCGCGCGCGGTGTAGACCAGCTCGTAGATGAGCCCGGGCGTGAAGCCGCCCTTGAGATGGATGTGCTGGTCGGACGGAGCGACGCCGGTCTCGTTCGCCGACCCATCCAGCCCGGCACCGCCTTCGAGGCGCGCGAACTCCCATTTCGACGGATCGATCGCCACGCGCGGCTCGTCCGGATAGGGCCGGACCGTCAGCGTCGCCTTGGACGTGTCGAGCGAGACCGTCGGGAAGCTGCGGGTGGAGGCGCGCCCGGACAGCGGCAGGCACTTCACGCCCGGCTCGTCCAGGATGTACTCGACGCGCACCGGCGCGGTGATCGGCTTGCCGTTCTCGGTCGCGATCGGGGTCTCCAGCACGAAGCGGCCGTCGCCCGGCAGCAGGTCGCCTTCCCAGGCGACCCAGACGACCGTGTAGCCGCGCCGGAACAGGAAGCCGTTGCCGGCATGAGCCGCCTCGCGCGGCGTGTTGGAATGGATCGCGTCGTTGAAGAACTGCAGGCAGCGGATGTTGCCGCGGTTGCCCCAATCGTAGAACAGGCGGCGGTTGCCCTTCGCCATGTCGACCGGCTTCAGGATGGTGAAGTCGGCGACGCACTCGACCAGCCCGTCGGCGGCTTTCGGTGCTTTGTCGAGGTCCACGATCACCCGGTTGTGCGGCGCCTTCGGATCCACGCCCAGCCGGATCTTGCCCGCCAGCCGCTGGTAGGGACCGGTATTGCCGAAGGAAGCGCCGCCGGCGAAGGGGACACGCTCGACGGTCTCTAAGGTGATGCGCACCGCGAACCTCTCGGGTTAGACTGGATTTGACGGAAACTCCTTTTCCGATACTGAAACACAGGGAGCCGGAGGATCAACATGCACATGAAGGACCTAAAACGGGGCGTCGCGATGGCGGCCCTGGCGGTCGGCCTGATGGCCGGCAGCGCCCAGGCCCAGAACAACTACATCAAGGTCGCGGCGGAAGCCGACCTCAAGTCGCTGGACCCGATCTGGACCACGGCCGCGATCACCGCCGGCCACGCCTTCCTAGTCTACGATCAGCTCTTCGCCCAGGACCTCAAGGGCATCTCCAAGCCGCAGATGGTCGAGAGCTGGAAGACCAGCGCCGACGGCCTCAGCTGGACCTTCGTTCTCCGTCCGGGCCTCAAGTGGCATGACGGCACCGACGTCACCGCCAAGGACGTGGTTCCGTCGATCAAGCGCTGGGGCGCCCGCATCGCCTCCGGCCAGATCCTGATGACCCGCGTCTCCGACATCGTCGCGGTCGACAACCGTACCTTCGAGATCAAGCTCAAGGACAAGTTCGGCCCGCTCGTCGACATGCTGGGCGCGTCCGCGCAGCCGCTCGTGATCATGCGCGAGAAGGAGGCGATGACCGATCCCTTCCAGCAGGTCGCCGAGCCGATCGGCTCCGGTCCCTTCATCTTCGAGAAGGAGAAGTGGGTCCCGGGCAGCAAGGTCTCCTACAAGAAGAACCCGGCCTATGTGCCGCGCACCGAAGCCCCCGACGCGCTGACCGGCGCCAAGGTCGTCAAGGTCGACGGCGTCGAGTGGACCTACATCCCGGACGCCCAGACCGCGGTCCAGGCCTTGATCCGCAACGAAGTCGACTTCTACGAATACGTGCCGACGGACATGATCCCGGTGCTGGAGAAAGAGAAGAACATCACCGTCAAGATCATCAACACGGGCGGCTTCACGCCGGTGTTGCGTCCGAACCACCTGGTGGCGCCGACCAACAATCCGAAGGTCCGCCAGGCGATGCTGTACGCGATGAACCAGTCCGACAGCCTCGCCGCCATGGTCGGCAACAAGAGCCTCGAGAAGGAATGCTGGGCGGTCTTCGCCTGCGGGTTCCCGCTCGAGACCAACGCCGGCGTCGGCGACTGGGGCAAGCCGAGCCCGGCCAACATCGAGAAGGCGAAGGCCCTCCTCAAGGAGGCCGGCTACAATGGCGAGCCGATCGTGCTGATGAACCCGACCGAGTTCCTGGTGATCTCGGCGATGACGACGATGACGGGCCAGCAGCTGAAGCAGGCCGGCTTCAACGTCGACATGCAGAACATGGACTGGGGCACGCTGGTGACCCGCCGCACCGTGAAGGACGCGCCGAAGGACAACAAGTCCGGCTGGCACGTCTTCCACACCTGGGGCGTCGGCCCGCTCTCCGCCGACCCGCTGACCAACAACACCGCCGCGACTCCCTGCGACGGCAAGAACTGGTTCGGCTGGCCCTGCGACGAGCAGCTCGAGAAGATGCGCCAGCAGTTCATCACCGAGGCCGACCCGGCCGCGCGCAAGAAGCTGGCCGACGAGTTCCAGATCCGCTTCTACCAGCAGGTGCCCTACATCCCGCTGGGCATGTTCTTCCAGAAGGCGGCGTGGCGGAACAACATCGACGGCGTCCTCGACAACACCAAGGTCGTCTGGTGGAACGCCACGAAGAAGTAAGCTGACCGGCGTTTTCGCGTAGTCTCTGACCCCTCCCCGCGCCTCGCGGGGAGGGGTTTCGTTTTGGGAGCCGGCCGATGCCCGAGATCTATCTCCACTACCTGAACTATCAGGACGTCCAGAAGCTGGCGCTGACGGACCAGGAGATCCTGGACGCGATCGAGGGCGGGCTCCGCGCACAGGGATCCGGCCAGGCGGTGATCGAGCCTCGCACCCACCTGGTGCCGGACCCGACCTTTCCCGGGCACTTCAACGTGCTCCGCGGCTACATCCAGCCGCTCAATCTCGCCGGCGTGAAGATCGTCGGCGACTTCCACGAAAACTACAGGCACGACCTCCCGTCGGAGCTGGCCTTGCTCAACCTGTTCGATCCCAGAACCGGCGCGCCTATCGCCGTCATCGATGCCGCCGACATCACCGACATGCGCACCGGCGCCGTCACCGCGCTCGGTGCCAAGCACCTCGCCCGCAAGAACTCGAAGATCCTGGGTCACGTTGGCGCACGCGGCACCGCCTACTGGAACGTGCGGCTCATGGACCGGATCTTCGACTTCGACGAGATCCGCGTGCATTCCCGCCGGCCCGAGAGCCGCGACGCCTTCGGAGCACGCCTGGAGAAGGACCTCGGCAAGAAGGTGACCGTGACCGAGGACTGGAAGAGCTGCGTCGAAGGCGCCGACATCGTGGTCGAGGCCTCGCGGCTCACCAAGCCCGAGCCGATGCTGAAGACCGAGTGGATCAAGAAGGGCGCTCTCGTGATGCCCTACGGTACGATGAGCGCAGTCGAGCTCACGCTCACCGACATCATGGACAAGATGGTGATGGACGACTGGGGCCAGGCCCACGCCGGCAAGTTCGGCGCGCTCCGCGCCCATGTCGACTCAGGCAAGCTCAGCGAGAAGACCCTGCACGGCGAGCTCTGCGAAATCGTCGTCGGCAGGAAGAAGGGCCGCGAGCGCGACGACGAGACGATCCTGTTCTGGCATCGGGGCCTGTCGCTCTCCGACGTGGCGCTCGGCGCGGCGATGCTGGAGAAGGCGAAGAAGATGGGTCTCGGCCAGCGCCTCAGGTACCGCTAGGCGAGATCCATGAAGCGCACCGGGCGGTCGACCGGCTTCAGCAGGAAGCGGCCGAGGACGTCCGAGTAGCCGCGATAGGCGAGCCCGTTCCATTCCGGCTGCGAGCGATGGAAGGCCGCCAGCTCGAACCATGGCAGTTCCGGCCGCGCATGATGGCGCGCATGCAGGTTGTTGTAGAGAAACAGGATCGCCATCGGCCACGCGGCCTCGATGATCGCCGTACGTCCGCCCACCTCGGTCGCCGCCTTGTGCTCGGCAAAGGAGCGGATCATCGTGATCGAAATCGAGAGATAGACCGCGATCGCATAGGTCCAGGCCGGCACCTCGCACCACATGAGCCACGCGACGACGCCGACAGCCGGCACCAGATGCAGCGTCCAGTCGAGAAGATGCCTGCCCTGCCCCAGCGCTTTCACTTCCGAGCGGAAGAAGCGCGAAAGCCCGATCGCCGGCCCCACCGTGAAGCGGCCGAGCAGCGTGTGGTTGAACACCAGCACCGCGCGCGTGATGCCGGCCGCGCGCATCCAGTCGTCAGCCGGCACGTAGTAGGATTCGGGATCGACCGCGGGGATCGTCAGATCCTCGTCGCGGTGATGGACGATATGGCTCGATCGGTAGAGCTCGTAGGGCAGCCAGAGTGCCAGTGGAATCCCGCCGAGGCTGGAGTTGATCCAGCGGCTGCGGGTCGGATGCCCGTGGATGGTCTCGTGCTGGAAGGAGCCGTGCCAGGCGAGCAGCCAACCCATCGCCGGCACCGCGACCCAGGCCGGCACGCTCGCCCAGTAAAGGGTCAGCACGGCCCAGCTGCCGTAGATCGCGACGGCCACGCCCCAGGTCGGCAGCTCCCAGCGGCGCCACAAGCTCGACGTCCCCCGCATATGGAAAGGCTATAGCGTCCCGTCACTCCCCGCGCCAGAGGGCGGGCCAGAATTTGACGCAGAGCAACAGCAGGATCAGCCCCTCGGTCATGCTGATCGCGACCGCCCAGGGCGCGCCGAAGTGGTCGGCGAGGATGCCGATATGGAGGTAGCCGATCTGCCCGGTGCCGATGGTCGAGCTCAGCACCCCCATCATCCGGGATCGCTGCTCCGGAGGCGCCGAGGTCAGCATGACGGTCGACTGCATGGTGGCGAAAGCTGAAGAGCCGAGGCCGAGCAGCACCAGGACACCGAGCGAGAAAACGTAGCTGGCGGATATTCCGAATACGAACGCGGCGGCGAGACAGATCGCCGAGCCGATGACGAAGGTACGTGCGTACCACGCCGGCCGGACCGTGTTCGCCAGGACGAAGGATCCGAGCAGCGCGCCGATCCCCTCGGCCGAGGTCAGGAGGCCGACGCCGACCGGATCGGCGTGGAGCACGTCCTTGCCGATGACCGGCACCATGCTGGAGTAAGGGAACGCCAGCGCGTTCATGACCACGGTGACCGCGAGCACGCCCATGACCACCGGCCGCGCGGCCGCCCAGCGCAGCCCGTCGACGATGTCGCTCAGCACGTTGCGGCCGATCTTGCCACGCGCCTCGCCTCCGGCCCTGATGCTCGCGGCCAGGACCGCGGCCGCGCCGAACAGCGCCGAGCCGAGGAGGAAGGTGCCGCCGACGCCCCAGCCGGCATAGATGGCGCCGCCGAGAAGCGGTCCGATGAGCCGCGTGCCGTTGACCGCGACCCAGTCGAGCCCCATCGCCGATCCCAGCCGCTCGGTGCCGGAGATCTCGCCAAGCAGCGTGCGGCGGACCGACATCTCGCTCGCCCAGTAGAGGCCGACCAGGGTCGCGCCGAGACCCACCTGCCAGATCTGCAGGTGGCCCGAGAAGGCGAGCGCCGCAAGCACGCCGTAGACGACGGTCATCGCGGAAAGGTTCGCGACCAGCATGCGGCGGAGCGGGACGCGCTCGGCCAGCGCGCCGATGAAGGCGCCGGCCAGCATCGGCATCAGGCGGCAAAGCGTGATGATCGCCACCAGAAGCGGCGAGCGCGTCACCTCGAAGACGTAGATGCCGACCGCCAGCTGGTCGAGCCAGCGCATCATGCCGGCGCACGCGCCGACCAGCCAAACGCGGCGGTAGGCCGCGTCGCGCAGAAGCTCCTTCATCGCGTCTTGGCGATGAAGACCACCGAGGCTGGCTTGCCGGTCCTGGGATCGACGGGCTCGCGCATCTCGGCAAGCACGAGGCCGGATTTGGCGATCATCCGGACCCAGGTTTCGAGCGTGCGGAAGTACCACGGCGCCGGATCTGTGAAGGCGTCCGAGAACCCGGCCCAGCTCCCCTTCCGCCAGCCGTCGGCGTAGGGCTGGTCGCCGTTGGCGATGACAGGGTGCAGGGTCTGGATCACCAGCGTGCCGCCCGGCACCAGCAGGTCCGGAAGGCGGTTGATCAGCGCCGGTACGCTCTCCTCGCCGAACAGCGCGAAGTTGACGACAACAAGATCGAAGCGCCGGCCGCCGAGGCCCGATTCGGTGATTTGCTGGTATCCGGCGACTTCGAAGGCAGCTTTGCCCTTGGCTTTCGCCTGCTCGATCAGCGCCGGAATCGCGTCCACGCCGAGGACGTCGAAGCCCTTCTCCGCGAGCGCGTGGGCGAGCCAGCCCTCCCCGCAACCGAGGTCGAGGACGGTGCGCGGCTTCTGGTCGACGACGGCGGCGATCGCCGCGGCATCGGTCGCGCGGATGCGGCTTTCGATCTCGCGGTTGCGCACGGCTTTGGTCCAGGCCGCAGCGTTCGCGGTCCAGGACTGGAGGATGTGGGATTCGGACACGGGTGCGGCTACCGGAAAAACGAACGGGGACGATCAAATTAGCAGCCCTCCCCTGCCCCGGCGAGCATTCGTGCGCTAGAGTTTCTTGGGGAGGAACGCCGCCATGCACGATCGACGCTCAGCCTTGAGACTCGCCTTCGGGGCCGCCGCCGCGCTTTGCCCGCTCTGCCGCTCCGGCGGAGCCGCCGCCGCCGAGGTCCATTGGGAATACGAAGGCGCCAACGGGCCCGAGGCCTGGGGAAAGCTCGCACCCGAATTCCAGGCCTGCTCGGCTGGACGCGAGCAGACACCGATCGACCTCAAGGAGGGTATCCGCGCCGAACCCGGCATCCTCTCCTACGCCTACAAGCGCATGCCGGTCCGCGTGCTCAACAACGGGCATACGATCCAGGTGAACTGCCCCGCCGGAAGCCAGGCGCAGATTGCCGGCCAGACCTACGACCTGCTGCAGTACCACTTCCATCACCCGAGCGAGCACATCCTCTCGGGCCAGCGCTTCGAGCTGGAGCTGCATCTCGTGCATCGCAACAAGGCGGGCGAGCTCGCGGTCGTCGGCGTCTTCATCCGGGGGGGACAGGCCAACCAGACGCTGCAGTCGATCTGGCAGGTGATGCCCGCGAAGGCCTCGCCCGAGAAGTGGACCAGCGTCTCGGTCAACCCGGACCGGCTGCTGCCGCCGAACTCCACCTACTTCCGCTACTACGGCTCTCTGACCACGCCCCCCTGCTCCGAGGGCGTCCTGTGGACGGTCTACAAGGAGCCGATCGAGGCGTCCGAGGCGCAGCTCAAGCAGTTCGCGCAGATCTTCGCCAACAACGCGCGGCCGATCCAGCCGCTCAACCGCCGCTTCCTGCTGGCGACGGGCTGACCCGGCGGCTCTAGCGCCCCTTCCGCATCATGTCGGCGACATGCTCGCCGATCATGACGCAGGAGAGATGCGTGTTGGCGCGGACCACCCAGGGCATGATCGAGGCGTCGGCGACGCGAAGCCCCACCGCGCCGCGGACGCGCGCCTGGGGATCGACGACGGCGCTCGTGTCATCGGCCGCGCCCATCTTGCAGGTCGAGGTGATGTGCTGGCCGTCGTTGACCTCGGCGAGAAGCCAGCGCCGCGCGATCTCCTCGTCGAGGAGCTGCTCAGGCTCGTAGTCGCTGAAACCGACCATCACCCGCTCCGAGATGCGCCTGGCCTCGGGATGGCGGACGAACTTGATCAGGCGCTTCACGCCGTCGACCATCCGGACCATGTCGCGCTCGTCGCCGAGCAGGTTGAAGTCGATCTCGGGATCGACGTCGGGATCGGGCGAGACGAGCTTCAGCAGGCCGCGCGAGAAGCAGCGATGCTGCACCACGCCCATGACGCCGACCTCGTTCTGGTTCTGCGTCAGGTCGAGATCGGGCCGGCGGCCGAGGCTGTCGCCGAACTGGTTCAGCTCGATCAGCTTCATGTCGTTGGTGCCGGCCCCGGCGAGCCCGGACGTGTAGCGGATCACGCAATTGGTGTGCCGCTCGTAGAGCGACCTTGCGCGCGCCTCGGGCTTGAGCAGCAGGCGGAACGGCGCCGCCGGATGGTCCTGAAGATGATGTCCGACCGGGAGATCGAGCATCGGCGTGATGCCGAGCGACCTGAGGTCGGCGGCCGGCCCGATGCCCGAGCGCATCAGGATCGCCGGCGAATGCGCGCCACCGGCAGAGATCACGATCTCCCGGGCACGAAAGTCCTGGCGGCCGCCCGGTAGCCGCGCGGTCACACCGCTCGCGATCACCTGATTGCCTTTCGGCTCCAGCAGCACGCGCTCGACCTGCGCGTCGCAGACGATGGTGAGGTTCTTCCGGCCGCGGATCGGCTCGAGGTAGCCATCGGCGGTCGAGACGCGCACGCCCGCGGCGGTGTTGTTGATCGCGTAGCGCGAGACGCCGGTCGAGTCCGGCGCGTTGTGGTCGTCGGCGAACGGATATCCGAGATCGAGACCGGCAAGGAAGAACGCGCGGTCGATGTAGCCCCAGTCGTGGATCGGGTTGCGGCGGACCGGTGTCGGCCCACCGCGCCGGTGGTAAGGCTTGTCGCCGTGATCGTGGTCGTCCTCGAGCCGGATGAAGGACGGCAGCACCTCCTCCCAGCTCCATCCTGAGCAGCCCTCGGCGGCCCAGCCGTCGAAGTCCTCGCGATGGCCGCGGATCGCGACCTGGCCGTTGATCGCCGACGACCCGCCGAGGACGCGGCCACGCCAGTACTTGCGGGGCTTCTGAACCGGCGTCCGCTTCGCCACCAGGTTCGGCCACTGGAAATGCCCGAAGCTGTCATGGACGATCAGCGCGGTCGGGTTCGGCGCCCGCATCGCCTCAGGCGCGTCGGCGCTCCGCATGTCGGGGCCGGCTTCCAGCAGCAGAACGCGACGGCCCGGATCCTCGCTTAAGCGCGCGGCCAGCGGCGCACCGGCCGAGCCCGAGCCGACCACGATCACGTCGAAGTCGGTCACGACGCGAGCTCCGTCAGTATTCCTTAGGCTCGTACATGCCGCCGTGGAGCTTCCATTCGAGCGGGCCGTCGACGTCGACGCCCTCGCTCTTGAGCTGGTCGAGCCAGGTCTCGGCGTCGTCGGTCGGCTTGAAGCCGATCGCCTCCCAGTTCGGGTGCTTGATCTTGAGTCGCTTGTTGTTCGACATGCCGAAGACGATCGTGTGCCCGACCTCGGGCTGCTTCAGCGCGCGGTCGAACAGCTCGACCGTATCGCCGTGGCTGAACCAGGTCATGAGGTGGCGCTGCTGGCTCGGCCGCTTCTCGAAGCTGCCGATGCGGACGCTGACGGACTCGATGCCGTGCTTGTCCCAGTAGTAGCGCAGCATCACCTCGGCGAAGACCTTGGTCACGCCGTAGAAGCTGTCGGGGCGCTCCTGGTCGTTCTCGGTCATGCCGTGCTCGACCGGATACATGCCGTAGGTATGGTTGGTCGAGGCGAAGGCGATGCGCTTCACGCCGGCTTTCCGCGACGCCTCGAAGATGTTGTACATACCGCGCGCGTTCACATCGAACATCTGGTCGAAGTTCGTGGCGTCCGGCGCGCCGGCGAGATGGATCATCGCATCGACGCCTTCGACCGCCTTGGCGCAGACGGCCCGGTCGTCGATGTCGCCCACGATCACTTCCTCGTCGGC
Organism: Alphaproteobacteria bacterium; assembly: GCA_044223515.1. Lineage (GTDB taxonomy): Bacteria > Pseudomonadota > Alphaproteobacteria > SHVZ01 > SHVZ01 > SHVZ01. Next base: position 10,686 of record JBGALV010000102.1, read on the forward strand.
GCGAGGATTGAGCGCCGGCTTGCGGTCGAGCAGCCGGAAGCTGTCATGGCGCCCGATGAGCCCGGCCCGCAGGGTCGAGCCGATGCGCCCGGCGGCGCCCGTGATGAGCACGCGCCGCCAACGATGATCAATCATGGGAATCCGTCCGCGAGATGGGAAGTGAGGGAAAGCCTACCTCAGCGGCCGGCGGCCCGCCAAGAGAGGCGTACGGAATGCTGTGCCGTTTCGCCGGGCGGAAGCCGGCGCATGCTCGGCTTCCCGGCGAAATCGCCGTCGGTGTCCTCGTAGTCCGAGTGACCGCTCCACGCCTCGAGCGAGACATAGGGCGCGGCCGGCTTGGCCCAGACGACGAGGTGGGGGAACCCTTCCATCGTCATCACCAGCGCCGAGCCGTCCCTGGCGGCAAAGGTCATCTCGCGACTCTTCGCGTCCGGCCAGACGAAGGCTCCCTCGGCGAAAAGCTCCGGCCGAAGATCGAGCCTGCGCCCCTTCAGCGGCGACGGACGCGAGCTGCGGCGGACCAGGCCTGTCGCGGTGATCGCCGGAATCGTGGACGCCTCTTCGGCATCGAACTCGACGCGATAGTCCTCGCGCGCGCCGCCGGCGAAGGGCCAGTTGAAGGCCGGATGAAATCCGACCGCGTAAGGCATCGGTTCCTTGCCGCGATTCTCGACCGCGAAGCCGACATCCAGCGTCGACGCCGACAACTCGTACTCGAGCGTCAGGCGGAAGGCGAAGGGATACTCGGCCCGCGTCTGCTCGTCGTCCACCAGCGTCCAGGTCACCTGGTGCGGATCGGCGATCACCCGGGCGAACGGCTTGAAGCGCGTGAACCCGTGCCGGAACATCCCGTAAGTCTTGCCCTGCCAGCGAAATCGGTCGTCCTTCAGGTAGCCCACGATCGGGAACAGGATCGGCGCCCAGAACGGCCAATGCGCCGGATCGGCCGGCCAGATCAGCTCAGGCCCGCCCTGCGGACGCCACGAGCGCAGCTCGGCGCCGTCGCCGGCGACGACCGCGCTCGCGCCGTCGGCGGTCAGCGTGACCAGATCGACCATCAGCCCTGTACCGAATAGCCGCCGTCGACCGGGATCGCGGTGCCGGTGACGAAGTCCGAAGCGGGGCTTCCCAGGAACACCGCGATGCCGGCATGGTCGTCGGGCGTACCCCAGCGGCCGGCCGGCGTGCGTGTCAGCACGCGATCATGCAGACCCTTGACCTGCTGGCGCGCGCGCTTGGTGAGGTCCGTGTCGATCCAGCCCGGCAGCACCGCGTTCACCTGGATATTGTCCTTGGCCCAGGCACAGGCGAGGGCTTTGGTCATCTGCACCATGCCGCCCTTGCTCGCGGCATAGGGCGTCGTGAACGAGGCGCCGAAGATGGACATCATCGAGCCGATATTGATGATCTTGCCGCCGCCGGCCTTCTTCATCGCCTCGTAGACGGCGCGCGAGCAGAGGAAGGCGCTGGTGAGATTGGTGTCCATCACCTGATGCCACTCGGCCTCGGTGTACTCCTCCGGCTGCTTCCTGATGTTGATGCCGGCGTTGTTGACCAGGATGTCGACACGGCCGTGCTTCTTCACGGCGTCCTTCACCATCTTCTTGGCCGCCGACTCCTTGGTGACGTCGACGATCTGGGAGGAGACGTCGACGCCGAGCTTCTTCAGCTCCTTGACCGCCGCCTTGTTCTTTTCGTCGTTGCGGCCGACCACGACGACCGCCGCCCCGGCGCCGGCCAGGCCCCTGGCCATGCCGAGGCCGATGCCGCCATTGCCGCCGGTCACGATCGCAACCCGGCCCTTGAGATCGAACAGATTCATCGCGTGCCCCCCTCGCTCGAAAACATGGGCGCAATCATACGCCGGGCGGGTGCCCGCGGAGCCAGTACAAAAACAGGGAGGAAAGGGGGCGCGGCCGCCGATCCCCCGGACAGCCGCGCCAGTCGTCGTTAGGGAGGAGACCATGACGAGGTCCGACGACACAGGGAACATGCCCCGGTTCCGCAAGGACGTCGTTGATCTGAATCAAATCGTTCGCTTGACCCAGATCAAGGTCGGCAGCCGGCCCCGACGCGATGATTTCGCATATTCAACGGGAGCCCCCCATGCAGGCCATCGACATCATGAGCGTCAACGTGTGCTCGGCCGGTCCGGACACGCCGATCAACGAGATCGCCCGCAAGCTGTGCGACCGCGGCGTCAGCGCGCTGCCGATCGTCGACGGAAGCGACAAGGTGCTGGGCATCGTCAGCGAGGGCGACCTGCTGCGCCGGGTCGAGCTCGGGACCATGAAGAAGCCGAAATGGACCGACATCTTCGCCGGCGACGACAGCCTCGCCCGCGACTACGTGAAGTCGCACGGCCGGGCTGCCCGGGACGTGATGACGCAGCCGGCCGTCGTGGTCAGCGAAACCACCGACATCGCCGAGATCGCCACCCTTCTCGAATCCAAGGGCATCAAGCGGGTCCCGGTCGTCCGGGACGGCAAGCTGGTCGGGATCGTCAGCCGCTCCGACATCGTGCGCGGCCTGATTGTTGCCGCCAAATCCTGGAACCGGTCGCGACGGACCGACGAGAAGAAGATCCGCACCTCGATCCTCGACGAGGTCCGCCGCCTGCCCTTCGTCCACGGCACTTATATCAACGTCGTGGTCGACGAAGGAGAAGTGCATCTCTGGGGGAATGTGGAGTCGGCGGAGCAGCGGGCCGCGATCCGGGTGATCGCCGAGAACACCAAGGGCGTGACCCAGGTCGTCGACAACATGTCCGACTGGCGCGTGCACGGATACGCATAGCCGACATCCTCGGCAGCCACAGCCGGAGTCGGTGCCGGCACGGGATACCGCAACCCGGCGGGATCCCGGGTGTTTCCCCCTATATGCCGGGGAGATGGCTTATGCGCGCCGCCGATGTGATGACCACCGAAGTCTGCGCCGCCTCGCCTGACGCTCCGATCCACGAGATCGCGCACGAGATGTGGGATCGGCGGATCAGCGCAGTTCCGGTGATCGACGACGAGGACCGGGTTCTGGGGGTGGTCAGCGAGGGAGATCTCGTCCGCCGGGCCGAACTCGGCACGGACCGCCGCTCCTGGTGGCTCGACCTCTTCTCCAGCGACCGCTCGCTCGCCGGAGACTACGTCAAGACCCACGGCCGCACGGCGGCCGACGTTATGACCAGGCCCGCGGTCACCGTGAACGAGGACGCCGACCTCGCCGAGATCGCCCGCTTGCTCGAGACCAGGCGGATCAAGCGCGTGCCCGTGCTGCGCGGCGGCAAGCTGGTCGGCATCGTCAGCCGCGCCGACATCGTCCGTGCCCTGGTCGCGGCGGGGCCGAAATGGAACCGACCGATATCCAGCGACGATGCGGTCCGCACCGCGATGATGGCCGAGCTCAAGAAGCTCCCCTTCGCGATCGCGGCGCACACTAACGTCATTGTCGACGACGAGGCGGTCCATGTCTGGGGCCATGTGGATTCACCCGAGCAACGGCGCGCGATTCTGCTCGCCGCCGAGGAAAAGGCCGGCGGCCGCAAGGTCGTGGATCATCTCGTCGACTGGCGGATCCCCGGCTACGTCTGAGCTTCGCCCCGTCCAGGTTTCGCGAGGCCGGGCCGGCGTTTGACCGGCCCCATGGGCGCGTGACAGGCTTTCCTTCTCGAAATTTCGTTCGGGGAGGAAACCGATGCGCGCCGTTAAATCAGTTGTCGCCGCCGCCGTCGTGGCCTTTGGCTTTGCCATGCCCGCCCAGGCCCAGGATCTCGTGATCTGGTGGACCAAGGGCGTCACCGAGGCCGAGGACACCGCCTTCAAGGCCGTTGTCGCTCTTTGGGAAAAGGAAAGTGGCAAGAAGGTCGATCTCAGCCTCTATGCCACCGGCGACACCGAGGCGAAGGCCATCCCAGCGCTGAAGGCCGGCCTTCCGCCCGACATCACCTACGATTTCTCCTACGACCTCGCCTACACGCCGACCTGGGCCTATGACGACCTGATGGCCGACGTCTCCGACGTCATCGAGCCGATCAAGGATCAGATCCAGCCGGGCGTGCTGGACTCCTTGAGCTTCCTCAACGGCAAAACCGGCAAGAAGTCGTACTACGCGCTGCCGTTCTTCCAGATGTCGCCGCACGTCCACTACTGGAACGACCTGCTGGAGCAGGCCGGCTTCAAGGCGTCGGACATTCCGAACTCCTGGGAGCCCTTCTTCGACTTCTGGTGCTCGAAGGTGCAACCGGCGCTCCGCGCCAAGGGCAACCGCATCTATGGCCTGGGCCAGGGCTCCTCGACCTCGTCGAACGATCCGTTCTTCAACGTTCACCTCTACCTGAACGCCTATGGCGCCGAGGTCGTGGCACCGGATGGAAAGCTCCGCATCAACGAGCCCGATATCCGCAAGCGCGTGATCCAGGCGATCGACAGCTACGTCAAGCCGATCAAGAACCAGTGCTCGCCGCCCGACGCGGTCAACTGGAACGGCGTCGACGACAACGTGTCCTTCCTGAACAAGAAGAACATGGTGGCGATGAACCCGACGCTGTCGATCCCGATGTCGCAGCTCGCCTCCAACCCCGACAACTACTACAAGAACATGGCGACCGTGCCGTGGCCGAACGGTCCGGACGGCAAGCCGACGCCGACGATGATCTCGGTCAAGCAGGTGCTGATCTTCAAGCAGTCGAAGAACATCGCCAACGCCAAGTCCTTCATGAAGGTCTTCCTCACGCCCGAGAACATGGGCCCGATGATGAAGGCGATGAACGGCCGCTTCATGCCGGTGATGCCGGCGCTGATCAACGACCCGTTCTACTCGGATCCGAAGGATCCACACCGCTCGGCCGCGTTCAAGCAGTTCACGCAGGCGACCAACAAGCCGTTCCCGCAGACCTACAACCGCAACTACGCGAAGGTCATGGCGGAGCAGCTCTGGGGCAAGATGCTGGGCCGCATCGTGCTCGACGGCTGGACCACCGAGAAGGCGGTCGACGAGTTGGCCGAGCGCATGGCCAAGGTCATGAGCTGAAGCTGACCGAAGGCGGCGGGCTCTCGGGCTCGCCGCCCTTTCCCTCCCGCCTATCATGACCGCACCCGCAGCCGCTCCCCGCGCGCCCTGGCTTTCCTCGGACGCCGCCTGGGGTCTCTTCTTCCTCCTTCCCTACGTCGTCGTCTTCGTGCTGTTCGTAGCCTACCCGATCGGCTACGCGATCTGGCTCGCGACCGACCTCAAGGCCTATGTGCGGCTGTTCGACGATCCGATCTATTGGCGGACGGCGTGGAACACGCTCGTCTTCCTCCTGGTCGGCGTGAACCTGAAGATGATCCTGGCACTGTTCCTGTCGGGCTTCTTCGCGCTCCCCTATCTCTGGGTGCGCATCCTCGGCGCGGTGTTCCTGCTGCCCTGGGCGGTGCCGCACATCCCCTCGATCATCTCGATCCGCTGGATGCTCAATTCCGAGTGGGGGATGGTCAACACGCTGCTGTTCGACCTCTTCCGCATCGACGGGCCGAACTGGCTGACCAACCCGGCCTACGGGCTCTCGGCGATCATCGGCGTCCATATCTGGAAGTACC
>JBGALV010000103.1:0-16246 GCA_044223515.1 Alphaproteobacteria bacterium
GGCGCGCGCGCCGACGATCGCCTCGCTGGTCGAGGAGCTGCTGGCACCGCTTGTCGACCGTGCCGAATTCGACCTGATAGCCGACTTCGCCGAGCCGCTGCCGGCCTACGTGATCATGGACATGCTGGGCGTGCCGCGTGCCGACCTCCGCGCGGTCAGGCGATGGTCGGACGAGCTGGCGCTCTTCGTCGGCGCCGCGCGCGGCACCGGCGAGGCCCGCTACGACCGCGCCGAGGAAGGAGCGAAGCAGCTCGCCGGCTACTTCCGCGGCCTCGTCGCCGACCGCCGCGCCAGGCCCGCCGACGATCTCACCACGGCGATGATCAAGGCACGCGAAGCCGGCGAGGCCCTCGACGACGAGGAAGTGGTGGCAACCGCCGTGCTGCTGCTGTTCGCGGGCCACGAGACCACGACGCACCTGATCGGCAACGGCATGCTCCACATGCTGCGCCAGGGGGAGCCGTGGCGACGGCTGGTCGCCGATCCGTCGCTGGCCGCCTCCGCGGTCGAGGAATGCCTGCGCTTCGAGGGGCCGATCGGGGCCATCGGCCGCGTGGTCGCGGCGCCGATCGAGATCGGCGGGCACCCCATGCGCGAGGGCGAGCGCGTCTTCGCGCTGCTGAACGCCGGGAACCGCGATCCCGGCTTTTTCCACGAGGCCGATCGCTTCGACGTCGCGCGAAGCCCCAACCGGCACCTGACCTTCGGCCACGGCATCCATTTCTGCCTGGGCGCGCCGCTGGCCAGGCTCGAGGGCGAGATAGCGCTCGCATGTCTCGCCCGGCGGGTCCCCGATCTCGCGCTCGTGAGCCGGAATACGGAATGGGCGGATTCGTTGGTCTTGAGGGGGCTTTTGAGCCTTCCCGTCGCCCGCGGCCGGGAATGACGATCGCTCCCTTTCGCGAACGCAGCCCTTCTTGAAAGCAGCCAGGGCGCCTATCTTACGGGGACCGATGAGCGACAACACCGACTGGGAAATCCCGGAAGAGGCTCGCCCCCTTCCCTCCGACTATCAATTCGACCTCGACCAGGCGCTGTCGAGCGTCGTGGCCCTCCGTGCGCGGATCCCGGAGGACGCCTTCACCGCCTCGATCCTCGGCACGGAGCGCGGCGGCAACGGCGTCATCATCCGCGAGGACGGACTGATCCTGACGATCGGCTACCTGATCACCGAGGCCGAGACCGTCTGGGTCACCACCGCCGGCGGCAAGGCGCTGCAGGCCTATCCGATCGGCTACGACCAGACGACCGGCTTCGGCCTGGTCCAGGTGCTGGGCCGCGTGAAGCTGCCGGCCCTGCCGGCCGCAAGCGCTCGCTGGCGGCCCGCGTCACCGGCAAGCGCGAGTTCGCCGGATACTGGGAATACGTGCTGGACGAGGCGCTGTTCACCGCGCCGGCACACCCGAACTGGGGCGGCACGGCTGTGATCGGCCCGACCGGCAAGCTGATCGCGGTCGGCTCGCTCCACGTGCAGGAGCGCCAGGGCAAGTCGCAGGTCGACGTCAACATGTCGGTGCCGATCGACCTCCTGAAGCCGATCCTCGACGACATCCTGAAGCAGGGGCGCCCGGGCGCTGCGGCGAGGCCCTGGCTCGGCATGTACACGATGGAAGCGGAAGGCCACCTGGTGGTCGCGGGCCTGGCCGGCGGCGGCCCGGCGGCCCGAGCCGGGATCAAGATCGGCGATCTGGTGCTGGCCGTGGCGGGCGAACCGGTGAAGAACCTGGCGCCGCTGTTCCGACGGGTCTGGGCGCTGGGGCCGGCGGGGGTCGAGGTGCCGATGACGCTGTCGCGGGACGGCAAGACGATGGAGACGAAGATCCGGTCGGCCAACCGCTCGGACTTCCTCAAGGCGCCCCGGCTGCACTGAGCCGGAACGCCCCGGCGAAAACTTCCTAGCTGTCCTTGTCGGCGGTGAACGCGACCTTGCGCGGCACAGCCTGCCAGGCCTCGCCCGTGCCCATCAGGCAGGTTGATCCCTTCGGCATCGTGACGATCAGCGTCCAGGTACCGGTCGAGGCGGTCAGGAGTTCGACGACCGCGCCGTTGCTGGCGAGGCCGATGCCGACGGGCGCTTCCTGGTATTCCGAGGCAAGCTGCTTGAGGACGCTGTCGCGGGTGCCGCAAAGGGTCTCGGCGGCAAAGGCCGGCCCAGCGACGAACGCGGCGGCGACGGACACTGCGAGGATCAGGCGGGTCTTGGCGAGCATCGAACTCTCCTGCGACTGGCGACGTACCCTGTTACTGCAGCCTACGTGCCAACCCCTGATTTCCCGTTAACGCGCCGAGGCTGGAAATTAACCTCTGGAGCCGGGCCCGAAGTCTTCGGGCCCGCTTTTCATTGATGTCACAAAGACATCGCGCCGACGGAGATGGTGAATATCCGAACGTAAGATTGTTACAAAATGAATTCTACACGGCTCAGATCGGACTAAAGCCCGCACGACAAGCGCTTGAACGAGTTATCCAAGTTGGCGGCTGGCTTTGTCTTGCGCAGCCATGGTAACAAGCCAGAAGAACCAATAAGCAACGTGGGTGGGCGCGTCGTCTCGGCATGACAACTTCTTTCGCCACGTCGGAGAAGTTCTGGCCGCTCACGTTCGGTGAGCGCGGCGTCCTCGTGCCGTTCACGACGCCGATGCTGGCGGCGAGCCGGATCCGCGGGCCCGAGACCAAGAAGGCCGAGATCCTGGTGCCCGGCCTCTCCGGCGGTAAGGGTACCTACATCATTCCGTGGAAGTCGGTACCGGAGATGTTCAAGCTCACGGTCCACGACCGTGCGCTGCACGAAGCGATCTGCGCGTCCCCCGACTTCACCCCGCGCCAGATCCGGCTGGCATCGCTCGGGGTGGCGCGCCTGGGGTTCGCCGGCCGCGATGCCAGCGCCGCCGCTCGCAGCCATCTTCAGCGCGAGGACAGCCTGCAGGTCACCGCGCGCTTCTTCCTGACGCTCCGCGTCGTCGAGCGCATGGCGGCCGATGGCGACACCCTGACGCTCGCCGAGCTCACCTCGGTCGCGGGTCAGAAGAAGGCACACAAGATCCTTTCCGCGATCGCCACGACGCTCAGATGGGATTTCGACACGCTCTACGACCATCTCGAGGTCTGGTCGAAGGCGGTGGCCCAGATCGGCCTCTCCGAGATGCCGGCCGAGGCTCCTCCCCGCCGCCTGATCAACCGCCTCAAGCCGCTCGGCGAGCTCTTTCTGGAGTGGAAGAAGGGCGAAACCGAGGACCAGATCGACAGCGCCGCCGACGCCCAGCTCGCCGCCGACTTCTGCCGAGAGACCTGGCGGCTGGCGACAGAATACGCGACCGACATCGACCTCACGGTCAAGCAGCCGGCCGAGTCGCTGAAGAACTGGGACGGCACCATCCGGGCCGCCGAGAAGGTGGTCCACAAGCTGCTCTGGATCCTCGACGGCTGGGAGCAGGTGATAAAGCTCTGGGACCAGACCACCGGACGCCCCCGGGAGGAGCAGCGCTCGGCCTTGAGGGACGTGATCCGCCACCTGCCCATCGTCCCGCGTGACGAATTGCCCGCGACCAGTCAGGATACGTGGTCGAGCTTGGTCAACAGCTTGCGAAAGCAGATCAGGCCCGTCAGCGGTGAAGGGGCGGCGACCATCGGTATCGACTTCGACCATATGCTCCGGCTGGAGAAGCTGAAGGGAGCCCAGCTGTGACCGGGGCCGAGGAAAATCTGGCAGATCTCGAAGGCAAGCTTTTCGAGATTCCAGAAACCAAGTTCCTGCAGCTCGTCGGTTTCCTCGAGAAGAACCTCGAGCGCGGCGGCGATACGACCCCTCTCCGCCTGCTGCTGTCGAAGATGCGCCCGCGCATGGTCCAGGTGCGGCCGCCCAGGCGCAATACGGTCAAGCGCCAGTTCTGCCGGCCGTTCGAGGAACTGCTCTACAACACGAAGAGCCTGGTGCCGGTCGACGGCCGCATCCCGCGCAACGCCATCGAGCCGGTCTACAAGCTGTTCGAGGAGGAGGCCGACAAGACCGATCTCGGCGCGATGGAGCTCGAGCTCTCGGGCATGTCGGTCGACGATCCGCTCTGCGACGCGATCGGCTCCAAGATCTGGGCCGAAGGCGCGGTCAACCTCCGCAGCATCATGGTCCGCGCCCAGCGCGACAGCCTGAGCAAGCGTGACTTGATCGACAAGGTGAAGGGCGAGCACATCTACAAGGCGCTCGGCGACATCGTCGACATCCTGGAGATCGCCGACATCGTCCAGTCGATGCGCAAGCAGCTGCCGCCGCGGCCGATCCAGACGCTGTCGACCGGCGTCGTGAAGATCATCGGCGAGCATATGGACAAGGCGATCCGCTTCGCGCCGAAGAAGGCGGAGACGCTGCTGCTGGTCGCGATGGGCTGCCTGGAGAAGCCCTGGGAGATCATGGAAGCGCTGGAGAAGCTGGCGCTCGAGCAGAAGAAGACCATCGACCCGGCGCTCTCCGCCCTCGCCGTCCGCGCGCTGGTCACCGGCGCCGAGCAGCGGCTGGAGACGATGCGCCTCGATCTCGAAGGCGGCGACTACAAGCCCGACTCCGAGACGCTCGCCCGCCAGATCGCCGACCTCGCCAAAACGATGCTCGGCGCCAAGTCGGCGGTACAGTCGAGCGGCCAGGGCAAAGGCCTCGACCGCCAGCTCGACCGTGCCCGCAAGTCGCTGCGCGACATGGTCACCGTCAACATCCTGAATGGCGCCGACCAGTCGATCGTCGCGAACCTGCTGACGAGCGACGCGGGCGCCTTCGTCACCGGCGGCGCCGGCATCGGCAGCTGGGACCTGCCGCCGGACGAGCAGAAGCTGCGCGAGGCCGAGCAGCGCGCGGTGGCGCTCAGGCTCTGCGCCCGCTACGCCGAGGAGCTCGGCCTCGGCGGCGAAGCCGAAGAGAAGCTCTCGGTCCTGCAGGAGCAGCTGACCAGCCTCACCACCAACATGATCGAGTCGATGCACGGCCGCTTCCTCTCGACCAAGCAGCGCAACTCGGCCGAGGCCAATCTCTATGCCTCGGTCCGCCTGGTCGAGCTGCTCGCCGGCCCCGACGTCGCCAACGACCTCCGCCTCAAGGGCGTCGAGGCGCTCGAAGCTTAAGGCCCGTTTCGCCGGTTCGCCGGCCTCGCCCCAAATCGTCCGGTCTCCGCTAGACTTCCTGCACGCAGCGGGAGGAGAAGCGGATGAAGAGCCTTTATGTCGGCGGCCTCGTCTTCGACGGCAGCGCCGAGCCGAAGGAAGGCCAAGGCGTCGTGGTCGAGAACGGCAAGATCGCCCGCATCGCCCCGGCCGGCGAGTTCCAGGGCTTCGACGGCACCAAGGTCGACACCAGCGGCTGCACGTTGATGCCCGGGCTCATCGACTGCCACGTCCACCTGGTGCTGCCGGGCGAGCCCAGCGTGATGGCGAGCATCCGCTCGCACTCGGTGCAGGACACGGTGATGCGCGGCCTCGAGCTGGCACAGTCGACGCTCCGCGGCGGCTTCACCGCGGTCCGCGACCTCGGCGGCCGCGACTACATCGAGATCTCGATCCGCGAGACGATCAACGCCGGCTACCAGCTCGGCCCCACCATCCACTGCGCCGGCAAGGTCATCTGCATGACCGGAGGGCACGGCTGGTTCCTCGGCCGCGAAGCCGACGGCCCGCTCGACGTCGTCAAGGCGGTGCGCGAGAACATCAAGGCCGGCGCCGACCATATCAAGTTCATCGCCACCGGCGGCGTCGCCACGCCCAACGTCGATCCGATGCTGGCGCAGCTCACGCTCGAAGAGATCTCGGCGGGCATCGCCGAGGCCCAGCGCTTCGGTCGCAAGAGCACGGCGCATGCCCAGGGTGCGCCCGGCATCCTGAATGCGGTCCGGGGCGGCATCCACTCGATCGAGCACGGCTTCCAGATCACCGACGAGGTGATGGCCGAGATGATCAAGCGCAACGTCTACCTGGTCGCGACCCTGGCAGCACTGGATCGCACGCTCTCGAAGCCGGGCGCGCTCCCCTACTACATCCTCGACAAGGGCCAACGCTTCTACGAGATGCACCGACAGTCGACGCTGAAGTTCTACAAGGCCGGCGGCAAGCTCGCGCTCGGCACCGATGCCGGCACGCCCTTCAACTATCATGGCGAGAACGCGCAAGAGCTGAAGCTGCTGGTCGACCTAGGCGTCTCGCCGATCGACGCGATCCGCGCCGGCACCGGCAACGCCGCCGACCTGATCGGCTTCACCGACCGAGGCCGGCTCAGGGAAGGCTATTGGGCCGACATGCTGCTGGTGACGGGCAATCCGGCGAAGGACATCACCGCCGCCTCGGACCGCGCCAACCACCGGCTGGTGCTCAAGAGCGGCGTGGACGTGCACGCGACGCTCGGCCCGCCGCTGAAGCCGCAGGCGCCCCGCTTCCCGCAGCTGGCGCCGCCGACATTCTGAGGGATCCTCTGGACGTCGCTCCCCTCCAGGAAGGTCGACCGCCAGGATCACTCAGTCGGCAGAACGCCGGCCCGTGCTACGCGTTGCGTGACCAAAAAGGAGCGCTCGGGTGAAGCGGATAGCCTACGGCGCATTCGGCGACCCGGCCCAGGTCTGCCGCATCGAGGACATCGCCGAGCCGCCGCCTCCCGGCCCGGACGAGGCCCTGGTCGAGGTCATCGCCTTCCCGATCAATCCGTCCGACCTGCTCCGGATCGAAGGCAGGCATCGCTTCCGCCCAACCTTTCCAGCGCAGCCCGGCAGCGAGTCCGTCGCACGCGTGCTCAGCGTGGGCAGGTCGGTCACGTCGGTTAAGCCCGGCGACATCGTGGTGCCGACGGTGGGCGAGAGCTGGGTTCAGCGCCGCACCCTTCCCGTCTCGTCGCTGCTCTCCGTCGATCCGAAGGCCGATCCGCATCAGCTCTCGATGCTGCGCGGCCTCCCCGGCACAGCCTGGTACATGCTCGAAGACCACGGACCGCGCGAGCCGGGAAGCTGGGTGCTGCAGACGGCGGCCAACTCGGGCGTCGGCCTCTCGCTGGCGACGCTGGCACGCGAGCGGAGCTTGAAGAGCGTCAACATCGTCCGCCGGACGGACGCGATGGCGGCGGTGACGCGCGCCGGCGGCGATGTCGTCCTGCTGGACGAACCACTCGATACTCTCGCCGAGCGGGTGCTGGCCGCAACCGGCGGAGAGCGGCCGAAGGCGTGCTTCGATGCGGTCGCCGGCCCGATCACCCGCGCAATCGCCGCCTGCCTCGCCGACCACGCGCCGATCGTCGTCTACGGCGTGCTGTCGGAAAAGCCGTGCGAGATCACGCCGCAGCAGCTGATCTTCCACAGCATCTCGATGCTCGGATACTCCCTGCCGGCATCGATCGCGCGCCGGACGCCCGAGGCGGTGCAACGCGACTACATGGCGATGTCGCGGCTGATCGCATCCAGCCGGCTCCACGTACCGATCCTCGCCACATATCCGCTTGCTGCGATCACGACTGCGCTCCGCCACGCGGCCATGGAAGGCCGAAACGGCAAGATCCTAGTCTTGCCGAACGCCTAGAGCCCGCGCGACCTCGTCGACGACGAGGCGCGAGAGGTTTCCCTTCGGCGCGGTGAGCACCTGCGTCATCGGTCCCGCCGGCGCCCAGACCTTGGGATCGGTCGGACCGAACAGAGCGAGCGTCGGGCAGAGCCAGCTCGCGAGATGGCTAACGCCGGAGTCGTTGCCGACGAAGGCGCGGGCCTTGGCCAGGGTCGCTACGACACGGGGGAGCGGCAGGTCTCGCGCGAGCGGCAGGCCGTCGAAAACCGAAGCCAGATCGTCTTCCGCCGGCCCCAGCAGGATCAGCGGTGCCGCGGCGTGGCGTGCGAGCTCGGCGAAGCGCTCGGCCGGCCACCGCTTCGACGTGCCGCCGCTGCCGGGATGCAGAATGAGATCGTGCACGTCGCCATCGGACTCGGGCGCGATCAGCAGGCGCACGGCTTCCGGATCGACCTCGGCACCGCCAACGCCCAGCAGCAGTCGCTCGGCGGCATGCACACCGCTCTGACCGGGACGGACCGGCGTTATACGCTGGGTCGCGATGCCAGCGCGCGACGTCGCCTCCGCGACCTCGGTCTTTCCCAGCATGACGACGACGCGATCGAAGCCGCGGATCGCCGGCACCGCCTCACCCGAGAACAGCGCTCGCCATTCGGCGGATTCCGCGTCGGCGATCGCGATCGGACCGGAAGAAGCAAGGAAGCCCCAGCTCGCCGGTACACCGAGCACGGTGACATCGTCGCCGCGCGCGATCAGATGGGCCAGCGCCGGCAGGGTCAGCACCGCATCGCCGAGGGCGCCTAGGCGCACGACAAGCGTGCGCGCCATGGGATGCTAGCTCGCCGCCTGCTTGGCGAGCTTGGCGATGCCGGCCCAGTCGCCCGACTTCACCAGGTTCGCCGGCATCATCCACGTGCCGCCGGCGGCGACGACGTTCGAGAGCGCGAGGTAGTCGCGGAAGTCGTCCATGGTGAGGCCGCCGGTCGGGCAGAAGGCGACGTCGGCGAAGACCGGCTCGAAGTTCTTGAGTGCGCCGATGCCGCCGGCCGCCTTGCACGGGAAGAACTTCAGCGTCGTGTAGCCCCACTCGCGCGCCGCCATCACTTCGGACGGCGTGATCGCGCTCGGGAGGTAGGCGATGCCGCTCCCTTTCCCTGCTTCGGCGAGGCGCTCGGTCAGGCCGGGGCTAACGGCGAAGACCGCGCCGGCATCGCGCGCTGCCTTGAACTCTTCCGGCCTGGTCAGCGTGCCGACGCCGACGGTCGCCTTCGGCAATGCCTTGGCGATCGCCTCAACCGCCTTCAGCGCGTCCTTGGTGCGGAGCGTGACCTCGAGCATCGAAAGCCCGCCCTCGACTAGCGCCTTGGCGACGTCGACGCTCTGGGCCACGTCGGTCACGGTCATCACCGGGATGACTCGCGCCGACTTCAGCATGTCGCGGACGTTCATCGGTTGGCTCCCGCCTTGGCGATGCCGTCGATCGCGAGCAGCGTCTCAAGCAGACGCGGCATGTCCTTCACGTTGATCATGTTGGGTCCGTCCGACGGCGCCTTGTCCGGATCCTGGTGCGTCTCCATGAAGACCATGGCGACGCCGACCGCGACCGCGGCGCGTGCCAGCACCGGCACGAAACGGCGATCGCCGCCCGAGGTCTCGCCCTGGCCGCCCGGCTGCTGCACCGAGTGCGTCGCGTCGAACACCACGGGATAGCCGGTCTCGGCCATCACCGGCAGCGAGCGCATGTCGGAGACCAGCGTGTTGTAGCCGAACGAAACGCCGCGCTCGCAGAGCAGGATGTTCTCGTTGCCCGTGCTCGCGATCTTGTTCGCGACGTTCTTCATGTCCCAGGGCGCGAGGAACTGGCCCTTCTTGACGTTGATCGGCTTGCCGGTCTCGCCGGCCGCGAGCAGCAGGTCGGTCTGCCGGCAGAGGAAGGCCGGGATCTGCAGCACGTCGACGGCTTCAGCGACCGGCTTGCACTGCTCTGCCGTGTGCACGTCCGTCAGCACCGGAATGCCGTGGGTCTCGCGCACCTCCGCCATGATCGGCAGGCTCTTCTTCATGCCGAGGCCGCGCGGCGTCCTGACCGAGGATCGGTTCGCCTTGTCGAAGGAGGTCTTGTAGACGAGGCCGATGCCGAGCTTCGCCGTCATCTCCTTCAGCGCCTGGCTCATCTCCAGCGCATGCTGGCGGCTCTCGAGCTGGCACGGCCCGGCGATGATCGCGAGCTTGCGATCGTTGGCGACCTCGAAGCCGCCGATCTGGACCGTGCGGACCTGGCTCAAACGAGCCTCGACTGCTCGACCGCCGCCTTGACGAAGCTGGTGAACAGCGGGTGCGGCTCGAACGGCTTCGACTTGAGCTCGGGATGGTACTGGACGCCGATGAACCACGGATGCTCGGGGATCTCGATGATCTCCGGCAGCGAGCCGTCCGGCGACATGCCGGAGAACTTCATCCCCGCCGCCTCCAGCCGGTCGACATAGGCCGGGTTCACCTCGTAGCGGTGACGATGGCGCTCGCTGATCGAGGTGGCGCCGCCATAGACCTCGGAGACGCGGCTGCCCTTGGCGAGCTTCGCCTCGTAGGCGCCGAGCCGCATGGTGCCGCCGAGATCGTCCTCGGCGTTGCGCCGCTCGATCTGGTTGCCGCGCATCCATTCCGTCAGCAGGCCCACCACCGGCTCCGGCGTCGGGCCGAATTCGGTCGAGCTCGCGTTCCTGATCCCGACCAGGTGACGCGTCGCCTCGATCACCGCCATCTGCATGCCGAAGCAGATACCGAAATAAGGAACGTTGCGTTCACGCGCGAACCGCGCCGCCGAGATCTTGCCCTCGGTGCCGCGCTCGCCGAAGCCGCCGGGCACCAGGATGCCGTTGACGTGCTCGAGATGCTGGACCGCGTCTTCCTGCTCGAAGATCACGCTGTCGATCCAGTCGAGCTTGACCTTCACGTTGTTGGCGATGCCACCATGGGCCAGCGCCTCCGCCAGCGACTTGTAGCTGTCGCGGAGGTTCATGTACTTGCCGACGATCGCGATCGACACCTCGCCTTCCGGCTGGCGCACGCGATGGACGATGCCCTTCCAGCGCTGGAGGTCGGGCTCCTTGTCGTCGAGGCCGAAGTGGCGGACGACCTGCGTGTCGAGGCCCTGGCCGTGATAGGCGACCGGGACCTGGTAGATCGTGTCGACGTCCAGCGCCTGGACCACGTTCTCCGGCCGCACGTTGCAGAACAGCGCGATCTTCTTGCGCGAGTCGGCCGGGATCTCCATCTCGGTGCGGCAGACGACGATGTCGGGCTGGATGCCGAGGCTCTGCAGCTCCTTCACCGAGTGCTGGGTCGGCTTGGTCTTGAGCTCGCCGGCCGAGCGGATGTAGGGCACCAACGTGAGGTGGACGAACAGCGTGCGCTCGCGGCCGAGCTCGTTGCCGATCTGGCGGATGGCCTCCAGGAACGGCAGGCTCTCGATGTCGCCGACGGTGCCGCCGATCTCGCAAAGGACGAAGTCCTCGCCCTCGGTCTCGGCGAGCACGAATTCCTTGATCGCGTCGGTGACGTGCGGGATCACCTGCACGGTGGCGCCGAGGTAGTCCCCCCGCCGCTCCTTCGCCAGCACGTTCGAGTAGATCCGCCCGGTCGTCACGCTGTCGGAACGGCGCGCCGGAACGCCCGTGAAGCGTTCGTAGTGGCCGAGGTCCAGGTCGGTTTCGGCCCCGTCGTCGGTGACGTAGACCTCGCCGTGCTGGTAGGGACTCATGGTCCCTGGATCGACGTTGAGATAGGGGTCGAGCTTCCTCAAGCGGACCTTGTATCCGCGCGCCTGGAGAAGCGCCCCGAGGGCTGCCGACGCCAGACCTTTGCCAAGGGAAGACACGACGCCGCCGGTGATGAAGATGAAGCGCGTCATGGACCCCGAAACTACACTAACCGCCGGGCTCGGGGCCAGCCTCGGCGCCTCGAAACCATCACCGAGTCAATGGAACCGCGGGTTGCGCGGGCTGGGCCGGGGCGGACGGAGGGTTCACCTCGTCGGCGATCGAGCGCGAGCGATTCGACGGCGCCGAGATCAGGACCAGGGTCAGGCTGGTGACGACGAAGGCCGCGAACAGGATCGCAGTGGTCCGGGAGAGCAGGTTGGCCTGGCCGCGGGTCGACATGAAGTTGCCGCCGGCACCGCCGCCGCCGCCCAGGCCGCCGAGGCCGGACTGGTCGGTGCGCTGCATCAGCACGACGCCGATCATGGCGACCGCGATCAGGATGTGAATGGTGATCAGGACAACGATCATCTGGTTCCGGACCTTTCAGGACGGCGGGTTTTAGCGCCGAACCGCGGCCGACGCCAGCGGCGGATTGTCGTCATATGGGATCGCCCCTCCCCGGCCGGGAGAGGCGGTCAGGTCCGCGCCGAGCAGATCGCCCAGAACTCGTCGACCTTGAGGCTCGCGCCGCCGACCAGCGCGCCGTCGACGCCGTCGATGTTCAGGATCTCCCGGGCGTTGTCGGCCTTGACCGAGCCGCCGTAGAGGATCGAGACCCCGTCGAGCTTCCCGAAGCGGCGCTGCAGCTGGACGATGATGTGGCGGTGCATGGCGCCGATCACCTCCGCCTTGGCCGTGCGGCCGGAGCCGATCGCCCAGACCGGCTCGTAGGCCACGACCAAGCGGGCCGGGCGCTTGTCTGGAAGCGAGCCCTGGAGCTGCCTGGCGACCACGTCCTTGGACTTGCCGCCGTCATGCTCTTCCAGCGTCTCGCCGACGCAGACGATGGTCGTCAGCCCCGCTGCCTCGGCCGCCTCGACCTTGGCGCGGACGCGCTCGTCGGTCTCGGCATGGCCGGCCCGGCGCTCGGAATGGCCGAGGATCACCCAGGTGGCGCCCGATTCCTTGATCATCCCGGGCGAGATGTCGCCGGTGAAGGCCCCGGATTCCTTGGCCGCGCAGTCCTGGGCGCCCAGGCCCACGCCCGAGCCGGTCAGCTTCGACTGGACGCGCTCGAGGATGGTGAACGGTGGGCAGACCACGACCTCCCGTCCCTTCGGCAGGTTGCCCTTGGCCTTGGCCGCGATCCCGGCCGCCAGCAGCGTGCCGTCGGCCCTGAGGCCGTTCATCTTCCAGTTACCGACGATCAGAGGCACGAGGCTCCTCCACAGGGCGTTATTTTTCCCGGCTCCCTACCATGTGCCCCGGATGCGGTCGAGCCTGGGGCTATATTCATCGCATTTTCATTAAAATCAACGAAACAGACCCTTAACCGCGGCCCATCCGGGAACCGGCGGCCGATTTCCCGTTTCCCCTGGCCTTCCCGGCCGCCTAGAATGAGGTTTCAGGGGCCGGGGCTCAGTCGAGCGCCCGGCGTTTTCGTTTTTCCGTCACGGTCAAAGGCTCATGCTTCAGGCGCTCCGCTCCCGGCTCGGCTCTTACTTCATCAAGATCCTGTTCGCAGTCCTGGTCGGCTCCTTTGCCATCTGGGGCATCGGCGACGTGGTCCGCGCGATCTCCAATCCCGACCGCCCTGCGGTGGTCGCGGGATCGCAGGAGATCAACGCCGCCGAGATCGGCCGCGCCTTCCAGGCCCAGGTGGCGCAGCTCCGCCAGCGCTTCGGCCAGCGCTTCACCTCCGAACAGGCAGCCCAGTTCGGCCTCCTCGACCAGACGGTCGAGCGCCTGGTCGACAACAGCCTGTTCGACCAGGAGGCGCAGCGCCTCGGCATCGAGGTCGGGCCGGAGGTCATCCGCCAGCAGATCCGCCGCGAGCCCGCGTTCAAGGATTCGACCGGCGTGTTCACGCCCGGCGCCTTCCAGATGGCGCTCCGCAACGCCGGCATGAGCGAGCAGGACTATGTGAAGTCGATCCGACGCGACATCGACCGGCAGCTCGTGGCGGGCGCGATCGAGGCGGGCGCCGTGCCGCCGAAGTCGCTGGTCATGGCCCTCGAGCGCTATCGCAGCGAGCGCCGCACCGCCGACGCCGTGCAGATCCGCCACGACACGATGACCGCCATCCCCGAGCCGACGGCCGAGGAGCTCGCGACCTTCCACAAGGACCACGCCCCTCAGTTCACCGCGCCCGAGTATCGCAAGGCCCAGATGCTCCGGCTCGCGGTCGAGGAGCTCGCGGCGACGATGCCGGTCGAGGAAGCGCAGATCAAGGACGAGTACGACCGGAACTCCAGCGAGTACCAGACGCCTGAGAAGCGCGAGCTCCTCCAGGCACTCGTCAGCGAGGAAGACGACGCGAAGAAGCTGGTCGAGGCGGCGAAGTCGGGCGACTTCGCGACCGCGGCCAAGGACATCGCCAAGCTCGACGCCGAGGCGATCAAGCTCGGATCCGTCGCCAAGGCCGATCTTCCGGCCGATCTCGGCGACGCGGTGTTCGCCGCGCCCGAGGGCGGCGTGACCCAGCCGATCAAGAGCTCGCTCGGCTGGCACGTGTTCAAGGTCGAGAAGGTGGAGCCCGCCACGGTCCGCACGATCGACGAGGTGCGCGACGAGCTGAAGGCCGTGATCGCCAAGGAGCACGCCTCCGACCAGATCGCGCGACTCTCGGTCAAGCTCGAGGACGAGATCGTCGGCGGCGGCACCTTCGAGGAGGCGGCGAAGAAGCTGAACCTCAAGGTCATCGAGATCGGCCCGATCGACCGCAACGGCCTCGGGCCCGACGGCAAGCCGGTCGAGCTGCCGGCCACCGATCGCGCGCAGCTGCTCAATACGCTGTTCTCGACCGAAGCAGCCAAGGCGAGCGGCCTCGTCGAGACCGATCGCGGCGACTTCTTCGTGCTCCGCACCGAAGCCGTGACGCCGGCGACGCTCAAGCCGATCGACCAGGTGAAGGACGAGGTGACCCAGGCCTGGCTCGCCGAGAAGCGCGCCGCCGCCGCCAAGGTGAAGGCCGACGAGGTCTTCGCCAAGGTCAAGGCCGCCAACGGCGACCTCGCCAAGGTCGCGGCCGAGAACGGCCTCAACGTCGACACGGTCGGCCCGGTCTCGCGCGGCGGCCGCAGCGAGAACGTGGCGCCGCAGGTGGCGGCGGCGATCTTCGCCAACAAGCCGGGCGAGAGCGCGCGCGCCTCGGCCCCGGACGCCGAGGTCGTGGTCAAGGTGAAGGAGATCGTGCCGGCCGATGCGGCTGCGGCCGAGAAGGAAGTGACCGAGCTCGGCCAGCGTCTCCGCGGCCAGGTCGCGCAGGACCTGAGCCAGTCTTTCGGCCAGGGGCTGCGCCAGCGCTACCCGGTCAAGATCGACCAGCAGCAGATCCAGAAGATGTACTGAAGAAAACGGCGGGGCCCTTCCCCGCCGTTTCTCGTTTCAGTCTGCCGCAGCGGTCGCCTTCTCGCTGACCGGGACCGGCGTCGCGTCGCGGCCGCCGGGCAGCGACAGGCATGCGACTGCCGCCGCCGCCGCCATCGCCGCCATCACGAAGAACAGCCAGGCGAAGCCGCCGGTCGATCCGTAGATCCAGGCGATCAGCGGCACGCCGGCGGCGCTGACGCCGATCGACAGCACGAACTTGGCGCCGAAGGCGGTCGCCCGCCACTTGGCCGGCGTGTACTTGGCCAGCAGGATCGACTCGGACGGGCCGTTCAGCGTCTGCATGATCGCCAGCGAGAGCGCGAGGGCGATCGTCGGAATGCCGGTCGCCGCGGCGAGGAGCACCGAGACCGGCACCTGCAGAAGGAAGGTCAGCAGGTAGATCGACTTGTTCGAGTAGCGGTCGGCGAGGTAGCCGCCGATGTACTGGCAGAAGCCGGCGCCGAGATAGATCGCGGCGACCGCCGCGCCGATGCCGGTCGAGCCGGTGCCCAGCACCTCGTGCGCGCGCTCGGAGAAGACCTTCGGCATCGCCAGCGACAGGCACTGGTAGATCAAGCCTGAGAACACCATCGTCACCGACAGCACGATGAAGGCGCGGACGATATCGTCGCGGGTCGCCGGCGCCTCGGCCTTGGCGTCGACCTTGGTCTCCATCATCGAGCCGCCGCGCACCAGCAGCGCCATCGCGATGCCGGTCGCGACGCAGGCGATGCCGGGCAGGATGAAGGCCATGCGCCACGAGATCACGTCGGCGAGAATGCCGGCGGCCAGCGGGCCAGCGGCGACGCCGATCGAGCCGTATATGCCGTTGATGCCGAGCGCCTTGCCGCGGTTCTTTGCGTTGCGCACCAGCCATGCGATGCCGACCGGGTGATAGATCGAGGCGAACATGCCGGTGCCGGCCATGCCGAGCGCGAGTTCGAGCGGCGTGCGGGCGAAGCCGGTCGCGATCGTGCAGGCGCCGGTGCCGAGGAAGAAGATCACCATCATGCCCGACGCGCTCCAGCGGTCGCCGAGCCATCCGGCCGGCAGAGCCGCGGCGCCGAACAGGATCGAGGATGCCAGCGCCAACGGCAGCAGCTCCTCGTAGCCCATCCCCCACTCCGGCCCGATCGAGAGGACCAGCGTCGGGAACAGCAGCGTCAGCAGATGCGAATAGATGTGTCCGGCATAGGAGAAGCCCAGCGACAGGCCGGCGGAACGGGTGCTCATCGTGCGATCCCAGGGAGGGAGTGGGTCAGGCGGAACATGACAGCGGGCATCGGGCGCTTCAACCCGCGGCTCACCAGATCTTCGGGTTCAGGTGATCGGGGCGCTTCACACCGGGGAGATTGCGTTCGTCGTCGATCGGCTCGCCGGTCACCATGCGCACGAGCAGGACGCCCGCCCAGATCGGCAGCGCATAGTCCTCGTCGTCG
>JBGALV010000104.1:0-15407 GCA_044223515.1 Alphaproteobacteria bacterium
GGGTGCTGATCGGCATGTCGAGCATGATCAGGCCGGCGACCGCCGAGATGCCCATCACCGCGCAGACCGGCACGCGCAGCGGCATCAGCGTCAGCAGGATCGCTATCATGACCAATGTCGCCACGGGTCAGGCGCCCCCCGGCTCGGACTTCGGATCGACGAGGCTCGAGCGAAGGTGGATGCATTCGGTGATCAGGATGTCGGCCGCGCCGATCAGGATCGGCAGGACGAACAGCGATTCCGGCCAATCGAGGATGCTTGTCCTGAACAAGCCCAAGAACCGCCATGTCTCGATGCCGAACCAGAGGACGGTCGCGTGGAAAGCGATCGTTGCCAGGCGCGCGAACAGCGAAATGACGATCCTTGCCGCAGGTCCGGCGAAGTTCGCGAAGAGATCGACGCGGATGTACTCCTCATCCTTGGCGATCAAGCCATAGGCGAAGAAGTAGACCCACATCGCCGACAGGATCGAGACTTCCTGGACCCAGACGAAGCTGCGGCCGAACAGCCCGCGGCCGACGATCTCGATCCCGTTGATCGCGACCATGAGCGCGAGGAACGCGATCGATACGGTGAGGACAGCACGCTTGCTGGTGACGAGATAGGAGCGGAGGACGCGGTCGAGCGCCCCCCTCCCCGTCTCAGGCTG
The DNA here is from genome assembly GCA_044223515.1 of Alphaproteobacteria bacterium. Taxonomy (GTDB): domain Bacteria; phylum Pseudomonadota; class Alphaproteobacteria; order SHVZ01; family SHVZ01; genus SHVZ01. Next base: position 650 of record JBGALV010000104.1, read on the forward strand.
GATGCTCACTGCGCCGGAATCGCGGCGACCTTCGCGGCCAGGCCTTTCGGAATCGTGCCGTCCGCTTCAAGGGCGGCGTTGATGGCCTTGGCCTTCTCGCGCCAGGGGGCGAGATCCGGCTCGAGGACAGTCACGCCCATCTCCTTCTCGGCCTTGCCGCGCTTCTCGGTGAAGCCGCGCGCCGACTCCGCTTTGTAAGCGGCGCCGCCGGCCTTGGCGGCCTCGGCCAGGATCTTCTTCTGGGCGTCGGTCAGGCCGGCCCACTTCCGCTGGTTCATCATGATGTTGACGACCTGGAAGTACTCGTCGGTCCGGGTCCAGAACTTGCCGATCTCGGCGTTCTTTCCGTCATAGGCGATGCCGATGGTCTCAGGCCCCGCCTCGATGATTCCCTGCTTGAAGGCGAGGTACATCTCAGGGCGCGGCACGACGATGGTGTTGGCGCCGAGGCCCTTCCAGGTGTCGATCGCGACCTTCGACTCCCAAAGGCGCAGCTTCAGCCCCTGCAGATCCGCCGGCGTCTTGATCGGGCGGACGCTGATCACGCCACGCGGATCCATCTGCCACCAGGTCCAGTCCTCGTCGAGGACGATGGCGCCGAGACTCCGGAGCTTGTCGAGGCCGGGCTTGAAGGCGTCGCTCTTCAAGAAGTTCGCCTGATGCGCATGCGAGGTGAAGACGTAGGGCGCCGAGATGATCCGGGTCTCGTCGATCAGCGTGGTGAGGAATTCGGGATAGAGGAGATGCATGTCCTGGGTGCCGGCGAGCACGTTGCGCTGCTGCTCGGGGATGGGACCGAGCTGGCCGGCGTGGAACACCTGGACCTTCATCTGGCCCTGGCTGAGACGGTCGACGGCGGCCGCGAATGCATCGGCGCCGGCGCCGGAATGGCTCGCCTGCGGATCGACGGTACCGAGCCTGAACGTGACCTGCTGGGCCTCGGCCTGGGTGGTAAATGCGATTAGCGCGGCTCCGACAAGAAGCCATCTCGACATGCGGCTAGTCATCTCCCGGTTCCTTCCTGCTGGTGTGAATGCACTCCCATGGACGCCCAGGCAGTCCGCCTGTCCGGCCACATGTTTCTTTGGTTCATGGATAGGCTAGCGGAGGAAAACGATAAGATGTAATTGGAAATCGGGATCATGATGATCGGCAGGACGGATCATGAGGATCAGCCTCGACCAGGTTGAGGCGTTGGTTTGGATTGCGCGCCTCGGCAGTTTCCGTGCCGCTGCCCATCAGCTCAACGTCAGCCAGCCGGCGATCTCCGGCCGCATCCGCGAACTCGAGCGCCAGCTCGGCGGCTCGCTTTTCCACCGCGACGACTATCGCCCGCGCCTAACCGACCTTGGCATGCAGACAGTCAGGCACGCCGAGCAGATCCTGTCCCTCGCCCGTGCGCTCGAGGACCAGGCCGATCCGGCGAAGACCCTGCGCGGTCCGATCCGGATGGGCTTCGCCGACTCATTCGCGCTCACGCACATGCCGGCGCTCCTGGCCAAGGTCGAGAAAGCGTATCCCGCAGCAGAGTTCGAGATCGTCATCGACTTCTCGGCCAACCTCGACCGCAAGCTGCAGGCGGGACAGCTCGATTTCGCGATCCTGACCGAGCCCGAGCTCAGCCCCGACATCGCGGTCGAGCCGCTGGAGGATCTCGACCTTGCCTGGGTCGCCGGCAAGAGCTTGGACCTTCCGTCCCGCGCGCTGACTCCATCGGACCTCAAGGCCTATCCGATCATCACGAACCCGCGCCCATCGAAGCTTTACGCCACGATCCAGGAGTGGTTCGCCAGCGTCGGCGACATGCCGACGCGGCTATATACGTGCAACAGTCTCAGCATCATGGCGAACCTCGCGAGCAAGGGCTTCGGGCTCAGCCTGCTGCCGGTCGGTCTGTTCCAGGGCGAAATGAAGCGCGGTGCGCTTCGCATCCTCCAGGTGAAGCCGGCGCTGCCGAAGCACCACCTGGCGATCGCCTATCGTATCGATCCGGGCCGACCGAACCTGAAGCCGATCCGCGACGTCTGCCACGCGCTGGTTACGGCCGCGACTAAGAAGAAGTAGAACGCTCAGACATTTCTTATCGGAATGCGTTTGTTGACAGCGACCGCTCGCCGCTGGTTCGATTGGCCGTCGTTCCCCTCCGGCGACACCCATCATCGAAAAGGATCCCGCCATGGCGAGCATCGAAGCTGCGCTCGACAAGCTTTTTGCCGGCTATGGCGGCAATCGCCCCGGCTGCACGGTCGCGATCGTGCACGACGGAAAGATGCTGCTGCGCAAGGGCTACGGCATGGCAAGCGTCGATCTCGGTGTGGCGAACACGCCCGAGACCGTGATCCGCATCGGCTCGCAGACCAAGCAGCTCGCGGTGTTCCTCGCCTTTCTGCTGATCAAGGACGGGAAGCTGAACTACGACGACGAGGTGCGGAAGTACCATACGGACCTGCCGGACTACGGCGTGCCGGTGAAGATCTCGCACGTGATGACCAACGTCAGCGGACTCCGCGAATTCCTCGACATGATCTCGCTCTCCGGCGCGGACGCGCGCTCGCCGATCTCGGCGGCCGAGGTCTCCAAGCTGATGCGCGGCCAGCCTGATCTGAACTTCCAGCCGGGTGAGCGGCTGATGTACTGCAACACCGGCTTCCGTCTGCTTTCCGAGATCGTCGAGAAGGTCGGCGGCGACTCAATGGAGAACCTGCTCAAGAAGCACATCTTCGAGCCGCTCGGGATGTCCAACTCGCGTCTGATGCGGCTCGACGACGAGATCGTGCCCGGCCTCGCCACCCACCACCTTCAGCAGCCGGACGGCAGCTTCAAGAAGGGCCGCTGGGGCGTACCGGTCGCCGGCGAAGGAAGCGCTGTCTCGACGGTCGACGACATGCTCGTCTGGGCCGCCAACATGGTCTCGGACAAGCCTAAGGTCGGCACGACAGATATCTTCAAGAAGATGCAGACGCCGCCGAAGTTCAACAGCGGCCGGACCTCGATCTATGCCCACGGCCTGCAGTCGGCTCCCTGGCGCGGCGCGCACGGAATCGGCCATGGCGGCGGCGTGCCCGGAGGACGCTCCGGCACGTACCAATTCCCGGAGCACAAGCTCACCGTCGCGATCCTCGGCAACGTAGACAGTATCGCGCCCTACACGCTTTCGCGGAAGATCGCGGACATCGTGCTCGGCGATAAGCTCTCGCCCCTGCCGCCGGCGCCGAAGGCGGCCGACCTCGAGAAGCTCGCCGGCCTCTACTGGGACGACGCCCGCGCCGAGCCGATGGAGCTTGTCGTCGAGAACGGCGAGCTGATCTCGCGCCTCGGCCACAAGACGCCGATGTGGCAGCTCTCGCCCGGGACCTTCACGCCGATGAGCGGCGTGCACGAGCAGGAGTACCGGCCCTCGGCGAACGGCTTCGAAGCGACGGACTCCGGCCGCGCCGCCACCTGGCGCCGCATCGACGGCTACAACGCGCCGAAGGGCGAGCAGGAGCAAGCGCTCGGCGCCTATCGCAACGAGGGACTCGAGGCGACCTACACGATCTCGAACGGCGGCGACCGCCTGCTGCTCGACATGCAAGGGGCGCTCGGACGCAAGCGCATGGGCCTGACGCCGATCCTCAAGGACGTCTACGTCGCCTCGGCTCTCGGGCCCCGCCAATGGGGCGGTGACTTCCAGCCGTTGCTGCATCTCGTCCGCGACGGCGGCAAGGTCAACGGACTCAACGTCTCCACCGACCGCAACAAGAAGATCCGCTTCGCCCGTACTTCTTCCTAAGCCCGCCTCTTCCTAACGGAGTCCGCCATGAGCGAGTTCGACCGCCTGACCGATCCGGCCACCATGCCGGGGATGAGCTTCGAGGAGCAGACCTACGAAGTTTCCCGCCGCCTCGCTGCGTTCGACCGTCGCCGCTTCCTCGGCGGCTCGATGGCTCTGCTGGCCGCTTCTGCCGGCGTCTCCTTCCCGGCGCAAGCCCAGCGCAAAGGCGGCAACCTTCGTATCGGCCGGTCGAGCGATCCCGATACGCTCGATCCCCAGAAGACCACCAGCTTCACCTCGCACGAGACCTTCACCCAGATCTTCGATCCGCTGGTGATGCGCGACGAGAAGGGCAACGTGCTGCCGCACCTGGCGCTCAGCTGGGAGTTCCAGAACGACAACAAGCGCGTGGTCTTCAAGCTCCGGCCGGGTGTCGTCTTCCACGACGACACGCCCGTCAACGCCGAGGCCGTCGCCTTCACGGTCAAGCGCCACCTAGATCCGGCGACCGCCTCGCCGACCAAGTTCATCAACGGCCCGCTGACCGGCGCCGAGGTCATCGACGACCTGACCGTCGCCTACAACTACAGCTCCCCCTTCGTCACCTTGTGGGTGGGCCTCGCCGGCGCCTATCAGGCGATCATCTCGCCCGCCGCTATCCAGAAAGGGGGCGACTTCGGCCGCAATCCGGTCGGCTCCGGTCCGTTCAAATTCGATCGCTGGCAGCCGGATTCCGGCATCAAGCTCGTTCGCAACGACAAGCACATGTTCATCAACAAGCGCTTCAAGAACGACAAGCCCGCGCATCTCGACTCGATCGAGTATGTGGTGATCCCAGAGGACGCACCGCGCTTGGCCGCGCTCCAGTCAAACGAGATCCAGGTGATCGCCGGCTTCAATGCCGTGCCGCTCGACAAGCTGGCCCAGGTCAAGCGCATGCGGAACGTGAAGGTCATGACGCGGACCGCGCTCTCATGCTTCGGGCTTTGCTTCAACATCAAGCTGGCACCGACCAGCGACCCAAAGGTCCGCCAGGCGCTCAGCATGGCGATCGACAAGAACAAGGTCCTGCAGCTGGCGCTCGGTGGCAACGGCGAGCTCGCCTATAGCCCGCTTGGTCCCGCCTTCCCGCAGGTCCTGCCCAACGCCAAGGATCTCGCGCCGAAATACGATCCGGCAAAGGCCAAGGCACTGCTGGCCGAAGCCGGCGCCACAAACCTTAAGCTCCGCCTTTCGACCAACGACGACGGCGCCAACCGACGCGCAGCCGAAGTCATCCAGGCAGAATTCAAGGCCGTCGGCGTCGATGTCGCGATCGAGGCCGTGCCGGCCGCGGAAGCTGCCGTTGTCGGACGCAAGGGCGAGCACCCGCTCTACCTTCTCAACTACCGTTACACGGACGGCGACGTGCTGCACATCCTGCTGCACAAGACCGGCTCGCTGAACCGCGGCTTCTATACCGATCCGCGCACCGACGAGCTGCTGGACAAGCAGCGGCTCGAATTCGATCCCAAGAAGCGCGACGAGATGCTGAACGAGGTCCAGAAAATCGCGATCGAGCAGTGCTGGTGGCTGCCGCTCTACGCGGACATCACCGCCGTCGCCATCCGCGACACGGTCGAGGACTTCGAGAACGCCTGGGACGCCCGCATCTACTACAAGGATGTCTGGCTGAAGGCCTGATCGGAGCGCGCTCGACCATCATGCTGGGATACCTCGTTCGCCGCGTACTATCGGCGCTGATGGTCATCGTCTGTGTCGTCTTCGTCGTGTCGACGATCTCCAAGCTGGTGCCTGGAGACATCGTCGACATGATGGAGGCGGGCAACCCCGGCATGACCGAACAGGACAAGGCAGTGCTCCGCGAGCAGCTCGGCGTCAACAAGCCGGTGCTGCAGAACTTCTACGACTATGCGACCGGCATCGTGCTGCGCGGCGATTTCGGCAACTCCACCCGGCTCAGGTCGAGCGCGGCGGTACTGATCGCCGAGCGGATCCCCGCCACGCTCGAGCTGGCGCTGACCGCGCTGTTCTTCGCCCTCCTGATCGCCTTGCCGCTCGGCATCATCTGCGCGCTCAAGAAAGGAACGGCGGTCGATTATTTCGGATCGATCATCTCGGTGTTCGGCGTGGCGGTTCCGAACTTCCTGATCGGCATCATCCTGATCCTGGTGTTCTCGGTGGAGCTCCAGTGGCTGCCGTCCACCGGCTACAAGGGCTCGGTCGTCGTCGGCGCCTGGGATGCGATCCGGGCCTGGGACTGGAACCTGCTGTGGGACAGGCTCCGCTACATCCTGATGCCGGCTGTCTCCCTCGCTTTCTTCGTGATCGCGCTCAACACGCGGTTGATCCGCTCGACCATGCTGGACGTGATCCGGCAGGACTATCTGCAGTTCGCCCGAGCCAAAGGCGTTCCCGAACGCACGGTCTTCCTCAAGCACGCGTTCCGGAACGCACTGATCCCGACCGTCACCATCGTCGGTCTGCAGCTCGGCACGCTGCTCGGCGGGACCTACATCATAGAGAACGTCTTCGCGTGGCCCGGCATCGGCCGGCTCACCGTTCAGAGCATCTTCTGGCGCGACTATCCGCTGATCCAGGCAAGCGTCCTGGTCGCTGCCTGCGTCTTCGTGTTCCTCAACCTTCTGGTCGATCTGCTCTACCGGCTGATCGATCCCCGCATCCGCTATGTCCGCTGAACCAGCCGCCGTCGATACAGCGGAAACGCTGGACCCGCCGGTCTCGGCCGGGCGGAGATTCCTCTCCGAGCTGCTCCGGAGCGCCAAGGGGCTGACCGGCTTCGCCGTGGTGCTCGCCATCGTCCTGGTCGCCGCCTTCGCGCCGATGCTGGCGTCGCACGACCCGGCCCAGCAGGTCCTCGAAGCCCGCTTCCTGCCGCCGGCATTCGAGGAAGACGGCAAGGCCGACTACCTGCTCGGCGGCGACAATCTCGGCCGCGATATCTTCGCCCGCGCCCTCTACGGCTCGCGCACCTCGATCCTGGTGGCGCTGCTCGTGGTCTTCAATGCGATGATCCTGGGCTCGATGCTGGGGGCGATCTCCGGATATTTCGGCGGCTTGGTCGACGCGGTGATCATGCGCATCGCCGACTTCCAGCTCTCGTTCCCGTTTATCCTGGTCGCCATCCTCCTGCTCGCGATCCTTGGCCCTGGCTTCTGGACCATGGTTTTCGCACTGTCGGTGGCACTCTGGGTCCGCTTCGCACGCCTCGTCCGAGGCGAGACGCTGAAGATCCGCGAGCTCGAATACATCCAGGCGGCGAAATCGATCGGTGTCCGCCATCCGGCGATCATCCTAGGCCACGTGATCCCGAACGTGATCCCGACGATCATCGTGCTGGCGACGTTCGATCTCGCCGAGGTCATCATCCTGGAGGCAGCGATCAGCTTCCTCGGCCTCGGCACGCAGCCGCCGACGCCTTCCTGGGGGGCGATGATCAGCGAAGGCCGCAACTACCTCTATGAGAATTACTGGATAGCGCTGGGTCCAGGCTTGGCGATCATGGTCACCTCGATCGCGATCAACCTGTTCGGCGACTTCCTGCGCGACACCTACGATCCGAGGCAGGAGCGCCTGTGAGCGAGCCGCTTCTCATCATCGACAATCTCGTCACACGCTTCCCGACCAAGCGTGGGCAGCTGACTGCCGTCGACGGCGTCAGCCTGACGCTGGAGCGGCGCGAGACCCTGGGCCTCGTCGGCGAGAGCGGCTCGGGCAAGTCGGTGCTGGGACTCTCGGTCATGCGGCTGGTGCAACCACCAGGAAAGATCGAGTCCGGCACCGTCCGTTTCGGCGGACAGTCCCTGCTCGATCTCGCCCCCGAGCAGATGCGGCGGCTTCGCGGCCAGCGGCTCGCGATGATCTTCCAGGATCCGACCGCGACCCTGAACCCGGTGCTGACCATCGGCGAGCAGATCGCCGAGGTACTGCGCTGGCACACGCCGGATATGACCCCGGCGGAGGTGCGCGAGCGCGTGGCCGAGATGCTGGACCGGGTCGGCATTCCGAACGCCGGCCGACGCCTCGGCGACTATCCGCACGAGTTCTCCGGCGGCATGCAGCAGCGCGTCATCATCGCTGCCGCGCTCATCCTGAACCCGCACCTGGTGATCGCCGACGAGCCGACCACCGCCCTCGACGTCACGGTCCAAGCCCAGATCCTGGACCTGCTGCGGCGCCTCAAGGACGGCGAGCCGGAGACCGCGATCATCCTGGTCAGCCACGATCTCGGGGTCGTCGGCGAGATGTGCGAGCGGATCGCGGTCATGTATGCAGGCAACCTGGTCGAGGTGGCGCCGGCCGACGACATCCTCGACGATCCGAAGCATCCCTATACCGTCGGCCTGATCGCCTCGATCCCACGCCTCGACCGAGATGTCGGCCAGCTGAGCCCGATCCCCGGCCGACTCGCCGATCCCGTGTCGCCGCCGCCCGGCTGCAAGTTCAATCCGCGCTGCGCCCATGCCTTCGACCGATGCCGGACCGAGCGGCCGGCGCTGAAGACGATCGCGCCGGGGCGGCAGGTCGCCTGTCATCTCCATGACTGAAGTACCCATCGCCGAGGTCTCCGACCTCACCGTCCACTTCGCCGGACGCGGCAGCATGCTCGGCCGCCTGTTCGGCAAGGGACCGGTGGTTCACGCCGTCAACGGCATCTCGTTCTCGATCGGCCGCCAGGAAGTGCTGGGACTGGTCGGCGAGAGCGGCAGCGGCAAGACCACCACCGGCCGCGTGCTCGCCCGCCTGGTCGCACCGACCGCCGGCCGGATACGACTCGATGGCGAAGACTGGCTGGGTCTCACGGGTTCCGCGCTGCGCGAGCGCCGTCGCGACGTGCAGATGATCTTCCAGAATCCGTTTGCCTCGCTCGATCCGAAATGGACGGTCGAGCGAATCGTGGCGGAACCGCTGAAGACACACGAACGGCTCACGCCGGTCGGGCTGCGCGGCAAGGTCGCCTCGCTGCTGGAGAGCGTCGGCCTCGATCCCCGGCTGATGACCCGCTACCCGCACCAGTTCTCCGGCGGCCAGCGCCAGCGCATCGGGCTCGCCCGCGCGATGGCGCTCAACCCGCAGCTCCTGATCGCCGACGAGCCGGTCTCCGCGCTCGATGTCTCGATCCAGGCGCAGATCCTGAACCTGCTGGCCGGCCTCAAGGCGAGCCATCGGCTCAGCATGCTGTTCATCAGCCACGACCTCGCGGTCGTTCGACACGTCTCCGACCGCGTCGCCGTCATGTATCTCGGCACCTTGGTCGAGATCGCCGAAACCAGGGCGCTCTATCGCTCGCCGCGCCACCCCTATACGCAGGCCCTGCTCTCGGCGATCCCCGATCCGGCACGACGGAAGTCGCGGACGCCGATCAGCCTGAAGGGCGAGATCCCAAGCCCGCTCAATCCGCCGCGTGGCTGCGTCTTCCATCCGCGCTGCCCGATGGCCCAGACGATCTGCGCCCAGGAAACGCCGAAGCTCCGGCCGCTTGCCGACGACCACCATGCGGCCTGCCACTTCGCCTGAGATCCTGTCTATCTCGTTGGCATTCTTGACTTAGCCGCGCCGGCGCCCGCATCCTTCCCTCAAGAACTAGGGGCGGGGAACATGGCTTCATCGGTGCTCTTCAGGAATATGGACCTGCTGGATCCGCGCTGGGATTCCCCGCGCGGCGGCTACGAGATCCTGGTCGAAGGCGCGACCATCAAGGAAGTCTCGAACAAGCCGATCAAGGCATCAAAGGCCGACGTCGTCGACTGCGGCAAGCGCGTGCTGATGCCCGGCCTGATCGACTGCCATGTCCATGTGATGCTGAGCGAGGTCAACATCCGGGCGCTGGAGAACATCCCGCTGACCCTGATGACCGCACGCTCGGCCGAGCTGATGCGCGGCATGATCGACCGCGGCTTCACCACCGTCCGCGACACCGGCGGCGCCGACTGGGGTCTCAAGACCGCGGTCGAGACCGGCCTGCTGGCCGGCCCTCGCCTCTTCATCTCCGGCCGCGCCATCGGCCCTACTGGCGGCCATAGCGACTCCCGACGGCGCACCGACATGGGGGCGAGTTGCGGCTGCTGCAACGCGCTCGTCCATGGAATGGCGATCGCCGACGGCGCCGACGAGGTCCGCAAATGCGTGCGCGAGCAGATGCGCCAGGGCGCCGACCAGATCAAGATCATGTGCTCCGGCGGCGTGGCGTCGCCCTACGACCCGCTCGACAGCCTGCAGTACTCGCCCGGCGAGATCGCGGCGGCGACCGACGAGGCCACCAATTTCGGCCGCTACGTGCTGGCCCACGCCTATACGCCGGAAGCGATCACGCGCGCGGTCACCAACGGCGTCCGCACGATCGAGCACGGCAACCTGATCGACGCCAAGTCGGCAAAGCTGCTGGCATCCAAGGGCGGCTTCATGATCGCCAACCTGGTGACCTACTTCGAGATGAAGGAACGCGCCGCATCGTTCGGCATGACCGCCGACATGCTGGCGAAGAACGAGGTCGTCCTCGAAGGCGCGCTCCGCTCCCTCGATATCTGCAAGAAAGCCGGCGTCGAGGTCGGCTACGGCTCGGACCTCCTGGGCCAGCTGCAGACCGAGCAGAGCAAGGAGTTCATCCACCGTGCCAAGGTATTGAAGCCGATCGAGATCATCCGACAGGCGACCCTCGTCGGCGCCAAGATCCTGCGCCAAGAAGGCAAGCTCGGAATCGTCGAGCCCGGCGCTTTCGCCGATTTCATCCTCGTCGACGGGAATCCCTTGAAGAAGCTTGAGCTGTTCCTGGATCAAGGCGCGCACCTGCCGGTGATCATGAAGGGCGGCAAATTCCATAAGAACGAGCTCAACTGATGGCCCGCCCCCAAGCTCCCTCCTCGATCCTCTTCCGCAACCTCAACCTCCTCGATCCGCGCTGGAAGGAAGCCCGCGCCGGCTACGAGGTGCTGGTCGAAGGCGACAAGATCAAGGAAGTCTCCGACAAGCCGATCAAGGCGCAGCAGGCGCAGAAGATCGATTGCGGCAAGCGCACGCTGATGCCGGGTCTGATCGATTGCCATGTGCACACGATGCACAGCGAGGTCTATATCAGCCGGCTCGAGACCATGCCACTGACCCTGATGGCGGCCCGCGCAACCGAACGCCTCAAGGCCTTCCTCGATCGCGGCTTCACCACCGTGCGCGACGCCGGCGGCGCCGACTGGGGCATCAAGACCGCGGTCGAGACCGGGCTGATCAAGGGGCCCCGCATGTTCATCGCCGGGCGGTCGATCGGCCCGACCGGCGGCCACAACGACCGCAACCGGCGCACTGACTCGGGCGCCCTCTGCAACTGCACCAACGCGATGGTCTTCCTTCGCCACCTCGCCGACGGGCCGGACGAAGTCCGCAAGGCCGCCCGCGAGCAGATGCGCCAAGGTGCCGACCACATCAAGCTGATGTGCTCCGGCGGCGTCGCCTCGCCCTATGATCCGATCGACTCGCTCCAGTTCACGGTCGATGAGATCACCGCCGCGGTCGAGGAGGCGCATGCCTTCGGCCGCTACACTCTCGCCCACGCCTATACGCCGGAGGCGATCACCCGCGCCGTCAGTTGCGGCGTCCGCACGATCGAGCACGGCAACCTAATCGACACGGCGTCCGCCAAGCTGATGGCGAAGAAGGGCGCTTACATGGTCGCCAACCTGGTGACCTACTTCGCGATGCGCGAGCGCGCCGCCGAGTTCGGTATGACCCGCGACATGCTGGACAAGAACGAGCTGGTGATCGACGGCGGCCTCAAGTCGCTCGACATCTGCAAGAAGGCAGGCGTCAAGGTGGGCTTCGGCACCGATCTCCTCGGCCAGCTCCACATGGAGCAGAGCAAGGAGTTCATCTTCCGCCGCGAGGTCCACTCGCCGATCGAGGTCATCCGACAGGCGACCTTGGTCGGCGCCGAGATCGTCCGGATGGAAGGCAAACTTGGCGTCGTCGAGCCCGGCGCCTTTGCCGACCTGATCGTCGTCGATGGCGACCCGGTGAAGAAGCTCGAGCTCTTCCTGGACCAGGGCGCGCACCTGTCGGCGATCGTCAAAGGCGGCGTCATTCACAAAAATACCCTGAATTAACCATATCGCCCTTGAGCTTGTGATTTTTCCGTGACGGCCCGCGTGATTTCTTAGTGATCCCGCGGCGTTGCGCGTTTGCGCGCGGGCTTGTGCCTTCCCTCCTTCGCTAAACTCCGCGTGTCCGTAACGGGCGACGCGCGCCCGCCGGGAACAGGAAGGTTCGGCCGGGTGAAGCAGGGTGGCGGCCACCGACTGTCGACGAGAGGCCGCTCCCGGCGCCTCGCCTTCCACCACGACCAAAATCCACCGCTTCACGCATGCCGGGGCCATCGTCCGACGTGATGCCTTTCAGGCGTCGTCCAGGGAGATAAAAATGCAGAAGAGCACCGACACCGTCCGCATCGACACGCCCCCGCCGGCTCTGCAAGCGCCCGCCGCGCCGGAGCCGAACGGCAATGGCCATGCGAACGGCGCCGGGGCGAACTCAAGCGAGTTCTACGATCTTCTGCACGCCCTCCAGATGATGGCGGTCGGTGACTTCACCGTCCGGCTTCCCGGGCACCAGGTCGGCTTGGTCGGGAAGATCGCCGACACCTTCAACACCATCGTCGCCGCCAACCAGCGCATGGCGCAGCAGCTGGAGCACGTGGGCCAGGTGGTCGGCCGCGAAGGCAAGACCCGCCAGCGCATTCGCATGGGTGTCTCGGGCGGTGCCTGGGGCGAGATGGAGAACTCCGTCAACACGCTGATCGACGATCTGCTGCGGCCGACCACCGAGGTGACGCGCGCGATCGCCGCGGTCGCACAGGGCAACCTGCTTCAGACCGTCGCTCTCGACGTCGACGGGCGGCCGCTGCAGGGCGAGTTCCTGCGCTCGGCCACCATCGTCAACACGATGATCAAGCAGCTGAGCGTCTTCACCTCCGAAGTGACGCGCGTCGCGCGCGAGGTCGGCACCGAAGGCAAGCTCGGCGGCCAGGCGCAGGTCAGCGAAGTGACCGGCGTCTGGAAGGACCTGACCGAGAACGTCAACTCGATGGCCAACAACCTGACCGCCCAGGTTCGCAACATCTCGGAAGTGACGATCGCGGTCGCCAGCGGCGACTTGTCGAAGAAGATCACCGTTGACGTGCGCGGCGAGATCCTTCAGCTGAAGGAAGCCATCAACACGATGGTGGATCAGCTCCGCTCCTTCGCCTCGGAAGTCACGCGCGTCGCGCGAGAGGTCGGCACCGACGGCAAGCTCGGCGGTCAGGCGATCGTGCCTGGCGTCGCCGGCACCTGGAAGGACCTGACCGACTCGGTGAACGCGATGTGCGGCAACCTAACCGACCAGGTGCGCAACATCGCGCAAGTGACCACGGCCGTGGCGCGTGGCGACTTGTCGCGCAAAATCACCGTCGACGTGCGCGGCGAAATCCTGGAGCTCAAGGACACCATCAACACGATGGTGGACCAGCTGAACGGCTTCGCCTCGGAAGTCACGCGCGTCGCGCGCGAGGTCGGCACCGAAGGCAAGCTGGGCGGACAGGCTCAGGTTCCCGGCGTCGCCGGAACCTGGAAGGACCTCACCGACAACGTGAACTTCATGGCCGGCAACCTGACGGCCCAGGTTCGAAACATCGCCGAGGTCGCCACCGCCATCGCCGGCGGCGACTTGTCCAAGAAGATCACCGTGAACGTCTCGGGCGAGGTGCTGCAGCTGAAGGAGACCATCAACACGATGGTCGACCAGCTGAACGCCTTCGCGGCCGAAGTGACACGCGTCGCCCGAGAGGTCGGCACCGATGGCCGCCTCGGCGGTCAGGCGAACGTGCTCGGCGTCGCCGGAACCTGGAAGGATCTCACCGACTCGGTCAACTCGATGGCGTCCAACCTGACGGCCCAGGTCCGAAACATCGCCGAGGTATCGACGGCGATCGCCAACGGGGACTTGTCGAAGAAGATCACCGTCGACGTGAAGGGCGAGATCCTCCAGCTGAAGAACACCATCAACACGATGGTGGATCAGCTGAACGCCTTCGCCTCCGAAGTGACGCGCGTGGCGCGCGAGGTCGGCACCGAGGGCAAGCTTGGCGGCCAGGCGCAAGTGCGCGGCGTTGCCGGCACCTGGAAGGACCTGACCGACAACGTCAACTCGATGGCGTCCAACCTGACGGCCCAGGTCCGAAATATCGCCGAGGTCGCCACCGCGGTCGCCCAGGGCGACCTGAGCCGCAAGATCACCGTGAACGTGTCGGGCGAGATCCTTCAGCTGAAGGAGACGCTGAACACGATGGTGGACCAGTTGAACGCTTTCTCTTCGGAGGTGACGCGCGTGGCGCGCGAAGTCGGCACCGACGGCAAGCTCGGCGGTCAGGCGCAAGTGCCCGGCGTCGCCGGCACCTGGAAGGACCTGACCGACTCGGTCAACTCGATGGCCGGCAACCTGACGGCCCAGGTCCGGAACATCGCCGAGGTCGCCACGGCCATCGCGACGGGCGACTTGTCTCGCAAGATCACCGTCGACGTGCGCGGCGAGATCCTTCAGCTGAAGGAGACGCTGAACACGATGGTGGACCAGCTGAACGCCTTCGCCTCGGAAGTGACCCGCGTGGCGCGCGAGGTCGGCACCGAGGGCCGCCTCGGCGGCCAGGCGAACGTGCCCGGTGTCGCCGGCACATGGGAAGACTTGACCGACTCCGTCAACTCGATGGCCGGCAACCTGACCGCCCAGGTGCGCAACATCGCCGAGGTGACCACGGCCGTGGCGCGTGGCGACTTGTCGCGCAAGATCACCGTTGACGTGAAGGGCGAGATCCTCGAGCTCAAGAACACCATCAACACGATGGTGGACCAGCTGAACGGCTTCGCCTCGGAAGTGACGCGCGTCGCGCGCGAGGTCGGCACCGAAGGCAAGCTCGGCGGACAGGCGCAGGTGCCCGGCGTCGCCGGAACCTGGAAGGACCTCACC
>JBGALV010000105.1:0-15709 GCA_044223515.1 Alphaproteobacteria bacterium
GTTGGAGCCGAAGGCCATCGCCAGCACGACGCCATGGGCCGTCGCCGCATCGACGTCGACCGCATCCCAGCCGACGCCGAGGCGCGCGATCACCTTGAGGTCCTTCGCCGCCTCGAACACGGGCTCGATGTACCGCTCGGCGCCGGCCATCGTCGCGATGCAGCCGTCGAGCGCCTTCGCCAGCTCCTCCGGCGTGAAGTTGCGGCCGTTCGGGTTGAAGACGAGGTCGAGCCCCGCTTCCTTAAGCCGCGTCAGCTCGGGATGGCTCGCGTTGTTGAGGCGATAGGGCGAGATCAGGACCTTGGGCTTGGACATGCGCGGGAGCACCTGGGACGGCGGCGGGGCTTGTATCTAAGCGCAGGCGGCGGCGGATGGCGAGGGCGGCCTCAGGATTCCTGGATCTTCATGCGCGGATCGAGCAGGTCGCGGAGCCCGTCGCCGAGCAGGTTGAGGCCGAGCACGGTGATCGAGATCGCCAGCCCCGGGAACAGGCAGATCCAGGCGGCCTCGCGCAGGTAGTCGCGGCCGTCGGCGATGATGTTGCCCCAGGTTGGCGCCG
This sequence comes from Alphaproteobacteria bacterium, assembly GCA_044223515.1. Taxonomy (GTDB): domain Bacteria; phylum Pseudomonadota; class Alphaproteobacteria; order SHVZ01; family SHVZ01; genus SHVZ01. The sequence goes on from JBGALV010000105.1 coordinate 560, forward strand.
GCGGCGGCGGGCCCATGCCGAGGAAGCTCAAGGCGGCTTCGGACAGGACCGCGTAGGCGAAGACGAAGGTGAGCTGGACGACGAGGGGACCCAGGCAGTTCGGCAGCAGGTGGCGCAGCAGGATCCGCGCGTCGGTGGCGCCGGCGGCACGGGCGCCGGCGACGAAGTCCATCTCGCGGAGCACCAGCGTCGAGGCACGGACGATGCGGGCGGTGCGCGGCGCATAGACGACGGCGAGCGCGATCACCGCATTGGTCGCCGACGGGCCGAGCGCGGCGGTGATGGCGACGGCGAGCAGGATCGCCGGAAACGACATCAGCGCATCCATCGCCCTCATCAGGGGCTCGTCGAGGTTCCGGTAGTAGCCGGACAGCAGGCCGATCAGCGTGCCGGCCGCGCCGGCGAGGACCACCGTGGCGAGGCCGATCAGGATCGAGACGCGGGACCCGAAGGCGACGCGGCTCCAGACATCGCGGCCGAGGTTGTCGGCGCCCATCAGGTAGGACTCGCCGGGCGGCGTGAAGGCCTGGCTGATCCGCGTCCGCTCGGGCGCCCGCGTCGTGATCAGGTCGGCGAAGACCGCGAGGAGGACGATCGACAGGCAGAGGATCGCGCCGGTGACGAACAGCGGGTGGCGGAGGTAGCGCCGCCAGGGCGCCCTCTGCAGCGGGGCGGTGGAGGCCACGTTCATCAGTCGTACCGGATGCGCGGGTCGACGTAGGCGTAGAGCACGTCGACCACGAGGTTGATCAGCACGAACATCGCCGCCGTCAGCAGCAGGCCGCCCTGGATCAGCGGATAGTCGCGGGTCAGGATCGCGCTGGCCATGAGCCGGCCGAGTCCGGGGATCGAGAACACTGTCTCGATCACCACCGATCCGGACAGCATCAGGCTGAAGATGATGCCGATGATCGTGATCACCATCACCATGACGTTCATCAGCGCGTGCTTGCAGATCACCATCCAGGCGGGCAGCCCCTTGGCCCGGGCGGTGCGGACGAAATCCTGCCGCAGCGTCTCGACCATCGCCGAGCGGGTGATGCGGGCGAGCAGCCCCACCTGCAGGAGCGCCAGCGAGAAGGCCGGCAGCAGCAGGCTCACAAGCCAGTCGCGCGGGCTCTGGGCGAAGGCGACGTAGCCGCCGGCCGGCAGCAGGTCGAAGGAGACGGCGAAGACGATGATCAGGATCAATCCCAGCCAGAACGACGGCACCGAGACGCCGATCACTGCCAGAGTCATGACCAGCTGGTCGACCCAGGTGTTCTGGCGGATGGCGGCGAGGATCCCGGCCCCGAGCCCGAGGACGATGGTCATGACGAAGGCGACAAGGGCGAGGCCGATCGTCGCCGGCAGGCGTTCGATCAGCGCCTGTCCGACGGAGCGGCCCAGGGTCATCGACTGTCCCATGTCGCCGACGGCGATGCCGGCGTACCAGCGGACGAGCTGGACGTGAAAGGGCTGGTCGAGGCCGAATTGCTTGCGGATCGCCTCGATCTGATCGGCCGTCGCCGCGAGCCCGGCCATGACCACCGCCGGGTCGCCGGGCACCATCTGCATGATCGAGAAGGAAATGAGGCTCACCAGCAGCAGGACGACGATGGTCACCAGCAGCCGGCGTACGATGAACGCACCCATTTGGAAAGGACGCTCCCGAGAGCGGCCGCGGCGTCCTTTAGGCGGACGCCGCGGCCATGCCGGCTACTCGAACCAGACGTCCCACATGCGGACGGCGCCGGCATAGGGCTTGAAGCCGCCGAGGTTCTTCACCATGGCGAGCTTGTTGCCGGAATCGCCGAGCTTGAAGACGTAGACCTGGTCGGCCATGCGGCCCTCGATCTGCGTCCACGCCGCCTTGCGGTCCTCGAGCTTGAGCGACTTGTTGAACTTGGTCCAGGCCTCCTCGAGCACCGGGTCCTTGTCGGCGAAGGCGATGTGGGTCGAGCCCCAGAACAGCTTCATGTAGCTGTAGGGACCGACGAAGGGCTGGATCGCCAGACCCGAGGCGGCCATGTTCCAGCCTTCGCGCTTGCGCGAAAGGTCCGCCATGGTCGGCCAGTCCAGCACCTCGAGCTTGATGTTGACGCCGATGTCCTTCAGCTGCTCGGTCATCACCAGCGCCGACTTGTACATGTACTGGTAGTCCTTGTTGGTGAGCATGACGATCGGCTCACCCTTGTATCCGGACTCGGCCAGCAGCTGCTTCGCCTTCTTGGCGTCGTTGACGTTGTAGTGAGGCTTTCCCGCGTCGTTGAAGTAGGGATTGTTCGGATACACGAAGGAGTGGTTGAGCTTGAAATTGCCGTCGGTCGCCGCGGTCATGACCTCCTTCATGTCGACCGCCGCCTGCATCGCCTGGCGGAGCTTCACGTTGTTGGTCGGCGCCTGCACCGAGTTGATCAGCATCACCGGCTGGGCCGCCGGCAGGAGATCGACGACCTTGAGCTTGGCATTGCTCGAAAGCCGTTGCGCCGACGGCACCGGCACGTCCTCGATGTAGTGGACCTGGCCGGCCTCGAGCGCGGCGACGCGCGCCGACGCCTCGCGGATGATGCGGACGGTCACAGTGTCGAAATATGCGGTCTTCTTGCCGCCGAGACCGTCTGCGGCCTTGCCCGGCGCGGCGGCGTAGCCGTCGAAGCGCTTCAGCTTGAGATGGGTGTCGGGCTCCCACTCCACGAACTGGTAGGGGCCGGTCGAGACGTGATTGGTCTTGTTGACCGGCTTCGACGCTTCCTCGGCCGGGATGATCGTCGTCGGCGAGGCAGGCGAGGCCAGGCGGTCGAGGAACGAGGTGTCGAGCGCCTTCATCTTGAAGACGACGGTGTAGGGATCCGGCGTGTCGATCCGGTCGACCGAGGCCATCGTCGTTTTCTCCGGGCTCAGCTGCCCGAAACGGTCGAACGAGGCCTTCACGTCGGCGGAGGTCATCTCCTTACCGGTGTGGAACTTGACGCCCTTGCGGAGCGCAAAGGTGTAGGTGAGGCCGTCCTCGGCGACCGAGACCTTCTCAGCCAGATGCGGAATCGGCGCGGTGTTCTCGTCGATCACCATCAGCGTCTCGTACATGCCGAGCATCATGTTGCGGGCGGCGGCCGAGGCGGTGAAATGCGGGTCGAGCGTGTTGGTGCCGGCGGGCTGAGCCATCACCATGTCGCCGCCCTTCTTCTGGGCGAGAGCGGTGCCCGAAGCGAGCGCCATGGCAACGATGAGACCGGCGGAAAGCGGCAAGCGGTACGTCGTCATGGAAGCCTCCAGGAGTTGATTTTTAGGAAGGCGACGAGACCAATGCGGGCCCGTTGAATCGGGCGATTTCTCGGATCGGCAAAACTTATCTTATCGGCAAGAGGGGGGCTGTCTACCGAAATGCACTTGTTTCGGCAGGCAGAAACTCGCTCTGGCGTGGAGGCCGGGCGGCGGCGTAGCGTTGCCCGCCTGAACGGATGTTGAAGGGGGCGGCATGCGGATCAGCGACGCCAACTGGTCGATGGTCGAGGCGTATCTGAAGCACGATGATCGCTGCGTGCTGCCCATCGGCTCGACCGAGCAGCATGGCTATCTGAGCCTTTCGGTCGACGCGATCCTGTCGGAGCGCGTGTCGGTCGAGGCGGCCGAGCCGCTCGGCATCCCGGTCTTCCCGGTCCTTCCTTACGGCATAACGCCTTACTACCTGTCGTTCCCCGGTACGATGTCGGTCAGGGCGTCGACCTACATGGCGCTGATCCGCGACCTGCTGGAGAGCCTTTACAAGACCGGCTTTCGCCGGGTGCTGATCGTCAACGGCCACGGCGGCAACTCCCCGGCGATGGCGGTGACGATGGAGTGGATGGGCGACCATCCGGGTACGCGGGCGCGCTTCCACAACTGGTACAACGCGCCGAAGACCTGGAAAAAGGTCCTGGAGATCGACCCGATCGCGACCCACGCGTCCTGGCTCGAGAATTTCACGTGGACCCGGCTTCCGGGCGTCGAGATGCCGACGCAGCGCAAGCCCATGGTCGACATGTCCAAGATCAAGGACCGCGGGCCCGAGGGCGTGCGCCAGGTCATCGGCGACGGCAATTACGGCGGCTACTACCAGCGCGACGACAAGGAGATGCAGGCGATCTGGGAGGTCGCGGTCGAGGAAACGCGCGCGCTGATGGCCGGGAGCGTCTGGGAATGAGCACGTCTATCGTCATCTGGGGCGCGGGCGCCATCGGTGGCACGCTCGGGGCCTATCTCGCCCGTGCCGGCGAGGACGTGCTGCTGGTCGATATCGCCGAGGATCACGTCAAGGCAATGAATGCCGACGGTCTCTCGATCGAAGGACCGGTCGAGACCTTCCGCCAGAAGGTGAAGGCGGCGACGCCGGCGGAGGTGAAGGGTACCTACGACCGCATCGTCCTCGCGGTGAAGGCGCATCACACCGAGGCCGCGACCAAGGCGCTGCTACCGCACCTCGCTTCGGACGGCGTCATCGTTTCGGCGCAGAACGGCCTCAACGAGATCGCGATCTCGCGCATTGCCGGCGAGAAACGGACCATGGGCTGTTTCGTCAACTACGGCGCCGACTGGCACGGGCCGGGGCGGATTCTCTACGGCAACCGTGGCTTCATCGCGCTCGGCGAGCTCGACGGCAAGACCACGCCGAGGCTCGAGGAGATGCACCGCCTGTTCTCGATCCTCGATCCGAACGCGATCGCGACCGACAACATCTGGGGCTATCTCTGGGGCAAGCTGGGCTACGGCGCGCAGCTGTTCGCGACGGCGCTGACGATGGCCTCGATGAGCGAGAACTTCGATTCCAAGCGCCACTTCCCGGTCTTCGACCGGCTCGCGCGCGAGGTGGTGGCGGTCGCGGCCAGGCGTGGCGTCAAGCCGCTCGGGTTCAACGGCTACGATCCGATGGCCTATATGCCGGGTGCGCCGGAGGCGGCGGCGAGGAAGTCGGTCGCCGACATGGCCGAATTCAACCGCTATGGCGCCAAGACCCATTCCGGCGTGTGGCGCGACCTCGCGGTGCGCAAGCGCAAGACCGAGGTCGACTCCCAGATCGCCGTTATCTCATCCATTGCCCGCGAGATGGGGATGACGACGCCGGTGATCGACCGGCTGGTCGAGCTGATCCACGACATCGAGGACGGCCGCCGTCAACAATCCTGGGAAACTCTGGACAGGTTGCTCGACACATGCAGCTCGACTTCACCGGCCGTCGCGTAGTCGTCACCGGCGCCGCCCAAGGCATCGGCCGAGGCATCGTCCAGGCCTTCGCTCAGTCCGGCGCCCGCGTCCACGCGCTCGACCTCGATCCCGAGGGTCTCAAGGGAGCGACCGCGGCGGGAGCCGTCGGAACGGCCTCGCTCGATCTTGCGGATCGCGCCGCCGTGCATGCGACCATGGCGAAGATCGCCGAGTCCGAGGGCGGCATCGACATCCTGGCGATGGCGGCGGGCGGCGTCCGCGGCCAGGTCAACCGGCCGATCGAAGAGATCGACGAAGAGAAATGGCACGTGCTGTTCGAGGCGAACGCTGACAGTGCCTTCTGGTGCATCCAGGCGGTCGCGCCGGTGATGAAGCGCCAGAAGAAGGGCCGCGTCGTCACGATCTCGTCGGGCGCCGGACTTCGCCCGAGCCTGACCGGCATCCAGGGCTATGCCGCGGCCAAGCACGCGGTCGTCGGCATCACCCGCCAACTCTCGTGGGAGCTCGCGCCGCACGGCATCACCGTCAACAGCGTGGCGCCCGGCTTCGTGATCTCGAACCCCTCGACCCAGAAGCAATGGGACAGCTACGGGCCGGAGGGCCAGAAGCGGCTGGTCGAAAACACGCACACGCGGCGCCTCGGCAAGCCCGAGGACATCGCCAATGCGGTCCTGTGGCTGGCCTCCGACCAGGCCGCCTGGATCACCGGCCAGATCATCTCGGTCGACGGCGGGCGCAGCTAGCTAACGCGGCGTCGCCGACCAGCCGCCGCCGAGCGCCTGGATCAGCGCCACCGCCGAGGTCTGGCGGTCGGAGATCACCTGGGCCAGCTGGCGGCGCGCGTTGAAGGCCGAGACCTGGGCGATGATCACGTCAGCATAGCCCAGCCGTCCGGCCTGGTACTGGTTGATCGCGAGGCTTTCGGCTTCATCGGCCGCCTTCGATGCCTGCTGGCGCAGCTCCTGCTGGCGCTCGAGCACGCGGGCGGCCGCGAGCTGGTCCTCGACGTCGCCGAAGGCATTCAGCGATGTCTGCCGATAGACGGCGACGGTGCGGTCGTATTCGGCCTTGGCCTGATCGAGGCGGGCGTCCCTGGCGCCGGCGTCGAAAAGCGTCTGGGCGACCGAGAGTCCTAGCGACCACAGCGATTGCGAGGCGCTGAGCAGGCGCCCGAGCTCGGGCCCTGAGAACCCGGTGGTGCCGGTCAGCGTGAAGTCGGGGAAGAAAGCCGCCTCGGCCGCGCCGATCGAGGCATTGGCGGAGGCGACACGACGCTCGGCGGCGGCGATGTCGGGACGGCGCAGCAGCAGCTGCGACGGAATGCCGGGCGGCACGATCGGAACGACGGGGTCGACCTGGAGCGCCACCGCGAGGGAGAAGTTGCCCGGCGCCTCGCCGATCAGCACCGCGATCGCGTGCTCGAGCTGGGCGCGCTGGCGATCGAGCCCTTCGAGATCGGCCTGGGCGCTGGCGAGCTGGGTCTGGGCCTGCAGCACGTCGCTGCGGGGGGCGATGCCGGCATCGAAGCGGTTCTGCGTGATGCGCAGCGCCTCCTGATAGGCCTCGACGGTCGCGACCAGCAGCGCGGTCAGGGAGTCGACGTTGCGGAGCTGGAGGTAGTTGGTCGCGAGCTCGCCCTGGGCGGAGAGGCGCGCGGCGGCGAGATCGGCGGCGCTGGCCTCGGCCGAGGCCTCGGCCGCGGTGACGGTCGAGCGGATGCGGCCCCAGACATCCGGCTCCCAGGTGGCGCCGATGTCGATGCGGTAGCTGCTCTGCGCTGGCGGCCGTACGCCGGAGGCGCCGGCCGAGGACTGCGAGCGCTGGCCGGTGCCGGAGAGATCCACGGTCGGGAACAGCGCCGCGCGCTGCTCGCGCACCAGCGCGCGGGCCGAGCGGTAGCGGGCCTCGGCTTCCGCCAGGGCCTGGTTCGAGACCTCGACCTTGCGCTCGAGCTCGTCCAGCAGCGTGTCGTTGAACAGGGACCACCAGGGCCCGCGGTCGAGCCCGTCGGCCGGCTGCGCGACCTTCCAGCCGGGTGGCGTTTCCTTGTACGCGGCGGCCATCGGCGTCGTCGGCGCCACGTTTTCGCGGCCGCGGGCGCAGCCGACCAGCAGCAGGGCCAGGATTGCGGCGAGGAGGCGAGAGGTATTCATGAGGATCCGCGGGCGAGCAGGCGCTCGTCGCGGCGCCGCCGCGAGAGCTTGTCCATGTAGAGATAGATCACCGGCGTGGTCAGCAGCGTGATCACCTGGCTGGCGACCAGGCCGCCGATGATCGCGACGCCGAGCGGGCGCCGGAGCTCGGCGCCCTCGCCGAAGCCGATCGCCAGCGGCACCGCGCCGAGGATGGCGGCCAGCGTCGTCATCAGGATCGGCCGGAAGCGGAGGATCGAGGCCTCGTGGATCGCCTGGCGGGCGGTGAGGCCGCGGGAGCGCTGGGCGTCGATGGCGAAGTCGATGATCAGGATGGCGTTCTTCTTGACGATGCCGATCAGCAGGATGAGCCCGATCAGCGCGATGATCGAGAACTCCATCCGGGTCAGCAGCAGCGCGATGAGCGCGCCGACGCCGGCTGAAGGGAGCGTGGAGAGCACTGTCACCGGGTGGACGTAGCTCTCGTAGAGGACTCCGAGCACGATATAGATCGTCAGGATCGCCGCCAGGATCAGCAGCGGCTGGTTGCGGAGCGAATCCTGGTAGGCGCGGGCGGTTCCCTGGTAGCTGCCGCGGAGCGTTGTCGGCATCCGGATGTTGGCTTCAGAGCGCGAGATCGCCACTTGGGCGTCGCTGAGCGAATAGCCGTCGGCGACATTGAAGGAGACCGTGGTCGCGATCGCCATGTCCTGGTGGTTGATCGAGGTCGGGGTCGATCCCTCGGCATAGCGGGCGATGGCCGAGAGCGGCACCATGTTGCGGGGCGCGCGGGTCAGCGCCGTTCCGGTCGAGGGATCGCGCGTGGTGGCGGTCGCCGCCGCCGCGGCCTGCGTCGCGGCGCTGGTGCTTGCGGCCGGAACGTAGACGTCGCGCAGCGCCGACGGATCGCGGGCGAGGTGCGGCGCCACCTCCATGATCACATGATACTGGTTCAGGTCCTTGTAGAGCGTCGTGACCTGGCGCTGGCCGAAGCCGTTGTAGAGCGCGTTGTCGACGTCGCGCGAGGAGACGCCGAGCCGGGTCGCCGCATCGCGGTCGACGGTCAGGTAGGTCTCGACGCCGCGATCCTGCTGGTCGGTGTCGACGTCGGAGAGTTCGGGCTGGTTCTTCATCTCGTCGGCGAGGCGCGCCGCCCAGAGGCGGAGGTCGGCGAGGTTGTCGCTCTTCAGCGTGTACTGATAGCTGGCGTTGCCGCCGCGGCCTCCGGCTCGCACGTCCTGGACCGGGTTTAGGAACAGCGCGGCGCCGGTGATCTGCGCCAGCTGGGGCCTGAGCCGCGCGATCACCTCCTGGCTGCTCTCGGTCCGACCCGGCTTCGGCTTCAGGGTGGTGAAGAGGAAGCCCGAGCCGGCGCGGCTGCCGCCGGTGAATCCAACCACCGTGTCGACGGCGGGGTCGCGCCGGATCACGTCGACGATCTCGGTCAGCTTGCCGCGCATCGCCTCGAACGAGATGCTCTGGTCGGCACGGAGGAAGCCGTTGAGCTGGCCCGTGTCCTGCTGCGGGAAGAAGCCCTTCGGCACGGCGGTGAACAGCCAGACATTGAGTCCGATCACGAAGACGAACACGAAGAGCATCAGGGGCGCGTGGTCGAGCGCCCAGTCCAGCATATGTCCGTATGTGCGGACGACGAACCGGTAGCCGCTCTCGAGCCAGCGCGAGATCCGGCCGGGCTTGCCTTCGCTCTCGGGCTTGAGGAGGAGGGCGCACATCATCGGCGTGGTGGTCAGCGAGATCACCAGCGAGATCATCACCGCGGCCGAGAGCGTCACCGCGAACTCGCGGAAGAGGCGGCCGACGATGCCGCCCATGAACAGCAGAGGTATGAACACCGCGACCAGCGACAGGCTGATCGACAGCACGGTGAATCCCACCTCCCGGGCGCCGAGGAGAGCCGCCTTGAAGCGGCTCATGCCGTGCTCGAGGTGCCGGCTGGTGTTTTCCAGGACGACGATCGCGTCGTCCACGACGAAGCCGGTCGCCACCGTCAGCGCCATGAGGCTCAGGTTGTTGAGGCTGAAGCCGAAGGCGTACATGGTCGCGAGGCCGCCCAGGATCGAGACGATGGTCGAGATCGCCGGGATCATCGTCGCCCGCCAGCTGCGGAGGAACAGGGCGACGACGCCGATCACCAGGAAGATCGAGATCACCAGGGTGAGGCCGACCTCGTGCAGCGACGCGCGGATCGTGCGCGTGCGGTCCGAGGCGATGACGAGATCGACGCCGGGGAGATCGGCCTGAAGCTCGGGCAGCTCCGCCTTGATCGCGTCCACGGTCTCGATGATGTTGGCGTTCGGCTGCCGGCTGATGATGGCGACGACGGCGGGCTGGCCGTTGACCAGACCCAGAGTTCGCGTGTCCTCGACGCTGTCGATGACCTCGGCGACGTTCCGGAGACGGACGGGGGCGCCGTCGCGCCAGGTGACGATCAGGTCGCGGAAGTCGGCCGCGACCAGCGCGCTGCTGTCGTTGGTGTAGAGCTGGTAGCGGCGGCCTTCGGTATCGATCGCGCCCTTCGGCCGGTTCGGGTTGGCGGCGGCGATCGCCGCGCGCACGTCCTCCAGGCTGATCCCGTATTTCGACAGCGCGTAGGGGACCAGCTCGACACGGACCGCCGGGAGCGAGCTTCCGCCGATCTCGACGTCGCCGACGCCCGAGACCTGGGAGAGCTTCTGCTGGACGACGTTCGCCGCCGCCTCGTAGATCTGGCCGCGCGTCATCGTGGTCGAGGTCAGCGCCAGGATCATGATCGGCGCGTCGGCCGGGTTGAACTTGCGATAGGTCGGATTGCTGCGGAGCGTCGACGGTAGGTCGGCGCGGGCGGCGTTGATCGCGGCCATCACGTCGCGGGCGGCGCCGTCGATGTCGCGCGAGAGCTTGAACTGCAGCGTGACGCCGGTCGACCCGGCGCCGCTGTAGGAGGTCATCTCGGTCACGTCGGCGATGGTGCCGAGCCGGCGCTCGAGCGGTGTCGCCACGCTGGAAGCCATGGTCTCCGGGCTGGCGCCGGGGATGCTGGCGCGGACCGAGATGGTCGGGATGTCGATCGACGGCAGCGGCGACACCGGCAGCGAGAAATAGGCGGCGATGCCGGCGAGCGCGATGCCGATGGTCAGGAGCGTGGTGCCGACCGGGCGCCGGACGAAGGGCTCCGAGAGGTTCACGGTGCCGCCGCTTCCTTCGGCGTGCCCGATGCGCGATGCCGGTTCACGATGCGGTCGAAGGCGAGATAGATCACTGGCGTGGTGAACAGGGTCAGGATCTGGCTCAGCACCAGCCCACCGAAGATCGAGACGCCGAGCGGGTTGCGAAGCTCGGAGCCGTGGCCCCAGCCCAGCATCAGCGGCACCGCGGCGAAGAGCGCGGCCAGCGTCGTCATCAGGATCGGGCGGAAGCGCAGCAGGGCCGCCTGGCGTATCGCCTCCTCGGGCGCCTTGCCTTCATTGCGCTCGGCGTCGATCGCGAAGTCGATCATCATGATCGCGTTCTTCTTCACGATGCCGATCAGCAGGATGATGCCGATGATCCCGATGATCCCGAGGTCCGAGCCGGTCATCATGAGCGCCAGCAGCGCGCCGACGCCGGCCGAGGGCAGGGTCGAGAGGATCGTCAGCGGGTGGATGAAGCTCTCGTAGAGCACGCCCAGCACGATATAGACGCAGACGATCGCCGCGAGGATCAGCCAGAGCTCGTTCTTGAGAGAAGCCTGGTAGGCGTTGGCGGCGCCGAGGAAGGTGAGGCCGATGCTGTTCGGCATGCCGATCGCCTGCGCGGTCGCCCGGATCGCGTCGACCGCGCCGCCGAGCGAGACGCCGGGCGCGGTGTCGAATCCGACCGTCGCCGCCGGGAACTGCGCGACATGGGTGATCTGCAAGGGGGCCGCGCGTTCGCGCACCTTGGTCAGGACCGAGAGCGGCGTAGTGTTGCCGCCGACCGTCGGCACGCGGAGCTGACCCAGGTCCTCGGGCTTGGAGAAGAGGCCGGGCCTCGCCTCCAGGATCACCCGGTACTGGTTGGTCTCGGTGAAGATGGTGGAGACGATCCGCTGGCCGAAGGCGCTGTAGAGCGTCTCGTCCAGCGTCGAAAGCGTGACGTTGACGCGCGCGGCGGCGTCGCGATCGACCTCGACGAAGGCGGTGAACCCGAGCGCGCCGGCATCCGTGGTCGCGTTGCGGATCGCGTCCGCACCCTGCAGCGCCTCGGTGAGCTTCTGCGCCCAGCCGTCGACCTCGCCCTGATCGACGCCCGAAAGCGAGAGGCGGTACTGGGTCGGGCCGCCTTCGGCGTCGATGGTCAGGTCCTGCACCGGCTGGACGTAGAAGGTGATTCCGGGGATGGCCTCGGCGCGCTCTTTGAGCCTGGCCATCGTCGCGGGCTGTCGGGTGGTGCGGGACTCCTTGAGATTGATCAGCATGCGCCCGACGCCGAGCAGCGTCGTGTTGGAGCCGTCGACGCCGATGAAGGAGCTGAGCGAGCGGACGTCGGGATCGGCGAGGATGGCACGCGCCACTTCCTGCTGGACCTCGGCCATCCGCGCGTAGGAGATCGTGCGCGCGACATGGACCTCGGCCTGCAGCTCTCCGGTGTCCTGGGTCGGGAACAGGCCCTTCGGGATATAGATGTAGAGCGCCACCGTCAGCGCCAGCGTCGCCGCGGCGGCGATCAGGGTCAGCGCCTGGTGGCGGAGGACGACGACGAGGCCGCGGTCGTATGAGGCGATGATGCGGTCGAACAGGCTCTGCGATCGCCGCCCGGCGTTGGCCTCCGGTTCCTTCTCCTCCTTGAGCCAGAGCGACGACAGCATCGGCGTCAGCGTCAGCGACACCACGGCCGAGATCACGATGGTGATCGCCAGCGTGACGGCGAACTCGCGGAAGAGGCGCCCGATCACGTCGCCCATGAAAAGCAGCGGGATCAGCACCGCGATCAGGGAGACGGTCAACGGAATGATCGTGAAGCCGATCTGCTTGGAGCCCTTCAGCGCCGCTTCATACGGCGAGTTCCTTCCTTCAGGTAGCGCGCGATGTTCTCGATCTCGACGATCGCGTCGTCGACGACGAATCCCGTCGCGATGGTCAGCGCCATCGAGGTCAGGTTGTTGATGCTGTATCCCAGCAGGTACATCGCGCCCAGCGTGCCGATCAGCGAGATCGGTACCGCGAGGCTGGCGATGACCGTGGCCTGGATCGAATGCAGGAAGAAGAAGATCACCAGCACGACCAGGACGACGGCAAGCGCCAGCTCGAACTCGACGTCGCGGACCGAGGCGCGGATGCCGGTGGTGCGGTCGGACAGCACGTTGACCTTGACCCCGGCCGGAAGCGAACGCTGCAGGTCCGGCAGCAGCGCTTTGATCGAGTCCACGGTGGCGATGACGTTGGCGCCGGGCTGGCGCTGGACGTTGACGATGATCGCCGGCGTCGTGTCCGCCCACGCGCCGAGCCACCTGTTCTCCGCCCCGTCGATGATGTTCGCCACCGTCGAGAGGCGGATCGGCGCATCGTTGCGGTAGGTGATGATTAGGTTCTTGTAGTCGTCGACGGTCAGCAGCTGGTCGTTGGCGTTGATCGTGTAGGCGCGGCTGGTGCCGTCGAAGCTGCCCTTGGCGCTGTTGGTGTTGGCGGCGGCGATCGTCGTCCGGAGCGAGTCGATGCCGAGCCCGTAGGCCGCGAGGCGGTTGGTGTCGACCTGGATGCGGACGGCGGGTCGGTTGCCGCCGCTCAAGGACACCAGGCCGACACCCGAGACCTGCGAGATCTTCTGGGCCAGCCGCGTGTCGACCAGATCCTGCACCTGGGTCAACGGCAAGGTCTCGGAGGTCACCGACAGCGTCATGATCGGCGCGTCCGCCGGATTGACCTTTGAGTAGACCGGCGGCGAGGGCAGGCCGGTCGGCAGCAGGTTGCCGCCGGCATTGATGGCCGCCTGCACCTGCTGCTCAGCGATGTCGAGCGTGAGCCTCAGCTCGAACTGCAGCGTGATCACCGAGGCGCCGGCAGCGCTGGTCGAGCTCATGCGCTTCAGGCCCGACATCTGGCCGAACTGGCGCTCGAGCGGCGCGGTGACGGTGTGCGCGACGACCTCGGGGCTGGCGCCCGGATAGAGCGTACGCACCTGGATGGTCGGATAGTCGACCTCGGGCAGGGCCGAGACCGGCAGGAAGAAGAAGCCGACGAGGCCGGCGAGCACGATCGCCACCATCAGCAACGAGGTCGCGACCGGCCGGAGGATGAACGGGGCCGACGGGTTCATGCCGCCTCCCGGTCCCGGGCGGGCGACGTTGTCGGGCTCGCTCATGGGGCCGGGTTTGCCGGCGCGCCGCCGGCCGGCGGAGCTCCGCCCTGCGGGCCACGAGCCTGGCCCTGTCCTCCCTGGCCCTGCCCTTGTCCCTGACCCTGCCCCTGGCGTTGCGGCCGGTTCTGGCCCTGCGGCCGCTGCGGCGGCGCCTGGCCGGGAAGCTGGACCTGCTGGCCGTCCGTCAGGCGATCGCCGCCCTCGGTCACGACGCGCTCGCCGACGGCGAGGCCCTCGACGATCGAGACCATGTCGCCGATCGCCGGACCGCGGCGCACCTTCCGGATCTTCACCGTCGAGTCCTCGCCCAAGACATAGGCGAAGTCGCCGTCGGTGCCGTGGCGCACGCCGGCCACCGGCACGACGGTCGCGCCCGCGATGACGTCGAGCTCCATGCGGACGTTGACGAACTGGCCGGGGAACAGCGTGCCGCCCTCGTTGCCGAAGCGCGCCTTGGCCTTCACCGTGCCGGTCGTCGTGTCGATCAGGTTGTCGAGGGTCAGGAACTTGCCTTGGCCGAGCGCCGTCGTCCGCGTGCGGTCGTAGGCGGTGACGTCGGGCACCCCGCCTTTCGCGCGCCGGGCCTCGATCCGCGGCACGTCGTCCTCGGGGACCGAGAACAGGACGTCGATGGGCACCACCTGGTTGATCACGGCGACGCCGGCGGCATCGCCGGTGCTCACGTAGTTGCCGACGTCGACCGGGCGCAGGCCGACCCGGCCGCTGATCGGCGCGGTGACGCGGCTGTAGGTGAGGTTGAGCCGCGCGGTGTCGACCGCGGCGCGGTCGGCGGCGATGACGCCCTGCAGCTGCTTCACGGTCGCGGCCTGGGTGTCGACCTCCTGGCGCGCGATCGAATTCTGGTTGAGCAGCGTGCGATAGCGATCGAGCTGCACCTGGGCGTTCTGAAGCTGGGCCTCGTCGCGGGCGAGGTTGCCTTGCGAAACGTCGAGGGCGAGCTGGAACGGTCGCGGATCGAGGATGACGAGGATCTGGTCCTTGGCGACCGTCTCGCCTTCGCGGAAGCGGATCTCGGAGATCACGCCCGAGACCTGCGGCCTGACCGTCACGGTCGCGGCCGGCGTCACCGTGCCGAGCGCGTCGATGATGACCGGGATGTCGGCCTTGGTCGCAGGGGCCACGCCGACCGTGGTCGCAATCCGCCGGAAGCCGCCGGGGCCGCCGCCCGGTCCGCCGGCACCCGGCCTCGGCTCGTTGGCGTTCCGCTGGGTCAGCCACCACGCGCCGCCGGCGAGCGCCGCCAGCGCCAGCAGCGTGATCAGGATTCCGATGATCCGGCCCAAGACCCCTCGGCGACGCGTTCGCGTCGGCGTTGCCGCTCCGCCGGATGCCGCACCCTGGTCCATGCCGTCTTACCTACGCTTCCGCTGTGACGAGATCGTTTGCCGGTATTGCCGAGGGATCAGGCTGGCCAGCGGCCGCCCCGATCGCTCGAATTCGAAGCTTCAGGCTTGGGCCGGCCCTCGGCAAGCCGGGAGAAGCGCGCAGGCCCGCGGGCAGG
>JBGALV010000106.1:0-15068 GCA_044223515.1 Alphaproteobacteria bacterium
CGCGGGTCAGGCTGCCGTGGCGGCCCGCGGCTTCGAAGGCCCGGAGCTGGGTGAGGGAACGGAGATGGCGACGCATCGCTTGATATTACCTGAAATCATATCTTTCGGGAAGGAAGATCGTTTGTAGATCAATGGCTTCAAGGTCAGTTTCGGGATATGAAGCTGCCCGATGAGCGAGGTTTCCTCGACCTCCTGACCGCGATGGTCGACCCGAGGTTCAACCATCCGCCCGAGGCGCCGGTCAGTAGGGCGACTGGTAGCGCCGTTGCCAGAATTCTCGGCTCTGTCTTTCGCCGATGTCGCAACCGGGCGGGTAGGCGGCGGAGGCCAGCCGAACCGACGACGGCAGCTCGGCCCATCGCGCATGGGGCGAGGTGAGGTCTGCGATCTCGATGATCATCTTCTTCCGAATCGCCTCGGCGAAGGATTCGAAGCCGTCGGCGACGACGATGAAGGCGCCGGGGCCGCCGATCACACAGTGCTGAAAGTAGAGGTCGAGGTCCGCGAGCTGCGGGAAGCCGGTCACGTTCGGGCGGTTGTTGATGATCGGCACGCCGTTGATGGTGATGCCGCGGGCGATCGCGTTCTCACGCGAGCTGTCGATCAGCTGGCCGGCATTGTTCGGACCGTCGCCCGAGATGTCGAGGACGCGGCGGTGGCCTTCGTAGGCACGGCCGTACATCGGCACCGCGTAGTCCATCGCGCCCGAGATCGAGGTCGACATCGCCGAGCGGATCGGGAACGAGGCAAGCTTTGCCGCCGCGGCTTTCGCCGTCGCCTCGTCCTCGATGATCGTCCAGTCGAGCAGGAGGCGCTTGGTCTCCGGACCCGACCATTCGAAATAGGCGATCGCGATCTTGCCCTCGATGCCCGAACGGATCGCTTTCAGCACCTCGGGATCGTGGAGGGCCTTGATGTAGCCCTCGCGCTGAAGCTTGCCTTCCTCCGCGTCGACCGAGCCCGAGATGTCGATGGCGAGCACCAGCTCGAGATCGACGCGCTCTATCGCCGCGGCGGCACCGATGGTCAGGATGAAGGTGAGCAGCACCACGAGCGCGCGGCGCATCGGCCTCTCCGTCGAACGACGCCGCGAAGTCTGCGCCTATCCGGCCTCGGCGATCAAGGCGTCGAGTGCGTCGGTCGATTCGGCGAGGATCACCTTGCGTGCGATGTCGTAGCCGAAGCCGGCGCGGCCGATGACCGCGAGGTCGCGTTCGCGATGGTCGCTTCGCTGCGCGGCCGGCCGGTACGGTCCGATGCGGCGGCGCCGCGCCAAGGTCGCAGCCGCGCTCAGCTCCTCGGCCGGCGTGCGCGTCGGTGCCAGCGTCTCGTCGATGACCTCGCGCCCGACGCCCTTCATCTTGAGCTTCTCCGAGATCGCGCGGGCCGAACGGCCTTGGCGGCGAAGGCTGGCGGTGCGGGCCTCGGCATAGGCCTTGTCGTCGAGAAGGCCGGATCGCAGGTAGCGCTGGATCAGCGCCTCGATCCAGGCGGCTCCTTCCTCGCGGTCCGTGTCATGGGCCCGCGCCGACTTCTCGACCTTGCGGAGAAGCACGCGCCTTAGGCTCTCCGCCGAGGCGGCGAAGCGCTCGAGATAGGCGAGTGCCGCGCGCTCCAGATAGGCGGGCGAGACCTTGCGCGGCGGCTTGCGTGGCGCGGCTGGCATGAGCGGACGGTGCCACGGGTAGGCCCCTTGAGGCGAGACCTTCACGCGCCTATGGTCCGGCCCCATGCCCGACACTTCGCCGCCGCGCCGCGCCCTCGATCCGCGCCCGCTTGGGGCCATCAACTGGATCGGCCTCTGGACCCTCTACCAGAAAGAGGTCTGGCGCTTCTTCAAGGTAGGCACCCAGACGGTCGCGGCACCGGTGGTGACGACGCTTCTGTTCCTCACGGTCTTCGTGCTGGCGATGGGCCGTGGCGGCACGATGGTCGGCGACGTGCCGTTCATGCTGTTCCTGGCGCCGGGCCTGGTGATGATGGCGATCACCCAGAACGCCTTCGCCAACACCTCGTCCACGATCATGATCGGCAAGGTCCAGGGCAACATCGTCGACGTGCTGCTGCCGCCGCTGGGGCCGGGCGAGCTCGTGCTCGCCTGGGTCGCAGGCGGCGTGACGCGCGGCCTCGTCGTCGGCATCGCTACCGCGACTGCGATGTGGATCGTGGTGCCCTTCCAGATGCCGCATCCGGCGTTCGCGGTCTTCTACGCGATCGCGGGCTCGCTGATGCTGGCGCTGCTGGGCGTGCTCGGCGGGCTCTGGGCCGAGAAGTTCGACCATCTGTCGGCGATGACGAACTTCGTCATCACGCCGCTGGCGTTTCTTTCGGGGACCTTCTACTCGGTCGAGCGCCTGCCCGAGGCGTGGCGCTTCATCGCGCACCTGAACCCGTTCTTCTACATGATCGACGGGTTCCGCTACGGCTTCATCGGCCACGCGGACGGCGACCTCGCGATCGGGGTCGCCGTCCTGGCGCTGATCAATCTGGCGCTGTGGCTCGTCGTCGACGGACTGGTGCGGCGCGGCTATCGCTTAAAAGCTTAGACCGCCGTTCCCATCTTGCAGAGGTTCCAGCTCTTCCCCTTGAGCCCGTAGGTCGCGAGGATCTTGTCGGCGCCCGAGGAGGTGATGACGACACGGAGCTTCGCGGCATCGCCGCAAGGGGCGGCCGACCGAGCGGTCGCGGGCACCTTCTTGGTCGCGGCGCAGTCGATCGCGGCTTGAGGCAGCGTGGTGAGCGCCTTCAGCGGCTTGCCGTTGACGACGGCCTGGTAGTCGGTCGGCGTGCCGCCCTTGACCGTCGCCATCATCTCGATGCGGCCGAAGCGGCTCTTGTACATGCCGGACTCCTGCTCGCCGTCCCCCATGCCTTGGGCGATCGGGCGGAAGTCGATGGCGGCACAGGACGGCGGGCCCTTCTTGTCGGCGGCGAGTGCCGGGGACGCCAGAAGCGCCACGCCGAGACCGAGGGCGAGGAAAAGACGCATGGGATTTCTCCAAGGAGGACGGGGTGGGGACACTTAAGTCATCGCTCTCCCGAGGGTAGCCCGCAAGCCGTCACCCGAACGTGACGCGGCGTCTCGGTGCGGCGCGGGTTAACATCGGGCATGCGCTTCCTCGCTCCTTCGCTCGCGGCCCTCGCCATGCTGATTTCCGCCGAATCGGCCCGTGCCGACGGCCCCGTCCTGATCGAGCTGTTCACTTCCCAGGGCTGCAATTCCTGTCCGCCGGCGGACGCCTTTCTCGGCGACCTCGCCAGGCGGAAGGACGTGGTCGCTCTCGCCTTTCACGTCGACTACTGGGACCAGCTCGGCTGGAAGGATCCCTTCGCCGACGCCGCCTGGACCAAGCGCCAGCGGCAGTATTCGCGCTCGCTGCGCACGACGCAGATCTATACGCCCCAGATGGTGGTCGACGGCGGAGAGCATGCCGTCGGATCGGACCGCGGATCGGTCGAGCGCCTGGTCGGCGCCGCGGCGAAGCGGGCGCGGCCCAAGGTCGAGCTCACACGCGCGGCCGGCGGCCTCGACCTGAAGGTCGACGGTCAGGGCGAGGGCGAGATCTGGATCGTCGGCTACGATCCGAAGCACGAGACCAAGGTCGCGCGCGGCGAGAACGCCGGCAAGACGCTCGCCGAATTCAACGTCGTCCGCGGCATCAGGCAGGTCGAGGGCTGGAAGGGCGGAGCGCTCGAGCGGCGCCTCGCCTCGGCCGAGCTTCCGCCGGGCGCTGCCTACGCCGTGCTGGTCCAGGAAGCCGGTCTCGGCCGGGTGCTCGCGGTCGCGACGACGCCCTAGACGGCGAGTCCGCGCTCCATCATCGCCCCGAGCCTCTTCGCGAAGGCGCGCGGATCGGCGACCGGCTCGCCTTCGAGAAGGCGGGCCTGGTCGAGCAGCAGATGGGCCGCTTCCTCCAGCACGCCGGAAGCGCCGTCCTTGCCGGTCATCTCGGCCAGCTTCTTCACCAGCTGGTGCTTCGGGTTCAGCTCGAGCACGCGCTTCAGCGCCTTGTCGAGCTGCTTGTGCTGGCGAAGCAGGCGCTCGAGGCGCATGTCGAGATCCCCGTCGGCGGCGACCAGGCAGACCGCGGAGTCGGTGAGGCGGGAGGAGACGCGGACGTCCTTCACCTCCTCGCCGAGCGCCAGCTTGAACAGGGCCAGCAGCGCGCCGAGCTCGGCGGGCGTCTCCTCCGGCTTCGCGTCGTCCTTGGCCTCGCCCTTGACCTTGTCGAGGTCGATCGAGCCGCGGGTCGCGGACTTGAACGGCTTGCCTTCGTAGTCGCCGACCGTCGGCAGCCAGAACTCGTCGACCGCGTCGGTCAGCTGCAGCACCTCGACGCCCTTGGCGGCGAAACCTTCGAGCTGCGGGCTGGCGCGGAGCGCCTCCAGGTCGTCGCCGCTCGCGGTGTAGATCGCATCCTGGCCTTCCTTCATCCGCCCGATGTACTCGTCGAGCGTCACCGGCCTGTCGGAGGCGGTCGAGTGGAAACGGGCGAGCTTGAGCAGCTCCTTCCGGTGGTCGTCCTTGTCCTCGTAAAGGCCCTCTTTGAGCACGGCGCCGAAGTTCTGCCAGAAGGTGAGGTAGGACTCGGGATCGTCCTTCGCCTTCTTGGTCAGTTCCGACAACACCTTTCGCGTGAGGCCGGAGCGGATCTTGGCGAGCAGCGGATTCCTCTGCAGCAGCTCGCGGCTGACGTTGAGCGGCAGGTCCGGCGTGTCGACGACGCCTTGCAGGAAGCGGAGCCAAGCGGGCAGCAGGTCCTTGGCATCGTCGGTGATGAAGACGCGCTTCAGGTACAGCTTCACCCGGTGGCGGCGATCCGGATTGAACAGATCGACGGGACGCGAGCCCGGCACATAGAGAAGCGCGGTGTACTCGATCGTGCCTTCGGCGCGGTGATGGACGGTGAGCCACGGCGCGTCCATCGCATGCGCGACGTGACGGTAGAATTCCGTGTACTGAGCCTCGGTGATCTCGCTCTTCGGCTTCTGCCAGAGCGCTGAGCCGTCGTTGAGGGAACTCGTGTCGGCGCCGACCCGGAGCTCGACCGGTACCGCGACGTGGTCGGAGTAGCGGCGGACGACTTCCTTGATCTTGTAGTCGGAGAGGAATTCGTCCTCGTCCGCCTTGAGGTGCATGACCACGTCGGTGCCGGCACCGTCGCGCTCGGCCGCCGAAACCGTGAACTCGCCCTTGCCGTCGGAGGTCCAGCGATGTGCTTCGGTCTCGCCGGCGCGCTTCGAGATGACGTCGACCTTATCGGCGACCATGAAGGCCGAGTAGAAGCCGACGCCGAACTGGCCGATCAGGCTGACGTCCTTCTTGGCGTCGCCGCTCAGGCCCTTGAGGAAGGCGGAGGTACCGGAGCGGGCGATGGTGCCGAGGTTCTTTACCAGGTCGTCGCGGGTCATGCCGATGCCGTTGTCGGAGACGGTCAGCGTCCGGTTCGGCTTGTCGATGGTCAGGATGATCTTGAACGGCTGGTCTGAAGGCGCCAGGTCCGGCTTGGTCTGGGCCTCGTAGCGCAGCCGGTCGCAGGCATCGGCTGCGTTGGAGATCAGCTCGCGGAGGAAGATCTCCTTCTCGCTGTAAAGCGAGTGGGCGACGATATCGAGGAGCCGGCTGACTTCAGCCTGGAAGCTCAGCTTCTCCTCGGGAGCGGGCGTGGCGGCGGCGGTCTCGGTCATTGCGCGATTCTCTGCGAACGTCGGGGTCAAACGCCGCCACATATGGGAATGACCCTTGTCTCCGCAAGGGATCTCTCGCGCCTCCTTGCAGACCGGCCCCGGAAGCCCGATCTTCGAAACCATGACGGCCAGCTTTGGCGGGCGCATCACCGCCGTCCTCGGGCCCACCAACACGGGCAAGACCCATCTCGCGATGGAGCGGATGATGGGCCATGTCAGCGGCATGATCGGGTTCCCGCTGCGCCTCCTCGCCCGCGAGAACTACGACCGGGTGGTCCGCCTGAAGGGCGAGCGGGCGGTAGCCCTCATCACCGGCGAAGAGAAGATCATCCCCGAGAACCCGCGGTATTTCATCTGTACCGTGGAATCCATGCCGGTCGACCGGCCGGTCTCCTTCCTCGCCGTCGACGAGATCCAGCTCTGCGCCGACTGGGAGCGTGGCCACGTCTTCACCGACCGGCTTCTCCACGCCCGCGGCCTCGACGAGACGATGTTCCTCGGCGCGGAGACCATCCGGCCGCTTTTACGGAAGCTGGTACCGCGGGCCGAGGTGATCACCCGGCCACGCCTCTCGACCCTGGTCTATGCTGGCCCCCGCAAGCTCGCGCGCCTGCCGCGCCGCTCGGCCGTGGTCGCCTTCTCGATCAACAACGTCTACGAGCTGGCCGAGACCGTCCGCCGCCAGCGCGGCGGCGCGGCCGTCGTCATGGGCGCCTTGAGCCCGCGCGTCCGCAATGCCCAGGTCGCGATGTTCCAGGCCGGCGAGGTCGATTTCCTGGTCGCCACCGACGCGATCGGCATGGGCCTCAACATGGATGTCGACCACGTCGCCTTCGCCCAGCTGAAGAAGTTCGACGGCCGAGCGCCGCGCCGCCTGATCCCATCGGAGATGGCGCAGATCGCCGGACGTGCCGGTCGCCACATGGCGAACGGGACCTTCGGCACCACCGCCGAGGCGGGCGAGCTCGACGAGGAGGAGGTGAGCCGGATCGAGGAGCACCGCTTCGAGCCCCTGCAGAGGCTCTGGTGGCGGAACGACGACCTCGACATGCACTCGGTGACCTCGCTGTCGCGTTCGCTCGAGGCGCGGCCGCCGTCGTCGCTTCTGATGCGCAAGCGCGACGCCGACGACCATCTGGCGCTGCAGGTGCTGGCGCGCGATCCGGAGATCCTGGAGCTCGCCGACGGCAAGTCGGCCGTGCGGCTTCTCTGGGAGGTCTGCCAGATCCCGGACTTCCGAAAGATCCTTGCCGATGCGCATACGCGGCTGCTGGGCCAGATCTATCGCCACCTGCGCGGGCCGACCGGACGGTTGCCGGCCGACTGGGTTGCCCGCCACGTCCAGGCGCTCGATCGCACCGAGGGTGACATCGACACGCTGATGCAGCGCGTCGCCCATTGCCGCACCTGGGCCTATATCGCTCATCGCCCGGACTGGCTCGACCACGCCAAGCCATGGCGCGAGAAGGCGCGCTTGATCGAGGAGCGCCTGTCGGACGCGCTGCACGAACGCCTGACCCAGCGCTTCGTCGACCGACGTGCCGCGGCCTTGACCCAGAAGCTCGCCGATACCGGCGAGCTCACCGCGGCCGTCCGGAACGACGGCGAGGTTCTGGTCGAAGGACATTCGGTCGGCCGTCTCGAAGGCTTACGTTTCGTCCCCGACGTCGGTGACGAGGCCGAGGCGCGGCCCGTGCTCGCTGCCGCGCGCCGCGTCGTTCCGCGCGAGATCGTGCGGCGCGTCGATCGGTTGGAGGAGGCCCCGGACGATGCCTTCCGGCTGGAAGGCTCCGTCCTCGCCTGGAATGACGCGTCGATCGCGAGGCTCGGTCCCGGTCGCACCACGATCGAACCCAGGATCGAGGTCCTATCGAACGACTATCTCGAAGCGGCCCAGCGCGACCGTGTCGTTCGGCGCCTGGCAGCGTGGATCGCGCGTCACGTCTCGCGGATCCTCTCGCCGCTGATCCAGCTCCGGGATGCGTCGCTGTCGGGTGCGGCACGCGGACTCGCCTTTCGGCTCGTCGAGCGTCTTGGGACGGTACCGCGGGCCGAGGTCGAGGCGCAGGTGTCCGCTCTGACGTCGGCCGACCGCAAGGCCCTGGCGCGGCTCGGCGTCCGCTTCGGCGTCCACCACGTCTTCATGCCGGCACTGGCGAAGCCTGCCGCCGGGCGCTTCCTGGCGCTGCTCTGGTCGGTCGCTGCTGGCCGCCCGCCGATCGATCTGCCGGCGGGTCTGGCGCCAGCCGCCGATCCGTCGATCCCGCCGGACTTCTGGGCCGCGATCGGGCGTGCCGTGCTCGGCGGCCATGCGCTGGGGTGCGAGCGGATCGAGCGCCTTGCCTTTGCCGCGCGCACGCTCGCCGCGCAGGGTCCGTTCCTTGCGACCCGGCAGCTCGTCGACCTCGCCGGCTGCCGGCCGGGCGAGCTGGCGGGGGTGCTCGCCGATCTCGGATATCGCGCCGAGGTTCGGCCCGAAGGCACCCTGTTCACCCCACGCGGCGGCAAGCACCGCCGGCAGAAGCAGCACCGGCGCGAGCAGCCGGTCGACCAGCGTTCGCCCTTCGCGCCGCTGGCCAACCTGCTGAAGCGCTCATGAGCAGCGAGAGTCTGCGGCTCGACAAGTGGCTGTGGTTCGCACGTTTCCTGAAGAGTCGGACGATGGCGGCCGATCTCTGTGCCCACGGCCGCGTGCGCGTCTCGGGCCGCGTCGTCAGCAAGCCGAGCCAGACGATCAAGGTCGGGGACGTCCTGACCTTTCCGCTCGGTCCGCATATCCGTGTGATCGAGGTGAAGGCGCTGGGTGTGCGCCGCGGTCCTGCTCCGGAGGCGCAGGCGCTCTATGCCGACCTCTCGCCCCCGCAGCCGCGCGCGAAGGAAGACCGCTTGCCGGCGGTTGCCGCGCGCGAGCCGGGTGCCGGCCGTCCGACCAAGGCCGAGCGCCGCGCCATCGATCGCCTCACCGGCGAGAGCTGACTCTCTTCTTGCGGGTTGCCGTCTGCTTGTCCCAGTAGGGCTCGGGGCCGAAGGCCTCGACCAGGAAGTCGAGGAAGCGCCGGACCAGCAGCGGCGGATGCCGGCCGGCCGGCAGCACGGCATGGATCGCGCTGTCGTCGATCGGCTCGCCGCACGGGATCGCCTCGAGCGCGCCTTTCTCCAGCGCTTCGAAAACGATGAAGGACGGCAGCAGCGCGATTCCGAGTCCGTCGATCGCGGCGCGCGCGAGGAAATCGCCGTTGTTGGCGACGACGCGGGCGCGGACCTGCGTCGTCGTCGTCTTGCCCCCGGCGCGGAAGCGCCAGGCGTCGCCGGCGCTGCGGTTGGTGTAGAGCAGGCAGTCGTGCCGGGAGAGGTCGGCCGGCGTCTTGGGACGTCCGTGCCGCGCGATGTAGGCCGGGCTGGCGCATAGCACCATGCGCGAGGGGGCCAGCTTCCGCGCGACCAGGCTCGAATCCTTGAGACGTCCGATGCGGATCGCGAGCGCGTAGCCTTCGCCGACCAGGTCGACGAAGCGGTCGTTGAGGTCGACGTCGATCTCGACCTCGGGATGCTCGGCAAGGAAGCGAGCAACGGCGGGCGCCAGGTGCAGCTGTCCGAAGGACATCGGGGCCGCGATCCTGAGGCGGCCCTTGAGGTCGGCGGCCGTCGCCATCGCGCTGGCTTCGGCTTCGGCGGTCTCTTCCAGGAGCCGGCGCGCGCGCTCGTAGAACGCGCGGCCGGCCTCGGTCAGCGCCAAACGTCGGGTGGTGCGTGCGATCAGCCGCGCACCGAGTCTTTCCTCGAGCCGGCTCAGGCGTCGGCTGACCAGCGACTTCGCGAGCCCCAGGCGCTCGGCCGCGCCGGTGAAGCTCTCTGCCTCGACGACGCGGGCGAATATCTCCATGTCCTCCAGGCGACCCATGATGCTACCGCCGGAGCGCGGCGACGGCCTCGACCGCGGCGGCGATCTCGTCCTCGCTGTTGTAGTAGTGGACCGAGGCGCGGGTCATCGACGCGAGGCCGCGCTGCTCCATGTCGACTCGCGTGCCGTTGACGGTCGTGGTCGAGACGTTGATGCGTTTTGCTGCAAGCACCGCCTTCACTTCGTCGGCGGTCTTGCCCTCGACCGTGAACGTCACGATGCCGCAGCGCTCGGCGCCGAGGTCGCGGGTCTTCACGCCGGGGATCGCGTCGAGTTGCTTGCGAAAGGCGTCGGCGAGCATCCGGACGCGGGCATAGATCGCGTCCAGTCCGACCTCCATCGCGTAGTCGATCGCCGCCGCGAGGCCGAGCCGGGTCGCGTAGTTGGTTTCCCAGTTCTCGAAGCGGCGTGCATCTGGCCGCCAAGCATAGGCGTTGCGGGACGGCCAGGTCGCCGCGTGCGTGTCGACCATCGGCGGTTCGATCCGGTCGAGGAAATCGCGACGGACGAACAGGAAGCCGGTTCCGCGCGGTCCTCTGAGATACTTGCGGCCCGTGGTCGAGAGCATGTCGCAGCCGATCGCGGCGACGTCGATCGGCATCTGGCCGACCGACTGGCAGGCATCGAGCAGGTAGGGGACCCCGGCGGCACGGGCGACCTTGCCGATCGGCGTCGCCGGATTCACCACGCCGCCGTTGGTCGGCACATGCGTGATCCCGATCAGCTTCACCTTGGCGTCGATCATCCGTTCCAGGGCGGAGACCGATACCTGGCCTTCGTTGTCGTTCGGGATGACCTCGATGACCGCGCCGGTCCGCTTCGCCACCTGCAGATAGGCTTGGTAGTTGCTGACGTATTCATGGGCGCCCGTGAGGATGCGGTCGCCGGGGGCGAAGGAGGATGCCAGGCCGTAGAAGGCCATGTCCCAGGCGCGGGTCGCGTTCTCGATGAAGGCGATCTCGTCGGCCTTCGCGCCGATCAGCGCCGCCGCCTTGGCGTAGGTCGCCTCGATCGCGTCGTCAGCCTCGGCATGGGCCTCGTAGCCGCCGATCGCGGCCTCACGCTCCAGATAGTCGACGGTCGCCCGGACTACCTGGACCGGCATCAGGGCGGCGCCGGCGTTGTTGAGGTGGGTCACGTTCGCTGTCCCAGGCGTGTCGGCACGGACCCGGGCGAGATCGACGGCAGGCATACGAATTCCTTTTGAGGCCGGCGGGGTCCGAGACGGCGTTTTCAGGCAAGGTGGTCGATGGTATATGAGGCCGCCTTTCGCGCGGCCCGAGATTCTCCCTCGATCGCGTCCTCCACGCAGGACCGACACGCCCGCGCCCACCGGAGATCGGCAATGACCTATGTCGTGAATGAAGCCTGCATCAAGTGCAAGTACATGGACTGCGTCGAAGTCTGCCCCGTCGATTGCTTCTACGAGGGCGAGAACATGCTGGTCATTCATCCCGACGAGTGCATCGACTGCGGGGTCTGCGAGCCGGAATGCCCAGCCGAGGCGATCGTCCCGGACACCACGTCGGGGACCGAGAAGTGGGTCGAGATGAACCGGCAATATTCAGAGCAGTGGCCGAATATTACCCGGAAGGGCGAGGCGCCCGCCGACGCCGATTCGTTCAAGGGCGTCGGGGGAAAGTTCGAAAAGTTCTTCAGTCCAAACCCCGCCAAGCGTTGACGCGACGTCGGACGGTCCCCATCTCTTGTCGACACCCGTGAACTCCCCCTCAATCTAGGGGGCGCCGAAGCAGTGCCCGCGACATGTTGAGTAGTGGCGGGAACAAATGTTGGTAAATCACGGGTTTGAGAACCGCGAGTTCTCGTTGTGCTGCGACGTTTCGGCGCTCGCATCTGGAAATTCGCGGAAAATTGTGCTATACATATTTTCTAGGTGAATACGAAAGGGGCCGCGGACTAGGCCATAAATTCGGCACAGGCTCCTTTTCCGCAATTTACTAGTGCTTGGGGGGACCGGTGGGGGCGTCAGCTTCCGCCGGCGGGGTACTTGACCGCGTTTCGGCGCGTGCGAGCGAGAGGGTTGGAGCAAGATGACCGCGAAAAAGACCAAGGCTAAAGCGCCTGTCGCGGCGAAGAGGGCGAAGGTCGCCCCCGCTGCCAAGTCGAAGAAGACGGCCAAGCCGATCAAGGCGGCTGCCAAGCCGGCCGTCAAGAAGTCGCAAGGAAAGTCGGTACCGGTGAAGAAGACTGAGGTTCAGGCAAAGAAGCCGGTAGCCGTCAAGGCGCAGGCCAAGAAGACTCCCGTCGCTCGTAAAGTCGAAGCGAAGAAGACTCCGGAAAAGAAGCCTGTCGTTGCTCCGAAGGTCGTTGCTCCGAAGAAGGTGGAGGCTGCGAAGCCGCAGTCGGCGCCTGAAAAGGTGAACGGCCAGGCGAAGAAGCCCGAGGCCGCCAAGGCCGTGCCGGCCAAGGCTGCCGCGAAGGCGCCGCCGGTGCCGCCGAAGAAGGCCGAGGTCAACGGAACCAATGGCAGCAGGGCCGTCGCCCCGCGGTTGACGATGGCGTCGACGCCGGTTCGCCCGCCGGTCGTAGCGGTCCCGGGCCAGCCCGCCATCGTCGTGAAGCCGGCACCGGCGGCACCGCCGCTGACCGGCGCGCCGCGTCCGTCCGCGGCCGGCGAGTCTGCCAAGCTTGCGACCCTGATCCGCGCCTCCGGCTTCGCCACCGGCGATCATGTGGTCTACCCGACCCACGGCGTCGGCCGCATCGTCGAGACCGAGACTCAGACCATCGCCGGCCAGGACCTGCACCTGTTCGTCATCACCTTCGAGAAGGACCGGATGACGCTGCGGCTGCCGATCGCGAAGGTGAAGAACTCGGGCCTCCGCAAGCTCGCGACCCGCAAGGAGATGCTGGCGGCGCTGACCCGGCTCAAAGGCCGCTCGCGCGCCCGCCGCACCATGTGGAGCCGGCGTGCCCAGGAGTACGAGGCGAAGATCAACTCCGGCGATCCGAACTCGATCGCCGAGGTGGTCCGCGACCTCTACCGCAACGCCGGCCAGCCGGACCAGTCCTACTCCGAGCGCCAGATCTACCAAGCGGCTCTCGACCGGCTCGCCCGCGAGTTCGCGGTGATCGAGAAGATCGACGAGACCACGGCGGCGCAGCGCCTGGAGCAGATGCTGCGCGCGGCATGAGTTAGGGATTACCCTCTCGGCGCATGGCCGATCGGGACAAGTTCGCAGAGTTGAAATCGGGCGACCGCCATTGGGCGGTCGCCACGATCCAAGGCGAGGCCGAGCGTCTTGCCCGCCTTCACGACGAACTCGCTTCCAGGCTTGCCGACAACGACCGCCTCGTCTATCTCGGCAATTACGTCGGCCACGGCGCGCGGCCGGCCGAGACCATCGACGAGCTGCTGCGCTTCCGTCTCTGGTTCCTCGCGCAGCCCCGGACCTTCGTCAGCGATCTCGCCTATCTCCGCGGCGCGCAGGAGGAGATGTGGCACAAGCTGCTGCAGCTCCAATTCGCGACCGACCCGCGCGGCGTCCTCGCCTGGATGCTCGACCACGGCCTCGGCGCAACGCTCGCCGCCTACGGCACCACCGCCGACCAGGGGAAGATCGCGGCCCGTGACGGGGCGCTCTCGATCGGCAAATGGACCACCCGGCTCCGCGAGGCGATCCGCGCCAGGCCGGGCCATGACCCGTTCTTCTCGGGCCTGAGGCGGGCGGCGATGAGCGAACGGATCCTCTTCTGCCATGCGGGCATCGATCCCGCCCGGCCGCTGAACGCCCAGACCGACAGCTTCTGGTGGGGAAGCCCGGGCTTCTCCCAGATGAGCGCCCCTTATGGCGAGTTCGCGACGGTCGTCCGCGGCTACGACCGCCAGCATCCGGGGGTGGTGGTGACGCCGTTTACGGTGACGATAGACGGCGGTTCCGGATTCGGCGGTCCGCTGATGGCCTGTGCCTTCGATGCTTCGGGCCAGATGGTGGATCAGCTCTCGGCCTGAGAGGCGTTCTTCGCCGCGCTTTCCCGGTTGGTGTAGCTGGCGTTGCCGAGACCGGTGCCCATGGTCAGCACGCCCCAGTGCTTGACGTCGCGCATCCGGGGCACCTCGCTCAGTCCCTGGACCACGGCGTCGTTGTGCATGACCACGGCGGTATCGCGCCCGCCGATCGTCGGGATCCGCTCCTTGAGAACGACCGGAAGGTTGAAGCGGCTGCTCGACCAGTTGCCCGGAAGATTCTGCGCGCCCCGCGCGATCGTGCCCTTTTCCTCGATCAGGCCGGGACAGCCGATGCCGATGAAGGGCGCCAGCTTGAGGCCCTTCTTGTCCGCCTTCTTGATCGAGCGCTCGAGCATCTTCGCCAGGCGGTCGATCACGTCCTCGCGCTTGGGCCCGTCTTCGGCATGGCGCCAGAGCTCGAAGGCCTCGACTTCGGCCTTCGACAGGTCGTGGCCATCGTCGGTCTTCAGGGCAACGACGCCGCAGCGGATGTTGGATCCGCCGACATCGACGGCGAGCACGGCGTTGAAGCCCTCGAACAGCCAGGCCGGCACCAGCCGCGCACAGCCGATCAGCGCCGCCTCGTCCGAATGGTGCGTGAGCGGGACGAGATCGACGTCGAGCTTGTCGCTCTTGAGAAGCACGGCGGCACGTCCGATCGCGATCTCGCCGACGCGGCTCTGGCGCAGGCCGCCGCCGATGGCGATGCGTTCGACCTCTCGCCAGGCCTTCAGCCTCAGGAACCGTTTGATGACACCGGCGAGCTTCTGGGCGAATTCCTCGATCGCGCCGTGCAGGATGCCGGCGGCGAGCGGGTCGCCGGTGCGCAACAGCTTGTCGAGATCCTTCTTCTTGAGCTGATTGCTGGGGGTGCTGCCGAAAGGATCGCGATCGTTCTTGGCGACCTGGGCGCGGGTCGCATCGAGGATGGCACGGAAGGCCTGGCCGCTCGCACGGTCGCCGACGAAGCCGTCCTCGTCCTTGATCTCGGCGTTGTAGCTGTCGAGCGTGACGTCCGGCAGCTCGCTGGCGCCGTGCATGAAGCTCGAATGATCCTGGCCTGGGCTCGTCACAGGGTGGGGCTCCGTCGGGGAAGCGGGGCGTGTGCGGGCCCGACGTAAACCGGCGGTGAGGCGCCTTGGTTCCCCTTCTCAGACCACCCTGAACAGCTCGACCGCTTCCATCCGGCCGCGCAGCTGGCGCGTCCCGAGGCTCTCGCAGTCGCGTGCCTCCTTGCCCGCGGCCCGGATCGTCTCGCCGCTTGCCAGCACGACGACGTCGGCCGTGTCCTTCACGTCCTTGGCCTCGTTCAGGATCCGGGTTGCGGAATTCACGGTGTCGCCGACGATCGTGTAGTTGACGCGGCCGGTCGGTCCGACGTTGCCGACGACGGCAGGGCCGGTGTGGATGCCGACCGCGACGCGGATCGCCGGGAGCCCGTCGGCGAGCCGCCGCCGGTTGTCGGAGGCGACCGCCTCGGCGATCGCCCTGGAGGCGCGGATCGCCCGG
>JBGALV010000107.1:0-14936 GCA_044223515.1 Alphaproteobacteria bacterium
CGATCGTTTGATTGGCACGTTGCAGCATTTACGAGATCTTGGTAACTCCGTTCTCGTGGTAGAGCACGACGAAGATACGATCGCACAGGCCGATTACTTGATTGATGTTGGGCCAGGTGCCGGAGTGCATGTACGTCGACGACGATCCGCTCGGGCGTCACCTTGGAGACCCAGAGCTCGGGCTTGAGCACGAGGCGGTGGGCGAGTGCCGGCACCGCCATCGACTTCACGTCGTCGGGCGTCACGAAGTCGGAGCGCCTCAGCATCGCCGCCGCACGCGCGAGCTTGAGAAGCGCCAGCGAGCCGCGCGGCGAGGATCCGAGCAGCAGCCGGTCGTCCTCGCGCGTGCCGCGCACGAGGTCGACGACATAGGCCTCGATCGACGGGTCGACATGCACGTCCTCGAGCGCCTGCTGCATTGCCAGCAGCTCGTCGCGCGTGACGATCGGGGCGATGTCCGCCGCATCGGTACGCCGCTCGCGGCGGCTCGAGAGGATCTTCTGCTCGTCCTCGCGCGCGGGATATCCGACCGTCACCCGCATGATGAAGCGGTCGAGCTGGGCCTCGGGCAGCGCGTAGGTGCCTTCGAGCTCGATCGGGTTCTGGGTCGCGATCACCAGGAAGGGCGGATCGAGGCGGTGGGACTCGCCTTCGACCGTCACCTGCGCTTCCTGCATCGCCTCCAGCAGCGCCGACTGCGTCTTCGGCGTCGCGCGGTTGATCTCGTCGGCGAGAAGCAGGCCGGTGAAGACGGGGCCGCGCCGGAAGTCGAAGCGGCCGTTCTTCTGGTCGTAGACGTAGCTGCCGGTGATGTCGCTCGGCAGCAGGTCGGGCGTGAACTGGATGCGGCGGAACGGGAGCCCCATCGCCTGGCCGAAGAGGCGCGCGATCAGCGTCTTCGCCATGCCCGGATAGTCTTCCATCAGCACATGGCCATTGGCGAGCAGCCCGGCCAGGATCTGGGCCAGGACCTCATCCTTGCCGATCACGGCCCGGCCGACGGCCTTCAGGATGTCGCGGCAGCGTGCCTCGACCTCGACGACTTTCATTTCTTCTTCTCCAGGTAATCGACGAGGCGGGAGATTTCTTCGAGAGACGGGCCGCGGCGCTTGCTCCAGTGCGGTGGCGGCACCGGCAGGTCGCCCTCGGCTTCGCCGGGCTTGGCGGCGAGCGTGCGCAGGCGCGGCCACAGCACGCGGTCGAAGTAGCGACGGCTGCTGCGGCTGTGCCTTATCTCGTCGCGGATCTGACCGTAGCTCGCATCGACGCGGATCGTCGGCTGCGCCGGCTCCAGCGCCTTGTCGAAGCCGTTCGGATCGTCGTTGCGGAAGGCGCCGATCACGCGCCCGATCAGATGCGCGAGCATCAAGACCAGGCCGGCGACCAAGGCCACCCGCAGGATGATCGGCCGCTGCTCGGCAGGAAAGAAGGTCAGTGCCGCGAGGGCCGCGATCGCGATCGTCGGGATGATCTTGAGGACGACCGAGCGCCGCGTGGTGTCGTCAACGGCGGGGCGCATCGTCCGTCCGTTCGGCGATCGACTTCCGGATCGAGACCAGGGCCTCCCAGGCCGCATCGCGCTCGTCCTCGCCGAGCGGGTGGCGGCTGAAGCGCGCGAGTTCGAAGAGGCGGGTGAGGGTCGTGACGTCCGTGGACTTCAGCGGGAGGGACCCCAGCGCGGTCCGCATGAATTCCATCGCCGTCTGCCACGGCGCACGCTTCGTCTCGGCCAGCGCCAGGCTGCGCTCGAAGCGCGCATAGCAGCGGATGATCGCCTCGCGCGCGTCGCCGCCGGGCCGGGTCAGGTCGTCGATCGTCTCCTCGGCGGCGTCCGCGATCTCGCGGGCGACGCGGTCGCGTTCGGCCCGCTGGGCGCGCTCCGCCATCTTCTGGCGCACGCGCTCGACCGCGAGGAGAACGGACGTGGCCGCGGTCGCTATCATGCCGACGACAAAAAGCGTGTGCAGGATCGGGGTGATCCATTCGGGAATGCCGGCATCGACATCGGAAGTGAAGCCGGTGGGGCTCGCCTCGTTCGCCGCATCGGGCCCCTCGGCCTGCTCGAAGACGCTCCAGTGCCGGAGATCGATGTCCATGTTCCAGGGGTTGAGCAGGAGCAGGACGATGGCGAGGCCGATGCTGGCCGCGGCGAGGGCCATCAGCAGCAGCTTGTCGCGGGCGTTCGGGTCGGCCTCGTTCTTCTTCTTGGCGCCGGTTGGCATCCCGCGCCGGCCGATCCAGAGCACCAGGATCGTGAACGCCATCGCGAACAGGGCGCCGCCGGCGAGTGCCAGCATCGTGTAGCGTTCGGTGGTCGCAATGGCGGCGCGCGACGGCCGCCACTCGGTCCAGGCCCAGGGCGATTCCGGCAAGGTGCCGAGGATCGCGAGCGCCAGGCCCAGCGCCGCCAGCGCCTGCGGCCAGAGCCGGCGCGCGCCGCCGGCGCCCGGCGGATCGCCGGGAAGGGTGATCTCGTGGTCCTTGGGCCCGCTCATCGCGGGCGAGATTAGCGCAACGGCGCTAGATCGACTTCAGGTGATTGTCCCACGCGACGGCGTGCGACATGCGCCGGCCGCCGGGAAGGATCAGGTCGCCGCGGCCGCCGCTGAGCGCGAAGCCCGATCTGAACGGCGCGACGCCGCAGACGTCCGGCAGGCGAAGCGAAACCGCGCCGGGATGCTCGAGCGCAAGTGCGCCGTGGGGCGAGGTCAGGCACAGGCGTTTGCCGTTGGATGCCACGGCGCCGCAATATCCCCGAAGCTCGCCCTGCACGCGGCCGAGATCGACCCAGTCGAGGGTGCCGCCGCGCCAGAGCGCCAGCAGCGGCAGTGCCGGATCGGCCGGTCCGCGGTCCTGCGCCACGACCGCGACGGCGCCGCCGGGAAGGCGTGCGAGGTGGCGGAGGCTCAGGTGATCCAGGTCTGACTCGCGCTTCGCTGTGATCCCGCCGGCAAGATCGAGGCGGGCGAGCGAGGAGGGCTCGACCGGATCTCCGCCGTTGGCGACGACGAGGCCGTCGTCGACGAGCATCAGCTCGTGCGGATCGACGCCCTCGGTAGGCCAGAGCGCGATCCGCTTGCCCGTCTCGACATCGAGCACGGCGACGCAGCCGCGCCCGTCGGCATCGCTCGCGGTCAGCGCCAGCCGCCCGTCGCCGAGATCCACGGCATGGCCGCCGTACTCGATGGCGTCTGCCGGCCAGACCGTCGCGTCGCCGCGGCGGAGATCGTGCTTCATCACCCAGCGGCCCGGTCGGCGCGCCGAGACGAACAGCGTGTCGCCGGTCGCCGAAAGCACCATGCCGTGGCCGCGACCCGGCATCGGCTGGCGCCAGAGGATGCTGCCGGCGTCGTCGAGGCCGAACACGGCGTCGCCGCCGCCATCGCGGCCGCAGGCGAAGAGCGCCGCCGCGCGCGGCTCGGCGCGCGCGGCGAAAGGCAGCGCAGCGAATCCTGCGATCAGCGCGCGCCGGTCAATCGCCATCGAGCGCGTTGAAGCCGACGGGAATGTCGAGTGCCGGCGCCAGCTTCTCGGCGAGCAAGGTCTTCAGCGTCGTGGCGTCGGCGCGCAGCCTGTCGAGCATAGCCCGCTTCGACGCATCGGCCAGCGCCGTGTCGAGGTCGAGGTCCTTCGTCCGCACGGCGAGATCGTCGAGGCGCTTCGTCAGGTCGGTCGCGAGTAGGCGGTTCTCCAGGCGCGGCGCGAAGACCTTGAAGAGGTCGCGCGCCGCCTCGATGTCGATGGCGACCGCGGGACCCGACTGCCGGCTCCGCCAGAGCTCGGCCATCTGCGGGCGCTGATCCTTCACGGTCTTGCCGAGCGGCCGCGCCAGCTTGTGATCGGCGACCAGCTCGATCGCCTGGTGCAGCGCCTTGAAAAGATCGAGCGTCGCCTCTTTCGGCTCCTTGTAGGGAACGAGGTCGCCTTTGGCGGCGATGAACTCCTTCGGATAGGCGCCGCCGTCGCGCCACTCGGCATGGAGCGCGTTGCCCATTTCGGCGAGGTTCCTTGCCGCGGCCTGCGCCCAGCTGCACCGGAACGGTTCCGAGGCAAGCTTCGCCGCCTCGCCCGCGTCGAACAGCTCGCGCTCGAGCGCGGTCAGTCCCTGAACCGCGACGCTGCCGGTGGCGAAGCTCGGAAGCTGACCCGCCTGGAACAGGTCGGCGAGCTGGCGCGGCACGCTGTTGCGCGGATCCGGCCAGAAGGCGAAGCGCTGATGGCGGTTCTGCAGGAGCGCCGGGCCGAAGCGGAGATGCTGGACGGCTTGCCAGGCGCGCATCGTCTCGGTCCAGGCGCGGCGAAGCGCGGCTGGATCGCCGCAGCCTGCCGCCGCCGCATCGGCGAGGCTTTGTGTCGCCGCATCCAGCTTGGCGAAGCGCGGCTGGATGTGCCCGCGCACAGCCGCCTCGTTGATCGCGCGGTAGTCGGTCGCGGCCTCGGCGACGTGGGACGAAAGCAGCAGCAGAGCGGCAAGGAGGAGGCGCATCAGAGCGATCCCAGGAAGGCGATCAGCGCGTCGCGATCGGTCTTCGGCAGCGCGGCCGCGCGATCGCGCGCCTTCTTCGCCTCGCCGCCATGCCAGAGGATGGCTTCGAGGATGCCGTCGGCGCGGCCGTCATGCAGCAGCAGGAAGTGGTCGTTGACCTGCCTGGTGAGGCCGAGTCCCCAGAGCGGCGGCGTCCGCCACACGCTGCCGCGCGGGCCGTCGTCGGCGAGATCGTCGCCCATGTCGTGCAGCAGCATGTCGGTGTAGGGCCAGATCGTCTGGCCGGAAAGTTCCGGCCGGTCCGGATGATGGCCGGTCACTTGCTTCGGCGTGTGGCAGGCGGCACAGCCGATCTCGGTGAACAGCGCTTGGCCGCGTCGGATCTTCGGCGACCCGATGCCTTCGCGCGCCGGGACCGCCAGGTGGCGCGAGTAGAAGACGGTCAGGTCGAACAGCTTCGCCGGCACTTCGGCCGCGCCGTCCTCGGCGCCGTCGGGCGCGGCGCGGCACGCCTTCTGCGCCTCGGTGCAGTCGCCGAAGCCCTCGGGGAAGGCCGATGTGCCGAGTCCCATGTCGTTGCGGAAGGCGATCGCGGTCTGGTCGGCGACGCTGGGCGCGTCGGCCTTCCAGCCGAAGCGGCCGAGCTTCACTGCGTTGCCTTCGGTCGGGCTGGGCGCGTAGTTGACCTGGCCCCTGATGCCGTCGCCGTCGCGATCGTCAGGATCGGACCTGGCGACGATGTCGGCCTCGGGGATCAGCTCCAGCAGGCCGCGCCCGATCATCGGCGAGGCCACGCGTGGCGACAGCGTCGTCTTCGGATCGAAGGCGCCGTAGGCAGGCGCGGTTACCTTGTAGTGGGGTGCGCGCAGCGTGACCGTGGTGCCGTCGCCGAGCTTCACCGGCTTCGGTGTGTGCGTGATCTCGACGCGAGCCTCGGCCTCGAAGCCCTGGATGCCGAAGGTCTGCAGCTGCCTTCCATAGATCGGATCGGGCGAGCCGTCGGGGCGCGAGAGGGCGAAGACCAGCGAGGAGGCGGTCTCGCCCGCGACCGGCGGTCGTCCGCGACCATCCTTCAGGTGGCAGGCCTGGCAGGCGCGCGCGTTGTGCAGCGGGCCGAGGCCGTCGGAACTCCTGGTGGAGGAGGGCGAGGCGACCCAGAGCTTCCGGAACACGCCGTCGCCGAGCTTGAAGTCGAGCTGCTTCTCGAAGGACAGGTTGCCGGACGGGTTGGAAAAGGCGCTGCGGTTCCGCGGTCCCCGGCTCGTGGCGTCCCCGCCCGGACGGTCCTCTCCGGAATCCGCGAGGGCCGGGACGGCAGTCCCGGCAAGCAGGACCGCCGCGAGAAGAAGTGCCGCGCGCCTCACTTCTTCTTGCCGACCTTTCCGGGCACATCGAGGCTGTCGGAGCCTTCGAAAGCGACCTTGCCGAGCTGCAGCGCGGCCGAGATGCGCTCCAGCGTGCGGGTCTGGTCGATCAGCGCGGATATCACCGCTTCGATCGCGGCGGCGCCGGCGGTGTTGCCGTCGGCCAGCATCTGGTCGTAGCGCTCGACCGTCTCGGCTCGCTGCTTGAGGTCCCTCGCCGCGGCGACCGACGCGTCGAGCTTCGCCTTCATCTCGGCATCGAGCGCCGGCTGCGCGGAGGCGACGAGGTCGGAGAGGCCCGGGCCCTGGATCTTCCCATAGCGGCCGAGATAGACGGCGCGCATGCCGACGATGTCGTTGTAGTGCGAGTTGTGCGTGTTGTCGGAGAAGCAGTCGTGCTCCTCCTCCGGATCGTGCAGCAGCAATCCCAGCTTCATGCGCTCGCCGGCGAGCTCGCCATAGGCCAAGCTGCCGAGGCCGGTGATGATCGCGGCGATGCCGGCCTTCGGATCGGCGAGCAGCGTCTTCCGCGCCTCGCCGTCCTTCGCCCATTGCCTCGTCATCCAGGCGAGGTCGTCGACCAGGAGTTGGGTCGCGGCGACGAGATAGGCGGCGCGGCGGTCGCAGGGCGCGTGCGTGCAGTCCTTGCCCTTGGCGTAGTCGGTCCAGGGCCGGTTGCCCGCGCCGGTGCCGGTGCCGTTCAGGTCCTGGCCCCAGAGCAGGAACTCGATCGCGTGATAGCCGGTCGCGACATTGGCCTCGACGCCGCCCGCTTCCTGCAGGCTGCGCAGCGTCCGCCAGGTGATCTGGCGCGCATCGACCTTCTTGCCGCCGATCGAGAGAAGCGGGTTCGCGATGACGTTGGCGGTGTACCAGGGATTGGCGTCGGAGCTTTCGCCATACTTGGCGCCGTCGACATAGTCGATCAATCCCTCGTCGAGCGGCCAGGCATTCACGCGGCCCTCCCACTCGTCGACGATCTTGTTGCCGAAGCGATAGGCCTCGGTCTGCTGATAGGGCTCGCGCGCCGCGATCCAGGCGGCCC
Source organism: Alphaproteobacteria bacterium (assembly GCA_044223515.1). Classification (GTDB taxonomy): domain Bacteria; phylum Pseudomonadota; class Alphaproteobacteria; order SHVZ01; family SHVZ01; genus SHVZ01. The sequence goes on from JBGALV010000107.1 coordinate 6,896, forward strand.
GGGTCGCGGCCATCGTCTGCTCCGACGGCTTCCGCGTCAGGAGGGTGACGGCCGACTGCAGCCGGCGCGCGCCGGCGAGGGCGTCGCCGTACATCGCCTGGGCGACGTCGGCATATGTGGCGAGCACGGATTCGGGCGTCGCGGCCCCCGACGGGACGGTCCACAGGCTTCCGGCAAGCACCAGCGCGGCAACGAGCTTCGTCATCGATCTCCCACCCGATAATGAAATTGCATATCACTCGCAATTGCGAAAAGAGGCAAGAGCCTTTGTGGATTGGCTGAGATCCGGGCGAGAAGGCTACCCGCGACCGCTGTCGTCGCGGCGCCGTCGCGCGATCATGGAAACACCGACGACGAGCCCGCCCAGGTCCCGGATCGGCGACAAGCTGAGAGAGACCTCCGCCGTCGTCCCGTCCCGGCGACGGCGAACGGTCCTGTGCTGGCCGATCCTCTCTCCGGCGACGACGCGTGCGAGGAGGGCGAGCTCCTCATCCCGGCGCTCCTCGGGGGTCAGCGTCGCGGCCGCCATTCCGACCGCTTCTTCCGCCGGATAGCCGAAGAGGCGTTCGGCGCTCTTGTTCCACGTCCGGATGACGCCCGCGAGATCGCTCTCCAGGATGGCATCGTCCGAGGAGTCGACGATCGACGCCAGGCGTTGCTCGGCCTGGACGCGCAGATCCTGCTGGCGGTCGGCGCGCCTCGTTTCCGATACGTCGCGCGCGACCTTGGTCGCACCGACGACCCGACCGTCGGCGTCGCGGATCGGCGTGACGGACAGCGAGATGTCGACGAGCGTGCCGTCCTTGCGGCATCGGACGGTCCTGAAATGGTCGAGCTTCTCGCCGCTCGCGATCAGCCGGAGGATGTAGGGCTCCTCCTTCTCGCGGTCCGGCGGGATCAGGACGTAGACCGTCTTCCCGATCACCTCGTCCGCGGTGTAGCCGAACAATCTCTCGGCGCCGCGATTCCAGCTGTGGATCACGCCTTGCAGATCCTTGACGAGAATCGCGTCGTCTGACGTGTCGACGATGGCGGCGAGCTGCTGGTCGGTCAGCGCTTGCAGTTTTCCGGCAATCGGATCGGTCAAGGACGGCTACTCCGGTCGGCGCGGCTTGGCTCTGACCCGATCAAGGATACCGATCGCGATCCCCGAAGCAATTTGCGCGTACGCGCTTGCCTTGCAGGCGCATCCACGAGCCTATTCGTCATCGCCGATGCCGCCGGCCGGACTCAGGCGTCCGAGGGCGACTTGCCCTCGTGCTCGAGGGAGTGGACGATGTGCTCGGCCAGCAACGACGCCGGCCGCGAGATCGCCCCGGGCGTCCGGTACAGAACGATCTCGGTATCCGGCAGCTCGGGCAGCCGATGCTCCCGGGGGGCGAGGACGGTGGCACCCGCCGGCACCATTCCGCGCGGGAGGACGGAAAGCCCGAGCCCGGCGCGCACCGCGGCCTGGAGACCGGCGAGGCTGGGGCTCGTGAACACGACCTGCCATTTGCGCCCCGCGGCGTCCAAGGCCGCGATCGCGCGCCGCCGATAGACGTCTGGCGCCGGCGCAAGAACCAGCGGCAGCGGCTTCGTTTCATCCAGCACGAGCCGGGAGCTGGCTGCCCAGACGAGAACCTCGCGCCAGACCCCGACCCCGCCTTCACCGGCGCCGATTTGCGGTCCGTGCATGCCCTGCGGCTCGCGCTTGAACAGCACGAGGTCGTACTCACCGCGGGAGAAGCCGCTCAACAGGTTCACGGTGAAGTCGCAATTGACCGAGAGCGCGACCCTCGGATGAGCGCGCGCGAACCTTCCGAGGATGTCGGGAAGATGGGAGGTCGCGAAATCCTCCGGCGTGCCGAGGCGGACCAGGCCTTCGACCTCCGGCTCCATGATCCTGGCGCTCGCCTCGTCGCAGAGATGGAGAACCTGGCGTGCGTAGTTCAGCAGGATTTCGCCTTCGGTCGTCAGCAGGCGCTGCCCGTTCGCCCCGCCGTCGCGCTCGAATACGCGGCGACCGAGACCCTGCTCGAGCTTCTTTATCTGCAGCGACACGGTGGGCTGGCTTCGCCCCACGCGCTCCGCCGCCCGGGTGAAGCTCCCATTGTCGGCGATCTCGACGAAGGTCCGGAGCAGATCGAGGTCGAAGGGCGGACGCGAGGCCGGCATGGGCGGGATGATGCCTATGGAGCCTGCGAATGCACATTGAAAAACTCAATGCCGGGCATCGGCACTTCCAAGTTCCCTGCGTCACCCGGATGACTATTTTCGCGCCGGCGGTGATGCCGTTTTTTCATTTCCCAACGAATCGATGCGGAGCCGATGGACCTCGCCGCTGCAAATCTGATCTCGCCGATCGTGCTCTGCTTCGCGCTGGGCGTCCTCTCGGTGATGCTTCGGAGCGACTTCAAGTTGCCTGAGGCAGCGTTCGACGGCCTTACCGTCTACCTGATGCTGGCGATCGGGCTAAAAGGCGGCGTCCAGCTCGGGGAAGCTGGCCTGGGCACGATCGCCCCTTACGCCGCGGCCGCGGTCGCCTTGAGCGTCGCGATCCCGCTCTGGTGCTTCGTGCTGCTCCGGAGCGCGATGGGATTCTCGGTCGCCGATGCCGCGGCCCTCGCGGCGCATTACGGATCCGTCTCGGCCGTGACCTTCATCGCGATCCTGTCTTTCCTCGACGCGGCCGGGATCGGCTACGAAGGCTTCGCCGCTGCGCTGCTCGCGATCATGGAGGTGCCCGGGATCGTCGTCGCGATCCTTCTCGCGCGCCTTTCCGGACGCGGCGCCGATCCGAAAGGGCTGGGGCGGATCCTCGCCTCGGTCGGGTCGGGAAAAAGCATGCTCCTGCTGATCGGCGGCCTCTGCATCGGCTGGGCCGTCGGCGAGAAGGGCTTCGCGCCGGTGAAGCCCTTCTTCGTCGGCCTCTTTCCCGGCGCCCTCTGCCTCTTCCTGCTCGAGCTCGGGCGGCTTACGGCGCTCCGCGCCGGCGAGCTTCGCCGGATCGGCGGGCGTGTCGCTGCGTTCGCGATCGGGGCGCCGATCGTTCACGGACTTGCCGGCGTGGCGCTGGGCTGGGTGTCCGGCCTTTCTCTCGGCGGGACCGTCGTGCTGGCGACGCTCGCAGCGAGCGCGTCCTACATCGCCGCACCGGCGGCGGTGCGCATCGCGCTGCCGGAGGCGAATCCAGCCGTCTACCTGACGGCCGCCCTCGCCATCACATTCCCCTTCAACCTCGTCTTCGGCATCCCGGTCTATGTCGCGGCGGCAGAACTTCTGTTCTCTTGAGCCGCCTAGCGCCCCGGCGCGACGCGGCGATAGGAGAGCGCCTCGGCGACATGCAGCCGCGCGACGGTGCCGGCGCGGTCGAGATCGGCCAAGGTGCGCGCGACACGAAGCACGCGGTGGTAGCCGCGGGCCGAGAGCTTGAGCCGCTCGGCGGCTTCGGTCAGCAGCTTCTTGCCGGCGGGCTCCGGCGTCGCAACCTCGTCGAGCAGCGCGCCGTCGGCCTCGGCATTGGTGCGGACGCGGCGATCCTCGGGAAGCTTCGCATAACGATCGAGCTGGATCTCGCGGCACGCAGCGATACGGGCCGCGACCTCGGCCGAGCCTTCGCGCGGCGGCGGCAGCGCGAGGTCCGCCGGCGTCACCGCCGGCACGTCGACATGCAGGTCGATGCGGTCGAACAGCGGGCCTGAGAACTTCGACTGGTAGTCGGCGGCGCAGCGCGGCGCCTTCGAGCAGGCGAGCGAGGCGTCGTCGAGATGCCCGCACTTGCAAAACCGCGTGGCCTTTTTGCCGTTTCTAAAGCTTTGTCTCACCGCGAGAATTCCCAAGCCGTATCCCGAAAACCCTACCACCCTGGGGCAGCACCTCAAGAAGCGGCGGCTTGAGCTGGGTCTCCTCCAGCGGGAGGCGGCATCCAAGATTGGCGCCTGCCAACACGCCTATATCGGATGGGAGACCGATCGGGTGAAGCCCTTCCCGAAGGCCCACGCGCGGATCGTTCGGTTCCTGGGATACGATCCGGTTCCTCGGCCGAAGACACTCGGAGAGAGCATCAGAGCCGGACGACGAGCCCTAGGACTGACCACCCGGAAGCTGGCTGCTCGATTGGGGTGGGACGAGGGTACTCTCCGAAGGTATGAGCACGACACGTGGGTGCCTCCGGCTGACCGGCGTGAGAAGCTCGAACGCCTCCTCGGCTTAGAACCGGTAAGTCGGCCGTAGCGGAAGGATCGTTTCGGACTGTGATCGCAAAGCGCCAATCACCGCCCACAAAGCGAACGTCGCAGATGTATTGAAGGATAGTATGGCTATGGCGAAAGAGGCGGCCTGGAGTAATGCAAGTCTCTCGAGACGGCTACCGCGCATCTGCGACGGAGGAGAGGGCCAAGCGGTAGAGTTCAAACGCGAGTTTCCAAGGCAAGCTGACGACCTCGCCAAGTCGATAGCCGCATTCTCCACCTCGAACGCGGGAACGGTCCTTCTTGGCATCACGGACTCCGGCAAGCTGGTCGGAATGCCAGAACTCATCTCCGCGGAGTCTCGGGACGTCTTCGCCCGGCGTATCGCCGGGATCTGCGAAAAGGCAGTCCGGCCGCGACCTGAAGTCCGCATCCTTTATGCAACAAGCGAAGGTAAGGTCGTTGCCGCTCTCGCGGTGCAGAAGGGCGATCAGCCTGTCTACTGGGCAAACGAAAGGCCTTATCTGCGGGATCAAACGAGCAGCCGCCCGATGCAACCCGACGACGTGATTCAAGCCATTAGCCGCTGGCTGTCTCGCCGTGGGCCTCCCGCAAGGCCCGTTCCATCTGCGGTCCGACAGCGAAACGATCGCAAAGCGCTCAAGGAGTTCTTATCGCGATTCGACACGAGCGCTATCGACGAGTTCGTCGAGCGCCTGAAGAGCGACCATATGACCTGGCCCGGCGTGCTCTACTACGATGCCGTGACGCAGCTGCTCGTGTCTCCAACGTTCCGTCTACACAATCGAAAGCTCGGCCAAGCCGTACAGAATTTTCACACCGCTTGGCAGAAGGTGATGCGTCATGTTGAGGATTTTAGGGAAACGTCGCTGGAGTCTGTGCAGCGCTTTGTAAAGCCTCGCGAGATGGGGTCATACCCCGAATGGGACAAACTCCATAAGGTGTTCCGAGGGCGAGCCGCTGCATTTGAGCGTGCTTATGTCGCGCTGCTGGACATTGTTCACAAGCAGTATCCCGAGATCGATTTGAAGCAGACCAGTCGGCGTGCGCGAGCGATACGGGCGTACGTGGAAAGCCGGTAGCTATGGATAAGATCTCTCGGGAACGCCGTAGTGAGAATATGTCTCGCATTCGAGACCGCGACACGGCACCCGAGATGGCGGTCCGAAAGTTCCTTCATCGCTCAGGGTTAAGGTTCCGTCTTCACGGCAAAGGGTTGCCGGGGCGGCCGGACGTCGTTTTTCCATCTCGACGGGTGTGCGTCTTCGTTCACGGATGCTTCTGGCATGGTTGTCCCTCCTGCGTTGACGGACGCAGAGCAGTGAAGTCGAACACCGGTTATTGGTCCGGCAAGGTTGTTGGGAATAAGGAAAGGGACGCCAGACACGCGGCCGCGCTCGAAGCGGCCGGCTGGCGGGTGTTAACGATTTGGGAGTGCGAGACCGGCGACGCCGGGAAACTCGATCGCCTCGCATGCCAGATAGTGCGCAGTCCAAGCACACGGCGAGGTTGCTAATTTAGTTGTCATCCGGGCCGAATCCCCTCATTGCTTTGGCATGGCTTCGAGCAAGCAAAAGGGCACGTCCGGTCCGTTCGGGCAGAGCACGCGGATGCGCGTTCTCAACGAGTATTTCGAGTCCGCCGGACCGGTGACGCCCGCGAACGCTTGGGAGCACGTATACCGGTGTCTCCTCTGGATGAACCGCACGGCGGCTCTTGCCCACATCTACGATTCCAACCACATGCAGCCGGGTGGAGGCTTCCATGGACGCGCCGTAAGATTCACGGACGCCCTATGCAGCCGCTGGGGCATCGCTCGTGGAGAGCTGCCGCAGCACATCGACGTCCTGTTTCAGGGTTGCGTCACCGCCTGGAAAAAGGCCCAGCTGCTTTTGGGGCCACCGAGCGGAAAGATTGACGACACCGAGTTAGTGGACACCATCGAGGGCGTGCTGCGAACGGAAGGCGTTCCTGACGCTTTGGCTCGAGATGTGGCCCTGAAGATCGAGTCGGAGGCGAGGGACTTCTTCACGATCGGCAACAAGCGCAAAAATGCGCTTGGAGAAGGCTTCGAGGACTTGCTGTTCATTCTTCTGCAGCGCGCATCCGCAATACCAGCCGAAAAGATCACACTGCGCCAACCGGTTTCAAAGCTGCCAGGGTTCCGGAAGCAACCACTCCCTGCACCCGGTCAGAAGAAGCAGCGTGAACCGAGCCCAGACATCGCCATCATCGACGATGGGATTACGCATGTCATCACGACGGCTAAGTGGAGCATGCGCCAGGACAGGGAGACTCAGTTTCTTGCAGAGTACAATTCGTATCAGCGCAACAAGGTGCAGGAAACTGAACTCACTTACACGCTCATCACCAACGAATTCGATGTGGCCCGTTTAAACAACGTGGCGCGAGCGATGCCTGGTGGAGACGGCGGCTACATTTTTCACCAGATCTACCACATCAATCCGGAACTGCTTGTCGCAACGCAGGGCGATCGGATCGGCCAGGTCGCCAATTGGATGGGAGTTGGGAAGATTCGCTCGCTCGCGGACTTCTTGACCGAGATGCGAGGCCGCTTCGGAGTGCCGTAGATCTACTGCGCAGCGGCGAAGAATGGCTCGGACGCGACCGCTTTCTCGTGGGCGGCTAGGATGCGCTTCACCGCTTCTCCAATCGCCTTCGCAAATAGGGGCGGAACCGCGTTTCCTACTTGCCGATAGCGGCTGTGCCGATCTCCAGCAAGGAAGTGGTAGCTGTCATCAAAGGAATGTAGACGAGCGAATTCACGAACCGTGAGCGCCCGCCCAACGCCGTAGTGAAAAACGCAATCGGCTTTTGTGTTCAGCGTCCAGCTGAAGTGATCTGGATGAAGCTTCCGGTACGCGAAAAAGTACTTCCTGCTGAGACTTTGCCGCCCGAGCTCCGGTCCCCACTTCTGGCCACTCAGGTATCTTGCAGAGAGTGACTCGGGTAGGTCGCGGAAGTTGCCACCCTGAGGAATGGCGGCAAGACGTGCGACTGTATCCTTCCAAATCATGGGCACGTCTGCATTGAATAGTTCTTTGGAACCGCGACGCCTTGCTCGCTGATATGCAGAGCCTGGATCGGCCTCGTACTCGATAGCGTCATTGGATGGCCGGCGCACGAGCTTCTCGCTGGGTCGCAAGTGGGCCAAATCTCCAATCGCCTGCGAGACGGTCACAAGCCGCGGATCCTCTGGATTCAGAAGTATCTCAAACTCGGCATGGCTCAGAAGAGAAGTGGCATGGCGATAGAGAGCCTTGCCGCGCTTCTCAATACGGTCGAGTGTCGGGAGCTCGCCAATCCCGCGCGCTGCCGGAAACTCTGGCTCAGCCTTGAGATCGGCGCGGACGCCGATGAAGAGGACTCGCAATCGGTTTTGAGGGACGCCAAAGGCCGCAGCGTCCACTACGCGCGATGCGACGCGATAGGCTCCACCGAGACCAAGATCTTCGAGGATCTGCTTACGAACGGACCCGCCGCCGATGTTCTCAAGACCAGGAACATTCTCCATCACGAAGACGCGGGGCCGCACCTTCCTGATCATTGTGATGTAATGCCGATACAGCCGGTTCCGCTCGTCGTCTATGAGACGGTCATGGTTCCGGACTTGAGAGAACGCTTGGCAGGGCGGACCGCCGATAATGGCGTCTATCTCAAGTCCGCTGACGTGACCGAGTAGTTCACTCTGGACAGCGGCCTCACCGATGTCGCCGAGCACGAACTTCGCGCCATACCGGGAATGATTTAACTCGAACGTGCCGCCAGCCCACGCGTCAATGTCGCACGCAGCGACTGTGTGGAAGCCAGCCTGCCGAAATCCTTCT
>JBGALV010000108.1:0-14781 GCA_044223515.1 Alphaproteobacteria bacterium
CCGCCTGATCGTCGAGGGCCGCGACATCTACATGCGGCCGAACATGCCCGGCTTCAAACACCCGATCCACGGCGACGGCTGGCGGCGCCCGTGGCTGGTCGAGCGCTCGAACGACACCGACGCCGATCTCCTCTACGTCCATGACCGCCAGGGATGGCCGTTTCCCTATCGCGCCCGGCAATCGTTCCGCCTGACCGAGGACGGGCTCACCGTCGGCATCTCGGTGCAGAGCACGGATCCGAGCCCGGTGCCGGCCGGCATCGGGCTGCATCCCTATTTCGTCCGCGATGAGGACACGACGCTCTCCCTCAACCTGAAGCGCGTCTGGCTCGCCGATGCCGACGTGCTGCCGACGACCCGCGTCGACATTCCGCCGCGCTGGGACTTCTCCACGGCGCGCAAGGTCTCGAACGTCGTCCTCGACAACTGCTTCGACGGATGGGACGGGCAGGCGGCTATCATCTGGCCAAGCCGGAAGATCCGGATGGACGTCGAGGCGAGCCCGGTCTTCGGACATGTGGTGATCTATACGCCGGAGGCGCGGCCATACTTCTGCGTCGAGCCGGTGAGCCACGCCAACAACGGGTTTGCGCTTCACGCGCTCGGCGTCGAGGATGTGGGATATCGGCTGCTTGCCAACGGTGACCGGCTTTCCGGCGAAGTGGCCTTCCGCGTCTCCAGCCTCTAGAGGGCTTCATGCCGAGTTTCGCGTCGTACCCGAGCCTCAAGGATCGGGTGGTGTTTGTTTCCGGCGGCGGTTCCGGCATCGGCGCCAGCATCGTCGAGCACTTTTGCGCGCAGGGCTCGAAGGTCGGCTTCGTCGATCTCGACGAGCCGGCATCCAAGGCTTTGATCGAGACGATCAAGGGCAAGGGATTGCCGGCGCCGCTGTTCCGCAAATGCGACATCCGCAACACCAAGGCCTATCAGACCGCGATCGGCGAGATTGCCGCGAGCCTCGGGTCGATCACGGCGTTGGTCAACAACGCCGCCCGCGACGACCGGCACACGATCGAGGACGTCACCGAGGCCTACTGGGACGAGCGGATGGCGACCAATCTCCGCCACCAGTACTTCGCGATCCAGTCGGTGGTGCCGGGCATGCGCAAGGCCGGCGGCGGCGCGATCGTCAACATCAGCTCGATGAGCTTCGTCGCGATGACGCCGAACCTCTCCGTCTACCAGGCGGCGAAGGCGGCGGTGATCGGCATGACGCGAGGGCTCGCCCGCGACCTCGGCGGCGACATGATCCGGGTCAACTCGGTGATGCCGGGATGGATCATGACCGAACGCCAGATCAAGATGTGGCTGACGCCGGAGGCGGAGGCTCACCTGATGAAAGAGCAGTGCCTGCCGGAGAAGCTCTATCCGCCCGACATCGCGCGCATGATCCTCTGGCTTTGCGCCGATGACAGCCGCCTGGTGACCGCGCAGAACTTCACCGTCGACGGCGGGCGAAATTAGCGATGGCGAGCGGCGCTCATACCGACTTCCGGGGCGAGATGAGCTATGCCGACTATCTCGCCCTCGACCGGCTGCTCGACGCCCAGCATCCGCGCTCGGACAGCCACGACGAGCTCCTGTTCATCACCATCCACCAGGCGAGCGAGCTCTGGCTAAAGCTCGCGTTGCACGAGCTCGAAGGGGCGATCGGGAAGGTGAGGGCGGGCGACCTGCCGCCGGCTTTCAAGATGACGGCACGGGTCACGCGCATCTTCGCCCAGCTGATCCAGTCATGGGACGTTCTGTCGACGATGACGCCGGCCGATTACCTGTCCTTCCGGGAGGCGCTGGGGAAATCGTCGGGCTTCCAGTCCTACCAGTACCGGTTGCTCGAGTTCGCACTCGGCAACAAGGACCGTGCCTTGCTGGCCCCGCACGCCCATCGCCCGGAGCTTCATGCGCGCCTCGTCGCGATGCTGGAGCGGCCGAGCCTCTACGACGAGTCGCATCGCCTTCTGGCGCGGCGCGGCCTCTACATCGCTGCCGAAATCCTGGATCGTGATTTTTCCGAGTCGTATCGGCGGCACGACTCCGTGCGCGACGCCTGGGTAGCGATATACCGCGATCCCGAGCGCTACTGGGATCTCTACGAACTCGCCGAGGAGCTCGTCGACATCGAAGATTCCTTTCAGCAATGGCGCTTTAGGCACATGACGACGGTCAAGCGGGTGATCGGATTCCGCCAGGGCACCGGCGGCACCGCGGGCGTCTCCTACCTGCGCCAGAGACTCGATCACGTGTTCTTCCCGGAGCTCTGGGAGGTCCGCACCAGTCTCTGAGAAGCCCCGTCTTTGGTACAATGAGGGGCATGAGCTGCATCCCCCGGTTCGTGCTTCTCATCGCTCTCCTGCTTCTGCCGATCGCGGCCGAGGCCCAGGGTCTCTTCGTCGACCTTCCCTCCACGCGCGCGATGTCGGACAGCGCCCGGCCGGCGGTCCCCGGCACGGTGAAGCGCTCGCGCGTGGCGATGATCGATGCCGCCTACCTCGCGCGGAACGTGATGCCCGACATCTCGATGGCCGCCGGGCAGAAGCTGGCGGCGAAGCTGCTGCCGGTCCTGCTGCCGCTGTTTCCCGACATCGTGCTCAATCTCGACGGCGAGCAGGTCGAGGCATCGGTCGACGGCAGCACGGTCTGGACCGGCCGCGTGACCGGGGCGCCGGTCAGCGCCGCGACCCTGGTCGTCAAGGACGGGATGATCACCGGCCAGATCACGGTCGGCACGATGACGATCGAGATCCGGCCGATCCTGCTCGGCATGCACCGGATCAGCGAGATCGACCAGGGCGCCTTCCCCAAGGAAGGCGAGGCCTTGAAGATGCCGGGTCAGGCGCCTTCCGGCACGCCGGCGCCCGCTCCCGATGCGCCGCGCGCCTCGGCCGACGGCGGCGCCGCGCTCAACGTGCTCGTCGTCTATGGCGACCGCTCGGCCGCGGCCAGCGCCGACATCGGCAGCGAGATCCGGCTCGCGGTCGCCACCTCGAACGCCGTCTACGTCAATTCCGGGATTCCGATCACGCTCAACCTCGTCGGCACGCAACAGATCAGCGGCTACGACGAGTCCGCGCGCAGCTACGAAACCATCCTCAACGACCTGACGGGCACGTCGGACGGCCGGCTGGACGCGGTCCATTCGCTCCGCAGCAGCCTCAAGGCCGACCTCGTCGTCTATCTCACCGAGCGTGCCGAGTATTGCGGCCTCGCCTGGCTCTACAACGGCTATCCGCAATACGCTTTCTCGGTGGTGACGCGGAGCTGCGCCACCAGCAACTACAGCTTCGTGCACGAGCTCGGCCACAACATGGGGGCCGACCACGACCGCTACGTCAACGGCGGCGGTTCATCCGGCGCCTACAACTACGGCTACGTCGACACCACGGCGCGCATCCGCACCGTGATGGCCTACAACGACAAGTGCGCGGCCCAGGGCTTCGCCTGCACGCGCATCCCGTTCTTCAGTTCGCCCTATCTCACCTACAACGGCGTGGCGCTCGGCGTGAACCCGTGGTCGACGCAGGCCGCCTACAACGTCCGCCGCCTCACCGAGACGCGGTCGGCGGTATCGGCCTTCCGCAACGGCACGGCCGCGGCGCCGACGCCGGCGAGCGGCTGGTGGTGGAACGCGAGCGAGGCCGGTCGCGGCTATTCGATCGAGATCCAGGGCAACGCGCTGTTCTTCGCCGCGTACTCCTATGCCGCCGACGGCACCGCGCTCTGGTACGTCTCTTCGGGCCAGATGGGGGACAACAAGACGAGCTATGTCGGCGACCTGCAGCAGTACGCGGGCGGGCAGACGCTGAACGGCAGCTACAAGCCGGCGACCGTGCTGGGCTCGGCCGGCAAGCTCCAGATCTATTTCGACTCGGAGACGACCGGCTATCTCGTCTTCCCGGGCGGCAGCGGCACCTCGATCAGCCGCTTCGACTTCATCACCAACGGCTCGGTCGGAGGGCCCGCGCCCGGATATCCGCAGACCGGCTGGTGGTGGAACGCCAGCGAGGCCGGGCGCGGCTACTTCATCGAGGCGCAGAACACCTCGATGTTCGTCAGCTTCTACATGTACAACGCGGCCGGTCAGGCGGTCTGGTACATCGCCTCGGGGGTGATGACCTCGGCCGACGTCTTCCAGGGGACGCTCCAGGAATACTCGGGCGGGAGCCCCCTGACCTCGGCCTTCCGAGCCCCGAACGGCGCCAACAACATCGGCGCGGTGACGATCCAGTTCGCCTCTGGTACCGCGGCCGTCCTGACCCTTCCGAACGGCGCCCAGGTCTCGTTGTCCCGATTCACGTTCTAGGTATTTTCCTAAACGATCGGTCGTCTCTATATTCCCAAAGGGTGTTTCAGTCAGGGGAGTCGTATGCGCCGATCGTTTCTCGGCGCCGCGATCGTCGCGGCCGCGCTTTCCGTTTCCTTCGCATCCTTCGCCGATGGGCTGTTCCGTGACGTGCCGGCGGGCGCGGCCACGATCGCGCGCGATGCCAAGCCTCCGACGTTCCCGGCGACGGTGAAGCGCTCCCGCACCGCAGTCGTCGACACCACCTATCTCGCCCAGCGCGTGATGCCCGATGCGCCGATGATGGCAGGGACGAAGGATGCGGCCAAGCCGCTTCCGGTCGAGATCCCGGCCTTTGCCGATCTGTCGCTTCCTTTGGTGGGCAAGTCCGTCGAACGCGTCGCCAACGGCCGGACCGTCTGGACCGGTAGCGTCGCCGCAATGCCGGGCAGCTCCGCCGTCCTCGTGATCGACGGATCGAGCGTCACGGGTCAGATCTACAACGGCACCCAGATGATCGAGATCCGCACGGTCGCCGGATCCGTGCACATGATCAGCGAGATCGATTCCGACGCCTTCCCCACGCACCACCACGTGGTCGAGGCGGCGAAGCCGCCTTCGGGCGATCCGCCGGCAGGGCGGCCCGACGCAATTTCCCCGATGATCGCGCCGCAGGGTCCGGACGGGCATCAGCACCTTCCGCCGCCGCTTGCCAAGGCTATCGCTTCGGGCGCGAACACCACGCTCAACGTCTACGTCGCGTATACGTCGGCCACCGCGGCCGCGAGCTCCAACATCGTCAGCGAGATTCAGCTCGCCATCTCCGGCACGAATACCGCCTTCACCAACAGCGGCGTCAACGCGCAGCTGAGCTTGGTCGGCACCGGGCAGATCAGCTACACCGAGGGCACCTACACGACCTCGGACAACATCCTCACCAAGTTCACAACCAACAGCGACGGCGTGATGGACACGATCCACACGCTCCGGACAGCCAACAGCGCTGACCTGGTCGCGCTGATCGTCGAGAACCTCTACGACGCCTGCGGCATCGCCTGGGTCTACAACGGCGATCCGGCTTACGGCTTCCAGGTCTCCCAGCGCTCCTGCATGACCTCGGGCTACACCTACGCGCACGAGACCGGCCACAACATCGGCGCCTATCACGATCGCTACGTCCAGCCCGAGGCGACGTCGAACGTCTACGCGTACGGGTACGTCGACACGACAAATCGCTTCAAGACGATCATGTCGTACGACGACAGGTGCACGGCCCTGGCAATCTCCTGTCCCCGCATTCCCTATTTCAGCAATCCGAACGTCACCTACAACGGGCTGCCGACCGGCATCGACCGGAGCCTGTCGAACTCGGCCGACAACGCGCGACGCTTCAACCAGACGGTCTCGTCGGTCGCCCAGTTCCGCTCCGGGACGTCGACGCCGCTGCCCGAGAGCGGGTGGTGGTGGAGCACGAGCGAATCCGGTCGCGGCTACTCCCTCGAGGTCAGCGGCAACAACGTCTTCTTCGCCTTCTATTCCTACGCCACCGACGGCACGCCGGTCTGGTACGTCTCGAGCGGCGCGATGTCGTCGTCGAGCTCCTACTTTGCACAGATGGATCAATACAGCGGTGGCCAGACCCTGAGCGGGAGCTACAAAGCGGCCGCTCGCACCAGTATTCCCGGCTGGGTCCAGATCAACTTCTCGAACGATCGCACCGCCACGATCTATTTCTGGACCTCCTCGACCGGATGGGACTCCGGCCATTCGCTCACGCGCTTCGACATCGTCACCAACGGCTCCGCGGTGGGCACGGCATCGGGGTATCCGCAGACCGGCTGGTGGTGGAACGCCAGCGAGTCGGGCCGCGGCTACTTCATCGAAGCCCAGAACACGACGATGTTCGTCAGCTTCTACATGTACAGCGCGTCCGGCCAGGCGACCTGGTACGTGGCGAACGGCGCCATGACCTCGGCGACGACCTTCACCGGGACGCTCGCCTCGTACTCCGGCGGCAGCTATTTCACGCGAAGCACCTTCAGCGGCCCGACCGCTTCGGTCACCAACGGGACGGTCACGATCCAGTTTTGACGCGCTTCGCCTTCTAGGCGCCAGGGGTTAGGCTCATCCCCCGAAAGGAGGGATGAGCCCCTTGCGCATCGTCTGCATCGGCGGCGGCCCCGCCGGGCTCTACTTCGCGATCCTGATGAAGCGCGCGGACCCCAGGCACCGCGTGACGGTGGTCGAGCGCAATCGTTCCTTCGATACCTTCGGCTGGGGCGTCGTCTTCTCCGACCAGACTCAGGGCCACCTGAAAGCGGCCGACGAGCCGAGCTGGCGGGAGATCACCGGCACCTTCGCCCACTGGGACGACATCGACGTCCATTTCAAGGGCGAGGTGGTGACCTCCACGGGCCACGGATTCTGCGGCATCGGGCGACGTCGGCTCCTCGACATCCTGCAGGCGCGCGCACAGGAGCTCGACGTCGAGCTCCGCTTCGAGACCGACGTCTCCGATCTCTCGCCGTGGGCCAACGCCGACCTGATCGTCGCCGCAGACGGCGTCAACAGCCGGATCCGCACGGCGCATGCCGACGTGTTCCGCCCGGATCTCGACCGCCGGAAATGCAAGTACGTGTGGCTCGGCACCAAGAAGGTTTTCGACGCCTTCACCTTCATCTTCCAGGAAACCGAGCACGGCTGGTTCCAGGCCCATTGCTACCGATTCGACGACGAGACCTCGACCTTCATCATCGAGACCGACGAGGACACCTGGGCCAGGGCAGGGCTCGAGGGCGCCGACGCGGACGCCACCTGCGCCTTCGGCGAGGCGCTGTTCGGCAAATGGCTCGGCGGCCACAAGCTGATGAGCAACGCGCGCCACCTGGCGTCGCCCTGGCTCAACTTCGTGCGCGTCTCCAACCAGCGCTGGAGCCACGACAACCTGGTGCTGATGGGCGACGCCGCGCACACCGCGCATTTCTCGATCGGCTCCGGCACCAAGCTGGCGCTCGAGGACGCGATCGCGCTCGCCAAGTACCTCAGGGGATCGCACGACCTTACGGCGGCGCTGACCGCCTATGAGACCGAGCGGCGGATCGAGGTGCTGCGCATCCAGAGCGCGGCGCGGAACTCGACCGAGTGGTTCGAGAACGTGAAGCGCTACGCCAGGCTCGAGCCGACGCAGTTCGCCTACAGCCTGCTGACCCGAAGCCAGCGCATCGGGCACGAGAACCTCAAGCTCCGCGACCGCCGCTTCGTCGACAAGGTCGAGCGGTGGGTGGCGCGAAGCGCGACTGGCGCCGAGCGCTCCGGCCCGCCGATGTTCATGCCGTTCAAGCTGCGCGGACTCTGGATCAAGAACCGCGTGGTGGTCTCGCCGATGTGCATGTACTCGGCCGAGGACGGCACGCCCAACGACTTCCACCTCGTGCATCTGGGCTCGCGCGCCCAGGGCGGGGCGGGGCTCGTCTTCACCGAGATGACCGACGTCGCCCGCGACGGCCGCATCTCGCCCGGCTGCACCGGCATGTACAGGGACGAGCACGTCGTCGCGTGGAAGCGGATCACCGACTTCGTGCATGCGGGATCCGGCGCCAGGATCTGCCTGCAACTCGGGCACGCGGGGCCCAAGGGCGCCACCAAGCTCTCCTGGGAGGGCGACAACGAGCCGCTGCCCTCCGGCGCTTGGCCGCTGATCGCTGCCTCCGCGATCCCGTGGGCGCCGGCGAACCAGGTGCCGAAGGCGATGGACCGCGCCGACATGGACCGGGTGAAATCGGAATTCGCGAAGGCGACCGAGCGTGCGCTCGCCGCAGGCTTCGACATGGTCGAGCTTCACGCCGCACATGGCTACCTGCTGTCGAGCTTCCTGACGCCGCTCATGAACCAGCGCACCGACGAGTATGGCGGCTCGCTCGCCAACCGGCTCCGCTATCCGCTGGAGGTGTTCGCCGCCATGCGGCGGGCGTGGCCCGCGAACAAGCCGGTGTCGGTCCGCATCTCCGCGACCGACTGGGTCGAGGGCGGCAACGACGGCGACGACGCGGTCGAGATCGCGCGGGCCTTCAAGGACGCCGGTTGCGACCTGATCGACGTCTCGGCCGGCCAGACCTCGATCCGCGCCAAGCCGCTCTACGGCCGCATGTTCCAGACACCTTACTCCGACCGCATCAGGAACGAGGTCGGGATCGCCACCATGGCCGTCGGCAACATCTTCGAGGCCGACCACGTGAACTCGATCGTCGCCTCCGGCCGCGCCGACCTGGTCGCGCTCGCCCGCGCGCACTTGGCTGATCCCTATTGGGCATTGCACGAGGCGGTACGGCAGGCGGCTTCCGACCAGCCCTGGCCGATCCAGTACGCCGCCGGCAAGGACCAGTTCGAACGAAACCTCCGCCGCGCTGCCGAGATGGCGGCCGAGACGGCAGCGAGCGTCTGATGGATCGCCACGCCCTCGTCACCGGTGGCGGACGCGGCATCGGGCTTGCCATCGCCGAGGCGCTCGCGGCCGAGGGCATGAGCCTCACCATCGTCGGGCGCGACAAGGGGCGGCTCGACGCGGCAAGAAACTGAAGGCGCTCGCGATCGCAGACGATGTCTCAGATCACAAGGCAATCGAGCGCGCGCATGCGGAGGCCGTCGAGAAGAATGGTCCCGTCGACGTGCTGGTCAACAATGCCGGCGTGGTCGAGACCGCTCTGGTCCACAAGACCTCGCTCGAGATGTGGGATCGTCTGCTGCGGGTGAACCTGACCGGCGCCTTCCTCTGGTGCAAGGCGGCGGTGCCCTCGATGGTCGAGCGCAAATGGGGGCGCATCGTCAACATCGGCTCGACCACCAGCCAGAAGGGCTACGCCTATGTCGCAGCCTATGCGGCGTCCAAGCACGGCATGCTCGGCCTCACGCGCTCGTTGGCGATGGAGGTGGTCAGGGCCGGCGTGACCGTGAATGCGGTCTGCCCTGGCTACACCGACACCGACATCGTGAGCGAAGCGGTGAAGGCGATCGTCGCCAAGACCGGCAAGGACGAGTCCTTCGCCGAGGCCTCGCTGACCCAGTACAATCCGCAAGGACGCCTGATCCGCCCGGAAGAGGTGGCGGCGACCGTGCTCTGGCTGGTTCGCCCGGGCAGCGAAAGCGTGACCGGACAGGCGATCTCGCTGTCCGGAGGGGAGATCATGTGACGAAGCTTAGCGGCTACAAGGCGACGCATTTCCGCTGGGAGGCGAAGGGCAAGGTCGCGACGATCACGCTCGACCGGCCCGACCGCAAGAACCCGCTGACCTTCGAGAGCTATGCCGAGCTCCGCGAGCTGTTCCGCGTGCTCAAGACGGCCGAGGACATCAAGGTCGTGGTCCTGACCGGCTCCGGCGGCAACTTCTGCTCGGGCGGAGATGTGCACGAGATCATCGGGCCGCTGACCAAGATGAGCATGCCGGACCTGCTCGCCTTCACGACGATGACCGGCGACCTGGTCAAGGCGATGCGTGCCTGCCCGCAGCCGATCGTCGCCGGGATCGACGGCATCTGCGTCGGCGCCGGCGCGATCCTGGCGATGGCCTCCGACATCCGCATCGGCACCGCCCGCAGCAAGGTCGGATTCCTGTTCGTGCGTGTCGGCCTCGCCGGCTGCGACATGGGGGCGTGCGCGATCCTGCCGCGGATCATCGGCCAGGGCCGCGCCTCCGAGCTGCTCTACACCGGCCGCCTGATGGAAGGGCCGGAGGCCGAGCGCTGGGGCTTCTACAACCGGCTGGTCGAGCCGGACGCCGTGCTCGCCGAGGCGACCGCCTTCGCCGAAGGTCTTGCTACCGGCCCGACCTTCGCCCATGGCATCACCAAGCGGCAGATGCACATGGAATGGGACATGCCGGTCGATCAAGCGATCGACGTCGAGGCCGAGGCGCAGGCGCTCTGCATGGCGACCGGCGACTTCAAGCGCGCCTACGACGCCTTCGTCGCCAAGGCGAAGCCCGTGTTCGAGGGCAGCTGAAACATGGACGAGTCCTGGCTCGGCTGGCCGTTCTTCGAGCCGCGGCATCGCGAACTCGCGACGCGGCTCGCCGCGTGGGCGGCGGACAACGTGCATGAGGGCGACCACACCGACGACGTCGACGACGCGTGCCGGAAGCTGGTGCGCGACCTCGGCGAAGCCGGCTGGCTGCGCCATGCGGTGCCCGCGGCCTATGGCGGCGTGAACCCGACGATCCAGGCACGCGACCTCTGCCTCATCCGTGACACGCTGGCCAGGAAGGACGGGCTCGCCGACTTTGCCTTCGCCATGCAGGGGCTCGGCACCGGGCCGATCTCGCTGTTCGGCAGCGAGGACCTCAAGCGGAAATACCTGCCCGACGTGGCGGCGGGGAGGAAGATCGCCGCCTTCGCCATGACCGAGAGCCAGGCGGGGTCGGACGCAGCGGCGATCATCACCACCGCCGAGCGCGACGGCGACAGCTACATCCTCAACGGCCACAAGGCCTACATCTCTAATGGCGGCATCGCCGATCACTACGTCGTGCTGGCACGCACCGGCGAGGCGCCGGGCGCGAAGGGCCTCTCCGCCTTCGTCGTCGACTTCGCGACGACCCCGGGCGTCTGGATCGGCGAGCGCTACAAGGTGATCGCACCGCACCCCCTCGGCCGGCTCCGCTTCAACAGCGCGCGCGTGCTCGCATCGCAGATGATCGGGAAGCCCGGCGACGGCTTCAAGATCGTGATGGCGACGCTCGACCTGTTCCGGCCTTCGGTCGGCGCCGCGGCGCTCGGCTTCGCCCGCCGCGCGCTCGACGAGAGCCTCGCGCGCGCCAGGTCGCGCGAGATGTTCGGCGGCACCTTGGGCGACCTGCAGCTGACCCAGGCGCGCCTCGCCGACATGGCGGTCGACGTCGATGCGGCGGCGCTCCTGATCTACCGCGCCGCCTGGACCCGCGACTCCGGTGCCGCGCGCACTACGCGCGAGGCGGCGATGGCGAAGCTCTTCGCGACCGAGGCGGCGCAGCGCGTCGTCGACGGCGCTGTGCAGCTCTTCGGCGGCCAGGGCGTGATCGCACCCAACGTCGTCGAGCGGCTCTACCGCGAGGTCCGGGCCTTGCGGATCTACGAAGGCGCCAGCGAGGTCCAGAAGCTGGTCATCGCCCGCCAGATCATGGGCTAGGATCGGGCGAGGGAGGACACGTGGACACCGCGCATCTCGACGTCTTCGCCTGGCGCAACCTGCCGCCTCGGGACGAGTGGCCGGACCTCCGCTTCACGCTTCCCGAGCTGCAGTACCCGGATCACGTCAACTGCGGCGTCGAGCTGCTCGACCGCCACGTCGCGGAGGGCAGGGGCGAGCGCATCGCCGTGATCGGTCCCAGCTTCAGCTGGACTTACGCCGAGCTGCTCGACAAGGCCAACCGGATCGCCCGCGTGCTGGCCGAGGAGCTGGGCGTGGTGCCCGGCAGCCGCGTGCTGCTGCGCGGCTTCAACAGCCCGATGATGATCGCCTGCTGGTTCGCCGTGATGAAGACCGGCGCCATCGCGGTCGCCACCATGCCGATGCTCCGCGCCCGCGAGCTCCGCGTCATCATCGACAAGGCGCAGGTCAACGCCTGCCTCTGCGACCAGGACATCGCCGCCGAGCTCGACGAGGCAGTGCCAGGGCACGCCTCGCTCCGCGGGCGCGTCGCCTACTGGAACCGGGCGGACAGAGCCGGACTCGAAGGGCGGATGGAGCGGAAGGACGGTACCTTCACCAACTGCAACACGTCCGCGACCGACACCTGCGTGATCGCCTTCACCTCCGGCACCACCGGGGGACCGAAGGGCACGATGCATTTCCACCGCGACATCATGGTCGCGGCCGACCTGATCCCGAAATACCTGGTGAAGGCGGTTGCCGACGACATCTTCTGCGGCAGCCCGCCGCTGGCCTTCACCTTCGGCCTCGGCGGCCTGGTGCTGTTTCCCTTCAAAGTGGGGGCGGCGACCCTGCTTCTCGAGAAGCCGTCGCCCGAGGCGCTGCTGAAGGCGATCCAGGAGCAGAAGGCGACGGTCTGCTTCACCGCGCCGACCGCCTATCGCGCCATGCTGCCGCTGCTCCCGAAATACGACATCAAGAGCCTCCGCATCTGCGTCTCGGCCGGCGAGCATCTGCCGAAGTCGACCTGGGAGGCCTTCCACCAGACGACCGGCATCAGGATCATCGACGGCCTCGGCTCGACCGAGATGCTGCACATCTTCATCGCCTCCGACGGCGACGAGATCCGGCCGGGGGCCACCGGCAAGGTGCTGCCGGGATACGAGGCACGCATCGTGGATGACGCCATGCAGGAGGTGCCGGACGGCACTGTCGGCCGCCTCGCGGTGCGCGGGCCGACCGGCTGCCGCTATCTCGCCGATCCGCGCCAGGCGGTCTATGTGCGGGACGGATGGAACCTGACCGGCGACGCCTATATGCGCGACGCCGAGGGCTACTACTGGTACCAGGCGCGGGCCGACGACATGATCGTCTCCGCCGGGTACAACATCTCCGGGCCCGAGGTCGAGGAAGCCCTGATGGAGCACGACGCCGTCCGCGAATGCGCGGTGGTCGGGGCGCCGGACGAGGACCGCGGCACGGTCGTGAAGGCCTATGTCGTCCTCAAAGACGGCGCCACGGTCGACGCCAAGGCGCTTCAGGACTTCGTCAAGGCGCAGATCGCGCCCTACAAGTATCCGCGCCAGGTCGAGTTCCTCGAAGCGCTGCCGCGCACCGAGTCCGGCAAGCTCCAGCGCTTCAAGCTGCGCCAGCCGCCCGCCTGATTTCCCTTCGGAGATTGCCATGATTCATGCGCCCGACGACGCGTCCTTCCTCCGTGGCTTCGACGGCCCGGAGACGAAGAAGAAGGACGGCGACAAGCCGGCCGAGACCAAGGCCGAGCCGCCGGCGCCGCCGAAGAAGTTCACGACGAAGCATTCCGGCACCTTCCACGGCCGGAAGCTGGGATATGCGGCGATCGCCGGCGAGATCCACCTGAAGGACGGCGCCGGCAAGCCGCGCTGCGCGATCTTCTCGACCGGCTACGTCAAGGATGGCGAGAAGGACCCGACGAAGCGCCCCGTCACCTTCGTCTTCAACGGCGGACCGGGCTCGGCTTCGCTCTGGTTGCATCTCGGCGTCTTCGGGCCGAAGCGCCTGGTGGTGCCGTCGGACGGCGGCAGCGCCGGCGTGGCGCCCTATCCCTTCGTCGACAACGCGCTCTGTCCGCTCGACATCACCGATCTCGTCTTCATCGATCCGGTCGGCACCGGCTACAGCCGGGCGATCGGCGAGGCCAAGAACGAGGATTTCTGGGGCCTCGACGTCGACGCCTCGATGATCGCCGACTTCATCCGGCAATGGCTGACGGACAACAAGCGCTGGGCCTCGCCGATCTACATCGCCGGCGAGAGCTACGGCACGACGCGTGCGGTCGCGGTCGCCGGCAAGCTGCATGGCGGGCTCTCGAACGTGACCCTGAACGGGCTCGCGCTGATCTCGGTGATCATCGACTTCCACACCGCGCGCTTCGAGAAGGGCAATCCGCTGCCCGATGCCTGCTTCCTTCCGACATGCACCGCGTCGGCGATCTACCATGGCGCATTGAAGAAGCCGACGAACCTCGACCGGTTGCTCGACGAGGTGCGAGCCTTCGCCATCGACGAATACCTACCGGCGATGCTGACCGGGAGCCGCCTCGACAAGAAGAAGCGGGCGGAGGTCAAGGCGAAGCTCGCGCGCTATACCGGCCTTTCCGAGGACTGGCTCGAGCGCACCAATTTGCGTGTCGAGCCGACGCGCTTCCGGAAGGAGCTGCTGCGGAGCCAGGGCAAGACCGTCGGCCGCCTCGACACGCGCTACCTCGGCGAGGACTACGACGATGCCGGCGAGTTCCCAGAATCCGATCCGGCCGGCCACGGCATCGGCGGCGCCTATACGGCGGCGATGAACGACTACCTGACCCGGACCCTCCAGGTCGACATGGACCGGCCCTACACCGTCTTCAACGCCGACGCGCTCCGGCAATGGGACTGGTACGGGCCGAAGGAAAAGCAGCAGATGCGCTGGCCGGGCTACGTCAACGTGGCGCCCGAGCTGGGCCGCGTGCAGCGCGAAAATCCGGCCATGAAGGTGCTCATGGCCAACGGGCTCTACGACCTGGCGACGCCGTTCTTCGCGGTCGAGACCACGATCGCCGGCAACGGCATCGACGCCGGCCGCATCGACATGACCTACTACGAGGCCGGGCACATGATGTACGTGCACGAGCCGTCGCTGAAGCAGCTGGTCGGCGACTTCCCAAGCTCGCCCCCTACGATGCAAACTACCGCTCCCCGCTCATCGTCTCCATGCCCTCGCGCTTCCCCACCGGGCGCGTGTGCGAACAGCCCGTCACCGGCGCCGACCTCGCCGCCACCTTCCTCGCCATCAGCGGCGTCACCGTCCCGTGGAAGACCCACGGCCGCGACCTCACCCCGCTGCTGAAGGACCCCGCCGCCTC
>JBGALV010000007.1:0-80011 GCA_044223515.1 Alphaproteobacteria bacterium
ATCGCGCCGCCTATTTCGACAACTATCCGAACATCTGGTGCCACGGCGACTACGTCGAGCTGACCCGGCACGGCGGCATGATCATCTACGGCCGTTCGGACGCGACGCTGAACCCGGGCGGCGTCCGCATCGGCACCGCCGAGATCTATCGCCAGGTCGAGAAGATCCACGAGGTGGTCGAGGCCCTGGTGATCGGCCAGGACTGGCAGAACGACGTCCGCGTCGTTCTGTTCGTGCGCCTTCGCGAAGGCATCACGCTGAACAAGGACATCGTCGACCGGATCAGGAAGCAGGTGCGCGAGGGGGCTACGCCGCGCCACGTGCCGGCGCTGATCCTGCAGGTGCAGGACATCCCGCGCACCAAGTCGGGCAAGATCGTCGAGCTCGCGGTCCGTAACGTCGTCATGGGGCGGCCGGTGAAGAACGTCGAGGCGCTGGCCAACCCGGAAGCGCTCGAGCATTTCCGCGGCCGCGCCGAGCTGGCGGTCTGATCCCTCCGTGAGCGAGGTCCTCCACTCCTTATCGCGGCGGTCGATCGAGCAGATCCTCGGCGTGCTCGAGGATGCGGAGGCCGAGGTCCAGGAGTGGCTGCGCCGTTGGCACCGCACGGTGCTGGCGAA
Organism: Alphaproteobacteria bacterium; assembly: GCA_044223515.1. GTDB lineage: Bacteria > Pseudomonadota > Alphaproteobacteria > SHVZ01 > SHVZ01 > SHVZ01. The sequence goes on from JBGALV010000007.1 coordinate 621, forward strand.
ATCGACGAACCCGCCGAAGGACCTCACCAGCGAGAACGCGCATTTCCTGACCCGCTTCGGAGCCTGGTACGACCTTCACAAGGAAGACGGGCTCGTCGACCAGACGGCGTTCCATACGCTGGCCGAGGCGCACAAGCGCATGCACGATCATGCCCGCTGGCTGGCAGCACGCGGCGTCAAGGATACGAAGGTGCCGCCCGAGGAATACGACGCCTTCATGGACAAGGTGGACGTGTTTTCTTCCTGCGCGAAGCGCCTTGGCAAGGCGTTCAGGGCGGCGCTGGCGGAGCTCGATCCGCTGACCGGCGTCCAGAACCGCCAGAGCATGCTGGCCGAGCTCGAGCGAGAGAAGAGCAGGTCGCGCCGGTCCAAGCATCCGGTCTGCCTGGCACTCGGCGATCTCGACCATTTCAAGAAGGTCAACGACACCTACGGGCACATGGTCGGCGACCAGGTCCTGGCAGCGGCGGCGGAGATCTTTCTCTCGGGCCTTCGGCCCTATGACGCGCTGTTCCGTTACGGCGGCGAGGAGTTCCTGTTCTGCCTGCCCGAGACCACGCCGGCCCAGGCCGTGGTGGCGCTCGACCGGCTTCGCGAGCGGCTGGATGCCCGGCCGGTTCTCCTTCCTGGAGGCAAGACGCTGCCGGTCACCTGCTCCTTCGGCGTCGCGCAGATGTCGCCCGACAGCAAGGTCGACGAGGTGATCGCCCAGGCCGACGCGGCACTCTACAAGGCGAAGAGGCTCGGACGGAATCGCGTCGAGATCTGGACAGAGGGCGATGCTGGCGCCGAGCCCGGTCTTGCCGCTAAGGTGGCTCAGCCAGCGAAGAACCAGAAGGAATCCCGACGGTGATCGAGGACCTGCATCGCGCCACCGATCTCGACAACATGCTCAAGAGGATGGGGGGCGTCTCCTCTGTCTTTCGCGTGCGATCGGAGACCATCGGCGCGAAGGGGTTCCAGGCGTTCTCTGAAATTATGGATGCCTATATCGAGCTCTGCCGTCGAAATCTCGTGGCCAAGGTCGACTTCGACCGGGAAGCCTTGACGGTCGACGATCAGGCGCGGACCGAGATCGCCATGGCCTTCGCCAAGGTCTTCGGCCAGGAGCCTCAGCAGTTCTTCAGGACGGCGCCGAAGCCGGAGTAGCGTTCCATGACTGCCTCGTCCATCGCCCGTCCGGGCGCCCGCGCGCTCGTCCGGGGGCTCGCCGACTCGAAGATCCGCGAAGTCGCCAATCCGTTCATGGCCGATCCGGAGATCATCCGCCTCTGGTTCGGCGAGCCGGACCTGCCGACGCCCGCCTTCATCTGCGAGGCGGCGGCAAAGGCGATGTCGGAGGGCAAGACCTACTACGTGCCGAGCCTCGGCGTGCCCGAGCTGCGCCAGGCGATCGCCGAGTACCAGAGCACGATCAAGGGCAGGCCGATCGGGCCTGAGCGCGTCGTCGTCACCGCCTCCGGCATGAGCGCTATCCAGCTCGTGGTCCAGCTCCTGGTCGATCCGGGCGACACGGTGGTGGCGACCAGCCCGCTCTGGCCGAACATCTCGGAGGCCTCGCGGCTTGCTGGCGCCAAGGTCGATCTGATCGAGATGTCGGTCAAGGACGGCCGTTGGTCGCTCGACATGCAGAAGGTCGCCGACGCGATCGCCCGGCGGCCGAAGCTGCTGTTCATCAACTCACCCTGCAATCCGACAGGCTGGATGATGACGGCGGCAGAGCAGGAGGCAGTCCTCGGCCTCTGCCGCCGCCACGGCGTCTGGCTGGTGGTCGACGAGGTCTATGAGCGGATCGTCTTCGAGACCGATCGCGCACCGTCGGTGCTGTCGATCGCCGAGCCGGATGACCGCGTCATCGGCATCAACAGCTTCTCGAAGAACTGGTCGATGACCGGCTGGCGCCTGGGATGGCTGGTGGCGCCGACCGACGTCACCGACGACCTCGCCAAGCTGACCGAATTCAACACCGCCTCGGCTGCGAGCTTCGTGCAATGGGCCGGCATCACCGCGATCAAGGACGGCGAGCCTTTTGTCGCCAGGCAGGTCGAGCGGCTGCGCCGCGGCCGCGACCTCGTGCATCAACGCCTCGCCGCCAACTCGCGCATCCGGATCTCGAAGCCGGAAGGCGCGCTCTATGCCTTCTTCGCGGTCGACGGCATGAAGGACAGCCTCGCCTTCGCGACGCGTCTTGCGGGCGAGCACAAGGTCGGCCTCGCGCCCGGCATTGCCTTCGGTCCAGGCGGCGAGGGACATCTGCGACTCTGCTTCGCCAGCGAGGCCGAGACCTTGAGCCGCGCGCTCGACCGGCTGGAGCACGCGCTTGGCCGGTGAGCCGACGCCGGCCTCCATCCGCGCCGGCTACGTCTACGGCATCGCCGCCTTCGTCGTCTGGGGCGTCTTTCCGATCTATTTCAAATGGCTCGGGCACGTTCCCGCGCTCGATCTGACCGCCCATCGCATCCTCTGGTCGGTACCTTTCCTGGCCATGCTCGCCGCGATCGGCGGCCAATGGCGCAGCTTCGGCGCGCTTTTCACGCCCAAGCGCCTGCTGGTCTTCGTCGCGTCGTCGATCGCGGTCAGCGCGACCTGGTTCATCTACATCTGGGCGATCGCGGTCGACCGGCTGCTCGAGGCCAGCCTGGGCTACTACATCACGCCGCTGATGCTGGCGCTCTTCGGCGTCGCGTTCCTGAAGGAGCGGCCGACCCGGCGGCAATGGATCGCGATCGGGCTGGCGGCGGTCGGCGTCGCCATCCTGGTCTTCCGCTTCGGCGCCGTGCCGTGGGTGGCCCTCGGCCTCGCCATCGCGCAGCCGGCCTATACGCTGATCCGCAAGCTCGCACCGGCCGATCCGGTTTCGGGCCTGCTGCTCGAGACGCTGCTGCTGGCGCCGTTCATGCTGGCGCTGTTGATCTGGCTCGGTCCCTCAAGCGCCACCGCGCAGGCCGATCTCCCGACCTGGGCGCTGCTGTCGGTCTCCGGGATCGTCACCGCGATCCCGCTGATCTGGTTCATCGCCGCTGCGCGCCGGTTGCCGCTGGTCGTCGTCGGCCTGCTTCAGTTCATCTCGCCGTCGCTGAACTTCCTGCTCGCGGTCGGGCTCTTCGGCGAGGCGTTCACGCAGACGCACATGGCGGCCTTCGGCTTCATCTGGGTGGCGCTCGCGCTGCACACGATCGAGAGCGCCCGAAGGAAGCCGGCCTAGAAGGCCGGCTTCACGTCGCCTACATGGGTTCCGGCCCAGTTCTTCAGCGGCTGCACCAGCTTGTCCTCGAGCGTCGCGACCTGCGCCTCGGTCAGCGCGCCGTGTTGCTTGAGTGCCTTGCCGAGCGCGATCTGCGAGGCGCGGCCGGCGCCGTCGTCGATCTTGAGCGCGATGCCGAGCCCCTTCGAGGGCAGCGCCGCCGCATGCACGCCCTCGGCGCCGCCCTTGCACACGAGGTCCTTGCCGACCGCGGCCAGCACCGCCGAGTCCCAGCGGCCCGTGCCGGCGATCAGCAGCGGGTTCTTCGGGATCGCCGCCTGGATGCGCCGGCAGGCCTCGGCCCGGGTCGTCGAGAGCCCCGAAGGATCGGCGAGGCGGGCGAGCGCCAGCGCCATCTGGCGGAGCGTGTAGCCGAAGACCGGGATGCCGCAGCCGTCGGTGCCGCGAGGTCCGCCCTCGAGGCTCGTGTCGGCGAGCTCCCCGAACAGCTTGAGCAGCGCCAGCTGCACCGGATGATCTGGCTTCGTGTAGCCCTTGGTCGGCCAGCCCTTCTGGACGCAGACGGAGAGGAAGCCGGAGTGCTTGCCCGAGCAGTTGTTGTGAGCCGCAGTAGGTGCCTCGCCGGATTTCACCAGCACCTCGGCGCTGGGTCCGTGCAGCGGCATCTGCTTCCCGCATTCGAGATCGGCGACGGAGAGACCGAGCTTGGCGAGCCAGGCGGTCACGCGCTCGACATGCATCGGCTCGCCGTTGTGCGAGGCCGAGGCCAGCGTCAGGTGCTCGTCGGTCAGCCCGAAGCGGTCGGCGGCGCCGGACTCGACCAGCAGGATGGTCTGCAGCGGCTTGATCGCCGAGCGCGGATAGATCGGATGATCGATATTGCCGGCCTGCTCGGCGACGCGCCCCTTGGCGTCGAGCACGGCGATGGCGCCGCGATGCCGGCTCTCGATCATGGTGCCGCGGGTGACGTCGACGAGCACGGGGTTGGCGGTCATGGGTCTGTCCGAAGGGGAGGGGCCGTGAACTTGCTCCGGCTTCCGACCTCGTGCAAGGTCCGGCCCGCATGAGAGGATATTTCGGGATCGGCATCGAAGGCGTGCACAAGCCGATGAATCTCGGCGCGCTGCTGCGCTCGGCCCATGCCTTCGGCGCCGCCTTCGCCTTCACCGTCGCCGAGAGCTACGTCCGAGACGAGGGCAACCTCGCCGATACGTCGGATGCGGCCGGCACTCTGCCATTCTACGAGTATCCCGATGTCGGGAGTTTCTGGCTGCCTCAAGGCTGCCAGTTGGTCGGCGTGGAGATCGTCGACGACGCGATCGAGCTGCCGAGCTTCCGGCATCCGATCAACGCCGCCTACGTGCTGGGGCCCGAGCGCGGCGGGCTCTCGGAGGCAATGCTGGCGCGCTGCGTCCACGTCGTGAAGATCCCGACGCGCTTCTCGATCAACCTGTCGCTCGCGGGATCGCTGGTCATGTACGACCGGCTGATCAGCGTCGGCCGCTTCGCACCGCGGCCGGTCCGCGCCGGGGGGCCGACGGAACCCCTGCCGGTGCAGACGTTCGGCCAGCCGCAATACCTCCGCCCGAAGGCGGATCAGCCGCGGAAGTAGGTCAGCAGCGGCCCGAACAAGCCCGAGAAGCGCATCTTGCCCTCGGTCACGATGAGGCAGATGCACGCGCCGTCGGGATCCGCGACCGGGCGGTGGTTCACCGAGGGATCGGCGCCGGCGACATCGCCGCGGCGGTAGCTTTCGCCGCCGTCGGTGAAGCCTCCGGCCAGGACCATCGTCAGCTCCTCGCCGTCGTGGCCATGGGTCGGGATCTCCCGTCCGGCGGCGACGCGGATCAGGCGCGAGCGGAACCCCAGCGTGTTGGGGATGGGCAGCTGGAACTCCTCGACGCCCCAGCCGAGCTTCTTCCACTCGATGCCATCGATGCCGCGGCCGACATAGGCGCGGAGCGGGGCCGGCAGGACCGGATCGGCGGGAACCGGAACCGCCCTGGCCGGCGCCGGCTCATCGAGCCTGGCCATGAGACGGTCGAGCGCGTCCGGCTCCATCAGCGTCGGCGACAGGTCGTCGAGCATGGCGCCGCCGACCGCCTCGAGATCGGCTGCCGCCTGGCGGCACGCCGGGCACAGAGACAGGTGGGTCGCGATCACCAGCGAATGCGGCTCCGGCAGGCTGCCCGCCGCATAGGCCATCAGGGAGTCTTCAGGGGGATGATGACGGCTCACGACATATCTCCGTCGAGCACGCGCTTCAGGCGCGCGAAGGCGAGGCGAAAGCGGGACTTCACGGTGCCGAGCGGCAGACCGGTCTTCTCGGCGATAGCGGTCTGGGTCAGGTCCTGGTAGTAGGCCATCTCGATCAGGGCGGCCTGCTCGCGCGGCAGCACCTCGAGGGCAACGCGCACGCGGCGGTCGCGTTCCTCGACGGCGATCTTCTGGTCGGCCGGCACCGCCGGATCGGGGATCTCCTCGGCGGCGCCTGGATCAGCCTCGGGCCGGCGCTCGCGTCGGATCAGGTCGATGCGGCGGTTTCGCGCGATCGTGAAGACCCAGGTACCGGCGCCGGCCTGGGTCGGATCGAAGCTGTCGGCGCGCCGCCATACCGCCAGCATGGTTTCCTGAGTCGCTTCCTCGGCGGTGGTGTCGTCGGCGCCCAGGCGCAGCAGATAGGCCTTCACCCGCGGCGCGAAGTGGCGGTAGACGGCGACGAAGGCCTCGCGGTCGCGCGTCCGCCCGACCTTGACGACAAGCTCGTCCAATTCCTTTGCGGCGACAGGCGCTTCGCGCTGCATGGGCCTATTTGCCCTGAAGCGGCGGGGGGCGACAAGAGTTGGCAGGCTGAGCGCGATCACGAACGGAATACGCGGCTTTTTAGCGGTCGGATCACCGCCGGTTGGCAATCGCCGCCGACCGGCGTTATAGGGAGGCCATGCGGAGCCTCCGATTCATCCTCGCGGGCCTGATCGCGGCGGCTGCCGCGCCGGTCCTGGCGCAGGCGCCGACCACGCTCGGCACCTTCGAGAAATGGAGCGCCTTCTCCTACCAGGAGCAGGGCAAGCCGGTGTGCTATCTGGCCGCCCAGGCGACCGACTCCAAGGGCGGCCCGCCCAAGCGGGGCGAGGTCTTCCTGATGGTGACCCACCGCCCCGCGCAGAAGGCGACCGACGTCGTCAGCTTCGTCGCGGGCTACGACCTCAAGGCCAACAGCGAGGCCGAGGCGACGGTCGGCGGGCAGGTCTTCAAGCTCTTCACCAAGGGCGACCGCGCCTGGGCGCCCGACGAGAAGACCGACAAGGCCCTGGTCCAGGCGCTGGTCAAAGGCGCCACGGTCGCGTTCAAGGCCGCGCCCGCACGCGGTCCGGAATCGACCGACAGCTTCGCGCTCGGCGGCTTCGGCAAGGCGCACCAGGCGATCAACCAGGCTTGCAGCGTGAAATGACCCCCGGGAGCGCCCATATTGCAGCGGTGACCGACACTCCGCCCAAGATCAACCTCGTCGGGCTGAGCCGCGAGGAGCTGGAGGCCGAGCTCAAGAGCTTCGGGCTGCCGGCCTTCCGCGCCCGCCAGCTCTGGCACTGGATGTATCACCGCGGCGCCACGTCGTTCGACGTGATGACGACGATCGCCAGGGACATGCAGGCGAAGCTGGCCGAGCGCTACGTCGTCTCCCGCCCGGAGATGAGCCGGGCCCAGCAGTCCGTCGACGGCACGTCGAAGTGGCTGCTCAAGCTCGCCGACGGCAACGAGATCGAGAGCGTGCACATTCCCGAGGAGGACCGCGGCACGCTCTGCGTCTCGTCGCAGGTCGGATGTACGCTCACCTGCAAGTTCTGCCACACCGGAACCCAGCGCCTGGTGCGCAACCTGACCGCGCCGGAGATCGTCCAGCAGGTGCTGGTCGCCCGTGACAAGCTCAACGAGTGGCCGGCGCCGCCAGACGGGCGGCTCATCTCCAACATCGTCATGATGGGCATGGGCGAGCCGCTCTACAACTTCGACGAGGTGTCGAAGGCGCTCAGGATCGTCATGGACGGTGAGGGGATCGCCATCTCCAAGCGCCGGATCACGCTATCGACCGCCGGCGTCGTGCCGATGATGAAGCGCTGCGGCGAGGAGATCGGCGTCAACCTCGCGGTTTCCCTCCATGCGGTCACCGACGAGATCCGCGACGTGATCGTGCCGCTCAACAAGAAGTACCCGCTGGCCGAGCTGATCGCCGCCTGTAAGGCCTACCCCGGCGCCAACAACGCGCGGCGCATCACCTTCGAGTACGTGATGCTGAAGGGGGTCAACGACTCCCCGGCCGACGCCCGCGCCCTGGTGAAGCTGCTGCGCGGCATCCCGGCCAAGATCAACCTGATCCCGTTCAACGCCTGGCCGGGGGCCCCCTACGAGTGCTCGTCGGACGAGGCGATCCAGGTCTTCGGCGACATCGTCAACGCGGCGGGCTACGCCTCCCCGGTCCGCACCCCTCGCGGGCGGGACATCCTGGCCGCCTGCGGCCAGCTAAAAAGCCTTTCCGAGAAGAAGAAGCGGAGCGAGCGGGACACCGTCACGACCGTGTGAAGCTTTTGAAATCATTTATTTAAGCAGGTAATAGCCGCCGCATAGCCTATTGACGATCTGCTTCCCCGGACCCACATTCCTGGATGGCCGGATCTTCGGCCGACGACGCCACAAGGGGCTTTGCGATGGAAACCGATCGTAGGTACATGACGCGCACAGAGGCCGAAGTCGCCCAGTACGACGTCGGCCTGCGCCAGTACATGCTCAGCGTTTACAACTACATGGCCAGCGCGCTCGCGCTGACCGGGTTGATCGCCTACGGGACCGCGACTTACGCGATGTCCAACCCGGACGTGGCCAACCTGCTGTTCGTTTCCCCGCTGAAGTGGGTGATCATGCTGGCGCCGATCGCGCTGGTGTTCTTCCTGGCCGCGCGCGTCCACGCGATGTCGGCCGGCACCGCTCAGGCGGTCTTCTGGGTCTACGCGTCGCTGATGGGGCTCTCGCTCGCCTCGATCTTCCTGGTCTTCACCGGCCAGAGCATCGCGCGGGTGTTCTTCATCACCGCGGGCACCTTCGCCGGCGTGAGCCTCTACGGCTACACGACCAAGCGCGATCTCTCGGGCTTCGGCACGTTCCTGTTCATGGGCCTGATCGGCATCCTGCTGGCCTCGATCGTGAACATCTTCCTCGCCTCCTCGGCGCTGCAGTTCGCGATCTCGGTGATCGGCGTGCTGGTCTTCACCGGCCTCACCGCCTACGACACCCAGCGGATCAAGGAGCTCTACGACGAGATCGACGCCTCGGACGTGATGGGCAAGAAGGCGATCATGGGCGCGCTGACGCTCTACCTCGACTTCATCAACCTGTTCATCATGCTCCTCCAGCTGTTCGGCAATAAGAACGAATAGCCGGCCAGCGCCTAGTCTAAAATACGAGCCGCCCGGGGAATTCCCGGGCGGCTTTGTTTTAGGGCTAGTGCTAAGACTTCTCCCCGATGGAATTCATCGACCATCTGCTCGGGCTCGACATCGAGCGCCTCATCGCCAAGTACGGCTATCTGGCGATCGTCCTCAACACCTTCATCGAAGGCGAGACGATCCAGATCTTCGCCGGCTGGGCGGCGCACGAGAACCTGCTGAACTTCTGGCTGGTGGCCCTATCGGGCTTCACCGGCACGGTCTGCGGCGACCAGACCTACTACTGGATCGGGCGCCGCTGGGGCCGGCCGCTGATGCATCGCTTCCCCAAGCTCGAGGCCCGCTGCCAGCCGGCCTTCGACTTCCTCAGGAAGTACGACAACTGGTTCATCCTAGGATTCCGCTTCGTCTACGGCGTCCGCAACGTGGCGCCCTTCGCCTGCGGCGCCGCCGGGATCTCGGTTCTCCGCTTCACCCTGCTCAACATCGTGGCCGCCGCCGTCTGGGCCGTCATCTTCACCTCGGCCGGCTATTTCTTCGGCAAGGCGATCGCCGGATTGCTGCACGAATACGGCCTCAAGATCGTGCTGCCGACGGTCATTGGCCTCGTCGTCCTGGGCATCGTGATCGCGAAGTGGCGCGCGCGCAGGACCGGCCAGAAGGTCGTCCAGATCGACTGACGCGTTGCCGAGGGGCAAGGCGTCGCTGATCGAGGGACTTGCGCGCTACGCGCTTCAGATGCAGCGGCCGCCGTCGACCTCGAGCGCCACTCCGGTGATGAAGCTGGCTTCGTCGGAGGCCAGGTAGAGCGCGGCGTTGGCCAGGTCCTCCGGCGTCGACATCCGCCCGAGTGGGATGCTGCCGAGGAACTTCTGGCGGATCTCGGGCGAGTCCGGCTGGCCCATGAACAGCTCGGTCAGGCCCGTCATCCCGATCACCGGGCAGAGGCAGTTGACCCGGATGTTCTTCGGCGCGAACTCGACCGCCATCGACTTGGTCATGGTGATGACCGCGCCCTTGGAGCTGTTGTAGACGGTGAGGCCCGGCCGCGGGCGCAGGCCCGCCGTCGAGGCGGTGGTGATGATCGAGCCGCCGCCCTGCTTCTCCATCACCGGCACCACGTGCAGCGCCGAGAGGTAGACCGCCTTCACGTTGACCGCGAAGATGCGGTCGAACTCGTCCTCGGTCACGTTCAGCATCGACTGGTTCTTGTGGGTGATGCCGGCGTTGTTGACCATGGTGTCGAGCCGGCCCCAGCGGCCGACCGTCTCGTCGATCATCGCCTTCACCTCGGACGACGAGGCGACATCGGCCTTGATGAACATCGCCTCGCCGCCGGCCGCCTGGATCTCGCGCACGACCCGGTCGCCGGACTGGCGGTTGATGTCGTTGACGACGACCTTGGCGCCTTCCTTGGCGTAGCGCTTGACGATGCCTTCGCCGAAGCCCGAGCCGCCGCCGGTGACGATCGCGACCTTGTCCTTGAGACGCATGGTTCTTCCTTTTTGTCAGCCGTGCTTGATGGCGATGGTCTTGAGCGTGGTGAAGCCGTGCAGCGCCTCGAAGCCCTTCTCGCGGCCGAAACCCGAGCGCTTCACGCCGCCGAACGGCAGTTCGACGCCGCCGCCGGCGCCGTAGTTGTTGATGAAGACCTGGCCGGTCTTAATCGCGCGCGCGAGCCGCATCTGGCGCCCGCCGTCGCGGGTCCACACGCCGGCGACGAGCCCGTAGGGCGTGCCGTTGGCCAGCCTGATCGCCTCGGCTTCGTCCTTGAAGGGAAGCGCGGCCAGCACCGGGCCGAAGACCTCCTCGGTCACCAGCTCGTGGTTCGCCGGCACGTCGGTGAACATGGTCGGGGCCACGAAGTATCCGCCCTTCGGTGCGTTGGCCGCGATCGTGCCCTGGGCGCGGGGCTTGAGGCCCGCCTTGCCGGCGCGCGCGATGAAGCCGCCGACGCGCTCGTGCTGGCTCTTGTTGATCAAGGGGCCGCAGTCGAGGTCCATGTCGGAGGATCCGACGCGCAACGCCTCGAAGCGCTTGGCCACCTCGTCGACGAATTCCTTGTAGATCGACTCCTGAACCAGAAGCCGGGAGCCGGCCGAGCAGGTCTGCCCGGCGTTCTGGATGATCGCGTTGGTGATGAAGGGCAGTGCCGCTTCCTGGTCGGCATCGTCGAAGACGAGCTGGGGCGACTTGCCGCCGAGCTCCATCGTCACCTGGTGATTGTGCTTGGCCGCCGCGGCCTGGACCAGGGTGCCGACCTCGGGCGAGCCGGTGAACGAGATGTGGTCGATGCCGGGATGGCCGGCGAGCGCGGAGCCCGCTTCCTCGCCGAGGCCGGGCACGATGTTGAGGGCGCCTTCCGGGAATCCCACCTGCATCGCGAGGTCGGCGAGCTTGAGCAGCGAGAGGCAGGCATCCTCGGCCGGCTTCACTACGCATGCGTTGCCGGCGGCAAGAGCGCCGCCGATCGAGCGGCCGCCGATCTGCGCGGGGTAGTTCCACGGCACGATGTGGCCGGTGACGCCGTGCGGCTCGCGGATCGTCAGCACCGTGTAGCCGTCGAGGTAGGGAATGGTGTCGCCATGCAGCTTGTCGCAGGCGCCGCCGTAGAACTCGAAGTAGCGGGCGAGGGCCACGATGTCGGCCTTCGCCTGCTTGAGCGGCTTGCCGGTGTCCATGGCCTCGAGCCGCACCAGCTCGTCATGGCTTGCGACGACCGCATGCGCGAGCTTGGTCAGCAGCCGGCCGCGTTCGACCGCCGGCATGCGGCCCCAGGCTCCGTCCATCGCCTTGTGCGCGGCCCTGACCGCGCGGTCGATGTCCTCGGCGGTACCCCGCGCGATCTTGGCGAAGATCTCGCCATCGGACGGATTGACCACGGGCAGCGTCGCGCCGGACGTGGGCGCCTGCCATTTGCCGCCAATGAGTACGCCGCCGTCCATCATGAGTGCCTCGCCGGGTAGGGAGGCGCAAATCTAACGGACCCTTGCCTGAGTGGCAAAACGCTCTCGTAAGCGAAGACGCTTACTGCCGCGATTTGCCCGCTCGGGGACTTCTCCGAGCGGCGATGGGCGGCATGCCCGTGTAGCGCGGTGCGCAGCAACGCGCGGGCGGGCAGCGGAAGCCCAGCGCCACCAAGCGAGGAGTCCGTATCTGGTGCCGGTTATGCCGGCTTTTGGAAAGCCTGCTGGCCCCAGAACCACTGGTCCTTCCACGCCTCGCGGTAGCCCAGCTTCGCCAGGCGATCGAAAACGGGCTGGAAGTCGTGGACGATATGCTGCGGGCGGTCGTCGTCCTCGGGGTCGGCGGCGAAGCGGCCGAAGATGTAGCCGCCCGGCTTGAGCGCCGCGTCGAGGTCGGAGATCGCCTTGGCCGGATCTTCTAGATGCTCGAACACGTCCATCGCCGTCACTAGGTCGAAGCTGGCCTTGGGCAGGCCGATGCTCTTGAGGTCGAGGAATGTCGCCGGGATGGCGCGGCGCTCGAGCCGCCACTTGCAGAAGTTCAGCAAGGTGGAGCTGACGTCGGCGAGCGCGATCGTCTCGCACTGCTCGGCGAACAGCACGCCGGAGACACCGACGCCGGAACCGAAGTCGAGCAGGTGCTTGCAGTTATTGGCGCGCGCGAGCTCGAGGGCGACGGAATAGGCGAGCGGGGAGGTGTCGTCGGTGAGCGCATGCCACCACATCAGCTCTTCGATCAGGTCGTCGGCGGTGTCGTAGTAGGCGACCACCTGCTCGGTTGCGACCTTCTCGCCGACGACGTCGTTCCACTTGTCCTTGAGGCGGGCGAGCGAGCGCTCGCAGCGGGCGCGCACCTTTGCCAGGTCCGGCTCCTTCCGCCACGCGCCGATCTCGCGGAGGATCGCGGTGGCGAGGTCGCCGTCGGGCGATCCGGCGATCGCTTCGGTCCAGTCGCGCTTGTAGCCGGCCAGCACGCCGGCCTCCTTCGCATGGAAGGCCTCGCGCGTCAGCTTCCCCGCCTCGACATCGCGCCAGGCCGCCAGCACCTTGGCTGGGCCGAGGCTCGCCGTCTCCGTCATTCCGAACGCTCCCTCGATTTCCGGCGCGGACCATAGCAGGTGATAGAGTGCGCCGCCCATGACCGACTCAAGCTTGCTGACGATCGAGGCTTTGGTGCGGCGGTTTCGCGACCGCTCCTTGTCGCCGGTGGAGGCGACGGAAGCCGCGTATGCGCGGATCGACCGGCTGGAGCCGCAGCTGAATGCCTTCGTCCACCTTGCCCGTCACGAGGCGATGGCGGCGGCCGGGGCCGCCGAGCGGCGGTGGGCGGAGGGCAAGCCGCTGGGCCCGCTCGACGGCGTGCCGGTCACCCTCAAGGACCAGTGCCTGGTGACGGGCTGGCCGTCGCGGCGCGGATCGCTGACCTCGTCGCCGTCCGACATGGCTGCCGAGGACGCGCCGTTGGTCGGGCGACTTCGCGCCGCCGGCGCGGTCTTCCTCGGCAAGACGACGACACCCGAGAACGGCTGGAAGGGCCTCTCCGACAGTCCGCTCACGGGTCTGACCCGCAATCCGTGGAACTTCGAGCGCCAGGCGGGCGGCTCCTCGGGTGGGGCCGCGTCGTCGGTCGCGGCCGGCATCGGCGCCGCGGCGGTCGGCAGCGACGGTGCCGGCTCGATCCGCATCCCGGCCAGCTTCTGCGGCGTCGTGGGCTTGAAGCCGACCTTCGGGCGCGTCGCGATGCATCCGATGGCCGGCAACGCGCCCTTCATCCATTTCGGGCCGATGGCACGCAGCGTCGGCGACACGGCGCGGCTCTTCGCCGCGATGACCGGTCCTGATCCGCGCGATCCCTTCGCGTTGCCGGATCTGCCGCATGACTCGATCGAAGACGGCGTCGCCGGCCTCAAGGTCGCGGTCTCGACGACGTTGGGCTTCGCACGTGCCCGGCCGGACGTCGTCGCCGCGGTCGAGGAGGCGGCGCGCGTGCTGGAAGCTGCGGGAGCGGCCGTCGAGACGGTCGATCCGGCGATCGGCGACCCGCGCCAGGCCGAGCTCACGCTGTGGGCGAGCGGCGTAGCGCGCGGCGTGCTGACCATGCCGCCGGAGAAGCGCGCGCTGATGGATCCCGACCTCGTGCGGATGGCGTCATACGCGGAGACGATCCGCGCGGTCGACCTCAAGGCGGCGGAAGTCGAGCGTCTCGCGGTCGCGCAGTCGCTCGGCCGCTTCCTCGCCCGCTACGACCTGCTGCTGTCCCCGGCGATCGGGATCACGGCGTTCCCGGTCGGCAGCCAGCTCGCCGATCCGGAGACCGAGACCTGGTGGCTCGACTGGGCCGCCTTCACCTTCCCGTTCAACATGTCGGGCCAGCCGGCGGTGAGCTTTCCCTGGGGCGAGGACGTCGCCGGGCTTCCGATCGGCGTGCATCTCGCCGCCGCGCGCTTCCGCGACGCCACCGTTCTCCGCGCGGCCCGGGTGCTCGAGCAGGCGAAGCCGGTGCCGCTCCCGCCGCTCGCGCGCTAGCCCGGGAGTCGATCAGCCGGGGCGGCGGGTCATCCGGAGATTCGAGATGCGGCCGAGGTTGATCCTGAGGCCCTCCACCACGCCGCCCGGTCCGCGCAGGAACTTAATCGTGCCGGTCGCGGGTTTGTAGAAGAACGGCAGCTGCACGACGAAGAGATCGTCGCCCAGGGGTGCCAGCGTCTGGCGGCCGGGCTTCGGGAAACTGCGGTCGAGCCGGAGCGAGAGCCGGTCGTCGGTCGCCTCGATGATGTAGGAGACCGGCAGCTCCGGCGTCGAGTAGGTGCCGGCATAGACGGCAAGCTGGCCAGGATCCAGCTGCGCCGGCGTCGGATGCTCGAAGGTGAGCACCTGGCCGCCGTCGAGCGTCGCCTCGATCTTCGGATACTTGGCATCCGTCGGGCCGATCAGCCTGAGCGACACCGGGTGCGGGCCGATCGCGGTGTCGAAGCGGTCGGCCGAGGTCTGCTCCAGCCAGAATTTGTAGTCGACCACCTCGGCGACCAGCCGCGAGCCCTCGGCGTTGAGGACCATGGTGTAGCCCTCGTCGCGGTCGAAGTAGCGTCCGGCGAAGCGCTCGAGCGCGAGCGCGTCGGGGCGCGGTGCCGGCTTCTCGATCCCGAGCCAGATATCGGCGATCTGGCGGGTCAGGAAGGTCGAGCGGGTGTCGTCGCGGTTGGTGAAGAGCAGGATGCCGAGGTCGTCGTCGACGAAATGGACGAGCTCGTGCGTGTAGCCCGGCCAGCCGCCGCCATGCATGTAGGCGCGGCGGCCGCGGTACTCCGGCGTGCGCAGGCCCAGCGCGTAGGTGATGCTGTGGCCGTTGACCATGCGCCCCCGGGTCGAGAGCTTCTCCATCAGGTTCGGCAGCGGCAGTCGGTTCTGGCGGTAGTTGGCCTGCCAGATCAGCATGTCGTCGACGGTCGAGAGGATGCCGCCGTCGCCCGAGAGCTCGACCAGCGCCAGGTTCCGGTGCCAGTTGCCGCTGGCGCTGCGGCTGTAGGGTCGGGCGATGTTGGGGATCAGCTGGCTGTTGTCGTCGCAGAGCCGGGTCGAGTTCATGCCGAGCGGCTTGAAGATCCGTTTCGACAGGAAGGCGCGGTAGTCCTCGCCCGAGGCGCGCTCGGTGATCACCGCAGCCAGCATGAAGTTCGAGTTCGAGTAGCGGTAGCGGGTGGCCGGCGCGAAATCGAGGGTCTTCTGCCGCGTCACCAGGTCGAACAGGTCGTCGCGCGAGATCGCCTGCTCGAAGCCGATGCCGGAGAACAGCATCAGGGTCAGCTCGTCGCGAAGGCCGCTGGTGTTGTTGAGCAGATGGCGGATGGTCAGCTTCTGCTCGAAGCGCGGCAGCTCCGGCAGGTACTTCTGCACCTCGTCCTCGAGGCTGAGCTTGCCGTCGGCCTCCAGCATCAGCAGCGCCGTGCAGGCGAACTGCTTGGTGATCGAGCAGATGTAGAAGGCGGACGAGGACGACAGCGGCACGTTGTGCTCGAGGTCGGCGAGACCGTACGACTTCTTCAGCACGACCTCGCCCTTGGAGACGACGGCGAGCGAGGCGCCGGGCTGCTTGTCGCGCGCCCAGTCGGCGAAGAGCGCGTCGATGCGATTGAGACGATCGTCAGCCATTGGGGCGTCCTCCGACGAAGCGGTCGAGGAAGCCCGCGACCGCGCCATGCACGGTGATCCGGTTGTGGAGCTTGACGAAGCCGTGGCCCTCATCGGGGAAGGTCACGTATTCGCAGGGAACGTTGCGCGCGCGCACCGCCTTGACGATCTGCTCGCTCTCGGACGGCGGCACGCGCGGATCGGTCAGGCCCTGGGCCACCAGCAGCGGGCATTTGATCTCGCCGACCTTGGTGAGCGGCGAGGTCTCGATCAGGAAGTCGCGGTCGAGCTCGGGGTCGCCGTACTCCTTGGCCCGCTGCTTGCGGCGCCAGGGGCCGGTGTTGGCGAGCATCGTCAGCCAATTGGCAATGCCGTAGAAGTCGATCCCGGCGGCCCAGAGGTCGGGATAGAGGGTGATGGCGGCGAGGACCATGTAGCCACCATAGGACTGCCCCATGACGGCAATGCGATGGCCGTCGATGTCCAGATGCTTGCGGAGCCAGGCATTCGCGTGCGCCAGGTCGTTGACTGACCCGGGCCGGAGGCGCACGTCGTCGAGGGCAAGGTACTTGCGTCCGTAGCCCGAGGATCCACGCACGTTCGTCGCCAGGATCGCGTAGCCGTGCGCGATCAGGAACTGCACCTCAGTCCGGAAGTTCGGCAGCCACTGGGACTCCGGGCCACCGTGGACGACCATCACGGTCGGATATCCGGAAGCCGGCTTCGGCGTCTTCGGCTTGTAGAGGAAGGCGGGGATCTGGCGGCCGTCGAAGGTCGGATAGTGGATCAGCTCCGGCTCTACGAAGTCGGTGACCTTGAGGCCCTTGGTATCCGAGGTCGTCAGCCGCGTGACCGTGCCCGTGGCGGCGTCGGCGCGGTAGAGATCCGGCGCCCGGCAGGCGCCGTTGAGAGTGAAGACAATCGCCCCACTGTCGGGCGTCCACGTGATCTCGGGCACGATGCCGGGGCCCGGCAGCTCGATCTTGAGATCCTTGCCGCTCGCCATGTCGCGGATGGCGAGGTTGCCGTAGCCCTCGATGTTGGTGACATGCGCGATGCGGGTATTGTCGCGCGAGGGGCGCACGACTTCGACGTCCCAGTCCGGCGCGTGCAGCCACTCGACCTTGCGGGTCGCGAGGTCGAGCCGCGCGAAGCCCAGGAAGTCGCGGTCGATGTCGGTCGCGAGGAAGATCGACTTGCCGTCCTTGGCGAAGCGGATCGATTGGTGCCGGCTTTCGCCCTTCGGCTGAAGCAGCTTGTCGATCCTGCCGGTCGCGATCTCGAGTAGGTGGAGGTCGATGTCGAGCGATCCCCGCATCTCGATCACGGCGAGATGCTTTCCGTCCGGAGACCAGGCGACCGGCGCGAAGTGGCCGTCGCCCTGGAACACGCGCGTTTCCTCGCCGGTCGCGACGTCCATCACGTAGACGTCGAAGAAGGCCTGGTCGCGGATGTTGGCGCCGAAGGCGATGCGCTTGGCGTCGGGCGACCAGCCGCCCCAGATGTGGATGATCTTCGGGCGCTGGGTCAGCGGCTTCTCTGCGCCGTTGCCGTCGGCAAGCAGATAGAACTGGATACGCTCGTCGCCGCCGGCGTCCATGCCGTAGATCAGCGCGTCGCCCACCGGCGCGAAGTCGACGAACGAGACCTTGTCCGCATGACGCGTCACCTGCTCCGGGACACCGGACGGGAGGTCAAGCGCCCACACCTGGCCGAAGCCGGTATGGTCGGAGATGAAGGCAAGCCGCTTTCCATCGCTGCGGACGCTCGGATAGGTGGCGGAGCGCACGCCAAGATAGGTCGCGATATCGGCAGCCGGCATTACGAGGTCCTTGAAGGGAAGGATCGGCGGGAGGGAAAGGAAGCGTAGCGGCTTTGCCTCAATGGGCAAGCGCGGTGTCGATCAGGGCGCCGGCAGCACGTCGGCCATCGGCCGCGGCGCGCGTGTCGCCCGCGACCTGTGCCAGCACCGTGGCGCCTTCCATCAGCATATGGATCTGCCCTGCGAGCGCCGACGGATCGGACGCTCCGGCCTCGCGTGCCACGCGCTCGAGAATCTGGCGTACCTCGCGCTTGTGCGCGCTCGCCGCCTGATGCACCGGATCCTCGGCCGGCGCATGCTCGGCGGCCGCGTTGATGAAGAGGCATCCGTGGAAGTCGCGGCTCTTGAACCACGCCTCCAGGATGTCGAAGACGGCGAGCAGGCGATCGCGACCGGTCTTGCCGCGACGATCGATCTCGGCCTCGAACCAGGCGCGGAAAAGCCGGTCGCGTTCGGCGAGGCAGGCGAGGATCAGCGCGTCCTTCGAGCCGAAATGTTTGTATAGAGTCATCTTGGCGATGCCGGCTTCCGCCAGCAGCTTGTCGATGCCGGTCGCGTGGAAACCGTGGCGGTAAAACAGGCGAAGCGCCGTCTCGATAAGCTGTATGCGCCGCTGCGACTCCGCCATACGCCCGACTCCTGACATCTCACGCACGAGACTAGCGCCGGCCTTCGGCGCGGGAAAAGCCTGCTACGTCAGCGGTCGTTCCGTCACGGAAATAACGCTGGACGGGTCACACCCTGGGCTTCATGATCCCGGCCGATCCATTGCTGCCGGTCTTTGACCATGGTGGCCCGAGACGATAGTGATGGAAGCCAGTGGTGTGCGCCGTTCCGTTCGATGGTTCCGATAGCCGCGACATTCGTTCCAATGACGTGTCATTGCCAATGTCGCCGTACCTGATCCTGACAATTCGGTCGACCGCTTCCTGCCGGTTCGCCGCGCCCGTCCAACGGCGTCGCGTATCGTCTCGCCACGGCATGAGCCTGCCTTTGCGAAAGCAGGGCGATCGATCCTGAGGATTGGAAAAATGTCGACCAAGCTGTTTGTCGGAAACCTCCCCTACACCATGACTTCCGAAGACCTCAAAGAGACCTTCGGGCCGTTCGGCCCGGTGGTCTCGGCGAAGGTCATCACCGATCGCGAGACCGGCCGCTCCCGCGGCTTCGGCTTCGTTGAGCTCCAGACCCCGGACGCTTGCCAGCGTGCGGTGCGCGAGCTGAACGGCGCCGACCTCGGCGGTCGTGCGGCCACCGTGCGCGTCGCTGAAGACCGTCCGCCGGGCGGTGGTGGCGGCGGCGGCGGTGGTGGCCGTGGCATGGGCGGCGGCGACCGCGGCCCGCGCGCACCGCGCTGGTAGTTCTCGTCTAGTCGTTTCAGGCCCACCTCTCCCGCTTCGAGCGGGAGAGGTGCGGCTTGCTTTTGGGCCCGTCGGTCCTTCGGCTCCTTCCTTCCTCCTCCGCATCCAGGCCGGCCCCTCGTCCGGCGTTACCATCTTGTCGATTTCGGCCCGGCCGACTATTGGACGAGTGGGGGTGCGAGAAGGGGGTCTCAGATGAAATACACGCCCGGTCCCTGGAAGATGCGGCCGAACGGCGACATCAGCTCGGCGCCGCGTGGCGGCAAGGCCACGTCGGTCTGCTCGGTTTCCTGGGGCATGTCGGCCTCGGACGACAAGCCCGGCAACGCCCGCCTGATCCAGACCGCGCCGCAGATGAGCGAGGCGCTGGATGAGCTCATGCTGCTGGTCACGACGCCGACGGTCAGCCAGGCCATCCTCGGCAATGCCAAGCTGCTGCCCAAGGCCAAGCAGATCATCGAGAACGCCAAGATCGTGCTCGAGGCGGCGACCGGCGAGCCGCAGGCGGTGTGGCCACGCGTCGACCACGCCAAGCCGAAGCTCGAATAGGCCATGCGCCTCGACCAGTACCTGGCGCTGATCGGCGACTCGAAGGTCGAGGATTGGCGGCTGATCACCCGACCGACCTTCAAGCATCACTTCGCTCGCTCGACCGACGACAAGGGCGAGGAGGTGTCGGTCGAGGTCGACGAGCACAAGGTCGTGATGTCCTTCGCTCCGAACATCCGCATCACGCTCGCCTACGGACTCGTCGCGGACTCGCATTACCGCATCGACCCCAAGCACAAGCTCGGGGCGCTCAATGCGCGCTCGGAATTCGTCGACTGCTTCTACGACAACATCCTGGTGCACCGCGAAACCGTGGTGCGCGTCGCGCGCCAGCGCTGCGTCCTGCCCGAGCCGGCGGACTGGACGGAGACACCGATCAAGGTGCCGCGGCGGAAGGCTCGTTTCGCCAAGCTGATCCATGTCCTTGCCGGCCCGCTGACCGAGTTCGACGAGTATTTCAGAGACGCGGGGATGGTCGAGGTCGAGGCGCCCTGGCCTTAGAGACGCGATGCGGCTTTCTTCCGGCACCCGGATTCGAGCGGGTGCGTTCCTCTTCGACATGGACGGCACGCTGATCGACTCGAGCGCGACGATCGAGCGGATCTGGCGGCGCTGGGCCGGGCGGCACGGCATCGACGCCGATGCGCTGATGCGCTTTGCCGTCGGCCGCAGGCTCACCGAGACGATCGAGCGTTTCGCCGTGCCGGGCATGGACGTCGCGGCAGAGGCCATGGTCATCGACGCGGACGCACGGGCGGCGACGGAAGGTGTGGCCGCCGTTCCCGGTGCGGATGCGTTCCTCGGCTCGCTTCCGGCCGATCGCTGGGCTGTGGTCACCTCCGCACCGGCCGCGATCGCCCGTCGCTGGCTCGCCGCGGCTCGTCTGCCGGTTCCGAGCGTTTTCGTCTCGGCTGAGGACGTGAGCGTCGGCAAGCCCGATCCCGAAGGCTACCTGCTGGCCCTGGCTCGGCTCGGCCGGCCCGCTGTCGACGCGATCGTCTTCGAGGACACGATCTCCGGCCTTACGGCCGGGCGCGCTGCCGGTGCGCGCACGATTGCGGTCGCGACCTCGCTCCGTGCCCGCGATCTCGAGCGCGAAGCGTGGATCCCCGATTACGCGATGCTGACGATAGAGGCGACGCGAGACGACCTGGAGATCGTCGTCCACTGACGACTCAGAGCTTGGCGAGGATGCCTGAGAGCTGGGAGAGGCCGAACAGCAGGGCCAGGCCGCCCAGGAGAACGACGCCGAGGAGGACGACGTACTTGGCGAGGGCCGTCTCGGGCTTGGCGTTCTTCTTGGCGCCGCCGCCCTTGAAGTCGACATCCGCCTTCGGAGCTGGCGCGGACGACTTCGGCTCCTCCTTGGGGGGAGGCACCTTGCGCTCGGCCTGCGGCTTGCTGGTGTCGTAGATGACGATCTCTTTCCCCTTGTTGGTCTTAGGGTCGAAATCGTCCTTGATGACCTTGATCGCCTCGAACCGCTTCTCGCCGTAAAGCTGCTTGGCGGTTTCGATCGCCGGCTCGCGGGCCTGATAGGTCGAGTCGATTTGCCAGACACCGCTTTTCAGCGTGTGGACCTCGAAATTGGTCGGCATACCGGCACGTCCCCCGCGCGAAACCGTCTCGTCGTGTGGATATTTACAGAAACTTCCTGCAAATTCAAGACGAGACGGCTTGGTCTTCGCGTGTTCTGTGAGGGAGGCCTATCAGGCGCCCGGACGCCAGGGGACGCAAGTCTGCTGCTGCTCGCCGAGGCCGGCGATCCCCAGGCGCATGACGTCGCCCGCCTTGAGGTACCAGGGCTGCGGCTTCTGGCCCATGCCGACGCCGGGCGGGGTCCCGGTCGAGATCACGTCGCCGGCCCTGAGCGTCATGAACTGGCTGCAGTAGCTGACGATGGTCTTCACGCCGAAGATCATCGTCTTGGTGCTGCCGTTCTGGACGCGCTTGCCGTTGACCTCGAGCCACATGTCGAGGTTCTGCACGTCCTTGATCTCGTCAGTGGTGACGAGCCAGGGGCCGAGCGGGCCGAAGGTGTCGCAACCCTTGCCCTTGTCCCAGGTGCCGGAACGCTCGATCTGGAACTCGCGCTCGGAGACGTCGTTGCAGACCGCGAAGCCGGCGACGTAGTCGAGGGCGCGCTCTTCCGAAACGTGCTGCGCAGTCGAGCCGATGACGATCGCGAGCTCGACTTCCCAGTCGGTCTTCTTCGAATCCTTGGGGATCACCACCGGGTCGTTGGGACCCGAGATCGCGGTGTCCGCCTTCATGAAGATGATCGGCTCCTTCGGGATCGGGGCGCCGGTCTCGGCGGCATGATCCGAATAGTTGAGGCCGATGCAGAGGAACTTGCCGATGCGGCCGACGCAGGGGCCGAGGCGCGGCTTGCCCTCGACGAGCGGCAGCGACTCCGGATCGAGGTTGCGCAGCCGGTCGAGGCCGCGCGGGCCGAGCGCGCTGCCCTTGAGGTCGGCGATCTGGCCGGAGAGATCACGGATCTTGCCCGAACGGTCCAAGAGACCGGGCTTCTCCTGGCCCGCGGGGCCATAGCGCAACAGCTTCATCGGCGTTTCCTTTGGAGGGGACGAAAGAGGCTGCGGACCTTACCGGCCCGTGCGCCGCGCGTGCAAGCCGGTCACGCCGCGTCGAGAAACGCCCGTTGCAGCCGAGGGATCACCCCGCGAGCGTCGCCCTGAGCCCGTCGACCAGCGCCGTCTCCGCCTTGATGCCGAGCGCCTTGATCGCGCGCGACGGATCGCCGAGCGAGGTGCGGACGTCGCCGGCGCGCGACGGGCCATGCTTCACCTCGACCTTGCGTCCGGCGGCGGTCATCAGCGCCTCGGCCAGCTGGACGATCGAGGTCGACTTGCCGGTGCAGACGTTGAAGACGCGCGCTTCGACGGTCGAGGTCGACATCGCGGCCAGCAGGTGACGGACGACGTCGGCGACGTAGATGAAGTCGCGGGTCTGCAGCCCGTCGCCCTGGATCCCGATCTCCTGTCCGGCGCGCACGCGATCGGCGAAGATCGAGATCACGCCGGAGTAGGGCGACTTCGGATCCTGTCGCGGGCCGTACACATTGAAGAAGCGCATGCCGGTGGTCGGCGTCTTGTGCACGTATCCTGCGACGCGCGCATGCAGCTCGCTGCCGAGCTTGTCGGCGCCGTAGGCCGTGAGCGGCCGCGTCGGCGACGCTTCCGTCAGCGGGGAGTCCGGTGCGTCGCCATAGGTCGCGGCAGACGACGCGTAGACGACGGGGATCGGCTGCCCGCCCTTGGCGCGCCTCGCGGCGTCGAAGACCGCGATGCTGCCGGTCAGGTTGGCGCGGTGCGTGCCGAGCCAGTCCTCGTTCGAGCGTTGGACCGAAGCGATCGCCGCCAGGTGGAAGCAGCCGTCGCATCCCTCCATCGCCTTGACGACGGCGGCGGCGTCGGCGACGTCGGCTTCGACCAGGCGTACCTTGGACGGCAGGTTGGACTTCTTGCCGGTCGAGAGGTCGTCGAGGACCACCGCCTCGTCGCCCCGGGCGAGAAGCGCATCGACGAGATGGGAGCCGATGAAGCCCGCTCCCCCGGTCACCAGATACCGTCCCACGCCCGTCTCCTCGGAAACCCGTTGGTGTCCGGGGCAAGGTATCCGGTGTTGACGGCTCCGGGAACGGCCTCTAGGTTTGGGGCGTCATGTTCACGCACGGACAGGTCCTGAAGCTGCGACTTACGACCCCGGCACTCTAGGAGAGGCCGGGACATCGTCGTTTGTCGTCTTCACACCTCCGTCGGAAAGCACGTGCCATGACTCCGTTCCAGAAGCTGCCTCACCAGAAATACCGTCCGTTCCAGCCGATCGACCTGCCCGATCGCCGTTGGCCCTCCCGCGTGATCGAGAAGGCGCCGATCTGGTGCTCGGTCGACCTCCGCGACGGCAACCAGGCCCTGATCGAGCCGATGGGGCCCGAGCGCAAGCGCCGCATGTTCGAGCTCCTGGTCCGCATGGGCTTCAAGGAGATCGAGGTCGGCTTCCCGTCCGCCTCGCAGACCGATTTCGACTTCGTCCGCGAGATCATCGAGCAGAAGATGATCCCCGACGACGTCACCATCCAGGTGCTGACCCAGGCGCGCGAGGAACTGATCCGCCGCACCTTCGAGTCGATCAAGGGTGCCAAGCGCGCGATCCTGCATCTCTACAACTCGACCTCGACCCTGCAGCGCCGCGTCGTCTTCGGGCTCGACCGCCAGGGCATCGTCGACATCGCGGTCAACGGCGCGAAGCTGGTGCGCCAGCTTGCCGACGACGCCGAGAAGGCGGGCACGCGGATCGTCATGCAGTATTCGCCGGAGAGCTTCACCGGCACCGAGCTCGACTTCGCGAAGGAGGTCTGCGAGCAGGTCGCCGCCGTGTGGAAGCCGACGAAAGAGAACAAGATCATCTTCAACCTGCCGGCGACCGTCGAGATGTCGACGCCGAACGTCTACGCCGACCAGATCGAGTGGTTCTCGCGCAACGTGAAGGACCGCGACAAGATCATCCTGTCGCTGCATCCGCATAACGATCGCGGCACCGGCGTCGCCGCGGCCGAGCTCGGCGTCATGGCCGGCGCCGACCGCATCGAAGGCACGCTGTTCGGCAACGGCGAGCGCACCGGCAACGTCGACGTCGTGAACCTCGCTCTCAACATGTACAGCCAGGGCATCGATCCGCAGATCGCCGTCGGCGACATCGACGAGATGAAGCGGACGGTCGAGTACTGCAACCAGCTGCCGGTGCATCCGCGCCATCCGTACGCGGGCGAGCTGGTGTTCACCGCGTTCTCCGGATCCCACCAGGATGCGATCAAGAAGGGCTTCGCGGCCCTCGAGAAGAGCAACTCCGGCATCTGGGAAGTGCCCTACCTGCCGATCGATCCCAAGGATCTCGGGCGCGACTACCAGGCGGTGATCCGGATCAACAGCCAGTCCGGCAAGGGCGGCATCGCCTATGTCATGGACCAGGACTATGGCTTCGACCTGCCGCGCAAGCTGCAGATCGAGTTCAGCCAGGTGATCCAGGGCATCGCCGACGACACCGGCAAGGAGATCCAGCCGGAGATGATCAAGCAGTCCTTCGACAAGGAATACCTGTCGGAGGACAAGATCGCCTTCGTCGAGCACCGCACGGTGCCGGGCGGCAAGGGCGGCGGGCGCAACCTCGACGCAACGATCCGCGTCGACGGCAAGGAGCGCGAGGTGCAGGGCACCGGCAACGGGCCGATCGACGCCTTCGTCGACGCGATCTCCAAGAGCCTCGGCATACAGGTGAAGGTTCTCGACTACCGCGAGCACGCCCAGGGCGGCGGCGCCGATGCCACCGCTGTCGCCTACGTCGAGGCAAAGGTAGGCGAGAGGCCGCCGCTCTTCGGAGTCGGCGTCGATCCCAACATCGTCGCCGCCTCGCTCCGCGCCATCGTCAGCGCGGTCAACCGGGCGCAACGGTCAAAGTAAGGCGCGGATCGCTCCGGCGATCGACAGAAGAAGCAGCAGGACGAGCACCGCCTTCCGGAAGGTGGCGGGCTCGGTCCTGATGTAGCCGCGGCTGCCGATCGCGATGCCGATCAGCAGCACCGGTACCAGCACTAGCGCCGCAAGGAAGGTTCCCGTTGTGACCAGGCCCTGGGCCGCGCCCAGGGCCAATGCATAGGTGTCGGTCGCGAGGAAGAAGGCGACCAGCGAGGCGCGGATCGCGGCGGTACCGGCGGGCGACGATAGGTAGAACAGAACGACCGGCGGCCCGCCGATGCCGAGGCTGCCGTTCAGGAGCCCGACGGCTGTTCCAGTCGCGAAAGTCGCCCCGGTGCCCGGCATCTCCTTCAGGGCGAAGCCGCGCCAGAGCAGGATCGTGGTGGTCGCGACCAGCATGGCGATCGCGAGGCGGATCGGCGTCTCGGGCAGACTCGCCAGCAGATGGACGCCGAAGGGCGTCGCGACGAGCGTACCCGCGATCAGCGGTGCGAGCGACCGCCAGTCCACCTGGCGCCAGACGCCGGGCAGCATGTGGGCGCTGGCGGCGACTTCCAGCACGAAGACGATCGGGATCGCGGTCGCCGGGGGCAGCACCAGCGACAGCCCGGAGACGGCCAGCATCGAGAAACCGAAGCCGGAATATCCCCGGATGATCGCGGCGACCAGCAAAGTCGCCATCACGGTCGCCGCCATCGCCGGCGAAAGCGTCTGCAGGTCGAGAAGCTGGGCGAGGCGGTCGAGCATCGAGCGTGGAACGCTAGCGCGACAAACGAGCGCTTGCCCAGGGGCAGGGTAGCGCTGTACGTCGATGCCCCATGTCTGAGGTTGCCGACAACGACGCCGATGGACGCTCGCCCTGGGCCGGGCTGCAGGGCGTTGCCTTCGCCGAGGTGCGGCCATCCGGGCATCCGATTTCCGGCACCGTCACCGTTCCAGGCAGCAAGAGCTTTACCAACCGTGCGCTGATCCTCGCCGGCACGGCCGAAGGCGTCTCGACGCTGACCGGCCTGCTCCGCAGCGACGACTCCTACTGGTGCATCGACGCGCTGAAGCGTCTCGGCGTCGGCGTCGAGATCGACGGAACGACGGTCCGCATCGAAGGCTCGGGCACGCGCTGGCGCTCGAAGTCGGCCGACCTCTTCATCGGTTCCGCCGGCACGATCGGCCGCTTCCTTCCGGGCGTCCTCGCGGCGTCGCCCGAGGGACGCTATCGCGTGGCCGCCAGCGCGCAGCTGATGCGACGTCCGGTCTCGCCGCTGATCGACGCTCTGACGAGCCTCGGGGCCGACATCAGCCACGAGGGCGAGCCTGGCGGCTTCCCGATGATGATCTCGGCTCGCGGCCTCCAGGGCGGCAGGCTCATCATGTCGGGGAAGGTATCGAGCCAGTTCATCTCCGGTGCGCTGATCGCCGCTCCGCTCGCCAAGGCTCCGGTCGACCTCGAGGTCGTCGACCACATCGTCCAGGCGGACTATGTCCGCATGACGCTGGATGCAATGAAGGCCTTCGGCGTCGAGGTGCCGCATGACGAGGCGCTGACGCGGTTCCAGGCGACCCCGCAGCGCTATCGCGGCGGCGGCTTCGCGATCGAGGCGGACGCCTCGACCACCACCTACTTTCTGGCACTCGCAGCGGCGACGCGCGGCTGCATCGTCATCGACAACATCGGAACCTCGACGCGCCAGCCGGACCTCCGCCTCATCGACGTGCTGGAGCGGATGGGCTGCAAGGTCGAGCGCGGCACCGACCGCATCACCGTGGCGGGTCCCGAACGCCTGAAGGGCGGCTTCACCGTCGACATGAAGCCGATGTCGGACGCGACGTTGACGCTGGCGGCGCTGGCGCCCTTCGCCGACGCGCCGATCGCGATCGAGGGCGTCGCGCATATCCGCAAGCACGAGAGCGACCGCATCGCGGTCATGGCGCGTGCGCTCGTCGACCTCGGTATCGGCGTCGACGAGAGGCCCGACGGGCTGGTGGTGCGGCCGGGCGCGCCGCGTTTCGCCGAGCTCGATACCCATGACGACCATCGGATCGCGATGTCGCTGGCGGTGCTGGGGGCGGCGGGCCAAGGCGTGCGCCTGGCGGATCCGGGCTGCGTGTCGAAGACCTGCCCGGTGTTCTTCGAGGAGATCGGAAAGCTCGGCGTCCCGGTCGAGCTCTTCTAGCGCCGCTTTTTCTAACGATAGATCCGCATCGCGCGCTCGACGCGGACGGTCAGGTCGGCGCTGGCGACGGGCTTCACCAGGAATCCGTCGATGCCGAGGTCCTTCGCCTTCATCACGACCTCGCGTTCGGTATGCGAGGTCAGGAACAGGACCGGCGTGCGCAGGCTGCCGCTGTTCTTCAGCCGCACCCACTTCACGAAGGCGAAGCCGTTGGTCGGCGTCATGTTGATGTCGCAGATGACGAGGTCCGGCGGGCGTATCAGGAACTGCTCCTTCGCCGCCTCGCCATGAGCCGCTTCGACGATCGCGCCGAATCCCAGCGCGCGCAGCATCATCCGCACGGAGTCGCGCACCGCCTCCTGATCGTCGACGATCATGACGGTGTAGTTCTTGTAGCGGTCGGCGGGATCGGTCGGGTCGGACACGGCTTCGGACTCTATGGGGCGCCGATAGGCGCTTCAAGCCGGTGCCTCATTCCGCGGGTTCCGGCAGCCCGGCGATCGCCCGTGCAAGCGCTGCGGCCTCGGATGGAAGGTCGATCGCCGACGCGGTAATCCAGTCCGAGGCGGTGATCGCCTTCTCGAACGACTGCGCGGCACGGCCGAGCCGCATCGCGCCGGCACTGAAGGCAGCCCCCTTGAGCGCGTGGGCCTTCCCCTGAGCGGCTTCCGCATCGGCATCCGCTGCGGCCGCCATTGCTTCGGCGGCGAGCTTCTGCGCTTGTCCGGCGAAGCGGCGGAGCATGCGGACGATCTCGATCGTCATCCCGCCGGCGATCGACTCCAGCTCCTCGAGGTCGAGAACGGCGGCCTCGATCTCCGCGGCCGCCGCCGGGGCGCTGACCGGCCCGAGGATCGCCAACGTCAATTCTTCGGCGGTGGCCGGCCACGGGCAGGCGACATCGATGCCGTCACCCGGCGGCCCGGCGGCGAGCATGACGACGCGGAGATCGAGCAGCAGCGGCGAGGTCCGGATCGCGCGCGCGAGGACCGAGGGAGCCCCATCTGCCAGACGCTCGCCGAGAATTGCCGCTTCGAAGGGCGGGTCGGCCGTTTCGAGGAGATCGAGCGTCTCGTGCAGGGCTGATGCCGTCGTCGCGATCGCGCCGAGGCCGGCCAGCAGCCCGGCGACGGTCGCGGCCCGCTCCGCATCGCCGTCGACGGTGAGCACGCGGCGGCCTGAAAGTGCCGGGGAAATGGTGCTCATCGGCTTTCCATCGCCATGTTATATTATACGTCTCGTCTGATCCTGGGGGTTCGAGATGCTCGACCGTCGCCACGCGCTTCGCCTTTCCACCAGCCTTTTCGCGCTCGCCGCCTTCGGGCTCGGCGAGGCCAAGGCCGCGCCGGCGCGGGTCGCGCTCGAGGAAATCCATCGCGAGCCGGAGATGCCGGGCGTCGACTATTCCACCAAGGCGCGGAAGCTTGCGGGCCAGCGCATCCGGGTCGAAGGCTTCCTGGCACCGCATGCCGGCGGCCGCGCCGCCGCGCCGTTCCTGGTGCTCTCGGGCCAGCCGATGGTCGGGTGCCCGCACTGCCTGGGCGCCGCCGACCTGCCCGGCGACAGCCTCGTCGCCTATTTCGGCCGCGGCGTCGGCATGGCGGAAACCGGCATCCCGGTCGCGATCGAGGGCGTCCTCGACCTCGGCTCGCGCACCGATGCGCAGACCGGCTTCGTTTCCACGGTCCGCCTGTTCGACGCCAAGATCGTCGGCTAGCTGCCGCCCGTTCCGCCGGCCTGCCAGCGGCGCGAGCGGACGATCGTGACGGTGCACGGGGCCTTCGCGGCGACTTCTCCCGAGACGCTGCCGAGGATCGACTTGGCGATCGAATTGGCGCGCGCTCCCATCACGACATGGTCGACGCGGTTGCCGCCGATGTAGTCGAGAATGGCCGCGGCCGGGCTCACCGCCTCGAGCACGTGAAAGCTGAGCCGTCTCTCGTCGATCCCGAGCGGGCTCGCCCAGTGCTTCAGGGCAACGAGGCGGTCGACATGCCGATTGCGGCCGGCTTCGTCGAGAGTGGTGTCGAGCGCCAGCCGGTTCTGCTTGAGTACGTTGACGCAGGCGACGCGCGCGTCCGGCATGGTCTTCAGGACATGCTGGACGGTCGCCCTCATCGCCTCCGACAGCGAGGCGTCGCTTTCTCCGAGATCGAGGGCCGCGCAAAGGATGGGCGCGTCGTCCAGGCGGCTCGCGACGGTCGCCTTCAGGATCGGCGCCAGCGTTTCGGGATTGAACCGGCGTCTTAGGACCGTCGTGAAGGAGTCCCGCTTCTGCCTTTCGGCACGCGCGGTCAGCACGACCTCAGTCGGATTCATGAGGTCGAAGGCAAGCTGGGCGGCGCTTGGATAGCGCCAAGCCGGATGGACCTCCAGGCACTTGAGGATGATCTCCTGCAGCCAGGGCGGGATCTCGGGGCGAAGCTTCCGCGGCGGCACCGGGTCGCGCCATAGCCGCCGTTTCAATCCCGACAGGCGTTGCGGATCGCCGAAAGGCCGCTCGCCGGTCGCGAAGAAGTACATGAGGACGCCGAGCGCGAAGAGGTCGCTCCGGGGGTCGTGCCGGTTGCCCATGACCTGCTCGGGCGCCATGTACGGTGCCGTGCCGAAGGGAACCCGGAACTCGGCTTCCATCAGGTCGGGAAGCTGGTCGTGGCGGGAGAGCCCGTAGTCGATGAGGACGGCCTCGCCGCTCGGCCGGAACAGGATGTTCGACGGCTTCACGTCGAGATGGACCACATGCTGGCGATGGATGTGGTCGAGAGCATGCGCGATCTTGGCCCCGAGTGCGGCGACCTCGTCGGCGGGAAGGGGCAACTCGCCGAGCCGCTTGATGAGCGAGGGGCCGGGAAGGCGCTCCATGATGATGTAGGGCTGTGCCTCGAAGCTTCCGGCGGCGATGAAGGCCGGGACGTGCGGGCCCGCGAGGCGGGGCAGGATCATCTGCTCCATCTCGAAGCCGACGATCGTCGCCGGGTCTTCGCCCTCGGACAGCTTCGGGGCCTTCAGCAGCATCGGGACGTCGCTGCCTGACCGGCTCACCGACCAGAGCGTCGCCATGCCGCCGGCATGCACGCGCTCGCCGATGACGAAGCCGTCGATCGTTCCGCCAGGGTGAAGGGAGGTCGGCATCCGCCCTCAGCGTCCCTCGTGCAGGCGCTGGGCGAGCGCCTCCGGCAGTCCGGCGAGTCGGATCTTCGCCGCGGCGGCGTCGATGTCGTAGGGGACGCGGAAATAGGTCACTTCATGGCGCGCGTCGTCGAGCACGGCGTATGAGGCGCCGGGATCGCCGTCCCGCGGCTGGCCCACCGACCCGAGGACGCAGACCCAGCGGCGCTGGCTCAGCAACGGCACGGCGACGTCAGTGACCGGCTGGAATCGGATCGGCGCATCGTTGCCGCGGCTGCCGAAGATCGCCGGCACATGGACGTGCCCGCAGACCACCACGCGGGCCGAGGTGGCGGACAGGCACCGGGATGCCTCGTCCCGATTGGTCACGTAGAGCCAGGTCGTCGGCGCGGCTCCGGCGGCATGGATGAACAGGAGATCCCCATCCTCCGTCCTGATCGGACGCGCCTCGAGGAAGGCGCGGGCGGCCGGGCCGAGCCGGCCTCGCGTCCAGCGGATCGCCGTCTCCGCGTTCGGGTTCATCCGCTCGTTGAGATTGGCGATAGCGTGATCGTGGTTGCCGAGAATGGCGACGGCGCCCTGCGATACGCGCTCCATGACCGTATCGACGACCCAGGCCGGGTCGGCGCCGTAGCCGACGTAGTCGCCGAGGAAGACATATCTGTCGACGCCGCGGCGCTCGGCATCGGCGAGGCAGGCCGTGAAGGCCTCGCGGTTGCCGTGAATGTCGGCCATGAGGGCGGTGCGCATGGGTCGGAGCCTCGTCGTGCCCCCATCATAGCCCGCCCGGCGACGAACGTCCCCGAAAGCGCGCTCGCTGCATGCGAGGCGCTTTCGGGGATGGTGAGGTCACATCTGCGCGTCGCGGACGATCAGGAACCCGACCGGATGGGTCGTCACGTTCTTGACGTTGGGCTTCTTCAGGCCTGCCGTATAGGGCACCGGCAGCGAGAAGCCGGCCCAGTCGGACGTCACGATCTTCTCGGCCTCCTCGAAGATCTTGAGGCGTGCGGCGGCGTCCGAGGTGGCGCGGGCCTTCTCCATCAGCGCGTCGTAGGCGTCGTTCTTCCACTTGGCGCGGTTGACGCCGCTCTTCGAATGCCAGATGTCGTCGAGATAGACCGACGGATCGTTGTAGCTGCCGGTCCAGCGCGACGGGAAGAACGCGACCTCGCCGGCATTGACCGACTTGATCCAGGTGACGCGCTCGATGATGTCGGGCGTGATCGGCATGCCGAGCACGGTCTTCATCTGGCCGGCGTAGTAGGTCACCAGGTCCTTGATCTCGGGCCAGCCGGTGATCGCGATCGGCGGCAGGCCCTTGCCGTCGGGGAAGCCTGCTTCCGCCATCAGCTGCTTCGCCCGGGTCGGGTTGTATTCGAGCTTCGGGAGGTTCGGCGTGTAGCCGCCGATCCCCGGCGGCACGAAGCCCGGCATCGAGAACGCGGCCCCACGGAACATGCCGTTGATGATGCCGTCGCGGTTGATCGCCAGCGACACCGCCTCGCGCACGCGCTTGTCCTTGAACGGCGCGTAGAGATTCTGGTTCATGCCCATCCACCAGACCGCGGCGCGGTTGCCCTGGACCATCTCCGCCTTGTAGCGGGGATCGCGCATGACCTTGTCGAACATCGACTCCTGCAGGTCGACGACGTCGAGTTCGCCGGCGTCGTACTGGTTGAACACCGTGTCGGCGTTCGGCACCACCAGGAAGCGGATGCCCTTGAGCTTCGGCGTGCCGCCCCAATAGCCCGCATGCGCCTCGGTCTCGACCTTGACGCCGCGGGTCCAGCTCACGGTCTTGAACGGGCCGGTGCCGGCCGATCCCTTGTCGACCCAGTCGGCACCCAGCTCCTTCGCCGGCGTCGTGTCGAAGAACTGGATCGGGATGTAGGGGAAGACGACGTTCGGCTGGGTGAATTCCACTTCGACCGTCAGGTCGTCGATCACGCGCACGCCCGGAAGGTCGCTGCGCGTGCCAGCCTTGATCTCGGCGGCACCGATTACGGTCTGCAGGAACTGGACGTTGTTGCCGCCCTTCCACTTCGGATCGAGCACCAGCTCGAAGGTCGCCTTCACTTCCTTCGCCGTGAACGGGCGGCCGGTGTGGAAGGTGACGTTGGGGCGGAGCTTGAAGCGGAAACCGTGCTTGCCGCCGTCGAGCGCGGCCCACGAGGTCGCCAGCGCCGGCACGTTGCCGCCTTCCGGCGTAGAGGACACGAACCCCTCGTAGATGTCGCTCAACACCCGGAAGGAGACGTTCTCCTGATAGGGGATCGGGCTGACATGCGGCGGGTCCATCGGGATGTTGACCCGCAGGACCTGCGCGCTGGATTCCGTGCCGGTGAGCATCGTCGCAGCGAGAAGCGCCGTCTTGATCCAAGGCCTCATGTCTTCCTCCCTGAAGGAATTTGAGTGTCGGTCAGTCTTCGAAGGTGCAGTCGGGCAGCCGGAAGCGGCGCGGCTTGCCGCCGTCGAGGCGCGAGGCAGTCACGGTCCAGGCGGCGGTGCTGCCGTCCGTCTCGCCCAGTTTCAGCAGGCCGAGGTCCTGGAGCTTGAGGAGGTCGCGGCCCGGCGCGACGGCCTTCGGCAGGTCGAGCTGCCACGCGATGATCGAGCCGAAGCCCCCCGGCACCTGGCGCTTGCCGGCGAGGTCGTCGGTCCAATCCTTCGGGGGGATGCTGCGCTGAGATCGGAAGATGAAGGGCTGGGCGAGGTCGTCGCTCGAATTGGCGATCATCACGGTGTTCTTCATGTCGGACACCGACGGCGGTGTGAAGCGCCAGCCTTCGAACGGCATCAGGTATTCGGAATTGGGAGCGCGGACCGCAATGCCGTAGGGCATCGCGTCGGCGTTTTTCTTGGCGTTCCGCTCGACCAGGCGCTTGCCGACCGGGCCGGACACTGCCTCGGCCTCGTTCTCGATCCACACCAGCTCGAGGAAGGCGTTGTCGAAGCAGACGAAGATGTTGGCCGTACCCATGCCGACATGCTTGCGGCCGTAGCTCTGGGTCAGGCCGGCCTTGGCGAGCTTGGCCATCGTCTCGGCGCCCCCTTGCTCGACCAGCATGAAGACGTGGTCGATCGCATAGGGCGACGTGTTCCTGGATATGCGGTCAGGAGAGGAGAAGTCGGCGCCGGCCATGCCCAGGTCCTTCGGTGATCTCCACCGAAGCATAGGCGCGGGCCGGCACCGGCGCCGATACAGCTTCTAGACCGAACCTATGACTTTTTTAGATGGACGGGCCCCGGCGCCATCGGGCGCCCGACCGACGCGGCGAGCCAATGGGCAATGCGGTCTACCGCCGAGCCGCGCGCGGATCGGTGGACGGCAAAACGGCCCCAGTCGGTCTCGACCGCCAGCTTCGAGGCGCGGACCAGGAGGCCGCGTTCCATGAAGTCGCCGAGCAGGTGCTTCCATCCGAGCGCCACGCCGCCGCCCGAGATCGCCTCGAACAGGCTGCCTGCATAGTTGGGGAAGGTGCGTTCCTCGCCGGGCGGCGGCACCGGCAGCCCGGCACGCTGGAACCAGTGACGCCAGCGGACGCCGCGGAGCGTGTTCTTGTGCTCGAGATGGAGAAGCGGAAGTTTCGCGAAGCGCTTGGGATCGCCGTTGCGAAGCTCGGGATGCGCCTTCAGGAATGCCGGCGAGCAGACCGGGAAGACCTCCTCGTCGAACAGCTTCACCGCGGTCGTGTCGGGCCAGTCGGTGACATGGCCGAAGCGGATCGAGATGTCGATGGAGGGATCCTCGAAGGCACGGTAGTCGGTGGCGGTGATAAGGCGGATGTCGTGCTGGGGCTCCTCGCTGCGCAAGGCGCCGAAGCGCGGCATCAGCCAGAGATAGGCGACATCGTAGGAGCAGGCGATGGTGATTACCGCGTCGGCGCGCGCCGTGCGCATCTCGTTCAGCACGCTTCGGATATGGCCGAGGCCGATGCCGACCGCGTCCGCGAGCTTCTGGCCGTTCGGTGTGAGTGCCAGGCTGCGGCCGGAACGCGCGAAGAGTTCGATGCCGAAATAGCGTTCGAGGTTGGCGACGTGGCGGCTCACCGCCGACTGGGCGATGCCCAGCTCCTTCGCCGCCGCGGTGAAGCTTCGCGTGCGTGCGGCGACCTCGAACACGGCGAGTGCGTTGAGGAAAGGCAGGTCCTGCCTGAGACTCATGGCTCGGCCAGGGTCTCGAGCGTCGCCTGAGGCCGATAGCGCCGGTTCTCCCAGTCCGGAACCGCGTCCTGCGCCTTGGACAGGTCGGCCTCGCTCATCTGTTCCTCGAGCTGGAGCAGGATGCCGGTCACCCGGTTGATCATCGCGTCGTCGCCGTAGAGCCCGGCGGTTGCGAACCACCGATAGGCCGCGATCGAATCCTTGTTCATGCCCTGGCCGCGCCAGAGCAGCGTCGCGAGATTGAAGGCGCCGGCCGGATTGTTGTGCTCGGCGGCGCGGAGGAACCACCTCGCGGCTTCGACCGGATCTTCCTTGAGTCCGTGCGCGCCGTAGAGATGGAAGGTGCCGATCGCGTTCTCGGCCTCGGCGTGCCCTGCAATCGCGGCGCGGCGATAGAAGTCGAGCGCCGCCTTCGGATCGCGTGGCGCGCCGCGGCCGAGCTCGTAGGCATTGGCGAGGGCGAACAAGGCCTGCGGCTGGTTCGCCGATGCCGCCCAGCGCAGCCAGGCGAGACCGCCGGCCGGATCCTCGGGCCCGCCTTCGCCGTCGAGCAGCATCGATCCGAGCGATGCCGCCGATCCGAGATGGCCGCGCTCGGCCGCGGCCGTGAACCAGCGCCGCGCATCGTCCTTGTGCTGCGGCATGCCGAGGCCGCGATAGGCGAAGACCGCGCAATTGTGTTGGCCGCCGAGATGGCCGCCCTCGGCGGCGCGGCAGAACCAGCGCGCGGCATCGACCGCCATGCCGTCCTTGTGCGCGATCGCACCGAGATAGAACACCGCCTCGACATCGCCTTTTGCCGCCAGCCGGCCGAACAGCGTGTAGGCGGTCGAGAGGTCCTTGGCCTTGTATGCGGCAAGCGCGTCGGAATGCTCGTCGGCCTTCGCCGGAAACGTGAGAAGCATCAAGGCGAGAGCGATCCGGATCATGGCTCGGCCAGCGCGTCGGTGACGCCGTCGACGAGGTTGTGGGCAAGGAGATGGGCACTGTCCAGCGTGACCGAGGCGCGCGCCGGCACCAGCGAGGCCTTCAAACGAGAGAGCCTGTCCGCAAGCTCGCGACGGGCTCGCGCGGCGCCGTCGATGTCGGTTCGCTCGAAGCGGACGACGGTTCCCGGGCGGGATCGGGCGAGGAAGCCCAGGTCGGCGGAGATCACCGTCGCGATCTTGGGATAGCCGCCGGTGGTCTGGCGGTCGGCGAACAGCACGATCGGCTGCCCGGCGCCCGGCACCTGGATCGACCCCGGCGCGATGCCGTCGGAGATGATGTTGTACCCGCCCGCATGCTCGACCTTCGGACCTGAGAGCCGCATGCCCATGCGGTCGGCCTCGGCGGTGATGGCGTAGTCGCCGGAGAACAGCGTCTTGATGCCGTCCTCGGTAAAAGCGTCGTCCTGCGGCCCGAGGATCGCGCGAAAGCGCGGCGGCGGCGCCGGAAGCAGTGACGGATCGAGGGCGAGGTCGGGGCCGGCCGGCGCCTCGGCGAGATTGAGCGGTAGATCCTGGCCGGCGCGGATCGCACCGCCGTCGAGCCCGCCGAGACGTGAGCGGAGATGGACCGAGCAGCTGCCGAGCACGGGCTTCAGATCGAATCCGCCGGCGACCGCGAGATAGCCGCGCGCGGCATCGTTTGCGGCACCGAGTGCCAGGTGCTGGCCGCGCTTCAGCGTATGCGCGCGATGGAGCGCCGCCGGTTGGCCGTCGATGGTCGGGCCGAACGCCGCGCCCGCGATCGCGACGCGGATCGACTCCGCGGCGACTTCCCAGGTGCCGCCGTAAAGCGTCACCTCGATGGCAGCGGCGTCGGGCAGGTTGCCGACCAGGAGGTTGGCGACTGCGAGCCCGACCGGATCCATCGCGCCGGCAACCGAGACGCCGAAGCGCTGCCAGCCGTGACGCCCCCGATCCTGGATCGTCGCCAGCGGCCCGGGGTCGATGCAGCGGAGCCCGCTCACGGTGCCTCGCAAGGCGGCAGCCACGACGTGTCGGCAGCAAGACGCGCATAGTCGTCATGCGCGATGCGCTCGAAGCGGATGCGGTCGCCGGCGCGGAAGAGGAACGGATCGGCGCGGGCCGGATCGAAGGCGCGGACCGGCGTGCGGCCGAGGAGATGCCAGCCGCTCGGCGCCTCGATCGAGGCGACGGCGGCCTGTATGCCGCCGACCGAGATCGTGCCGGCCGGGGTCTTCAGGCGCGGAGTCTCGCGCCTCGGCAGATGCAGTTTCGGATCGAGCCCGCCGAGATAGGTGAAGCCCGGCTGGAAGCCGATCATGTAGACCCGGTAGTCGCCGCTCATGTGGCGCGCGATCACCTCGTCGGGCATGAGGCCGGTGCGTTCGGCGACGCTTTCGAGGTCGATGCCGTGCTCGCCGCCGTAGGCGACAGGGACAGTCCAGAGCCGCCCGGGAGGTGGCTCGTCGTCGAGCTTCGGAGCCAGCCGCTCGATGGTCCGGCGCAGCTCTTCCGAGTCGAGCCGGTCCGGATCGAAATGGATCTGCAGCGACCGGTATGTGGGAACCGTCTCGACGATGCCGGCGAGCGAGGTCTCGGCGAGTGCCTTGTCCAGCGACAGGACGCGAGCGTTGATGCGCGGATCGACCGCGTCGCCGAGCTCGACGGTGAGCGCGGTGTCGCCGGCCGCGAGAAGACGGATGCCCGCCGGGCTCACGGCCTCGTGCTATCCTTCGCGCGGGTTCGCAGATGACGGTATCGCAGACGAGGGCCGGTCATGAGCGTTTCGGTCGATCTCAACAGCGACATGGGCGAGAGCTTCGGAGTCTACAAGCTCGGCGACGACGCGGCCATGCTCCGCATCGTCTCCTCGGCCAACGTCGCCTGCGGCTTCCATGCCGGTGATCCGCTGGTCATGCACGCCACCGTTTCTACGGCCAAGGCCAACGGCGTCGCCGTCGGCGCGCATCCGAGCTTCCGCGACCTCTGGGGCTTCGGCCGCCGGCCGATCATGGGCGAGAAGCCCGAGGACGTCGCCAAGGAGATCGTCTACCAGATCGGCGCGATGCAGGCGGTCGCCCGCTCGGTCGGCCACACCATGAGCCACGTGAAGACCCACGGCTCGCTCGGCAACCTGATCGCGACCGACGACGCGCTGGCCGACGGCGTCGCCAAGGCGATCCGCGACTGCGCGCCGGACGCGATCTTCGTGGTGATGCCGGGAACGGCGATGGAGCGGGCGGGCCAGCGCGCGAACCTTCGGATGGCGCGCGAGATCTATGCCGACCGCACCTATCAGGACGACGGTACGCTGACGCCGAGGAAGCAGGCAGGCGCGGTGCTGCACGACGCTGAGGACGCGGCGAAGCGGGTGCTGGCGATGGTGCGCGAGAAGGCGATCGTCTCGACCTCTGGCAAGCGCGTGCCGGTGTCGATCGACACGATCTGCGTCCATGGCGACAACCCGGAAGCGGTCGTGATGGCGCGGCGCGTGCGCGAGGTGCTGGAGGCGGACGGCGTGCGCATCCGCCCGATGGCGGAAGTGATCGGCTAGCTCGCCTTCGCGAGGCTGCCTAGCGGCACCATCGGCCCGGTGAGGCAACGCTCGGCCGGGAAGGACATGGTGACGGTCAGCTGCTGGTTCTGCGTCGTCTGCAGATCGAGGCGGCCGCCATGGAGCCGCATCAAGTCGGAGGCGAGCGCCAGGCTGACCGAACCGTCGAGCGGATCCTTGACGTAGCCGTCGCGCTGCTCGACCGGGCGGCTGACACCCTCGACGACGATGTCCAGCCGGCCCTCGGTCAGCTTGCCGTCGACGGTGAGCACGCTTTGCGGGGTCACGCGCTTCAAGGCGCTGGAGACCACGTTGAGGAGCGTCTGGCGGACCGCGCGCTCGTCGGCGAGCACTAGCGGGAGCTCGGAGGGCAGGCGGGATTCCAGCGACACTTGGGCGAGGCGCGCCCGGGCGCTGACCATGGTGAAGACCGCGTCGACGTTGCGCGCGACCGACACGGCGCGCTCCTCGACCTGCCAGCGGCCGGCCTCGACCTTGGAGAGGTCGAGCAGGTCGTTGATCAGGTCGAGCAGGTCGTGGCCGCTCGATTCGATGTCGCGGGCGTAGTCGACGTAGCGCTGGGCGCCGACGGGACCGAACATCTGGTCGCGGATGATCTGCGAGAGCCCGATGATGATGTTGAGGGGCGTGCGCAGGTCGTGGCTCATGTTGGCGAGGAACGAGGAGCGTGTGCGGCCGGTATTGGCGGCCTCGCGGCGGGCGCGCTCCAGCTCGCGGGCGTGCTCTGCGCGCTCGGTCATGTCGCGCACCAAGCCTAGGATCTCGACCGGGCGGCCGGTCAGCTCGTCGCGGCGGATCCGCGAGCTGAGCTCTACCGAGAGATAGCCGCCGGTCTTGCGACGGAGGCGCAGCATCGCGGTCGGCATGCCGCCGGATAGCAGCTCGTCGTGCTTCTGGCGCGCGGTGGCGAGATCCTCGGGATGGACGAAGTCGTAGTAGGAACGGCCGATGATCTCCTGTCCCTCGTATCCGAGCAGGCGGGTGACCGCCGGCGAGGCGGCGAGGAAGGTCGCGTCCGGCGCCATGCGAAAGAAGAAGTCGGTCGAGAGATCGGCCAGCAGGCGATTGCGCTCGATCGTGTCGCGCAACTCGGCGACGCGATCGACCACGCTGTCGACGGCACGGGCGAGATCGCCCATCTCGCCCTGGGTATAGGGACCGCCGATGCGCTGGCCCCGCTCGCCGGACGCGAGGGTGCGGAGCAATGCTGCGAGCCGGCTGGTGTCGTCGCCGGTCGCGCGGCCGAGGCCGAGGGCGCCGATCCAGGCGCCGAGACCGGCAGCGACGAGGGCGACGAGAAGGAGGGCGGCCCAGGCTCCGGCATTGCTGCCGCCGTCGAGGGCGTGATCCAGGGCGACGAAGACCAGCACCGCGACCGCCGGCATCGCGGCGGCGAGGCCGAGAAGCGCGCCGCGCAGACGACCGCCCACTGCCTTTCGGCCGGGGGGGTAGGCTGCGTACATCGCCGTGGTCATCGGTCGTCGGTCCCTAGCTGAAGCTTTCCTGGGCTTGAGGCTAGGGGGAGAGGGTTAACAATGCCTTTACGACCCTCGGCGGAAACAGCGTCGCATTTGCAGGAAATTGCCGCGATCAGGCGAAGTCCAGGGCGACCCCGCACGCATGGGTCGAGGAGACCAGGATGCCTCCGGATTCCAGCTCCGTGAACGGCACGCCATTGGCTACCAAAGCTTCCCGTGTGGCGCCCCGGTCCGAGACCTTGAAGCCGAAGCCGACCGGAACAGGGCGCCTGTAGGCAAGGACCGGGTCGTCGGCGTAGTCGATCGCTGCCTGGCCTGGGGTGATCAGGCGGATCGTCGCCCGGGGGCCGGGCACGTCCATGCCCCCGGCGCGAGCAACCGGGGCGGTCCCGGTCACCCGTCCATAGGCGGCTGCCGCGGCGGCCGGGTCGTCGACTGCGATCGTCAGGTGCGAGATCGCGGTCGCGGCGTTCGGATGGCCCAGATACTCGGGCCGCCACACCAGCTCGGGCGTGTGATGGATGCAGGCGAAGAGGCGGATGCCCTCGACCGCGTCCGGCTCCAGGTAGGTGAGGGTGAACCGGGCCTGCAGGGCGCCCCCCGGAAGCTCGACCGGCCGGCTGAAGTCCTTGGGCTCGGTCGGATTGAAGCCGACGGCCTTGAAGGCAGCGTAGGTCGCGGGAATGTCGGCCGAGGTGAAGCAGGCGGCCCACAGGCCCTCGCGCTCGGCGACCGCCGCAGCCCAGGGCTTGTTGAAGTCGGTCGGTGTCAGGATGCCGAACAGCTCGAAGAAGTCGTCTTCGAACATCACGCAGTGGTTGGCGGTGCCGGTGTTGTCGTGGCGACCGATCGGCGTCGTCTTGAAGCCGAGCCGACGATACGTTGCCTCCGCCCCGGCGAGGTCGCGGACCAGGATCGCCGTGTGGTCGACGCCCGTGAGGTGGGTCATCTCAGACGAGGTCGATGACGACGCCGTTGGCACTGGTCGACGGCACCCGCAGTCCGCCATGCGCGGATTCGGTGAACGGGACGTTGCGCGACGACAGGGCCGCCTTCGCGGCGCGCTTGTCGGAAACCGCGAGGCCGAGCGCCAGCGGGACCGGGGGCCTGTATGCGAGCACCGGGTCGCCGGCGAACTCATCCGCGGCCTGAGATGCCGAGAGGATGCGGATCTCCGCTTGGCCGGCAGGAACCGCGAAGCCGCCCTTGATCGGCTGCGGCGTCGTGCCGAAGACGCGGCCGTAGGACTTGGCGGCACCGTCGGGATCGTCGGCGACGAGCGTCACGTGGGCGAGGGATTTCGCCGCGTTGGCCTGGCCGAGATAGTCCGGCCGCCACACCACGTCGCGGGTGTAGTGCTGGCAGAGGAAGAGTCGGAGCCCCGGCACCGCGTCGACCTCGAGGTAGAACACCGTGAAGCGCGCCTCGGTGGTGCGGCCCGGAAGCTCGACGGGGCGGGCGAAGTCGACCGGATCGGTCGGCTTGAAGCCGGCGGCCTTGAGGCGGCCGTGGGCGGCGCGCGCGTCGTCGGTCTGCAGCGCCAGCGCCCACAGACCCTCGCGGTCCTTCAGCATCACGCGCTGGTCCTCGTTGTAGGGACCGGCTTTCTCGACCGCGAGCACCTCGAAGTAGTCGCGATCGAGCATGATGCAGTGGTTGATCGTGTCGAGCTTGGTGTGGTGACCCTTCGGCGTCGGCCGGAATCCGAGCCGCGTGTAATTGGCCGCGGCATTGGCGAGGTCGCGGACGACGATGACGGCATGGTCGATGCCGGTGATGCCGGTAGGTGAGGTCACGGGCGTGTCTCGCAGAAACGTGGAAGCGATTGCGGCGGGAGCCGACGGCCGGGTACCGTATCGGCTCCCGCCCCAACCGTCGAATCCAACAATGACCGCCAAAGCCAACACCGACGCCGCTCCCTTCGTGCATCCCGAGATGGCGAAGATCATCGCCTGGTATGCGAGCCTCGGGCTTCCCGACACCACGAAGATCCCGCTCGCCGAGGCACGGCCGCTGACCAACCGCGTTGCCAGCCACTGGAACTGGCCGAAGCCGGACATGGAGGTTGTCGACCTCTACGTCCCAGGCCCGACGAAAGGTTTGAAGGCGCGGCTCTACCGGCCGAAGGCAGGCAAGCTTCCGGTCGTCCTCTACCTGCATGGCGGCGGCTGGGTGTTCTGCGATCTCGACACCCACGACCGGCTCTGCCGGATGCTGGCGGTCGAGAGCGGCTGCGCGGTTCTCAGCCTCGACTATCGCCTTGCGCCCGAGCATCCGTTCCCGGCGGCCCATGACGACGCGATGGCGGCGGTGTCGTGGATCCGCTCGGAAGGACCGTCGCGCGGCCTCGACGCCGATCGCATCCTCGCCGCCGGCGACTCCGCCGGCGCCAACCTGGCGCTCGGGCTTCTGGTGGGACTTCGCGACGGCGGCCACAAGCAGATCCAGGGCGGCGCGATCTTCTACGGCTGCCTCGAGCCCAACCACGAGACCGCCAGCCACAAGGCGCTCGGCTCGGGTGCCTACAATCTCTCGACCGAGCGGATGAAGTTCTTCTGGAAGGCCTGGCTCGGCGGCAATCCCGCCGCGCCCGACAAGCGTGCGGCACCGCTGCTCGCCGACATGAAGGGCATGCCGCGGATGTATCTCAATGCCGCCGCGCTCGACCCGCTGCTCGACGACTCGATCAAGCTCGCCGAGAAGCTGAAGGCATCGGGCGTACCGCACAAGTTCGACCTCTACGAGGGCGTCATCCACGGCTTCCTCAACATGAGCCGCGAGCTCGAGATCGGCCGGAAGGCGATCGCGGACGCCGGCAAGGCGATCAAGGAGATCCTCTCGGCGTGAGGCTCTTCGATCTCAAGGGCAAGGTCGCCGTCGTCACCGG
Organism: Alphaproteobacteria bacterium; assembly: GCA_044223515.1. Classification (GTDB taxonomy): domain Bacteria; phylum Pseudomonadota; class Alphaproteobacteria; order SHVZ01; family SHVZ01; genus SHVZ01. The sequence goes on from JBGALV010000007.1 coordinate 42,942, forward strand.
CGGCAGCAAGGGCATCGGCCGGGCGATCTGCCTGGCGATGGCCGAGCACGGCGCTGCCGTCGTCGTCTCCTCGCGCAAGCTCGACGCCTGCGAGGAGGTAGTGAAGGAGATCCAGGCCAAGGGCGGTAGGGCCAAGGCGATCGCCTGCAACATCGGCTATCGCGAGCAGGTCGAGGCGCTGGTGAATGGTGCCCGCGCCGCTTTCGGCAAGATCGACGTCATGGTCTGCAACGCGGCGATCAACCCGCATGCGGGGCCGCTGTCGGAGGTCACTGACGCGCTGTTCGACAAGGTGATAGCGAGCAACGTCCGCTCGAACCTCTGGCTCGCCAACCTGACGATCCCGGAGATGGCCGACCGCAAGGACGGCGTCGTCATCATCGTCTCTTCGATCGCCGGACTGCGCGGCGCCGGCAGCATCGGCCTCTACGGCATCTCGAAGGCCGCCGACTTCCAGCTCGGTCGCCAGCTTGCGACCGAGTGGGGTCCGAGCAACATCCGTGTCAACTGCATCGCGCCTGGACTCGTGCGCACCGACTTCGCGCGATACCTCTGGGAGAACCCGGAGCTCTACGAGAAGGCGGTCACCGGATATCCGCTCCGCCGCATCGGCGAGCCCGACGACATTGCCGGCATCGCGGTGTTCCTGGCGAGCCCAGCCGGCAACTTCGTCACCGGCCAGGTCATCGTCGCCGACGGCGGCGCCACCACCACTTCCTGGCGCTAACTCCTCACCTACAGGACCGATCTAAGATGCTGGAACGCCAACCGCTGTTTCCCGAGGCAGAGCCGCGCGAGACCGGCAAGCTCGCGGTCGACAACCGACATACGCTCCACTACGAGCGCGTCGGCAATCCCAAAGGCGTGCCGGCGCTATTCCTGCACGGCGGCCCCGGTGGCGGCATCCGTCCCGCCAACCGCCGCACCTACGATCCGTCGTTCTTCGACGTGACGCTGTTCGACCAGCGCGGCTGCGGCCGCTCGACGCCGCTTGCCGAGCTCGAAGGCAACAACACCGAGAACCTGATCGAGGACATCGAGAAGCTCCGCAAGCATCTCGGCATCGAGAAGTGGCTGGTGACCGGCGGCTCCTGGGGCAGCTTCCTGTCGCTGGCCTATGCCGAACGGTACCCGGAGCGCTGCCTGGGATTGATCGTCCGCGGCATCTTCACCGGCGGCGATGACGAGATCCACTGGTGGTACTACGGCATCCGCAACCTGTTTCCGGAAGCCTGGGAAGCGTTCGCGAACTTCCTTCCGCCGGAGGAGCGGGGCGACCTGCTCGGCGCCTACTACCGCCGCGTCACCTCCGACGATCCGAAGGTCAACTTCCCGGCGGCGCTGGCGCTCAGGACCTATTCCGGCTGGACGCAGTCCTTCCGCGCCACCGAGGAGACGGTGAAGGCGCTGCTGGCGCCGGAGATGTGCGTGCCGCTGGCGCGCTTCTTCACGCATTTCTGCGTCAACCGTTTCTTCATGAAGCCGGGCCAGCTGATCGAGAACATCGGCCGGATCCGTCACCTGCCGGGCATCATCGTGCAGGGGCGCTACGACGTCGTGACCCGGGCCGAGATCGCTTACAAGCTGAAGAAGGCGTGGCCCGAGGCCGAGCTGCAGATCGTCATCGAAGCCGGCCACAACTCGACCGAGCCGGTGCTGGCGGAATCGCTGACCGCCGCCTGCGAGCGGATGAAGCAGCGGCTCCAGGCCTCCGGCGTGAAGCCGCGCGCATGACGAGCCATCTCGACCCGCATCCACTCTATCCCGAGCTTGAGCCGCATGCCTCGGGCATGCTTAAGGTCGACGGGACGCACTCGCTCGCCTGGTGGCGCCTCGGCAATCCGAAGGGGGTGCCGGTCGTCTTCCTGCATGGTGGGCCTGGGGGCACGACGCGGCCGTTCTATCGGCGCTTCTACGATCCGGCCTATTACGACATCTGCATGTTCGACCAGCGCGGCGCCGGCGAGTCGAAGCCGAATGCCGAGCTCAAGGACAACACGACCTGGCACCTGGTCGACGACATCGAGAAGCTGAGAAAGCATTGCGGTGTCGAGAAGTGGCTGGTCAGCGGCGGTTCGTGGGGCTCGACGCTGTCGATGGTCTATGCGATCGCCCACCCCGATCGTTGCCTCGGGCTCGTGATGAGCGGCATCACCTTGAGCGAGCCCGAGAACATCCGCTTCTGGTTCCACGGCATCGGCAACATCTTCCCCGACGCCTGGGACGAGTTCGCGAACTTCATCCCGGAAGCTGAGCGGCATGACCTGCTGAAGGCCTACCACAAGCGGGTGATCGATCCCGATCCGAAGGTGAACCTGCCGGCGGCCGTGGCACTTCGCACGTTCTCGGGAAGGACGCAGTCCTTCGATGCGAAACCGGAGATGGTGAACGCGTTGCTGTCGCCGGAGCTCTGCGTGCCGCTGGCACGGTTCTTCACGCATTACGTGACGCAGGACTCGTTCCTGAAGCCGAACCACATCCTCGACAACTTGGGCAAGATCCGGCACCTGCCCTGCATCCTGGTGCAGGGCCGCTACGACGTGGTGACGCGGCCGCTCCTTGCGTGGCGTCTCAATCAGGCCTGGCCGGAATCGGAGCTGTTCTTCGTGAACTCGGCTGGCCACAACACCACGGAATCGCCGATGGCCGAGACCATGTGCGCGGCCTTCGAGCGCATGAAGGGCCGGCTGTCGGGGCTGGGCCTCAAGCCGAAGGCATGAAGAAAGCCCTCTCCCTGAAGGGAGAGGGCTCCTTCTCGCGACGCTATCTAGGCTGCGGCCTTGAGCTGGCCCGCCATCGCGTCCTCGCCGCCGATCGTGGCGGCGACGGCATGGACGGTGGCTGCAATGCGGACCGCGGCCTGGATCACGTCGGCAGTGACGCCGTGCTCGCGAAGCACCTTCTCATGTGAGTCGATGCACATGCCGCAGCCGTTGACGGCCGAGACCGCGATCGACCACAGCTCGAAGTCGACCTTGTCGACGCCGGGCTTCGCCAACGCGTTCATCCGAAGCTTCGCCGGCAGCGTCTTGTAGTCCGGCGCCGACGAGAGGTGGACGAAGCGGTAGTAGATGTTGGTCATCGCCATGATGGCCGCCGCCGTCTTCGCCGCCTCGAACGCCTCGGCCGAGAGCTTCGGTGAGAACTCGGCGGTGATCGCCTGGATCACCTCCGCGTTGCGGGACGCGATCGCCGAGGCGATGAACGCGCCCGCCCGCTGCTGCTCGGTCAGGGCCGCTTCCGTGCCCAAGGACGAGAGGTTGAGCCTCAGGTCCTTGGCATAGTCGGGAAGCCGCGACTTCAGGGTTTCGATGGTCATGGTCTTAGGCCGCCTTCAGGACGTCTTCGCCCTTCTGCCAGTTGCAGGGGCAGAGCTCGTCGGTCTGGAGCGCGTCGAGGACGCGGAGAACCTCGGCCGGGTTGCGGCCGACGGAGAGGTCGTTGACCGAGACGAAGCGGATCACGCCTTCCGGATCGACGACGAAGGTCGCGCGGAGAGCCACACCCTCGTTCTTGTCGAGGATGCCGAGGGTCTGCGACAGCTCGCGCTTGATGTCGGCGAGCATCGGGAACGGCAGGTCCTTGAGGTCGGCGTGGTTGTTGCGCCAGGCCAGGTGCACGAACTCGGAGTCGGTCGAGACGCCGTAGACCACCGCGTCGCGGTCCTTGAACTCGCCCGCGAGCTTGCCGAACGCGGCGATCTCGGTCGGGCAGACGAAGGTGAAGTCCTTCGGCCAGAAGAAGACGATCTTCCACTTGCCGGCATCGCTCTTCTCGGTGAAGTCCGCGAAGGCGGTCTTGATGTCGCGGGACACGACGCCCTTGAGGGCGAAGGAGGGGAAGGTGTCGCCGACGGTCAGCATGGGGAGCTCCTTGGTGTTCAGTTGCGAATTGGAATGGATCGAATATGTGAGTTGTGTCTTGATCGGTCCAATGAGTTATCCCACATGGTATGATCGGAAAATTCGATGATACGCCAGCCGACCCTCCGCCAGCTCCATTACCTCGATGCCCTTGCTCGGGCGCGCAATTTCGGCCGTGCGGCCGAGGCGGCGAACGTCACCCAGTCGACCTTGAGCGCGGCGATCAAGGACCTGGAGGCGACGCTCGGCGTGGCCCTAGTCGACCGCGGCACTCGCCGCGTGGTGTTCACGCCCGCCGGCGAAGAGGTGCTGAGGCGAGGCCGAGCGCTGCTCGAGGCGGCCGATGACCTCGTCGCTGCCGCTTCGGCGGCGCGGGCGCCGCTCTCGGGGCTGCTCAGGCTCGGCGTGATCCCGACGATCGGGCCGTTCCTGCTGCCGCGCATCCTGCCGGGCCTGAGGCGCGCCTTCCCGAAGTTGAAGCTGGTGCTGGTCGAGGACCAGACCGCGCGGATCGTCGACCAGCTGGAGTCGGGGGCGCTCGACGTGCTCCTGCTGGCGCTGCCCTGCGACTGCGGCCCAGCCGAGACCTTCGACCTGTTCGAGGACGAGTTCCTTGCGACCCTGCCGAAGGATCACAGGCTCGCGGCTCTGGACGCGGTGCCGCCCGCGCGTCTCGCCGACGAGCCTTTGCTCCTGCTGCAGGAAGGCCATTGCCTCCGCGGCCACGCGCTCTCGGTCTGCAACTTCACCGATCCGGCGTTGGGCCCGGCGGTCGAGGCGACCAGCCTGCACACGCTGGCGCAGATGGTCGACGGCGGACTCGGCGTCACCCTGCTGCCGAAGATGGCGGTCGATGCCGGCATCGTGCGCGGCACGAACCTGGTCACGCGGCCGCTCGACGCCGATCCGCGCTCGCGCACGATCGGCCTCGCCTGGCGGCGCGGCACCGGCCGGCGCGAGGACTTCCTGCTTCTGGGAAAGACGATCGCCGAGCTTCAGCGCGCGAAGAGCGGGCCCAAAAGCCGGAACAGCGCCCTCAAGGTCCAGTAGCCGGCGAGCCCGCCGAGGGCGAGCGCAGCCATGCCGAGCCCGTAGCGCGCCCACGGCATCGTCTCGGCCCAGGGCTGATGATGGCTCCAGCGGTCGACGACGCGTGAGCAGGCGTAGCCGATGGTCGGAGCGAGCAGAAACGAGAAGAAGCGGGCAACCTTGAAGTAGCGCCCGCCCGCAGCCTCGCTAATGGCGGGTCTTCCGCTGGGCGACGCGGCGTTCGACCTCGGCCAGGATCTCGGCCTTCTGGCGCGCGTTGCCGGACATCGCCTGCTGGAACAGGCGGACAGCCTCGCTCGGCTTCGACGGGAGTCCCAGATGCGCGCGCGCCATGCGCTCGGCCGAATCCAGCAGGTCCGGGTCCATCTTCCGACGGAGTTCGGCGATCTGCTTCAGGATCTGCTCGCGAGGCTTGGTTGCCATGATGGCGCCGAGGAGAGCACAGGCCACCCCAGGGACGCAAGGCGAGGGGGGTGATAAGCTCGTGCCCAGCATGAAGTGCTGCATCTGCGACGGGCGGGCGGTCGCCAGTTTCGGTGTCGAACCGGATGCCGTCGCCCGCTATCCCGAGGCCAAGCGCACCTATTACGCCTATGGCGACCACGAAAGGCTGCTGGTCTTCTGCGCGCCGCACTTCGAATCGGCGGCGCTCGGGTGGCCGGGCCTGATCGGCTATCCGGTGCAGCCCGTGCACCGTTTCGCCGCCGAGGGCTGGGCCGTGATCGAGCAGGTGCGAAAGCGCCTACAGGACCCGGCGGTGAGGCTGAAGGTCATGCTGCTCTGGCGCCAGGCCTCGCGCCGCTGGGGCCTCTCGCCGCAGGAGGCCCGCAAGCGCGCCAAGCGGTACCCGATCACCCGCCGGCGGATCGAGCTGATCCGCCAGCTGATGGCGGTCCAGCGCGGCACCCCTTGAGGACTATCCGCGTCCCTTCGCCTTTCGTTGCAGGCAGCCCCGCCTTGGGGCAAGCTTCCCTCGGCTTCGGCTCCTGAAAGGGCCGTCCCAACGCAAGTCCAAGAACGCTTCGCTTTCGCTTAAGGCCAATCAAGCAAAGACTGAGGGGGAGGACGCATGCGGACCCGGGCTACCGCCAAAAGACGCACGACGGCGCCGGCACGATCGCGCCCGTCGACCAAGCCGGGCAGCGCCGATCGGCTGCGCGCGCTCGCCAAACGCTGTCGCGTCGTCTCCGAGGAAACCGCGATGCCAGAGATCAGCCAGGAGCTGGTCCATATCGCCGAGGCTTTGGAAGACGAAGCGGACACCCTTGCCGGGAGATAGCGTCCGGCTTCCGCTGGACAAGGCTCCGGCGGCGGCTCGAAGGACGCTCTGGAGCTAAAAGACAGTGCAGCCCACCGACATCTCGCGCCCCGACTACTTCCACAAGGTCGTCGATTGCCAATGGGCGTGCCCGGCGCATACGCCGGTGCCGGAATACATCAGGCTGATCGCCGCTGGCCGCTACGGCGATGCCTACATGGTCAACTGGAAGTCGAACGTGTTCCCGGGAATCCTCGGGCGCACCTGCGATCGCCCATGCGAGCCGGCCTGCAGGCGCGGCAGGGTCGAGGCCGAGCCGGTCGCGATCTGCCGCCTCAAGCGCGTCGCCGCCGACTTCAAGGGCGACATCAAGGCCCAGCTGCCGAAACCCGACGCGCCGAAGAACGGCCGGCGCGTCGCGATGATCGGCGCAGGCCCGGCGTCGCTGACGGTGGTCCGCGATCTCGTGCCGCTGGGCTACACCTGCACCGTCTACGACTCCGATCCCAAGGCCGGCGGCATGATCCGCAGCCAGATCCCGCGCTTCCGCCTGCCGGAAGAGGTGATCGACGAGGAGGTCGGCTACATCACCGGCCTCGGCAACATCGAGCTCAGGCTCGGCCAGCGCGTCGACAGCCTGAAGGCGCTGCTCGCCGAGAACTACGATGCGATCTTCGTCGGATCCGGCGCGCCGCGCGGCCGCGACCTCGACGTCCCGGGCCGCAAGGAGGCTGCGGCCAACATCCATATCGGCATCGACTGGCTCTCCAACGTCTCGTTCGGCCATATCGACAAGATCGGCAAGCGCGTGATCGTGCTCGGCGGCGGCAACACCGCGATGGATTGCTGCCGCTCTTCCAAGCGCCTCGGCGGCGAGTCCGTCACCGTGGTGGTGCGCTCCGGCTTCGAGGAGATGAAGGCCTCGCCCTGGGAGAAGGAGGATGCCCAGCACGAGGGCATCCCGATCATGAACTTCCTGGTCCCGAAGGCCTTCCTCCACGACAACGGCAAGCTCAAGGGCATGTCTTTCGAGAAGGTCGCGGCGAAGAAGGACGAGAAGGGCCGGCGCGAGCTGGTGCCGACCGGCGAGCCTGAGGTCGTCATCGAATGCGACGACGTGCTGGTCGCGATCGGCCAGGAGAATTCCTTCCCCTGGATCGAGCGCGACCTCGGCATGGAGTTCGACCGCTGGGGCATGCCCAAGGTCGATCCGAAGACGATGCAGTCGACGATCCCCAACGTGTTCTTCGGCGGCGACGCCGCCTTCGGGCCGAAGAACATCATCTGGGCGGTCGCCCACGGCCACGATGCGGCGATCTCGATCGACAAGTTCCTGAACGGCGAGAACCTCGCCGACCGGCCGCCGCCCGGCGTGCATGTTTCGTCCCAGAAGATGGGCATCCACGAGTGGAGCTACGACAACGACATCTCGGCGGCTCTCCGCAACAAGGTGCCGTGGCGCGACCTCGGCACGACCTTGAAGGACATCAAGGTCGAGGTCGAGCTCGGCTTCGACGCCAAGCTGGGATATGCCGAGACCCAGCGCTGCCTCAACTGCGACGTCCAGACGGTCTTCTCGAAGAACCTCTGCATCGAGTGCGATGCCTGCGTCGACATCTGTCCCGTCGACTGCATCACCTTCACCGCCAACGGCGAGGAAGATGATCTCCGCGGGCGGCTGACCCAGCCGGCGCGCAACAAGACGCAGGACCTCTATCTCTCCGACATCCTCAAGACCGGCCGGATCATGGCCAAGGACGAGGACGTCTGCCTCCACTGCGGTCTCTGTGCCGAGCGGTGCCCGACCGGCGCCTGGGACATGCAGAAATTCCTGATCGAGATGACACACGCGGGTGCCGCATGCCGAAGCCGCTAGAGCGTATCAACGATTTCGTCGTCAAGTTCGCCAACGTCAACGGTTCCGGCTCCGCGAGCGCGAACACGCTGTTCGGGAAGATCATCCTGCGGATGGGCATCCCGGCGACGCCGCGCAACATCTTCCCATCCAACATCCAGGGCCTGCCGACCTGGTACGAGGTGCGCGTCTCCGAGGACGGCTGGCTCGGCAGCCGCGGCGGCGTCGATCTCATGGTGCCGATGAACCCGCAGACCTGGGACGCCGACATGGCCTCGGTCGAGCCGGGAGGCTACGTCCTCTACGACTCGACCAAGCCGATGCCGCCATCGAAGTTCCGTGACGACGTGACCGTGCTCGGCGTGCCGCTGACCCAGATGTGCAACGAGGCCTACACCGACCCGCGCCAGCGCCAGCTGTTCAAGAACGTCATGTATGTCGGCGCGCTCTCGGCTCTCCTCGACATGGACGTCGAGGTCGTCGAGAAGCTGATCGGCGAGCAGTTCTGGGGCAAGGAGAAGCTGATCAAGCCGAACATCGCGGCGATGCATATAGGCCGCGACTACGCGCTGAAGAACCTGCCTTGCCCGATCGGCCTTCGCTTGAGGAAGTCCGACAAGGTCGGCGACCGCATCATGGTCGAGGGCAACTCGGCCGCGGCGCTCGGTGCCGTCTATGGCGGCGCCACGGTCTGCGCCTGGTATCCGATCACGCCGTCCTCGTCGCTGGCCGAGGCCTTCACCAGCCACTGCAAGCGCTTTCGCACCGACGCGACCACGTCGAAGAAGAAGTACGCGATCGTCCAGGCCGAGGACGAGCTTGCCTCGATCGGCATGGTGATCGGCGCCGGCTGGAACGGCTCCCGCGCCTTCACCTCGACTTCGGGCCCCGGCGTCTCGCTGATGCAGGAATTCATCGGCCTTGCCTATTTCGCCGAGATCCCGGCGGTGATCTTCGACGTGCAGCGCGCCGGGCCCTCGACCGGCATGCCGACCAGGACGCAGCAATGCGACATCCTCTCTGCCGCCTATGCGAGCCACGGCGACACCAAGCACGTGCTGCTGCTGCCTGAGGACGGGAAGGAGTGCTTCGACTTCGGCGCTCAGGCCTTCGACCTCGCCGACCGGCTGCAGACGCCGATCTTCGTCATGCTCGACCTCGACATCGGCATGAACGAGCGGCTTTGCGCGCCGTTCAAGTGGGACGACACTCGCCGGCTCGACCGCGGCAAGGTGATGACCGCCGAGGACCTCGACTCCGGCAAGCCGTTCGGGCGCTACCTCGACGTCGACGGCGACGGCATCGCCTATCGCACCTATCCGGGGACGCACCCGAACAAAGGGGCCTTCTTCACGCGAGGCACCAGCAAGGACCAGTACGCGCGCTACACCGAGGAAGGCCCGGCCTACGTCGAGAACATGACGCGGCTGCTCCGGAAGTTCGACACCGCGAAGACGCTGGTGCCACAGCCGGTCCGGAAGGATGCCGCGCAGCCGACGAAGCTCGGCGTCATCTACTACGGCTCGACCTCGCCCTCGATGGACGAGGCGGTGGCCAAGCTCACGGCCCAGGGCGTGCACGTGAACACGCTCAGGCTCAGGGCCTTCCCGTTTCCCCAGGACGTGACCGCGTTCTGCGCCGCGCATGACCGCATCTTCGTCGTCGAGCAGAACCGCGACGGCCAGATGCGGACACTGCTGATGAGCGAGTGCGGGATCGATCCGGCCAAGATGATCTCCGTGCTGCACTACGAAGGCACGCCGATCACCGCCAAGTTCATCGCCGACACGATCGCCGAAGAGGCGGCCGTGGTTCCCTTCCGGAAGGCCGTATCATGAGCTATCTGCCGAAGCCGAAGTTCCGCCATCCGGGCCTGCCGAGGAACAAGCTCGGCTTCACCCGCCGCGACTACGAGGGCACGGTCTCGACCCTCTGCGCCGGTTGCGGGCACGACTCGATCTCGGCGGCGATCGTCCAGGCCTGCTTCGAGCTCGACCTCGAGCCGCACCGGCTCGCCAAGCTCTCCGGCATCGGCTGCTCGTCGAAGACGCCGACGTACTTCTTAGGACAAAGCCACGGCTTCAACTCGGTGCATGGCCGCATGCCGTCGGTCCTGACCGGCGCCAACCTCGCCAACCGCGAGCTGACCTACCTCGGCGTTTCGGGCGACGGTGATTCCGCCTCGATCGGCCTCGGCCAGTTCGCGCACGCGATCCGTCGCGGCGTCGACATGGTCTACATCGTCGAGAACAACGGCGTGTACGGCCTGACCAAGGGCCAGTTCTCGGCGACCGCCGATGCCGGCTCGAAGAGCAAGTGGGGCGCCGACAACAACGACTCCCCGATCGACATGGTCGCCCTCGCGCTTCAGCTCGGCGCGACCTACGTCGCCCGTTCGTTCTCGGGCGACAAGCACCAGCTGGTGCCGCTGATCAAGGGCGCGCTCCGCCACCGCGGCGCTGCCTTCATCGACTGCATCTCGCCCTGCGTCGCCTTCAACAACCACGCCGGATCGACCAAGAGCTTCGATTACGTGCGCGAGCACAACGAGGCGGTGAACGCCCTCGACTACATGCCGACGCGCTCGGAGATCACGGCCGACTATCCAGAGGGTACGCTCGAGCAGGTGACCCAGCACGACGGCTCGGTGCTCAACCTCTACAAGCTGGCCGCGGACTACGACGTGCACGACCGCATCGCCGCGATGACCTATCTCCAGAAGAAGAACGCCGAGGGGGAGATCGCGACCGGGCTGCTCTACCTGGACCCCAATCCGAAGGACCTGCACGGCCACCTGCAGACCATCGACACGCCGCTGAACCGGTTGGGCGAAGCCGACCTGGTGCCGGGCGCCGCCGCGTTGGAGAAGTTCAACGCGGCGCGGCGGTAGGCTCGTAGTTTCAGACGGCGGTAGGCTTACGACGCACGCCGTAGAAAGCTATCGAGCGTCTCGTCGATCGACGGGAAGCCGTTCCATCAGCGCGGCCCGTTCGCGACCAACGATCCCGCGTCCATCAGGCAGGCGTCGGATATTGGCGAGGGCCTCTTCATAGCGCCCGAGTTCGATGAGGCAGTGCGCGCGAAACATCGCAATCGTCTGAGTGTTATAGCCAGGAACCGCGACTTCCAGTCGATCAAATTCATCAAGTGCTTCGTCATAGTATCCCAGGGCGGCTAGGGCTTCCGCTCGATGGAAGACGGCCGGCGGAAATCCTGGGGCGATGCAAAGAGAACGCTCCAAGTCAACGATAGCCTCCGCGAAGCGCTCGGTCTGCTGCAACGCAAATGCCCGCCACCTGAACGCGCTGGCATCCTCAGGGAACTGAGTAAGGTGCAGCGTGTACGATTCTATCGCACCTTCATAGTCGCCGGCGCTCGACAGGTCTTTGGCCCGCTTGATCAGCGGTGGATCGCGATCCGAGGTGGGGTGCGAACTCATTTCGCAAGCTCCTTTGAGGCCGGTCATTGCCTTCTTGCCGATTGGCTTCCCGCCGCACTCCTCGCTGATGCGGATTTCGAGGCAATCGAGGTAGTCGTAACCGAAAAGACGAGATGATCTCGCCGACCATGGCTGGGCCGCCATTCTATCATCTTCGGCTTTGCAGTCTTCGACGGCTCGTCGCCATTGTTCATTGCACTCGGGTTTGTCTGGAAATGGATTGCGGGGCGGAAGCCTCGGCGGAATGCCGCCGCCACCTCCGCGCTGGCCGCCGCTGCCCGCTCCGGGCCGGCCAACGGGAGGGCGGCGAGTTCCAGGTGACTGAATAACTCGTCCTTGCAGTAGTGAGACGAAGCTTTCGGGAGATCTCGACCAGCGCCCTCCATCTTGACCACCTGCAGGATTCCTCGGCTGCTCGTAGCCGTGAAGGCGTCGAAACTCCTCCGAATTCTTCTGCTCCCCTTCTCCGTCGCCGTCGGCAACTGGCGCATATCCCAGCGCCTGGCGTTTCTCGTTGAGCGTCAGGAAGTCGGCCTGCTGGATCTGCTGCCACTTGAGGCGGCGACGGGGTGCGAGCGCCGGAACCTCGTCGAGATCGTGGGCGAGGCGGAGATTCTCACCGAACAGCGGCCCGAGCCAGGAGGAGAGTGCCGAGGCGAGCCGGTCGAGCAGCGGGATCACCGTGTGCTCCCAGAGCTCGAGGCGCGCATAGGTGCGGTTCGAGTAGGTGGCTTCTCCGGAGACGACCAGGAGGTGCGGGACGCCGAAGGCGGCGGCGATCTCGCGGGCGGCCTGGGACTTGAGCTCGGCGAAGTCCATGTCCTTCGGCGAGAAGCCCAGCTCCTTCCAGTCGACGTCGCCGCCGAGGACCAGCGGGCGTCCCGCTTGGCGAGGCCCTTGCGTGCGGTCGAGCAGCGCCTCCTCGACGCGGCGAATGCTGTCGGGGCCGGGATCGGCACGGAAGACCAGCGCGCCCGACGGCCGCGCGCCGTTCTGCAGCAGCGCCGCATTGTGCTCGGCCGCGGCGTTGTGCTGATCGATCGCGGCCGCGGCAGCCTCGATCGGCGAGAGCCCGTACCAGTCGTCGAGCGGGTGGAAGTCGCGGAGATGCAGCACGTCGGAGGCGCCGGAGATCGGATCGACCGGCCAGTCGACGCCGCGGCCTTCGACCTCGTAGCGATAGGCGCGCGGCACGCCGGAGACGTCGGGCACGATCCGCATGCGGTCGGGGCGGAGCGCATAGAGCTCGCGCGGCGCTTCCCCGTCGGGGCGGATCACTTCGAGATAGGCGTTGCCCGAAAGCAGCAGATGGCCGATGGCGGCCTCGATCAGCTCCGGCCCCGACTGGCGCGGGTTGGGCCTGCGCAGGAGATCGAGCAGCGGATGAGTGTCGAGCTCGCTTCTGCCCTTATAGAGGAGCCACGGCACCGAGGCGCAGGCACGCGCCACCTCTCGCACGCAGCGATAGGCCAAGACATTCTTGCGATAGCCCTCTTCGGCCAGGCGGTCGTAGCGCCGCGGCGTCCAGCGCGCCGGCGCCAGCCCGACGGCGGCCACCGCCGCGCTCGCACGCGACGACTTCCGCGCCAGGAGCGCGGACATCCGGTCCATCCATGTCATGGGAAATTGCTCCGCAAAGCGCGGGAGGCGCTCGCCGGTCGAGAAGGACTTAAAGAAGGAGAGGGCCCGGCGGAGATGCTCGCCTGCTACGCCCCAGTGACGCAGATCCTGTCAAAAACTGCGGATCTCGTCAAGGACTAATATCCGCATACCGGTTACCCCCGCCTTGGCAGATTTTTCCGGACGATCGCAACGATGATCAGCGTGAAGGCGGCGGCGCGCAGCAGGTAGACCCAGCTCAAGGCCTCGCGCTCGATGCCCGAGAGCGTGACGACGGCACCGTTGCCGGCAAGCACGAAGAAGGCGAGGGCGAAGATCGCGAACAAGGGGTCCCGGGTGCGCCGCCAGAAGCGGAGGAAGAACACGCCCACGACCAGGTAGCCGAGGACGATGGCGCCCGCGATGAAGCTGTCCATCAGTCGGCCTCCCAGATGAAGCCGTAGAGCAGCACCGCGATCGCGGCCAGCGCCGAGAGGTTCCGCCAGATCAGGAAGTTGACGTCGGGGAAGACGACGAGATCGAGAACCAGGAAGACGTTGTTGGCCGACAGACGCCATCCGGGTCAGTCCTTCTTCAGCTTGAAAGCGTCGGAGAAGGCACGCAGCTTCTCGTCCGGCGCGCCGTGGAGCGCCTGCGCGATGGCGAGCGGTCGCTCGGCATGGAGCCGACTCAGATCGTCGACCAGCTTCGTCCGTTCGGGCGGGCCGGCCTTGTAGTGATAGCTGCCGTCGGGCAGGCGTTCGACCAGCCCGAGCTCATGCAGGCGCGAGAGAACGCCGTCGACCAGGGCCCGGCTGCTGCGCAACTCGATGACGAGATCGTCGACCGACCATCGGTCCCGCCGCCGCTGGAGCAGCAGCAGGAGCTCGATCGCCCACAGCGAACGCAGAGATTGGATGAGCCCGGCGAGCTCTGCCGAGATCATGAACGCCGTCCATGCATGGACCCGAGTGTAGGAAGGGCGTCACGGCCGACAACCCGTCGGGCGTTTATCTGAATGCGTTTTCATTTCGCGAGCGCGCGCTAAGTCGCCTGCGCGTGCACGTCAACGCGACCGTCACAGATATGTTGCGGATGCCTGACCCGTCGCGCTGCGGCGCGTCAGGCCTGCGGGCGGAAGCCCTCGGCCAGAACGGCGGAGCGGAAAGCCGTCTCGATCTCGAGCTGCTTCATCTCGGCGCCGATGAAGTCGCGGGCCGAAACCACGCCGAGCAGCTTCTCGCCCTCGACGATCGGCATATGGCGGAAGCCGCCGTCGCGCATGCGCCGGAGCGCCACGACCGCCGGGTCGCTCGGCTTCATCGTCTCGGGCATCCTGGTCATGACCTCGGCCAAGGTCGTCGTCTCGACGTCGAGCCCGGAGGCGGCGACCCGCTTCACCAGGTCGCGCTCGGTGAAGATGCCGGCGAGCTTGCCGCCACCCTCGGTGATCAGCACCGCGCCGACCGCACGCTCGGCCATCAGCTTGCAGGCCTGGCGGACGGTAGCGGTCGGGGCCAGCTTCGCGAGCTTCTGGCGCTTGATGATGTCGGCGATCTTTCGGTTCATGGTCGTCTCCGCATCCTTTGCCGCATCCATGATCGCCGCGATCGCGCCTTCGGTGGCGTCGACCGACTGGCTTCCCGGAGCGGCGGTCAGTGTCCTCGCGGCAAGCGCTGCGGCGAGCGCGGCGATCATGGTCGCCGTCTCTTCCTTCGCGCCGGCCTTCAGGATCTTGTCGAGCAAGGCCTTCACGCGCTCCGGGTCGCTGCCGCGGGGAAGCGGCAGCAGGGCGTCGACGACGGCGCCGTCGGCACGCTCGGTCCGGAAGCGAAGTCTTGCATCCATGGGTGAATTTTCCTGCCGGATCGAGGCTCTCCGCAAGGTGGTTGTCTCGCACTGCGACTTCGCAAACGCGATTTCGCAGAGGCGTTTCGCAAGGGCGAAAGCCAGTGTCTTGCGTACGGCACGGATACCGTTTAACCACGATAACGAATGACGACATTGGGCCTGATCGGCGCCGGCGTGATGGGCCGGGCACTCGCGCAGAACCTCGCCGACCGCGGCGTGACCGTCGTGGTCTACGACCGCGATGCTGCGGCGCGGTCGCACACGGCCGGGGATGCGCGGCTCGTCGTCGTGCCCAGCCTCGGCGTGATGCTCGGCAAGCTGCCGAAGCCGCGGGCCGTGCTGCTCATGGTCAACGCCGGCAAGCCGGTCGAATCCGCGATCGCCGATCTGCGGCCGCATCTCGAGCGCGGCGACATCGTCATCGACGGCGGCAATTCCGAATGGCGCGACACGCAGCGTCGCACCGCCGAACTCGCCAAGGACGGGATCGACTTCGTCGGCCTCGGTGTCTCGGGGGGCGAAGAGGGCGCGCGTCGCGGCCCGGCGATGATGGCGGGCGGCACCGAAGCCGCCTACCAGCGCATCCGCTCTTGGCTGGAGCCGATCGCCGCGCGCGCCGGCGACGGCAGTGCCTGTGCTGACTGGTTCGGGCCAGACGCCGGCGGTCACTTCGTCAAGATGGCGCACAACGCGATCGAGTACGGCGTTATGCAGGCGATCGCCGAAGCGACACAGATCCTGCAGCGCGGCCTCGGACTTTCCTATCCTGAGATGAAGAAGGAAGCGGCGGGCTGGGCGGCCGGCAATCGCGCTTCATACCTTCTGGAACTGGCCGAAGACATCCTCGGCCGCAGCGACGGCGAGACCGGCAAGCCGCTGCTCGACGTGATCTCGGACCGTGCCGGCATGAAGGGCACGGGCAGCTGGGCGATCGAGGCGGCGATGTCATTCGGCGTCGCCGTGCCGACGCTCGCCGAGGCGGTGTTCGCGCGCACGCTCTCGGGTGCGCCCGAGCGCAAATCCGTCGTTGAAAGCCTCGGCGCGCCGGCGAAGGCGGGCGACGCGAAGGCGCGCGCCGATCTCGGCGACGCGCTCTTCGCCGCGACGCTCGTCTGCTACGCCCAGGGCTTCCAGCTGATCCGGGCCGGCGCCGCCGCGCATGGCTGGGTGAAGGATCTCGGCCGCGCCGCGCGCGTCTGGCAGGCCGGCTGCATCCTTAGGGCCAGGTTCCTGACCGACATCACCGCCGCCTATTCGGCGGAGCCGGAGCTGCCGCATCTGCTGGCGTCGCCCGCTTTCGCCAAGACGATTGCCGCCTGCGAGCCGGCGTGGCGGCGCTCCGTCGCCTTCGCGGCATCCCAGGGTATTGCGGCCCCGGTGCTGGCGTCGTCGCTCGCCTATCTGGACGCGATGCGCACGGCGAAGGGCGCGACGTCGATGATCCAGGCGCTGCGCGACGGCTTCGGCCGCCACGGCTTCGAGCGGGTCGACAAGCCCGGCACCCATCACGCGGACTGGTCGTGACGATCAAGGTCGTCGTGCTCATGGGCGTCTCGGGCTCCGGCAAGACCACGGTCGGCAGGGGCTTCGCCGAGGCGACCGGGTGGACCTTCGAGGAAGGCGACCGCTGGCACCCGCCCGCCAATGTCGAGAAGATGCGGCGCGGCGAGCCGCTCGACGACGACGACCGCCGGCCCTGGCTGGATGCGCTCGCCAAGGCGATCGGCGAATGGATCGCCGACGACCGCCCGACCATCCTCGCGTGCTCGGCACTCAAGCAGGCCTATCGCGAGCGGCTGTCCGGCGGCAGGACGGAGGTCGCCTTCGCCTATCTCAAAGGCACGCAGGACCTGGTCGGATCGCGCGTCGCCGCCCGCCGCCACGAGTACATGCCGTCGACCCTGCTGCCGAGCCAGTTCGCGGCCCTGGAAGAACCCACCGGCGCGATCGTGCTCGACATCTACAAGGCGCCGGCCGAGCTGGTGCGGACGCTGCGCGAGGCCGTCGGCGTTTGACGCCCGCACGGCCAGCGGGCACGATCCTCGGGTGTCGTCCTGACGCCTTCGTTCCAGGGAGGAATTCATGTCCGTAGCGCTGAAACTCGCGCCCGGGAGCGCGAGTAGTGACGAGGTGCGCGGCGCGTACTCCGAGGCGATCGACAGGCTTTTCGCCCATTGGGACAAGCCGGCGACGCCGGGCGGCATCGTCGCCGTGATCAAGGACGGCAAGGTCGTCCACCAGCGTGCCTATGGCGAGGCGGTGATCGAGCACGGCATCAAGGCGACGCCGACGACGCGCTATCGCCTGGCCTCCGTCACCAAGCAATTCCTCTGCACCACGGCGCTGATGCTGCAGGACGAAGGCAAGCTCAAGCTCGACGACAAGATCGCCAAGCACATCCCGGAGCTGAAGCCCTGGGCCAAGACAGTCTCGATCCGCCAGATGCTGACGATGACCAGCGGCGTGCGCGACCTCGGCGAGTCGATGACGGTCTCCGGCAGCATGACCACGACGCAGGTCCGCGCCGAGCAGCTGATGGATCTCTCCTGCCGGCTGGAGACGCTGAACTTTCCGCCGGGCCGCCAGGTCTCCTACTGCAACACCAACTATCGCTTGGTGCAGGTCGCGATCGAGCGGAAGGAGAAGGCGTCGCTCGGCGAGGTGCTCCGGCGCCGCATCTTCGGTCCGCTCGGCATGACGCACAGCCGTCTCGCCGAGGACCAGACCGAGGTCGATATGGAGATGGCGACCGGCTACTGGTTCGATTCTGCCGGCAAGCCACGTCGCGGCGTCTACGGCATGAACTACTCGGGCTCGGGCGGCATCGTCTCGTGCCTCGAGGACATGCTGAAGTGGCACCAGGCGTTCCGCGACGGTGGGCCGTTCCGCAAAGGTCTGCTGCAGGACCTGCTGCAGCCGGGCAAGCTCACCAACGGCCGCGTGCTCGACTACAACCTCGGCCTCACCACCGTGCCCTATCGCGGCTTCAAGACGCTGGGCCACGGCGGCAGCCTGCCGGGCTTCAAGATCCACTTCATGCGGTTCCCCGAGATCGATCTCGGCATGATCATCCTCTCCAACCGCGAGGACACGCAGGCCTATCAGCTCTCGCGCCAGATCGGCGGCATCGTGCTCGGCGACCGCGCCAAGCCGGCGCCGAAGACGCCGGCCGGCATCGAGCGCCTCGTTGGCACCTATGTCGACAAGGCGACCGGCTATTCGCTCGACCTCAAGGTCAAGGACGGCCAGCTCTCCGCCGCCACGCTCGGCGGCGAGGAGAAGCTGGAGCCATCCGGCGACGGCCGCTTCTCGACCACCGGCGGCCACTTCCTGATCGACATCGGCCCGATCCCGGAAGGCGCGGGCCGGCCGAAGAAATTCCCCGGCATGCTCGACGGCGGTCTCCCGATGACCTGGGAGCCGGCGCCGATGAAGAAGCCGGGCCCGGCGAAGCTCAAGGAATACGCCGGCCGCTACACCTGCGCCGAGACCGGCGGCACGCATGAAGTATCGGTCAGGGGCAAGGATCTCGGCATCACGCTCGCGGTCGGCCATGCCAATCCGGAGCCGTGGACCAAGATGGAAGCGGTGATGGCGGATACTTTCCGCTATAGCGTGCCGCATATGCAGTGGACGTCGAAGCCGACCGCCCGCTTCGAGCGCAACCGTTCAGGCAAGGTCACGGCGCTCGTGCTGTCCAGCAACCGTTGTCGCAATCTCGTCTTCAAACGCGTCAAGTAAGGGGGAGGCCCACATGAATCGCGCCAACAATCCGACCAGCGTCGCGCCGCCGATCGGCGCCTACAGCCACTCGGTCGAGATCCCGCCGGGATCTCGGATCCTCTACATCTCGGGCCAGGTGGGCATGAGCCCCGACGGCGTGCTCAAGGAAGGCGTCGAGGCGCAGACCGAGCAGGTCTGCCGCAACATCGTCGCGATCCTCGAGGCCAACGGCATGGGCCTCAAGGACCTGGTTAAGGTGAACTCCTACATCATCAACCCGGGCGACCTCGCCGCCTTCCGTGCGGCGCGCAACCGCGTGTTCGGGGACTTCAAGCCGGCCTCCACGCTGGCGGTGATCCAGGCGCTGGCCGGCCCGCAATACCTGGTAGAGATCGAGGCGATCGCCGCCCAGGCCGTCGCCGCCCCGCGTGCCTCGGCCGCGCCTGCCGCGCGCAAGGCGGCGAAGAAGGCTCCGGCCAGGAAGGCAGCCAAGAAGGCAGCCAAGAAGGCGGCGAAGAAAACCGCGAAGAAAGTCGCGAAGAAAGCCGCAAAGAAGTCGCCGGCCAAGAAGGCCCCGGCCAGGAAAGCCGCCAAGAAGGCGAAGAAGAAGTCGCGCCGCTAGATCGGCGACGTCGAAACGAAAAGGGCCGCTCCTTGAGGAGCGGCCTCTGTTTCAGCCTGGATCGCTCAGCGGCCGATCGCGTAGCCCTGCATGCCGCGCGGGTTGGCGGCGGCCTTCAAGATGTCGCCGTCCTTGGCCGCGGCCGAGAGGCGGCCTTCGCTCCAGTCCGGACCGACGTCGACGTCGTGGCCGCGCGCCTTCAGGGACTCGATCGTCTCCTTGGGGAAGCGGCCCTCCATGACGACCTTTCCGGGCTTTGCGCCGCGCGGATAGAACGAGCTAGGGAAGTGCTCGGTATGGAACGCCGGGCAGTCGATCGACTGCTGCAGGTTCATGCCGTGATGGGCGTGGTGCAGGAAGAACATGACCTGCCACTGGTCCTGCTGGTCGCCGCCTGGCGTGCCGAACGGCATGTAGGCCTCGCCGTCGCGGTGCGCGAAGGAGGGCGTCAGCGTCGTCCGCGGCCGCTTGCCGGGCTCGAGCCGGTTCGGCGCCGTGTCGTCGAGCCAGAACATCTGGCCGCGGGTCGAGAGCGGGAAGCCGAAGCCCGGGATCACCGGCGACGAGGACAGCCAGCCGCCCGACGGCGTCGCCGAAACCATGTTGCCCCATTGGTCGATGACGTCGACATGGCAGGTGTCGCCGGCGGCGGCGCCGCGCATGTGCACCGGCTCCTTCTTGTCCTTCGCCATCGTCGGCTCGCCGATGCCGAGGATCGCGTCGAAGTCCTTCGGGCGGATCTGCGAGGCGGCGAGCGCGTAGTCGACGCGGTTGTCGAATCCCGCGACCTTGCCGGGGCGGAGCTCCAGCGAGGCGCGGTCGCCGACCAGCTTGGCGCGCTCGGCGTTGTAGGCGTCGCTGAGAAGGTGCTCCATCGGCACCTTCACGAAGTTCGGGTCGCCGTAGAAGGCCTCGCGGTCGGCGAAGGCGAGCTTCGCCGCTTCCACCACCTTGTGAACGAAGTCGGGGCCGACCGGATCGGTGCCGTCGATGCCGAGATGCTTGAGGATGGCCAGCTGCTGCAGGAAGGCCGGGCCCTGGCTCCAGGGGCCGCACTTCATGACATCGTAGCGGCCGTACCTGTAGGAGAGCGGCTCCTCGTATGTCGCCTGCCACTTCGCCATGTCGTCGCCGGTGAGCACGCCGGCATTGCGTCGGCCGGAGGTGTCCATCGACTCGGTGCGGACGAACTTGTCGATCGTCTCCGCGACGAAGCCCTTGTACCAGGCGGCCCGCGCCGCCTCGATCTGCTTCACGCGGTCGCCGCCGGCCGCTTCGGCCTCCTTGATGATCCGCCGGTAGGTGGCGGCCATGTCGGGATTGCGGAACAGGCTGCCGGTCTTCGGCACGTTGCCGCTCGGGAGATACACCGCGGCCGAGCTCTTCCATTCCTTGGTGAAGAGATCGACCACGCCCTCGATCGCCGCCGGGATGCGCGCCACCAGCGGGTATCCCCGCTCGGCCATCGCGATCACCGGCGAGAGCACGTCGCGCACGGTCTTGGTGCCGTAGTCGCGGAGCATCAGCATCCAGGCATCGAAGGATCCTGGCACGGTCGCGGCGAGGAAGCCGGTGCCCGGCACGATCTCGAGCCCGAGGCTCCTGTAATGCGCGATCGTCGCCTTGGCCGGCGCCGTGCCCTGGCCGCAGAGAACCCGCGTCGCCTTCTTCTTGGCGTCGTGCAGGATGATCGGCACCTCGCCGCCGGGACCGTTCAGATGCGGCTCGACCAGCTGCAGCACGAAGGCGGTGGCGCAGGCCGCGTCGAAGGCGTTGCCGTCCTTCTCGAGGATCGCCATGCCGGTCGCGCTCGCGAGCCAGTGCGTGGAGGCGACGACGCCGTAGGTGCCGAGGATCTCGGGGCGGGTGGTGAACATGGAGGCTCCCGGGAGGAGAGGGGCGGGAATTTAAGGGGTACCCTGACGGTCGGGAAGGTTACTCCTTCGCTCCGAGCCCGGCAAACGCCAGGGCGGAACCTCAATCTATGAGGCCGAGTGCAGGGCGCCGTTGGCGCCTCAGAACGACGACATCGGCTCCTTGAGGAACGCGATCTCGTTCTCGGTGCTCTCGCGCCCCAGCGCCACGTTGCGGTGGGGGAAGCGGCCGAAGCGCTGGATGATCTCCTGGTGCCGGAGCGCATAGGGGACGATGCCGGCACGTGACGGATCGTCCTCGGCCAGCCGCTTGAAGAGGTCGACCGAACGGTCCTGGTCTGCCAGAAGCTCGCTGTGCTCGAAGGGCAGGTAGAAGAACATGCGCTCGCAGGAGAGGCACTGCATGTCGAAGCCGCGCCCGATCGCGGTCGACGCTACCTCGCGCGCCTTGGGATCGGCGGCGAAGGCCTTGGGCGATCCGCGGTAGAGGTTGCGCGGGAACTGGTCCAGCAGGACGACGAGCGCCAGCGCCCCTTCGCGGTCGCCGAGCCAGCGGTCGAGCTCGCCGCGTGCCGCGGCTTCGGTGGAGCTGAGGAAGTGACGGCGGATCTCGTCGTCGAAGGCCGGATCCTTCTTGAACCAAGCCTCGCGGAAGGTTCCGCAGATGGCGGTGCCCGGCGCGCCGAACCAGAAGTGGAGAACGTCTTTGACCGTGCTCATGGGCGGCGGATCATGCTACCGGGCGCGGCATCCTGTCCATGCGCTGATGTCTTTCCAATCCGCGAATTTTGGCTAGTATCCGCGCGCATTTCAGCCCTCGGGGGGACCCAGTGAAGATCAGGCATCCGTACCTTCTGTTCCTCGGCGATGCCGCCGACCAGCTTGCCGCCAAGACCGCCAACGGCGTCAACGTCTGGCGTCCCGACTGGTGCAAGGGCCAGTTCCGCCTGCCGGGCTGCAAGGCCGACCTCGGCATCCAGGACATGAACATCGCGCAGGCCGCCAAGGCCGGCGTGAAGACCGTGCTGGTGGGTGTCGCCAACCGCGGCGGCCTCATTCCGCCGGCCTGGGAGAAGCACCTGGTCAAGGCGGTCGAGCTCGGCATGGACGTCGCCAGCGGTCTCCACAACAGCCTGCACGACCTGCCCAAGCTCGCCGCCGCCGCCAAGGCCAACGGCCGCTCGCTGTTCGACGTCCGCCGCCCGGACCGCGAGTTCCCGGTCGGCAACGGCCTGAAGCGCACCGGCAAGCGCCTGCTGACCGTCGGCACCGACTGCTCGGTCGGCAAGATGTTCACCTCGCTGGCGCTCGAGAAGGAGATGCGCCGCCGCAAGATGGACGCCGACTTCCGCGCCACCGGCCAGACCGGCATCTTCATCGCCGGCCGTGGCGTCTCGATCGACGCCGTGGTCTCCGACTTCATCTCCGGCGCGGTCGAGTGGCTGGCGCCCGAGAACAAGAAGGACCACTGGGACCTGATCGAGGGCCAGGGCTCTCTGTTCCACGCCTCTTATGCCGGCGTGACGCTGGGATTGATCCACGGCTCGCAGCCGGACGCGCTGGTGGTCTGCCACGAGCACGGCCGTGCCCACATGCGCGGCCTTCCGACCTACAAGCATCCGAGCCTGGAAGACTGCATCGAGCGCAACGTCGAGGCGGCACGCCTGACCAACCCCAAGGCCAAGTGCGTCGGCATCTCGATCAACACCCAGCGTCTGTCCGAGAAGGACGCGGTGAAGCTGCTGAAGAAGACCGAGGACAAGCTCGGGCTTCCGGCTGTCGATCCGCTCCGGACCGGCGTCGACGCGATCGTCGACGTTCTCCGCTGATGGCGCGCAAGCTCGCGGCGCGGCAGGAGGTCTTCCCGATCAGGGGGGCCTTCAAGATCAGCCGCGAGACCCGCACCCAGCAGCCGGTGGTGCTGGTCGAGATCACCGACGGCGACATCGTCGGCCGCGCCGAATGCGTTCCCTACAAGCGCTACGGCGAGTCGATGGACGGCGTCGTCGAGACGATCATGGGCGTCGCCGGCGACATCGCGAACGGCATCGACCGGGCCGGGATCCAGGCGAGGATGAAGCCGGGCGCGGCGCGCAACGGCGTCGACTGCGCGCTCTGGGACCTGGAAGCGAAGAAGTCGGGCAAGCGCGTCTGGGATCTCGCCGGCAAGCCGGCGCCGAAACCGGTCGTCACCGCCTTCACCATCAGCTTCGACACGCCTGAGAAGATGAAGGCCGATGCCGCGGCCGCGGCCGACCGGCCGCTGCTCAAGATCAAGCTCGGCGGTGACGGCGACGACGCGCGCATCCGCGCGGTCCGCGAGGGGGCACCGAAGTCGCGGCTCATCGTCGACCCGAACGAGGCCTGGACGATCGATCACTTCACGCGCTTCTCGCCGGAGTTCGCGAAGCTCGGCGTCGAGATGATCGAGCAGCCGCTGCCGTCGTCGAACGACGCGGCGCTCGCCTCCGTGCCGCATCCCGTGATCGTCTGCGCCGACGAGAGCGCGCATGACCGCCATCACCTGGCTGAGCTCAAGGGCCGCTACGAGGCGATCAACGTCAAGCTCGACAAGACCGGCGGCCTCACCGAGGCGATCGCGCTGACCGATGCGGCCCGCGCCGCCGGATTCGAGGTCATGGTCGGCTGCATGCTGTCCACCTCGCTCGCGATGGCGCCGGCGGTGCTGATCGCACAGAGCGCGCGCTGGGCCGATCTCGACGGGCCGCTTCTGCTGGCGAAGGACCGCGAGCCGGGCCTCCGATTCGACGGCAGCAGCATCCTGCCGTTCGGCCCCGAGGTCTGGGGCTGAGTCTGCTTTCGTCGGCCGCCGCCCGCGGCTATGGTCGCAGGCGATGGGGGACGCAGGGCGGATGGATCTCGACGGGCTGAAGACGTGGGTCGGACGGCGCATGAGCGTCGACGATCTGGCGTCGCTGCCGCCGGTGGCCGCGCTCTCCGCCACGCTCGATCGCGCCGACCCGCAGCCGAAGCCGGGCGATGCCCTGCCGCCGCTGTGGCATTGGCTTTATTTCCTCGAGGCGAAGCCGGCCTCCGAGCTCGGTCCTGACGGCCATCCGAAGCGCGGCGGCTTCCTGCCGCCGGTGCCGCTGCCGCGCCGCATGTGGGCGGGAAGCCGGCTTTCCTTCCTGCAGCCGATTCCCTTGGGGGCCCCGATCCGGCGCGATTCCGAGATCCTCAAGGTCGAGGTCAAGGAAGGCCGCACCGGCACCCTGGTCTTCGTCACGGTGAAGCACCTGATTCACGTCCACGGCGTGGTCGCCGTCGACGAGGAGCACGACATCGTCTACCGCAACGCGCCGAAGCCGGGCGATCCGACGCCGCCGCCGAAGCCGGCGCCGGCCGCCGGAACCTGGTCGCGAGGCCTCGTGCCGGATCCGGTTCTGCTGTTCCGCTATTCGGCGCTGACCTTCAACGGTCACCGCATCCACTACGACCATCCCTATGTCACGCAGGTCGAGGGCTATCCCGGACTCGTCGTGCATGGGCCGCTGCAGGCGACGCTGATGCTCGATCTCGTCCGGCGCCAGAAGCCCGACGCGAAGGTCGCACAGTTCTCGTTCCGCGCCTTGTCGCCGGTTTTCGCCGACCGGGCGGTCACGGTCGGCGGCAGGCCGTCGGGCTCGAACGTCGCGCTCTGGGTCGCCGACGATGCCGGCCAGCTCGCGATGGACGGCAACGCCGTGCTGGAGGCTTGAGCCCCATGGAAAGCGGTCATCCAGCCCACGCCGCGACCGGGCCGCTGCCGCCCGATCCCATGTCGGATGCCTGCGCGCGTTTCTTCCGCACGCATGCCGAGCTCTGGCGCTTCATCGGCTTCGTCTCGGACCTGGCGCTCCGCGTCGACGACATGGCGAGGCTCGCGGTGGACGCGGTGCCGCCCGGCGTCAGCGGCCGTCCGGTCGGCGGCGGCGCGCAGGTTCCCGCCAACGAAGGCGCGATGGCGCGCACGCTGCGCGGCCAGCGCCATGTCTTCCTGCACATGGTGCTGTCGCGCCTGGTCGACAGCTACCTGGCATACGTCGCCGAACTCACGGTCACGCTCGCGGTCAACAACCCGCGGGCGCTGGGGCCGGGTGAGGGCGTGCCGCTCGAGCTGCTGGTAGAGCATGACTCGGTCGACGAGGTGGTCGACGCGCTGGTCCGCGACCGCGTCTTCCAGCTGTCCGCCTCCGGCCTCGACGCGCTGGAGCGCTGGGTCGGCGACCGTTTCGGCTTCGCCCTCTTCGCCGAGGACGTGGCGCGCGACCGGGTCGCCCGCCTGATCGAGATCCGGAACCTGATCGCCCGGCACCGCGGGCTCGCCACGCGGCGCTTCGCCGGGACCGACCGCGAAGGGCGCCTCAAGCCCGGCCAGCCGATCGAGCTGACCGTCGACCAGCTCTTCTCCGATTCGAGCCTGCTCGCCCGATCGGTGACGGACATCGACGTGCGCGCCGCCGACCAGTTCGATCTCCCCCGCGCGGTGTCCCCGGCGCTACCGATCGGATAGGGCGGGCGGCCAGCGATTGCGCCGCACCACGAAACGGCGCATTCAGGATTGGATAGACTGTTAACTGCGCCTTAATTATCTGAATAGATTTGGAAAAATTTTCCCGGCTTGACTTTGCTGCGTCGCGGGAGCAGATATTGCGGTGCGGCAGACGCAAGCCTTCGGGCCTGTCTATCGCAATGCCCTTATGGGCGTTTCCTCCCTAAACTCGGGCCGTGCCTTCGTGGCACGGCCTCTTTTCTTTCAGGGCTATTTTCTAGGCGTCGGGAGGCTGGGTCAGGCCGGGGCCGAGCGCCCGCTGCATCAGCACGCTGTCGACCCAGCGGCCGTGCTTGAAGCCGGCCCCCTCGATCACGCCGACCATCCGGAAACCCAGCGCCGTATGCAGTCCGATCGAGCCGTGGTTGGCGCTGTCGCCGATCACCGCCACCATCTGGCGCTTGCCGAGCGCGGTCGCCCGCTCGATCAGGGCCGAGAGCAGCATCCGTCCGATGCCTTTGCGCGCCGATTCCGGGGCAAGGTAGACCGAGTTTTCGACGGAATAGCGATAGGCCGGGCGGGGGCGGTAGGGGCCGCAATAGGTGTACCCCACGACGCGGTCGCCGAGCTCGGCGACCAGGTAGGGAAAGCCCGCCTCGATCAGCGCGGTGTAGCGCCGCGTCATCTCGGCAAGGTCCGGCGCGACCTCCTCGAAGCTCGCGAAGCCGGTCGTCACGTGATGGCCGTAGATGCGCTGGATGTCGGGAAGGTCCGCCGGCGTCGCCGGACGGATGACGACGTCGTCCGTCATCGGCCCCTGATCATGGCTGAGGGCGGAGCTCGAGCGTGGCGCGGCCGAGCGCCTCGACCAATCCTACGAGATCGCGCGAGACCTGCGCGAAGGCCGCGGTCGGCTCGATGCGCGCCTCGTCGAGATAGAGCGCGCGGTTGATCTCGATCTGCAGCGCATGCACGCCGTCGCCGGGCCGCCCGTAGTGACGCGTCGTGTAGCCGCCGGCATAGGGCGCATTGCGAACGACGGCGTAGCCGCGCGCGGCCAGGTAGGACTCGGCGCATTCGACCAGCATCGGGTCGCAGGACTGACCCCAGACGTCGCCGAGCACGATGTCGGCCAACGTCTCGCCGCCGGCACCGTCGCCGACGCCGCCGGCAGACGGCATCGAGTGGCAATCGAGCAGGAGGGCGACGCCGAAGCTCGCCTGGGCCGTCCGGACCAGCCGCGACAGCGCCTGGTGGTAGGGGCGCCAGAAGCGCTCGATCATCGCCAGCCCGTCGGCCACCGGCAGCGGCCGGCGATAGATCGGCCGTCCGCCGGCCGAGAGCTTGGGAATGGAGCCCAGGCCCGCGGCGACGCGGGGCGAACGGGTGTTGGCCTCGGCCGGAAGCTGGCCCTCGAACATCTCGGGATCGAGCTCAAGCGCCTCGCGGTTGACGTCGACCCGCGAGCGCGGGAATTCGGCCGCCAGCAGCGGCACGCCGAGGCCGGGCGCGGCCGACAGCAGCCGGTCGACGAAAGCGTCCTCCGCCCGGCGCAGCTCGCCTTCCGGAACCTCGACCAGGGCCAGGAAATCCAGGGAATAGTCGCGCCCGCTATGGGGCGAGGCGAGGACGATGGGGAGCGCCAGGCGATCAGGCTCGTTGAGCGCGATCGGCGACCGGCCTAAGGCGGCTTCACCCCCGATGTCCATGTCCGCCGATTTAGACGAAACCGGCGGCGCTGTCACCGGGCGGCACGGGAAAATGCGTGGATCGGCGCAGCCTGTTGCGCGACGCCGACCTTTGATGGTACAGGCACGCCCTCGGTGGCCTTGACCGCCTCGACAGGCGGGCGCGTAGCTCAGCGGGAGAGCACTACCTTGACATGGTAGGGGTCACAGGTTCAATCCCTGTCGCGCCCACCACCGAGATAGCCCGATAAAATGGGCGTTTTTCTAATATTCTGCCGCAGCGGCCCGAGAGGGTCATTCCGGTAGAATTCCGGTAGAATCCCCGGAGATCGTCCTCTCCAGCTCTCCCCAGCATTGACTGGTGCAATCCGCCCGTTCATCGCCGAGCGTGACATGCCCACTGTGGCTGCCATCACTCCTTCCCCCGCTCATTGACGAGGCTGGCGATCCGAGCCGGGATCGGGCGGATACCGGCGCGCCACTTGTAGACGGCGACGTTGTTGTACTTCGTGCCGAGCCGCGTATTGATCCAGCCCGCGGTGTCGGCGTCGGTGTCGAACTTGGCCTTGCCCCACTTCGAGAACGCTTCGGGCGTCATGGACGCGGCTTCGGACTCGATTTCCGGCACCCGGCCACGGGGCACGATCTCCATATCCATCGGAATCGTGATGATGGCCTTGCCATCGGTAAACGTAGGGGGCGGGAACCCCGCGTCGAGCGCTAGTTTGCGGATATGAGCTCTAGTCATTTTGGCCATGCAACCAATCCAGCCAGGCGGTGGAAAACATGCCATTGCGAGCAGCGCTAGTCGGCCATTCCGGTAGAATTCCGGTAGAATCCTTGTCAGCCGCGATCTTTTGCTTGGATTTTTTCTCGTGGCTTAGCGCTAGAATCCCCGACTATCCGTCAGATTTTACTAGGACCACTACCTTGACATGGTAGGGGTCACAGGTTCAATCCCTGTCGCGCCCACCACCGAACCCCGGATTTATTGAGTTTCTCGCGAGCGTCCCTGGCTCTTTCAGGGACGCCTCGTCGGCGCCCGAAGGGGCGCAATCCGCCATCCCGCGCAGGCATCTCGGAGGCGCATTCAATGCCGGCAGCAGCGGCGGCCGATCGTCCCCGCAGCATTCTCGTCTATGTCGGCCTCGACCTCATGGGCGATGCGCTCATGAAGATGCCCTTCGTACGGGCTTTGCGTGAGACCTACCCGGCGGCCCACATCACCTGGCTGGCGGGGAAGGGAAGGACGGTGTTCAGCGGGCCGCTCGCGCCTCTCGTGAAAGGGCTGATCGACGAGGTGATCGAGGAAGCCGGCATCGGCATCCGGTGGAGCGAGATCCTGCGCCGGCCGCTCCCCGGCCGGCATTTCGACCTCGTCATCGATACGCAGCGCCGGGTGCCCACCACCCTGGCCCTGCGCCGCCTTCGCTGCGGCATGTTCGTTTCCGGCGCGGCGGGCTTCGCCTTCTCGAGCGTGCGTCCGGGGCGCGGCTACAGGAAGCCGGCCACCATGATCCGCCAGATGCTCGACCTGATCGAGCTGGCGAGCGGCGCCAAGCTCGAGCAGCGCACCGCCCCTCTCTACGACCGCGACTCCTATCGTCAGGCCGCTTCGCTGCTGCCTGACGGAGGAGTCTATGTCGGCCTCGTACCGGGCGCGGGCGGGCGGCACAAATGCTGGCCGAGGGAGCGTTTCGTCGAGATCGGGCGTCGTCAGGTTTCGGCTGGCCGCGTACCGGTCTTCGTGCTCGGGCCCGACGAGGGCGATTGGTACGCGGAACTGCGCGCGGCGCTGCCCGAGGCACGGTTTCCGCTGCAGGAGGACGCTGCGCGCGGCGCCGGTCCCCTGCTCACCATTGCGCTCGCGGCGCGAATGGCGGTGGCCGTGTCGAACGACAGCGGCGGCGGTCACCTGATGGCGGCCGGGGGCGTGCCGCTGGTATCGCTCTGGGGACCGACGGTGATGGAGAAGGCGCCGCCCCAGACCCCGGCCTTGATCACCGTGCTGGCGCGGGATTTCGGCAGCACGGCGATGGAAGCCATTCCCGTCGACGCGGTCGATGCGGCCGTCGAGACCTTGCTGAGGCGGAACCCGGTTTCCGCGTTCGGCGAAAGCAACCTTCCAGCCTAGGGCCGATCAGTCCCCGGTCGGTGTCTTCGCGACTTGCGACGGCATCTTCGAAACGTGGTTCCGTGCCTTCGCCGTCTGGGTCTTGGACTTGTCTCGCGCCTTGCCGCCGGCCTTGCTCCGGCTGTCGGAGCCGCCCGCGACGGGCGCCGGCGCGGCGGCGGTAGTGTCGGCGGCGCGCGGGGCCAGCGCGGGCGCGGTACCCCAGGCCGGCTGCTCGACCGTGATCGCCGCCCGGCTCTCGTTGCTGAAGGCAGGCTGGAAGCGGAACCAGGCCAGGCCACCGATCGCCACGACGATGACAGCGGCGGCGATCGCGAGACCTTTGATCACGCGCTTCATGAGTGGCGGCCGTTCCGCGAACGGATCCTGACCTTCCTGGATGATCTTCCTCATGGGACGCTCCTCGCCAGACTGGAAGTCAGAACCGCCGTTACTGCCGCGTGTTCCGGAATAATTCACGGACCTCGTCGTGCGCCGTCAGTTGCGCCAGAACCGCGCAGCAGAGGGCGGCAAAGGTCATGACCGCGTTGGCTGCGTGGGAGTACTCCCACTGGGTCCGAAGCTCGGCCCAGTTCGGGGGCGCGGTGGTCCAGTTCTGCGTGGCCTGGTTGGCAGGGAAGGTCCAGACGAAGAAGACGACGAGCGTCGCCAGCAGGATCAGCGTCGCCGCGAGGGAGAGGCGGAACGGCGCGGCGCGGTCTCGCACGAGCCACGCGATCGTGGCATTGGCGAAGACGGCCGCGAAGATCGCGATGCCGAACAGCGCCCAGCCGCGATAGACCTGCTGGACGGTGAAGTAGGGCTCCTGCGCCATGCCCATTTTCGCCGCCATGACGAAGAGATGCGCGCCGCCCGGCACCATGGCCGCGGCGGTGAAGGCGATCGCGAGAAAATGCGCAAGCTTCCGGCCCATGCACGCGCAACGTCTTCAGCGGCGTGCGGTTCCGGCCGGCAAAGAAGGCGGGGGAGGACGCTCGTCGCATCCTCCCCCTGCTTAGTCGTCAACGTGACGCCCCGAAGCTGTAAGGGCGTCGGAGTGATATGTAGGTAATAAGTCGTCACTCCGAAGGGGAATTCCTAAGGCCGTTTCATGGCGAGATTGAGGCGGTGTTGCCGGCCCGGTCGAAGCGTCTTAGCGTGGCACCCATGAGCATCTCCGTTCGCCCTCTCGATCCCGTCTCGCGGCCCGATTTCGCCGGCGAGATGGGCGGCATCGACCTCACCCGCACCCTTACGCCCGACGAAGTCCAGGCGATCCACGACGGCATGACCCGCTTCGGCGTGCTGGTGTTCCGCGACCAGAAGCTGACCGACGAGCAGCAGGTGGCCTTCAGCCGTCAGCTGGGGCCGCTCGAGGACGCGATCAGCGACCTCCGGCCCGAGCGCCGGATCAGCATGGACCTCAACGACATCTCGAACCTCGACGAGAAAAGCGAGCTGATGGCGCGGGACGACCGCCGCCGGCTCTTCGGGCTCGGCAACCTGCTCTGGCACTCGGACAGCTCGTTCAAGAAGGTGCCGGCGAAGTATTCGCTGCTCTCGGCCAGGGTGATCCCGCCGGCCGGCGGCAACACCGAGTTCGCTGACATGCGCGCGGCCTACGACACTCTGGACGAGGACACAAAGCGCCAGGTCCATGACCTGATCTGCGAGCACAGCCAGATGTACTCGCGAAGCCTGCTGGGATTCACCGTCTTCCCCTTCTAATCCACGCGACTCTGCGAGCCGGTACGCCAGCGTCTGGTGCGCCGGCATCCGGTCACAGGGCGGCTTTCGCTCTATCTCGCCTCACATGCCGGCAAGATCATCGGCTGGCCGACGCCCGAGGCGCGCGCCTTC
Organism: Alphaproteobacteria bacterium; assembly: GCA_044223515.1. Taxonomy (GTDB): domain Bacteria; phylum Pseudomonadota; class Alphaproteobacteria; order SHVZ01; family SHVZ01; genus SHVZ01. Next base: position 74,229 of record JBGALV010000007.1, read on the forward strand.
CTCTTCGACCTGGTCGAGCACGCGACCCAGCGCAAGTTCGTCTACACCCATGTCTGGAAGCCGTACGACCTGGTGATCTGGGACAACCGCGTCACCATGCACCGGGCAAGGCGGTTCGACTCCACCCAGGTGCGCGACATGCGGCGGACGACGGTTACCAACGAGGTGTCGAGCCTGGAGCAGGCGCCGCTGCCGCTTGCGGGTTAGCCCCAGGAGCGGAACATCTCGCCCATGCTGCGGCCGACAAGGCGGCTGGCACCGAGCACCAGCAGCAGTGTAAGCACGATCGCGACCGTGCCCATGGCGCTGGCGTTGTGCAACTCGTCGGAGATCACGTACTCGTAGATCGCGATCGAGATCGTCTTCCACTTGGCCGAGAACAGCAGGATCGTGACGCTGATCTCGCCGAGCAGCGTCGCGAAGACCAGGATCGCGCCGGCCAGGATCGCAGGCGTGATCAGCGGCACGACGACGCGCCGCATCGTCGTCGCCCAGTCGGCGCCGCAGAGGGTGGACGCCTCTTCCAGCTTGCCGTCGATCTGGCCGACCGCGGCCTGCACCGAGCGGAAGATGTAGGCGGCGCGGCGGGTAAAGTAGGCGAGCACCAGGATCGTCGCGGTGCCGGTCAGGATGATCCAGCCGTCGTTGAAGCCCACCAGATACGCCACGCCGACGACGAGGCCGGGCAGCACGAAGGGCAGCATGATCGTGAGGTCGAGCGCCCAGCGGCCGAAGAAGCGTTTCCGCGACACGTAGTAGGCGGTGATCGTGCCGAAGACGACGCAGACCAGGGTCGCGGTGCCGGCGAGGATCAGGCTGTTGATCACCGGCTGGTTCAGGTTGGTCAAGATGCGCTTGAAGTTGCCGAGGCCCCAGACGAGCGGAATGCGCGTCCCCGACCAGCGTTCGACGAAGGAGGAGACGATCACCGTGATCTGCGGCAGGAGTGCCACGAACAACACGACGAAGACGTAGAGGCTAGCGGCCGTGACGGCGCCGAGCGATGTCGCGCGCCTGGATGCGCGGGCGACGCCGGTGATCGTGGCGAAGGTGCGCCGCCGATTGACCCAGGCGAGCACGCCGAGCGCGCCGATGGTGAGCGCCACGTTGACCATCGCGATCGCCGCGGCGGCGTTCAGGTTGAAGAAGCCGTGGATCTGGTAGTAGATCAGCGTCGGCAGCACCTGGTACTCGCCGCCGAGGATCGAGGGCACGCCGAAGTCGCCGAGCACCTTGATGAAGACGATCAGCATGCCGGCGGCGATCGACGGCACCACCGCCGGGAAGGTGATGGTGCGGAGGATGCGCCAGCGCGACGCCCCCATCATGCGGGCGGCTTCCTCGACGTAAGGATCGCTGGCGGCGAGCGCGCCCTGGACGATCAGGAAGACGTAGGGGAAGTAACCCAGCGCCAGGGCCGTGATGACGCCGAAGGGCCCGTAGATCGACGGCAGCTGCACGTCGAAGGTCGCGGCGACCCAGCGCGTGATCAGGCCGTTGCGCCCGAGCAGGATGATCCACGAATAGGCGCCGATGAACGGCGGGGAGATCAGCGGCAGCACCGCCAGCGCCACGATCGAGCGGCGGAACGGGATGTCGACGCGGGCGACCGCGTAGGCCAGCGGCAGCGCCAGCAGCGTCGCCAGCGAGGTCGCGGCGATGCCGACCACCAGCGAATGCCAGAAGGCGCGCTGGTAGCTCGCCGAGACGAAGAAGCGCTCGAAGTTGGCGAAGGTCAGGTTCTCGACCGCCAGTGGCTCACCGTTGGCGACGAAGGCGCCGCCGATGGCGCGGAGCAGCGGGTAGACGAGGAAGACCAGCGTCGTCGCCATCGTCAGCACGCCGACCAGGATCGGGATCCAGTCGATCGTCCGCCGCTGCTGCTCGAGCGGCGTGAGCGCCGCCGTGGTCATCGGCCGTTGCCGTAAGCGATCGCGTCCGCGTCGTCGAAGTCCAGGAAGGCGGCCGCCCCTTCGCCGCCGCCGGCGACGTCACGGGGCGCGTCGATGGTGAGCGCCTGCTTTGCTCCATCGGCCTCGACCGAGTAGCGGATGATGCCGCCGAGGAACTGGCGTCGGAGGATGCGGCAGGGGATCCGGCCTTTCGCCGGGTCGAGGCGGAGCCGCTCGGGCCGGAGCATGATCACGGTGTCGAAGCCGGCGACGTCGGCCTCGTCTTCCGGCAGCGCGAAGACCTGCTTCGGGCGGACGGTCGTGCCGTTCGAGAGCGCGAAGGCGCCACCCGTCGGCGCCGCCTTAAAGAAGTTGGCCTTGCCGATGAAGTCGGCGACGAAGGGCGTCGCCGGTGAGGAGTAGACCTCCTCGGCGCGGCCGACCTGGCGGAGCTTGCCCAGGTTGAACACGGCGATGCGGTCGGAAACCGACATCGCCTCTTCCTGGTCGTGGGTCACGTAGAGCGACATGATCCCGAGCTCGCGCTGGATGCGCCTGATCTCCTCGCGCATCTGCACGCGGAGCTTGGCATCGAGGTTGGCGAGCGGCTCGTCGAGCAGCAGCATGCCGGGCTCGTAAACCAGCGCGCGAGCGATCGAGACGCGCTGCTGCTGGCCGCCGGAAAGCGCGCCGGGATGACGCTCGGCGAGCGCGCCGAGGCCGAGAAGCTCGAGGATGCGCGTCACGCGGGAGCGCACGTCGTCGTTCGCCATGCCGCGCACGCGGAGACCATAGGCGACGTTCTCAAAGATCGTCAGATGGGGGAAGAGAGCGTAGGACTGGAACACCATGCCGATGTTGCGGTGGCGTGCGTCGACCCGCGTGTAGTCCTGGCCGGCGAAGACGATGGTGCCCGACGTGGGCGTCTCGAGGCCGGCGATCATGCGGAGCGTCGTCGTCTTGCCGCAGCCCGACGGGCCCAGCATCGTGAAGAACTCGGCCTCGCGGACCTCGAAGGTCACCTCGTCTACGGCGACGATGTCGCCCGACGGCAGCGCGAAGCGCTTGGTCAGCCCCCCGACCTGGAGATTGCGGGCAGTCATGCGGTTTCCCCCGTCGAGACGATGACGACCGTTCGATCGTCGGCGCGCAGCCGGCCGAGCGATCCCTTGGTCGAGGCGTATTCGTCGACCTTGGCGAAGTCGATGCGCTCGACCTCGTCGGCCTTGGCTTCCCAGGCGACGACCGTCGGCTGGTCCGGCAGCGCGAAGTAGCCGTCGGTGTAGAGCTCGATCGTGCGGAGCCCGGCCTTGGGCCGCTCGAAGACCTCGACCGCCGCGGCCTTCGGTCCGAAGCCGTCGATGCAGGCATAACCCAGCGGATGGTTCTCGCGGTTCTGGTAGGCGCCCTGGGCGCCGACGATGCCGTCGAGGGCCAGATGCGTCATGTCCTCGACCGGGATGCCGGGAAGGTCGAGCACGAGCTTGGCCAGCGCGTCGATGCGGATCGCCTCGAGGTCGGCGTCCGTGAGCCACGCCTTGGCCTCCGCCGGCATCTTCCGCGTGCCGCGCCAGCAGAGCGCGCGCGAGGCGAGCTCGGTCTGGGTCGGGTCGGCGCCGGCGGCGGCGACGCGCCGATAGGCGAAGCCGCGCAAGGTCGCGGTGATGTAGTCGAGGTCCTTGTCGTGGACGGTCGTCTCGGTGCCGTTGAGGCGGACGCCGCTGTCGCCGATCAGGAAGAAGGCGAAGCGGTCGCCGCGGTCGACGGCTAGCGCCAGGGTCGAGCCGATGCGGTCGGCATCGGATTTCGATGCCGCGTCCAAGACGCCGAACCGCGCATAGGCCGCACGAAAAGCGCGATCCAGCCGGTCGACCAGCCCCTGCGCGTCGATCGCCCGGAAGTCCTCGTCGAGAGCGAGCGAGATCAGCGCGCGCTCGACCGTCTCCGCCGCGAGGCGGCCGCCAGTCCGGTCGCCGTAGCGGCGGCCGGTCCGGTCGGTGACGCCGTCGATCACCGCATAGAGGCGATCGGCAACGGCGACGAGACGGTCCTCGTTGGCCTCGGGTCGGTCGGGGTCCTTGGCCGCCGAGAATGCCTGAAGGTGCATGCCTCGCTTATTTCGACGCGAAGATCTTGTCGAAGCGCTCGAGGTATTCCTTCTTCTTCCCGGCTGCGGCGACCGAGTCGTAGGGAACGACCTTGATCTCGTTCGTCGATGGCAGGCCCGCCGGGGCGGCCACGTCGGGACGGACCGAGCGGCGGTTGTCGACCTTCACCAGGATCTCGTGCGCGCCCTTGGTGTTGGCGTAGTCGATGAACTTCTTGGCGTTCGCCATGTTCGGCGCGCCCTTGATGATGCCGTTGCCGTCCATCGTCAGGCCCGTGCCCTCGCTCGGGTAGATCGCGGCGACCGGCTGGCCCTCTTCCTTCATCGTCAGCACGTTGAACTCGCCGGTGATGCCGATCGGGAACTCGCCGGTGCCGACATTGGCGTATGCCAACTTGGAGGAGGTCACGAAGGTGCCGTTCTGGATCACCTTGGTCATTGCATCCCAGCCGTAGAGGCCGACGATCTGGTACATCTGCGAATAGGCCGAGCCCGACTGCGCCGGGTTCGCCATCAGCAGCTTGCCCTTGTATTCGGGCTTCTGCAGGTCGGCCCAGCTTTTCGGCGCCTTGTCGAGCGGGATCATCTTCGTGTTGATCACGAAGGCCTGCAGCGGCTGCGAGAAGCCGTAGTACTTGTGGTCCTTCTGCACGGTCTTCGGATCGAAGGCGCCGTCCTCGGAGGACTTGTAGCTCTCGAAGGCATCGAGCGCGAAGTCGTAGGCATCCGAGGAGGCGGCGAAATAGACGTCGCCGCGAGGCCGCGCGGCCTCGGCGCGGATGCGCGTGATCAGCTCGCCGACGCCGCCGTTGATGACCTCGACGTTGATCCCCGGATTCTTCTTGGTGAAGTCGTCGACGATCGCCTGCATCAGCTTGAGGCCGCCGGCGTTGTAGAGGACCAGCGACGAGGACTGGGCGAAGGCCGGCGTCGCAGAGAGAGCGAGGCCGAGCACGGCCAAGGAGACGAAGCGCTTCATGGGGTTCCCCGCTGGTTTTAATAAATCTGTCACGAAAGTATCGCCCGGCAATCCGGGGAAGCGCAATCGGGGAGTGGCCGCCGGTTTCAGTGCAGGGAGCGTTTGACCCGGCGCTTCAGCGTCTCGATCGCGGTGCGGACGCTTTTCAGGTGCGGGTTGACGCGGAGGGCGGCTTCGAGCGCGGCGGTTGCGCCGACCCACTCCGACTCCGCCATCATGATCTGGCCGAGTCCCGAGAGCGCACCGAAGTGCCGCGGCTCGCGGATCAGCGTCTCCTCGATGTCGGTGATCGAGCCCTGCTGGTCGTCGAGGAGGAAGCGGGCGGTGGCGCGCTTGTTCCAGGCTTCCGCGAAGTCGGGGTCGTGGGCGATCAGCCGGCCGAAGGTGATCTCGGCCGGCTCGATGCGCCCGCCGGCGAGCGCGGAGATCCCTTCCTGCATCAGGCGGCGCCCGGTCTCGTCGGAGCTCCCGCACCAGACCTGCCAGATCTCGCCTTCGACCGTCTCGGCGACGTCGGTGCTTGGCGCGCGCTTGAGCGCATCGAACAGACGGATCAGCCGTTCGTCCGCCCGCGCGTGCGGCTGGGCGGTGGCGAGGCCGTTCAGGATGGCGAAGACGCGGTCGAACACACGGTCAGGCTAGCCCATCGGTGCCGGCGCGTCAGCGCCGCTGGGTCGAGAGCGTCCAGGGGACCGCGGCGGCGTAGTTGGTGGCGAGGAAGCGATAGGTCTCCTTGACGAGCGCCATGGCGCCGTCGCCGCGCTCGTAGACCGCCTCCTTCCACTTCTCGATCAGGTCGTCCCAG
>JBGALV010000109.1:0-14609 GCA_044223515.1 Alphaproteobacteria bacterium
GGAAGACCGCCGCGCCGGCGAAGCTCGCCGCCTTGGGATCGAACTCCTTGTAGGTGGTCTGGGCCTCGGCGGCCGCGAGCCATCCGAGGCAGAGAAGTGCGGTCAGGACTCGTGCGAGCATCGCGGCCCCTAGATCAGAACGGGATCTCGTCGTCGAGATCGGCGCCACCCTTCCGGGGCGGCGGGCTGGACGGGCCGGGCGCGTCCGCGAACTCGCCGCCATGGCTGGCGCCGCCGCCCTCGCCGCGGCCGTCGAGCATAGTGAGCTCGCCGCGATAGCGCTGCAGCACGATCTCGGTCGTGTACTTCTCGGCGCCGGACTGATCGGTCCACTTCCGGGTCTGAAGCTGGCCCTCGATGAAGACCTTGGCGCCCTTGCGCAGGTACTTCTCTGCCACTTCCGCCAGATTCTCGTTGAAGATCACCACGCGGTGCCACTCGGTCCGCTCCTTGCGCTCGCCCGACTGGCGGTCGCGCCAGGACTCGGACGTGGCGAGCGAAAGGTTGACCACCTTGCGGCCGTCCTGGGTGTTGCGGACCTCGGGATCGCGCCCGAGGTTTCCGACCAAGATGACCTTGTTAACGCTGCCGGCCATGTCACTCCCTTCCCGTCGACTGCGGGGAGACCCTTCCTAGCCGTTCTGCGGCCACCTCGTCGATGGTTCGTCGCGGCTCGTCGAAAGATCAAGAATATGCTCGCCCGGACACTAACTGAACAGATAGATTTCCGCCCCGGCACGCTCACCGCCACACAGCACGAATGCTCGAGTTTCTGAAGGGATCGAAGGACCAGCCACAGGCGCCCTCCCGGCCGCGGCCACCGCCGAAGCCGAAGGAGAAGCATTGGTCGGTCGCCATGATGGACGTGGCGATCTCGGTCCTGATGCGCGTGGTCACCTGGGGCATGATCATCGGCATCGCCGCGCTCGACATCTTCGCGGTCGCCTTCACGCTGATCATCGCCTTCCAGGACGACATGCCGGTCTGGCTCGTCGACTTCGTGAAGGAATACGTCTTCGCGAGCCAGAAGCACATCCGGCTGTCGCTGAAGATGCTCAACCTCGAGGGCATCGCCGACCTGATGCGCGACAGCCTGAAGGCGCTGGGCATGCTCTGGGTCGTGGTCAGCGTGCTGACGCTGGGTGCGACCGTGCTCACCCGCTACGTCTGGCATCGGCGGACGCGCAAGCGCGCCGACTCCGACGGCGGCCGCCTCGGCCGCAGGCTCGGCGCCGGCGAAGTGCTGGTACCGCTGCACGATCCGCTGATGCTGGAGATGGACGACGAGTTCAGCCGCTACGTCCACCTCTATGCCTTCTATCTCGATCTCCGCTGCCGCTCGGCCGAAGACGCCTCACGCGTCGCGCAGTCGATGGAGAGCCTCAAGATGAGCCTGGGCGGCGAGCTGGTGAAGCTTGCCGAGAGCCAGGTGGTTCAGGTCAAGCGCGACGCGGCGATCAACGCGCTGTCGGATGCCGCGCGCGCCGTCACTGGCGGCGGCATCGTCGGCGTCATCCTGCGCTCGTCGGACTACCACCGACTGAAGAAGCCGGAATCCGCGATGGCCAAGCCGGCGGCCGGCGATGGCGCCGGCGGCAAGCCCAAGATCAAGTTGTCGACCTCGTGGGGCGCCAAGCCGTATCAGGACGTCGCCGCTGCGGCCCCGGCTGCGACCGGGCCCCTGTCGGCACCGCCCGCTGCCCCGGCAGAGCCCGCCGCGGAAGCTGCCGCTCCGGCCGAGGAGGCGCAGAAGCCGCTCGATCCGCAGTCGCTGGTCGCCGCCAAGGCGCGCGACGTTCTCGCCGGGCTCCGCGGCTGAGAACGACGGTCAGACGACCGTCGACTTGTACTTCTCGAGACGCATCATCAGCTCGAGGTCGATCTCGCCGGAGTTCCACCCCTCCAGCACCCGCACCTGTCGGCGCATCGACACCGACATATCCACCCACTTGGCTTGGTTCGCCGCCTTGACTTCGCTCTGCGGCACCAGCGGCAGCAGGCGCACCATCTCCACCACCGCCTCCTTCTGGCGGTAGTGGGCCTCGCGCTGGGCGAGGTCCCAGACCTTCAGCACATGGTCCCAGCCGTCGAAGAACCATCCGAGCTTGTCCATCGACGCCTTGAGCGCCTGCTCGGTCTCCCCCCACGGCACGATGTACTTGGCGATGTTGTCGAGCGCCATGTCGAGGTCGGCGATCGGCTGGGTCGCGACGCGGTTGGTCTCCTCGGCGACGTCGGCGACCAGCGTCGCGTCGGGCTTCGCGTCGTCCGCCCATTCGCCGGCGGCCCAGTCGCGCATCGCGCGCGACAGCACGACGAGCTGCTGCCACACGCGGCGCATCGGCCCGACCGCGGCGCTCCGGGAGACGCCGAGCGGCGCGATCATGTTGCCCCATTGCTCGAGCCGGTCGAGGAGCTCCTGCAGCTCGATGTCGAGACGCCCGCCCGCGGCGGCGAGCTCGGCGCGTGCGCGCTTCTTGCCGGAGTCCGACATCAGGTCGGTGACGACGAACTTCTCCTTGCTGTTGGAGAGCTGCTCGAGCGCGCGGACGACGACGAAGAGCCGCGTCACCAGCTCCTGGTTCTCGGCGGCGCTCAGGACGGCCTTGGCGGCCTGCGCGGCCTCGGCGCCGGCGAGCCCGGTGCTCGCGACCTTGAGCGTGGCGATGCGGATGTCGTGAGGGCTGGTCGCGGTCTTCCGCTCCATCTCCTCCAGCAGCGCGCGGTCGTGGACGGTCAGCCTGAACATCTCCGGCACGGCCTTGGCCGGGATCACATAGGTTCCCTTGGAGCCGGACAGGCCCGGAATCAGGTACTCGACGCGCTCGGGCTGGGTCGAGCGCAGCCGGGCGGCGGCCAGGACCGGCGTCGTGAACGGCACGGTGGCGCCGCGCTCGGCAAAGGTCGCCGGCCAAAAACGATCGCTGGCAGAGGCCGTGCTCATTGGGTCCGCGGGCCTAAAACGCACTCTTAGGGGAAGAGGCGCCAATCAATCCGTTCACGCCTGCGGGTGCAAGGATACAATTTTCGGAAATGTTCATGTTTTCTTAACGATCGACCGGCCGAGTGGCTACTCCGTTCGAACGTAAAAGAAAAATGGGGCGAGCGACCGGAATTGAACCGGCGACCCCCAGATCCACAATCTGGTGCTCTAACCAACTGAGCTACGCCCGCCGCCGGCGCCATACGTAATCGGGCGCCCCGGCGCCGTCAAGCCGTGGGTACCTGCCAAATCGCCGGGAATTCAGGCGCATGGCCGGCCGCCGACGCCCGATTCCCCGCCTCAGAACACCTCGGCGGGCATCTCCATCAGGGTCTTGCGGCCGGCGAGCACGGTCTTGAAGAGGGTGTCGGTCTCCGGCAGCACGCGCTCGGTGAAGAATCGGGCGGTCATGACCTTGGCGGCATAGAAGCCGTCGGCGTCCCCGCCGGCGGCGATCCTCGCCTGGGCCAGCTTGACCATCCGGCACCAGAGGAAGGCCATGACCACATGGCCGAAAAGGCGCAGGTAATCGGTCGCTCCCGAGACGGCTTCCTCGGGGTCCTTCAGGCCCCGCTCGGCCAATTGCGCGGTCGCCTGCTGCAGCTTGGCGAAGGCCTTGGCCAGCGGCATCACGAACTCGACCAGCTTAGGATCGCTCTGGTTCGCCTGGATGAAGGCGTCGACCGGATGGAAGAAACGGCGGAGCAGCCGGCCCATGTTCTGCGGCAGCTTGCGGCCGACCAGGTCGAGCGCCTGGATGCCGTTGGTGCCTTCGTAGATCTGCGCGATGCGGGCATCGCGCACGAACTGCTCGACGCCGTGCTCGCGGATGTAGCCGTGGCCGCCAAAGACCTGCTGGGCGATCACCGTCGAGGCGAAGCCCTGGTCGGTCAGGTACGCCTTCACGACCGGCGTCAGCAGCTGCACCAGCTCGTCCGCCTCCTCGCGCTTCGTCGCGTCGGGGTGCTTCTCGGCTTCGTCCAGCAGGCGGCCGACCCAGTAGGCCATCACCCGGGCGCCTTCGGTGAACGAGCGGATCGTCAGCAGGTTCTTCCGCACATCCGGATGCACGATGATCGGATCGGCCGGCTTCGCCGCGTCCTTCGCGCCCGTGACCGAGCGGCCCTGGACGCGCTCCTTGGCGTAGTCGCGGGCATTCTGATAGGCGACCTCGGCGAGGCCGAGGCCCTGCATGCCGACCGAGAGGCGCGCCTCGTTCATCATCGTGAACATGCAGCGCATGCCCTTGTGCGCGCCGCCGACGAGCCAGCCGACCGAGTTCTCGAAGTTGAGCACGCAGGTGGGCGAGGCCTTGATGCCCATCTTGTGCTCGAGCGCGCCGGTGCTGACGCCGTTGTGCACGCCAGGCTTTCCGTCCGCCATGGGCAGACGCTTCGGCACCAGGAACAGGCTGATGCCGCGAACGCCCTCCGGCGCATCCGGCAGCTTCGCCAGCACCAGGTGCACGATGTTGTCGGTGAAGTCGTGGTCGCCGCAGGAGATGAAGATCTTGGTGCCGGTGATCGCGTAGCTGCCATCGCCCTTCGGCACCGCCTTGGTGCGGATGAGGCCGAGATCGGTGCCGCATTGCGGCTCGGTCAGGCACATGGTGCCGGTCCACTCGCCGGTCGCGAGCTTCGGCAGGTAGGCGCGCTTCAGTTCCTCGACCGCGTGTGCGCGGATCGCCGCGTAGGCGCCGTTGGAGAGGCCCGGGAACATGCCGAAGGCGAGGTTCGCCGAGCAGAACATCTCCTTCACCACGTTGTGGAGGAGGCGCGGCATCCCCTGCCCGCCATCCTCGACCGCGCACGGCATGCCGACCCAGCCGCCTTCACGGAAAGCTTCGTAGGCTTCCTTGAATCCCTTCGGCGTGCGCACGACGCCGTTCTCCAGCACCGAGCCCTCCTCGTCGCCGGAGCGATTGAGCGGCTGCAGCACTTCCTCGCAGATCTGCGCCGCGGCTTCGAGGATCGCGTCCGCGGTGTCAGCGCCGAACTCCTCGTCGCCCGGAAGCGGTTCGGAGTCGGCCAGCACCTCGTTCAGCACGAAGCGGATGTCGCGAAGCGGCGCCTTGTAGGTAGCCATGCCTAGTTCCTCAGCGGCTTGCCGGTGGTCAGCATGTGCTCCATGCGCTGGAGCGTGCCCTCGGTCTTCATCAGGCGCATGAAGGCGGCGCGTTCGAGCGCGTAGAGCTTGTCCTCGCTGGTCGGCTCGATGTGGTCGGCGTCGTCGCCGCCAGTCACGACCCTCGCCAGCTCCTTCACAACCACCTGGTCGTGCTTGGTCACCTTGCCCTGCAAGGTCAGGCCTTCGACCTGAAGCTGGATCGCGGCGACGCCGGTCGGCCCCGGCAGCTTGAGGACCGGCGGCTCCGGCGCCGTGTAAGCTTCGGCAAGCTTGAGCGCCTTTTCCTTGGCGTCCGCCAGCAGGCGATCGCGGTTCATCGTGATGCCGTCAGTCGGGCGCAGGAAGCCGAGCTCACGGCACTCATGCGCCGACTTGCCGACCTTCGCCATCGCCACGGTCTCGAAGACCTTGGCGACCGGCGGCATCGGCCCCTTCGGCATGCCGGGCAAGGTCGCCCATCGCGTCAGCAGCTCCTTCGAGCCGCCCCAGCCGGGCACGAGGCCGACGCCGCATTCGACGAGGCCAATATAGCTCTCGGCATGCGCCTGCACCGCCGAACAATGCAGCAGCACCTCGCAGCCGCCGCCGAGCGCCATGCCGGCCGGTGCGCCGACGGAAGGGAACGGCGCGTATTTGAGCGCCTTGAAGGTCTTCTGGCCCTGGTCGACGAGCTGGTCGATCGCCGGCCAGAGGGCGACGTTGGCGGCGAACAGCGCCAAGCCAAGATTGGCGCCGACCGAGAAGTTGTCGGCGTCGTTGTGGATGACCAAAGCCTTGTAGCTCTTCGTCACCGTGTCGATCGCCTTCTTCACCATGCCGAGCACCTCGGCATCGAAGGCGTTCATCTTGGTGTGGAACTCGAGGCAGGCGACGCCGTCGCCGAGATCCCAGAGGCTCGCCGCCTTGTTGCCGACGATGGGCTGCTTGCCGCGCTTGACGTCAGCGAGCAACAGCACGCCGGGGCGCCGCTGGATCGGACGGTACGCGCCGTCGGTGCCGAGATATTCGACCGTGCCGCCTTGCACGCGATAGAAGCCGCCGGACGCAGCCGCCGTGTTCAGCAGCGCCGGAACCGCTTTGCCTTCCGCCGCGAGCTTGTCTGAGAACCACTTGGCGCCGAGCTGGTCGATCATCTCGAACGGCCCACGCTTCCACGCGTATCCCAGGCGCATTGCCTCGTCGACCGCCGTCACCTGGTCGGCGATGTCGGGCACCAGGGACGCCGCATAGGAGAGCGTATCGCGCATCACCGCCCAGGCGTACTTGCCGCCCTTGTCCGGATGCTCCGCGAGAATTTTGAGCCCTTTACGAGCGGACTCGACGGAGTCGAGGCGCGGCTTGGCCGCCGTGTGGTAGTCGCCGGTCTTGAGGTCGATCGCCTCTTTCACGCGCGAGCCGTCGGCGCCCTTGGCCAGGCGATAGAAGCCGCCCTTGCCCTTCCGGCCGGTGTAGCCGTCGGCGATCATCTTCTCGAACAAGGCCTGCGGACGGTAGATGCGGCGATAGTCGTCGCCCTCGGGCAAGGTCGCCAGCAGGCTCTTCGACACATGCGGCATCAGGTCGAGACCGACGAGGTCGAGAAGCCCGAAGATGCCGGTCTTGGGGATGCCCATCGGCCGGCCGGCGACCGCGTCCGCCTCTTCGACCGTGAGGCCGAGATCGATCGCGTGGTTGATCGACGCCTGAATCCAGTAGGTGCCGATGCGGTTGGCGATGAAGCCGGGTGTGTCCTTGCAATCGACGACACCCTTGCCGAGCGCGTGGTCGCAGAAGTCGCGGATGGTCTCGACCACCTTCGGGTCGGTGGCAGGACCGGCGACGATCTCCAAGAGGCGCATGTAGCGCGGCGGGTTGAAGAAGTGCGTGATCAGGAAGTCCTTGGCGAAGGACTCCGGCAGACCTTTGAGCAGGTTGGCGAGCGGGATGGTCGAGGTATTGGAGGAGACGATCGAGCCCGGCTTCCGGTGCGCGTCGATCTTCTTGTAGACGGTTTGCTTGATCTCGAGGTTCTCGGCGACGACCTCGACGATCCAGTCGCACTCGCCGAGGCGATCCAGATGATCCTCGATGTTGCCGGGCGTCACCAGACGCGCGGCGCCAGCGTGCATGAACGGCGCAGGATCGGTCTTGAGCAGGCGCTGGATCGCGCCCTCGGCGACCGCATTCCGGTTGCCGCCGTCCTTCGGCACGATATCGAGCAGATGAACGGGAATGCCGGCATTGGCGACGTGGGCCGCGATGCCGCCGCCCATCACGCCGGAGCCGATGACCCCGACGCGGCCGATCTTGAGCTTCGGCCCAGTTCCGATTTTTGGGGGCATCAGACGGCTTCCAGGATGGTCGCGATCCCCTGGCCACCGCCGATGCATTGCGTCGCCAGCGCCAACGACTTGCCCTCGCGCTTCAGGAGTGCCGCGGCCTTGCCGGTGATGCGCGCGCCGGTCGCGCCGAGCGGATGGCCGAGTGCGATCGCGCCGCCGTCGAGGTTCACCTTCTCGACTGGAATGTCGAGGTCGCGCATGCTGGCGATCGCCTGCGAGGCGAAGGCCTCGTTGAGTTCGACCACGTCGAGGTCCTTCGACGTGATGCCGGCGCGCTTCAGCGCTTTCTTGCTGGCGCCGATGGGCCCGAGCCCCATGACTTCCGGCGCGCAGCCGGCGACCGCGATCGAGCGGATCCTCGCCAGTACCGTGAGCCCATGCGCCTTGGCGTAGTCCTCGGAGGTCACCAGGCAGGCGGTGGCGCCATCGGTCAGCGGCGAGGCAGTGCCCGCCGTGACCGTGCCCTCCTCCATGAAGGCGGGCTTCAGCCCGGCCAGCGCTTCCTTGGACGTTCCGGGACGGATGCAGCCGTCCTTGGTCACGCCATTGATCGCCACGATCTCGGCATCGAGCTTTCCGGCGGCCTGTGCGGCGGCCGCCTTGGCGTGGCTCGCGACCGCGAACTCCTCCTGCTCGGCGCGGGTGATCTGGTATTGGCGCGCGACGTTCTCGGCGGTCTGGCCCATCGACATGTAGGCCGCCGGCATCTCGCTCATCAGCTTCGGGCTCGGCATCGGGTTGTAGCCGCCCATCGGCACGCGCGACATCGACTCGATGCCGCCGCAGACGAAGGCCTCGCCGGCGTTCATCTGGATCGCGCCGGCCGCCATGTGGATCGCCTGCATCGAGGAGCCGCAGAAGCGGTTGACGGTGGCGCCGCCGACCGAGAGCGGCAAGTGGCCGAGAAGCCCGATCAGGCGCGCGACGTTGAATCCCTGCTCGCCTTCCGGGAAGGCGCAGCCGACGATCAGGTCTTCGAGGTCCTGCGGCGGAACGCCGGTCTGCTTGATCAGCGCCTCGATGACCTGGGCGGCCATCTCGTCGGGCCGGACCTTCCGAAGGTCGCCCTTATGGGCGAAATGGAACGGCGAGCGGGCATAGCCCGCGATCACCACGTTTCGCATGGCGCTCGAACTCCAATCGATTTGAATCGGATATTACCGCGCGCCAAGGCCCGAGGCGACTTCTAGGCGCGAGCGGCTCAACGCGAGCGGGAGTGCTTGGGATCCCAGTTGTCCTCGACCCGCACCATGCAGAGCGAGGTCGACCCGTGATAGAAATAATAGACCTTCGAGGGGTCGGCGAGCTTCTTGGGATCGACCAAGCCTAGGCCATGGCCGAAGGCGGCACCCAGCGTCGCATTGTTCGCGACCGCGACCATCTTGCTGGGCTTGAGCTCGCGGAAGACGCCGGCCTGGCAGGCCTCGCTCATCCCCCTGTCCAGCTTGCCCAGGGTCGACATATCGCCCTTCGATTTGCGGACGACGATCGAGGCCGGGTACTCGTCGGGCGGGAACGGCGGCGGAGTGATCGCCAGGCCCAAGGGCATCTTCTGCGAAGGGGCCATGTGGTCCGGCTGGGTCCGAACGAGGAAGTCGCGCGGAATCTTGTCCGCCCAGGCCGGGGCGGCGACGAACAGCACGAACATGGCGGCCGGCAGGAGCCGCATGGCGGTCAGTCCCGAAGCCCGGGCGGACGCGCCCGTCCGGCGGCGGGGATCACCGCCGTCGCCTCGATCTCGACCTTGGCCCGGTCCTCTAACAATGCCTTCACCTCGACCAGCGACATCACCGGATAGTGGTTGCCCATGACCTCGCGATAGGCCGCGCCGATCTCCTTGGCCTTCGCACGATAGTCAACCTTATCAATAATATACCACGTCATCCTGACAATATGGTGAGGCTTTGCCTCGGCCTCGGCTATGACCGCCATCACATTCCGGAGGGCCTGGAGGGCCTGAACGCCGAGGTCGTCGCTCTCGAAGATCTCTTCGGCGTTCCAGCCGATCTGGCCGGCGACGAAGATGAGCCGCCCCTGGGCCTCGATGCCGTTGGCATAGCCCTTCGGCCGCTTCCAGCCAGGCGGCAGCAGGGTCCGCATTACTTCTTGGCCGCGGCCGACTGGTAGTTGGCGACCTTGACCCGGAGCTCGGGCGGGATCGCCACGCTCTTGCCGGTCGCGTCCGTGGTGACGATGACCTGGGTCAGCGTCAGCCGCTCCGCCCCTTCGGCAGTCGCCACCAGCTTGAGGCGGATCGAGGAACGGCCCAGCGCCTCGACCTGGACCGTCCAGGTGAGCACCTCGCCCATCCGGCTTGGCCGGTTGAAATCGACAGTCAGGTGGACGGTCGGCAGCGCGACCTTCTTGGCATTCAGCAGCTCGGCATACGGCTCGCGCAGGCTCTGGGCGAACCAGTCCTCGACCAGGGCCTGGGCCATCTTGAAGTAATTGGGATAGTCGACGAGCCCGGCCGGATCACAGTCGGCGAAGCGCACCGTCTGCTTGGTCGTGAACAAAGCCATGTCAGACACCGAGATAGCGTTCGGAAATGGACGGATCGGCGGCGAGCTGGGCACCGTCGCCCGTCCACACCACGCGCCCCTTTTCGATGATGACGTGCCGCGTGGCAAGGGCGATCAGGGCGCCGACGTTCTTGTCGATCACCAGGATCGCCTGTCCCTCCTCCTTGAGCGCGTCCAGGCATCGCCAGATCTCGGCCCGGATCAACGGCGCCAGGCCCTCGGTCGCCTCGTCCAGGATCAGGAGCCGCGGATTGGTCATCAGTGCACGGCCGATCGCCAGCATCTGCTGCTCGCCGCCCGAGAGCTGGGATCCGAGGTTGCGCCGCCGCTCGGCTAGCCTCGGGAACAGCTCCCAGATCCGCGCCAGCGTCCAGGGGCGTTCGCCGCGGCGGATCCCGGTCGCGACCAGGTTCTCCTCGACGGTCAGGGTCGGGAATACCTGCCGGCCTTCCGGCACCAGTCCTAAGCCGGCGCGTGCCGCTGCATAGGCCGGACGCCCGACCAGGGCCTCTCCCTCGAACTCGATGCGCCCGGCGCGCGGGTTGAGGATACCCATGATCGACTTCACGGCCGTCGTCTTGCCCATGCCGTTCCGGCCCATCAGGGTCACGACCTCGCCGGATCCCACATGAAGCGAGAAGCCGAACAGCACCTGGCTCGGGCCGTAGAAGGTGTCGAGGCCGCTTACCTCAAGCATGGTGGACGTCGCTCATCACGCGGCCTCGCCGAGATAGGCGCGGCGGACCTCGGCGTCGGCACGTACGGCGCCCGGCGCGCCCGAGGCGATGACCTTGCCGTAGACCAGCACCGAGATCCGGTCGGCGAGCCGGAACACCGCATCCATGTCGTGCTCGACCAGCAGCATCGCGACCGTGCCCTTGAGGCTCTCCAGCAGCGCGATCATCCGCGACGCATCCGCCGGGCCCATGCCGGCCATCGGCTCGTCCAGCAGCAGGAGCCGCGGCTCCAACGCCAGGGCGAGCGCGATCTCGAGCGCCCGCTGCTCGCCATGCGCCAGGGCGCCGACCGGCATGCCGGCTCGCGCTTCGAGGCCGACGCGGGCGAGCGCGGCCATTGCCGGTCCGATCAGCCGCACGTCGTTGCGGGCATCGCGCCAGAAGCTGAAGCTGCCACCCTGCTTCGCCTGGATCGCCAAGGTCGCGTTCTCGAGCGCGGTGAAGCTCGGGATCAGGCAGGTCACCTGGAACGACCGCGGTCCGTCGAAGACGATGCTGCCGGCATCGGGCCGGAGCTCGCCCGAGACCTGCGAGATCAGCGTCGTCTTGCCGGCACCGTTGGGGCCGATCAGCGCATGGCACTCGCCGGATGCCACGGCAAGATCGACGCCGTCGGAGGCGGCGATGCCGCCGAAGCGCTTGGCGAGGCCGGCGATCCTGAGCAGCTCAGCCATGACGCCCCGCGATCCAGCCCCAGAGGCCGCGGCGCGCGAACAGTACGACGAACACCAGGATGGGCCCGAGGATCAGCATCCAGTGGATGGTCAACGTCGCCAACACCTCCTCCAGCACGAGCAGCGCCACGGCGCCGACGACCGGGCCGGTCAGCGTCGCCATGCCGCCGAGCACGACCATGACGATGATCTCGCCCGAGCGGGTCCACGCCATGTAGGAGGGGCTGACGAAGTTGGTCAGGGTCGCCAGGAACGCGCCGGCGAGCCCGCAGACGGTGCCCGAGATCATGAAGGCGACCAGCCGGTAGCGGTAGGGCGTCAGGCCGAGCGCCACGGTGCGGCGCTCGTTCCACTTGGCGCCTTCGAGCACGCGGCCGAAGCGCGAGCCGACGACGCGGTGGCCGAGATAGAGCGCAAGCCCGAGCGTCGCCAGGATCACATAGTAGAGTTGAACGTCGCTCTTGAGATCGAACGGTCCGAGCGTGCCGCGCCTGGCGATCGGCAATCCGTCGTCGCCGCCATAGGCCTTCAGGCTGACCGCCAGGTAGAACAGCATCTGCGCGAAGGCGAGCGTGATCATGATGAAATACATGCCGCTCGTGCGCAGCGAAACGGCGCCGATGAACAAGGCAACCAGGGCCGAGGCGAGGATCGCCGCCCCCCATTGCACGGCGACGCTGTCGACGCCGTGAAAGGCCAGGATTCCGACCGCATAGGCACCGACGCCGAGATAGGCGGCGTGCCCGAAGCTGACCAGGCCGCCGAATCCCAGCACGAGATCGAGGCTGACCGCGGCGAGCGCGAAGATCATCACGCGCGCGAAGAGGGTCAGGTAGAAGGGCTGGCTGAACAGGGTCGAGTAGACCGGGATCAGCGCCAGCACCGCGAACAGCAGAACCGTCGCGATCCGCGCGCGATTGATCACCGGCGAGCGCATCAGCTCTTCGCCCCGAAGAAGCCCCGCGGGCGGAAGACCAGGATCGCCGCCATCAGCACGTAGATCAGCATCGAAGCCAGCGCCGGTCCCGCGGCGCTGGCAACCTGCCGGTTGAAGATCTCGCGCAGCAGGATCGGGATGAAGGCGCGGCCGACGGTGTCGACGATGCCGACGAGGACGGCGGCGACGAAGGCGCCGCGGATCGAGCCGATGCCGCCGATCACGATCACGACGAAGGTCAGGATCAGCACGCCGTCGCCCATCGCCGCCTCGACCGAGAGCAGCGGCGCCGCCATCGCGCCGGCGAGCCCCGCCAGCGCCGCGCCGAGGCCGAAGACGAGCGTGAACAGGAGCCTGATGTCGACGCCGAGGGCGGCGACCATCGTCGGGTTGGAGGCGCCGGCGCGGATCAGCATGCCGGTGCGCGTCCGCGTCACCAGCCAGGAGAGGAAGGCGGCGACCGCCAGGCCGACGCCGATGATGACCAGGCGATAGACCGGGTACGGCGCGCCCGGCAGCAGGACGACGGTGCCGGAAAGCGCCTGCGGCATCGAGACGAACAGCGCGGCCGGTCCCCAGATCACGCGCACCAGCTCGTTGAAGAACAGGATCAGGCCGAAGGTGCCGAGCACCTGGTCGAGGTGATCGCGGTCGTAGAGCCGGCGTAGCACGATCAGCTCGACCGCGACCCCGACCAGCAGCGTCGCTGGCACCGCCAGCAGCAGCGCCAGCAGGAACGACCCGGTCATTGCCTGGAACGCCGCCATGAAGTAGGCGCCGACCATGTAGAGCGAGCCGTGCGCCAGGTTCACCAGGTTCATGATGCCGAACACCAGCGTCAGCCCTGCCGCCAGCAGGAACAGCATGACGCCGAGCTGCAGGCCGTTCAGGGCCTGAACCAGGAGGAGGATCGGATCCATGCGCGGAAGACTAGCGGGACAATGATGAGGGCCGCATCTCACCCCCACCCTACCCTCCCCCATCAAGGGGGAGGGGTTTCGAGTGCCGGGTGAAACCCGATCACTTCATCGAGCAGTCCTTGGCATAGGCGTCGGCGTGGTCGGTCAGCACGGTCGCGCGGTTGACCGAGACCAGCTTGCCGTCGGCGCCCTTCACCGTCTCCAGCAGGTAGAAGTTCTGGATCGGGATGTTGTTGGTGTTGAGCTTGAGCTTGCCGCCGCGGACGGAGTCGAAGCTCGCCTTCTTCAGCGCGTCGGCGAGCGCCTTCTTGTCAGCGACCTTGCCGCCCGTCGCCTTGATCGCGGCGTTCAACATCAGCGCCGTGTCGTAGGCCTGGGCCGAGTAGGTCGACGGGATCTCGTTGTACTTCTTCTGGTAGTCGGCGACGAACTTCTCGTTCACCGCGTTCTTGAGGTCGACCGCCCAGAAGGCGGTGGTGAACGTGCCGATCGCCGCATCGCCCTGCGCCGGCAGCGTCGTCGAGTCGATCGTGAAGGCCGAGAGCAACGGGGTCTGCGCGGTAAGGCCGGCCTGGCCGTACTGCTTCACGAAGTTGATGCCCATGCCGCCCGGATAGAACACGTAGACCGCATCCGGCTTGGCGGCGCGAAGCTGGGTGATCTCGGCCGAGTAATCGAGCTGGTTGACGGTCGTGTAGACCTCGTCGGCGACGTTGCCCTTGTAGAAGCGCTTGAACCCGGCGAGCGCGTCCTTGCCCGCCTGGTAGTTCGGCGCCATCAGGTAGACGTTCTTGTAGCCCTTGTCCTGGGCGTACTTGCCCATCGCCTCGTGCGCGCCGTCGTTCTGCCACGAGGTCGAGAAGAACATCGGCGAGCACTGCGCGCCCGCGATCGGCGACGGGCCGGCGTTCGAGCTGATGAACGGAATGCCGGCATCCATGACCGGCTTGTAGATCGCCATCATCACGTTCGAGAAGATGACGCCGGCCATCACGTCGACCTTGTCGCGCTCGATCAGCTTCTTGGCGACCTGGAGGCCGACGTCCGGCGCCAGCCGGTCGTCCTCCTGGATCACCTCGGGCGTGAGCCCGCCGAGCTTGCCGCCCGAATGGTCGATGCCGAGCATGAAGCCGTCATGCAGGTGCTTGCCGAGCACGCCGCCGGGTCCAGAGAAGGTGGCGATGAAGCCGACCTTGACCTTGTCCTGAGCCATCGCGGGACCGGCGGCGAGCACCGCCGCGAGTCCGAGACCGAGTATGCGTCCGATCATCCTATCCTCCCTTGCGGCGCCTTCAGACGGCGCCGGTTCTCGACCATGCTAGCGGTCTACTTCTTCCCCGTCACCAGCCGGCGGAAGTCGCCGACCAGCTGCTTCAGCGACGGCTCGT
>JBGALV010000110.1:0-14605 GCA_044223515.1 Alphaproteobacteria bacterium
ACAGCATCACCCTGACGGGGCGTGTCGATCTGGCTCATGTCAGGTCCTCCCGGCCACGCGGACTCGGGGCACGAAGAGCGGACCGCCCCGCGCCGCCGGGCGCGAGGCCTGGGGCGTGGAGCGGTCCGACGGCTTCAGAGGGCTCTCGTCAGATCAGCGAGCCGGCGGGGAATACATGATCCCGCCCTTGGTCCACAGATCGTTGGTGCCGCGCTCGAGCTGCAGCGGGGTCTTCGGGCCAAGGCTGCGGTCATAGACCTCGCCGTAGTTGCCGACCGCCTTGATCGCGTTCAGCGCCCACTTCTCGTCGAGGCCGAGGGCGGCACCCATGCCCGGGGTCTGGCCGAGCAGACGCTGGATCCGCGGGTCCTTGGACTCGGCCGCCATCTTGTCGGCGTTGGCCTGGTTCACGCCGTACTCCTCGGCTTCGAGGAGGGCGTAGATGGTCCACTTGATGATGTCGAACCACTGGTCGTCGCCGTGCTTCACCGCCGGAGCGAGGGGCTCCTTCGAGATCACGTCGGCGAGCACGATGTGGTCGTTCGGATTGGACGCGAGCGAGCGGATCGCGGCCAGCGACGAGCGATCATTGGTCATGACGTCGCAACGGCCTTCGAAGTAGGCACGACGGATCTCGTCGGCGTTCTCGATGACGACCGGCTTGAAGCTCATTTTATTGGCGCGGAAGTAGTCCGCGAGGTTGAGCTCGGTCGTGGTGCCGGGCAGCACGCAGACGGTGGCGCCGTCGAGCTTGAGGGCGCTGGTGACGCCGAGCTTCTTCGGGATCAGGAAGCCCTGGCCGTCATAGAAAACGGTCGGCGCGAAGTTGAAGCCCAGCTGGGTGTCGCGCGCGAGCGTCCAGGTCGTGTTGTTCGAGAGAACATCGACCTCGCCCGACTGCAACGCCGGGAAGCGGCTCTGGGTGGTGACGACGACGTACTCGACCTTCGTGGCGCTGCCGAACAGCGCGGCGGCGACCGCCTTGCAGACGTCGATGTTGAAGCCTTGCCAGGCGCCCGACGAATCCGTGTAGCCCCAGCCCGGCGTCGGCTGAGCCGTGCCGCACTTGAACGAGCCGCGCGCCTTGATCGCGTCGAGGACCGCGCCAGCGTCCGCCGGGGTGGCGGTCACGGCACCGATCGCAAGGGCCGCCGCAGCGGCAAAGAGTTTCGAGAACCGCATCTAAAGCCTCCTAGTTGTAGACCCGCCCCGTAGTTCAGGGCTTAGTGCTTCAATTGTCAAAATTTAGCTGCAATCGTCCGGGCGCGCTACTGCTACTCAAGTAGGCGAACAAAAGCAGACGGCGGCCCGAAGGCCGCCGTCGCACGAGATCTGAGGCTGCTTAAGAACGCGTCAGCGGAAGAGGCCGAGGACCGACTGCGGCTGACGGTTGGCGATGTTCAGCGTGAGGCCGGAGAGCTGGCTGCGGGCGGCTTCCGCCTGGCTTCGCGCGGCGACCGAGCCGAGATCGGCATCGACGATCGCACCGAGACCTTCCTGGGTCGCGTCGGCGAGCACCGAAAGGAACTGCGACTGGTTGTTCAGCGTGCGGGTGTCCTGGCCGACATTGCCCAGCACCGTCGCGATCGAGGACTGCGCCTGCTGGAGCGCCGAGAAGGCCTGCGCTGCCGCGGCCGGGGTCGAGAGCGTCTGCGCGCCGAGATTGGCCGTGGCGACCGAGAAGCTGGAGTTCGACTGCACGCTCAGCGTCGTGCCGTCGATGTTGGCGAGGACGTTGAGCGAGGTCGAGCCTGCCGACAGCACGTTGCGGCCGTTGAAGCTGGCGTTCTGGATGGTCTGGTTGAGCTGGGCGACCTGCGCCTGGAAGTCCGAGTTGTAGATCGACTGCTGCTGCGAGGTGTTCGCCGGATTCTGCGCCGAGATGATCGTCGCGTTCAGGTTGGCGAGCTGGTCGGAGGCGGCCGTCGCCGCGGCGTTGGTGACCGCGAGGATGCCGCGGGCATTGTCGATGCCCTGCTCGACCGCTCCGAAGGACTTGAGGTCGCCCTGCAGGATCTGCGCGATCGTGAAGGCCGACGCGTTGTCGACCGCGTTGTTGACGCGCTTGCCGGTCGCCTGCTGGCGGCCGAGGGTGTCACGGCTGCGCTCGATCGCATTGGCGTTCTGGAGCGCGGTCGCTGAGCCGGTATTGGTGAGGATTGAGTTGGCCATTTGGGGATCCCAAAGTCCGTTTCTCGGGGGATATTAAACAAAAATCTAGCACCACACGCTCGCCGGAGCAACCTTTTTTACGTCCGGCGTTACTGTCAACCCGCTGAGATCGTTAATAATTTTTCGACTGACGCGGTTTTGTGCGGGCTAAGCGTCCGTTAACCAACGATCACAATGGAAAGACGAGGCAAGTCGCCGTTCCGTGGGCCAGGATCCGGCCCTGGGCGTCGATCAGGCGTCCCTCCGAGGTGCCGATCCGCTTGCCCGCGTTGATCACCTTGCCTTCTGCCCTAACCAGGCCGGTCTTATCTGTGACCGCGCGCACAAAGTTCACCTTGATCTCGACGGTGGTGTAGCCGAAGCCGGCCGGCGCCGTCGTGTGCACGGCGCAGCTCATGCAGGAATCCAGCAGCGTCGCGATGTAGCCGCCATGGACCGAGCCGATCGGGTTGTAGACGCTGAAGTCCGGCGTGCCGGTGAACAGGGCCCGCCCCTCCTCGACCTCGGTCAGGGTGAATCCGAGAAGATGCGCGATCGGGGGCGGCGGGAAGCGCCCCTCGACGATGCCCTTCAGGAAGTCGAGCCCGGAGATCTTCTTGACCTCCTCGAGCGGCGTCAGGCCGGGCTGGAGCGCCATTGACTCTTAGGCCGCCCGCCCGGCGAGCCTCTCCAGGCGCGCGGCGAGCGAGGCCTCGAGGAAGCGGTCGATATCGCCGTCGAGAACCGCGGCGGATTGGCCGGTTTCGACGCCGGTCCGGAGGTCCTTCACCATCTGGTAGGGCTGCAGCACGTAGGAGCGGATCTGGTGGCCCCAGCCGATATCGGTCTTGGACTCGTGCTCCTTAGCTGCGGCCTCCTCGCGCTTCTGCAGCTCGGCCTCGTACATGCGGGCCTTCAGCATATCCATCGCGATGGCACGGTTGCGGTGCTGCGAGCGATCAGTCTGGCAGGCGACGACGATGCCCGTCGGGATATGGGTGATGCGGATCGCGCTCTCGGTCTTGTTGACGTGCTGACCGCCAGCACCCGAGGCACGATAGGTGTCGACGCGCAGATCCTTGTCGAGCACCTCGATGTTGATCGAGTCGTCGATCACCGGGAAGACCCAGACCGAGGCGAAGCTGGTGTGGCGGCGCGCCTGGGAGTCGAACGGCGAGATGCGCACCAGGCGATGCACGCCGGACTCGGACTTGAGCCAGCCATAGGCGTTCTCGCCGCTGATCTTGATGGTCGCCGACTTGATGCCGGCCTCTTCGCCCGGGCTTTCTTCCTGGTATTCGACCTTGTAGCCCTTGGCGTTGGCCCAGCGCGTGTACATGCGCGACAGGATCAGGGCCCAGTCCTGGGCCTCGGTGCCGCCGGCACCAGCGTGAATCTCGAGATAGCAGTCGTTGCCGTCAGCCTCGCCCGAGAGCAGGCTTTCGAGCTGCTTCTTCCCCGCGACCTCCGCGACCCTGGAAAGCTCCGCTTCGGCTTCGGCCAGCGTCGCCTGGTCGTTCTCTGCCTCGGCCAGCTCGATCAATCCGACAGCGTCGTCCAGTCCTTGCTGGATCTCACGGACCGCGCCCAGCGACTTCTCCAGCCGCGTGCGCTCGCGCATCACCGCCTGGGCCTTGGCCTGGTCGCTCCACAACGACTGGTCCTCGGCGGCCTGATTCAGCTCCTCGAGGCGCTTGGTTGCCGCATCCCAGTCAAAGAGACCTCCTCAGCAGTTCCAGCGACTGCTTGATCTGGGCGACGGTCTGCTCGGTCTCGGCGCGCACTTCTCAACTCCTCGAATTCGCGGCGGCGGAACCTGCCACAAGCCGCCCCAGCCGCCTAGCCCAATGGCCGCCTAGTTCTTCGGCAGCCCGTCGGGAAAACGGTCGGCAACGAAGTCCAGGACCAGACCCTGTTCGAGAAACGCCTTGGCGCCGGCGAGAACCAGGGCGAAGCCCTCGGTGGCACCGACGACCTGGGCCAGGACCTCGGCGCTGGTGCCGCGGAAGCCGCTGTTCTCGATCGAGACGAAGGTGGTGTTGTCGGGGCGCGAGATGAAGGTCCATTCGACCCGCGTCGACCCGCCCGCTCCCGGCCAATGGATCAGGATCCGCCGGTTCTCGTCGACCGCCATGACGTCGATGTCGACGGCGAAGCCGTACATCTCCCATTCCCAGCGGACGGTTTTGCCCATGTGCAGCCGGTCGCTGCCCTTGGTGAACCAGAAATTGGCCGTGATCAGCGGATCGACGAAGGCGATGAACACGTCGGCGACCGGACGGCGGATCAGCATCTCCGCCCTGGCCGCCGGCTTCGGCTTGCCGGGCGCGGCCATTCTCCTCGTCGGTGGAGCGGCGCGCTTCGCCCGCCCGGCGGGCTTCTTCGGCCTGGCGGCCCTCCGCTTCGGTCTGGCCGCAACCTTCCGCTTGGCCGGGGACGTCCGGTTCGGCTTCTTGCGGGTCGTGCGCTTGGACTTGGCTGCCATGGCGATCCTCCTCCCTCGAGTGTCGCCCCCTAAATGCCGCGAGACCAGCGACGGGTTCCTTGCGTCAGGTCAAAGGCAACGCCACATGCTTTGCGTAGGCGGGCCTGGCCTTCAGGCGTTCGTAGTATCCGGCGAGGCTGGGCATGCTACCGCGGTCGATCGGGAATTGATGCCAACGATGGACGAAGACGCCGAGCCCGATGTCGCCGACGGTGAAATCATTGCCGGCGATATAGGGCTGGTTCGCGAGTTGCCTGTCGACGATGGTCCAGAGCTCGATCGCCTTGACGCGGCTTGCTTCGAGCGCGGCCGGGTCGCGTTGGCCCGGCGGCGTGCGGACATATCCCCAGAACAACGGGCCGTTCGGCACGCCGAGCGTGAAGCCCCAGTCCATCCACTTCTCCGCCGACGCGCGCCTGCCGGGATCGTCGATCCCGAGTGTTCCCTTGCCATACTTGGCGGCCAGGTAACGCACGATCGTGTTCGATTCCCAGAGGACCAGGTCGCCGTCCTCGATCGTCGGAACCAGCCCGTTCGGGTTCATCGCCAGGTACTTCGGTTCCTTGACGATGCCGAAGGCACCCCCGGCGTCGACGCGCTCGTATTTCACGCCGATTTCGTCGGCAGCCCACAACACCTTCTGGACGTTCGACGAGTTGGGTCGGCCCCAGATCTTGATCACGATTTTCCTCCCTGTCGGCTCATTCCAACCGGTACACGCTCAGGTCGCTTGGCCGCAAGGCCCCGGCCTTGAGACAATACCCCCGGAATGCTAGGTTTTGAGCGACATCGTCTCGTCACGGGAGCAGGCCATCCTGAGCGCCGGACGCGGAAAAGTGGCGCTTAAAGGGGTATCCGGGACCACATTGGCCAAGAAGCTGTTTGTCCGCACCTACGGCTGCCAGATGAACGTCTACGACTCCGCCCGGATGGCGGATGTCCTGGCGCCACTCGGCTATGCGCCGGCGGAGACGCCCGAGGCGGCCGACATGGTGATCCTCAACACCTGCCACATCCGCGAGAAGGCCTCCGAGAAGACCTTCTCCGAGCTCGGCCGGCTCAACCTGATCAAGCAGGAGAAGCAGGCCGCCGGCGGCGACCTGACGCTGGCCGTCGCCGGCTGCGTCGCCCAGGCCGAAGGCGGCGAGATCCTGCGCCGTGCGCCCTATGTCGACATCGTCGTCGGCCCGCAGAGCTATCATCAGCTGCCGGAGCTGGTCGCACGCGCAGCGCGCGCCGGCGGCCAGGTGCTGGCGACCGACTTCCCGGCCGAGCCCAAGTTCGACCACCTGCCCGACGGCGCGCCGCAAGGGCCGATCGCCTTCCTGTCGGTGCAGGAAGGCTGCGACAAGTTCTGCACCTTCTGCGTCGTGCCCTACACGCGCGGCAGCGAATACTCGCGGTCCGTATCGTCGATCGTCGCCGAGGCGAAGCGCCTGGCGGCGCAGGGCTCGGTCGAGATCGCGCTGCTCGGCCAGAACGTGAATGCCTTCCACGGCGAAGGGCCTGACGGAAAGGCCTGGGGCCTCGGCCGCCTGCTCCGCGAGATCGCCGGAATCGAGGGCATCGAGCGGCTCCGCTACACCACCTCGCATCCGCGCGACCTCGACGACGAGCTGATCGAGGCGCACCGCGACGAGCCGAAGCTGATGCCGTTCCTGCATCTGCCGGTGCAGTCGGGATCCGACCGCATCCTCGCGGCGATGAACCGCAAGCATACGGCCGCGGCCTATCTTCGCCTCGTCGACCGGCTGCGTGCCGCGCGGCCCGACCTGGCGCTCTCGTCGGACTTCATCGTCGGATTCCCCGGCGAGACCGAGGCCGACGTACGGGCGACGCTCGACCTCGCCGAGAAGGTCGGCTTCGCCCAGGCCTATTCCTTCAAGTACAGCCCGCGCCCCGGCACGCCCGCAGCGCTCATGGACGCGCAGGTGCCGGAGGACGAAAAGGGCCGGCGCCTCGATCGCCTGCACGAGGTGCTGGAGCGCCACCAGCTCGCCTTCAACCAGCGGATGGTCGGGGGCACCTTCGAGGTCCTGGCCGAGCGCACGGGCCGCAAGCCCGGACAGCTGATCGGACGCACGCCCTACCTGCAGTCGATCCATTTCGACGGCGCGGAACGGCTGATCGGCCGGATGGTTTCCGTAGAAGTGACCGCCGCCTACGGCGTCAGCCTTGCCGGGCAGGTCGCGGTCGTTGAAGAGGAGGCGGCGTGAGGCGCGAGGAGCAGCCGGTCCTGCACGTCAACTTCGAGGATGCGTCGCTGGTACCGCTGCTGTTCGGCGAGCACGATCGCAACCTGGCGCGGATCGAGCAGAGTTTCGACGTTCGCGTCACCGGCCATTCGAGCCCGCTCGCGATCGCCGGTGCGCAGGCAGAAGCCGCCAAGCAGACCTTCGAGCGTCTCTACGGCCGCCTGGTCGCCGACAAGCGCAAGAACGGGCAGCCGTCCGGCCTCACCACCGCCGACATCGACGCGGCCATCCGCTTTGCCGGATCGAAGGGCGACGAGCAGCCGCGCGGCATCGCGACATGGCGCCGCCCGATCGAGGCGCGCTCGCCTCGACAAGCCGCATATCTCGACGCGCTCGCGGACCACGAGCTGGTGTTCGGCCTCGGCCCCGCCGGCACCGGCAAGACCTATCTCGCGGTTGCCGTCGCCGTCGCGGCGCTGAAGGCCGGCAAGGTCGATCGCATCATCCTGTCGCGGCCCGCGGTCGAGGCCGGCGAAAGGCTCGGCTTCCTTCCCGGCGACATGAAGGAAAAGATCGATCCGTACCTGCGCCCGCTCTACGACGCGCTCTACGACATGATGCCGGGCGACCAGGTCGACCGCCGCCTCCAGGCCGGAGAGATCGAGATCGCGCCGCTCGCCTTCATGCGCGGCCGCACGCTCGCGAATTCCTTCATCATCCTGGACGAGGCGCAGAACACCACGCCGACCCAGATGAAGATGTTCCTGACACGCCTCGGCGAGAACAGCCGCATGGCGGTGACCGGCGATCCCAGCCAGATCGACCTGCCGCTCGGCGCCAAGTCGGGCCTCAACGAGGCCGTCGACATCCTGCGCGACGTGAAGGGCGTCACCATGGTCGAGTTCACGGACGCCGACGTCGTCCGCCATCCGCTGGTGACGCGCATCGTCCGCGCCTACAACGCCCACGATCCCCGGCTGATCGCCGCCAGGACGGATCGGGTCCAGCCATGAGCCCCGGCCGACCTCGTGCCACGGCGACGGTCTCCGTCGCCGAGCTCTCCCGGCAATGGAAAAAATCGGTTCCCGGCGCCGACAAGCTGGCAAGGCGGGCCGCTAAAGCCGCGCTCGCTGCCGCGCATGAAGGCCCGGCCGAGGTTTCGCTGGCACTCGCCGACGATGCCCAGGTCCGCGTGCTCAACCGCGACTACCGCGGCAAGGACAAGCCGACCAACGTGCTCTCCTTCGAGTCGGGCGAGCGGCCGTTCCTCGGCGACATCGTGCTGGCGCTCGAGACCGTGCTCGCCGAAGCCGAGGACCAGGGCAAGAAACCGGCCGATCACCTGACCCACCTCGTCGTCCATGGCGTGCTTCACCTCCTCGGCCTCGACCACGAGACGAAGCCCGACGCCAAGAAGATGGAGAAGGTCGAGATCGAGGTGCTCGCCGATCTCGGCGTGCCGGATCCCTACGAGATCAGGCGATGACCGAGACGTCGGAGTCGCGCTTCGCGCGCCTCAAAGCATGGCTCGGCCGCTCGCGCAAGGAGCGCGAGATCGAGGCCTCCTTCCGCGAGGCGATCGAGGAACTGATCGAGGAGCGCGAGACCGCCGAGCCGATCGCCGACGACGAGCGCGCGCTGATCGGCAATGTGCTCAAGCTCCGCACGCTGACCGCGCGCGACGTGATGGTCCCGCGTTCGGACATCGACGCGCTGGAAATCGACACCTCCGTCCCCGACATCGTCAAGCACATGACCGCCTCCGGTCATACGCGCGTGCCGGTCTATCGCGGCACGCTCGACGACGTGCTCGGCATGGTCCACATCAAGGACGTGCTGACCGCGGTCGCCGAGGGCCGGCAGGTGACGCTGCGCCGCCTGCTGCGCAAGGTGATGTTCGTTTCGCCGGCGATGCGCACGATGGACATGATGATCGAGATGCGCGCGGCAAAGACCCACATGGCGCTGGTCGTCGACGAATTCGGCGGCGTCGACGGGCTCGTCACCATCGAGGACCTGATCGAGCAGATCGTCGGCGAGATCGACGACGAGCACGACGAGACCGAGGCGCAGAAGCTCGAGCGCCGTCCCGACGGCTCGCTCGCGGCCGACGCCCGCGCCTCGATCGAGGAGTTCGAGAAGGAGACCGGGACCATCCTCTCCGACGAGGAGCGCCAGAACACCGACACGCTGGCGGGGCTCGTCACCTGGCTCGCAGGACATCTGCCGGTGCGTGGCGAGGTGATCCGCCACCCGTCGGGGCTGGAGTTCGAGGTGGTCGAGGCCGACGCCCGCCGCGTGAAGCGCCTGCGCGTGCTCAACGCGCCTGTCGCCAACGCCCCCGCCAAGTAGCCCCCTCCCCATCGCATGCGACGCGAGGCCGACAGCCGAAGCCGGAAATGGGGCCGGCGCCTTCTCGCCGCGCTGCTCGGCGTGGTCGCCACGGCCGCCCTTCCGCCCGTCGACTTTCCGCCGGCGTTCCTGGTCGCCTTCACCGGCGTCCTGCTTCTCAGCCGCGACATGCCTCCAGGACGAGCCTTCGCGCTCGGCTGGTGGTTCGGGCTCGGCCATTTCACCAGCGGCCTCTACTGGATCGCCAACGCCTTCACGATCGACGGCGACCGCTTCGTCTGGTTCATCCCGTTCGCCTCGCTCGGCCTGCCGGCGATCCTCGCGATCTATTCGGGATTGGCGCTCGCGATCACCCAGGCGCTCCGGCTCGAAGGTGTCGGCCGCGTGCTCGGCTTTGCGGTGGTCTGGACGGCGATCGAATGGCTGCGCGGCCATCTCTTCACCGGCTTCCCCTGGAACCTGGCCGCCTCGACCTGGGTCGGCGTACCCGAGATGCTGCAGTCGCTGTCCCTGATCGGCGCCTGGGGTGTCACGTTGCTGACCGTGCTGGTCGCTTCGCTGCCCGCAGCGTTCGGCCATCGCTTCGCCAGGCGTGCGGCCCTTGCCGGTGCCCTGCTTCTCGCCGCCGGCTTCGGCTACGGACATCAGCGTCTCGCCCAGGCCAGCGGCGAAACGGTTCCGGGCGTCCGCCTTCGGCTCGTCCAGGCGAGCGTGCCGCAGAGCCTCAAATGGGAGATCGACCAGCGCGTCGCGACGCTGGTGAAGCACCTGACGATGACGCGCGGGCCGGCCGACGCCGCACCGACGCTGGTGATCTGGCCGGAGACCGCGATTCCGTTCCTGGTCGAGCGCGAGCCCGAGGTGCTGAAAGCGATCGCGTCGGCCGCGCCCGAAGGCGGTGCTGTCGTCACCGGCACCATCCGCCTGCAGGGGTCGGGCGAGCGACCGCCCTTCACGAACGGCCTCGTCGCCGTCGACCGCGAGGCACGGATCGTCGCGGCCTACGACAAGTCCCATCTGGTCCCCTTCGGCGAGTACACGCCGCTCCGCTGGCTGCTCGGCTGGGTCCCGCAGCTGCCCGGCGAGAGCATGGTGCCCGGCCCCGGCTTAATGAGTACCCGCTTACCCGGGACGCCGCCGGCCGGCGCCTTGATCTGCTACGAGGTGATCTTCCCGGGCGCGGTGATCGACCGCGACGATCGGCCGCAATGGCTGCTCAACCTCACCAATGACGCCTGGTATGGACACTCCGCGGGTCCCTACCAGCACTTCGCCGCCGCCCGCATGCGGGCCGTCGAGGAAGGACTGCCGCTGGTGCGCTCGGCGCAGAACGGCATATCCGGCATCATCGATTCCTACGGGAGAGTGACAAAATCCTTGGATCTCGACGCGGTCGGGGTCGTCGACGGAGACTTGCCGGTAGCATTGCACGGCACGTTTTACACGCAATGGCGCGATACAACCGCAGCATTACTCTCGTTGATATTTGTCATTCTCGCATTCCGTCTGAGTAGTCCACGGAAGTCTCACAGCAATTGACCCCCGCGACGAATCGCGACTACTTCTCTTTCCGATCGTCAATTCCAGGAAACAGGGAACCGAGCGATGGCGCGTACCGGCCGTCCGCGTGGGCGTCCGCCACGAGCGGGTAGCGATGGGAAGGGGCATCCGATCGATATCCATGTGGGCCATCGCGTCCGCCTAAGGCGGACCCTCCTCGGCTGGAGCCAGGAGAAGCTCGCCCAGGCCCTCGGCCTCACCTTCCAGCAGGTGCAGAAGTACGAGCGCGGCGCCAACCGGATCGGCGCCAGCCGTCTCTTCGACCTGAGCCGCGTCCTCGACGTCCCCGTCTCCTTCTTCTTCGACGACATGCCGGGCGACGCCGCTTCGTCCGCCCCGGGTGCCGCCGAGGCGCCGAGCGAATACGACGCCGACCCGATGGCCCGGCGCGAGACCCGTGGGCTGGTCGACGCGTACTGGGAGATCAGCGAACCCGACCTTCGCCGGCGGGTGTTCGAGCTGACCAAGGCGCTCGCGCGCGGCGAGTAGGAAACGCCGCATTTTCCCTTGACCGGTAAGGTCAAACCCAGCAAACACTCGCCCCGACCCGGCGGCGAAAAAAGCCGCTTATTTCAGGCTTTCCAGGCAAGTAGTGAGGGGGCGCCCGTGGCTCAGGCCGACTACGTCTTCACCAGCGAATCCGTGGCTGAAGGCCATCCGGACAAGGTCTGCGACCGGATCTCGGACGCGATCGTCGACGCCTTCCTCGCGGCCGATCCCTATTCGCGCCTGGGCTGCGAGACGCTGGTCACCACCAACCGCATCGTCATCGCCGGCGAAGTGCGCGGCCCGCGCTCGCTGGTCGACAAGAGCGGCAAGGTCAACGCGCCCAAGATCGAGGCCATCGCCCGCAAGGTGGTGAAGGACATCGGCTACGAGCAGAAGGGCTTCCACTGGAAGAAGGCCAAGGTCGGCGTCCATCTGCACGGCCAGTCCGTCGACATCGCCCGCGGCGTCGACGCCAAGGGCAACAAGGACGAAGGCGCCGGCGACCAGGGCATCATGTTCGGCTACGCCTGCGACGAGACGCCGGAGCTGATGCCGGCGCCGATCCAGTACTCGCACAACATCCTGCGCGCGATGTCGGAAGCCCGTCACAAGGGCAAGGCGCCGATGCTCGGCCCCGATGCGAAGAGCCAGGTCTCGCTCCGCTACGTCAACGGCAAGCCGGTCGGCTGCACCGCCGTCGTCGTCTCGACCCAGCACTCGGAGAAGGTCGACGTCGATGAGGTCCGCGAGATCGTGCGGCCCTACGTTCAGAACGTGATGCCTGCCGGCTGGATGCCGCCGGAGGAGCATTTCTACGTCAACCCGACCGGCCGCTTCGTCATCGGCGGCCCGGACGGCGACGCCGGCCTCACCGGCCGCAAGATCATCGTCGACACTTACGGCGGTGCTGCGCCCCACGGCGGCGGCGCCTTCTCGGGCAAGGACCCGACCAAGGTCGATCGCTCGGCCGCCTATGCCGCACGCTACCTCGCGAAGAACGTGGTCGCCGCCGGCATCGCGCCCAAGTGCACGATCCAGCTCTCCTACGCGATCGGCGTGTCACACCCGATCTCGGTCTACGTGAACACGCACGGCACCGGCCAGGTCGACGAGAACAAGCTCTCGAAAGTCCTGCAGGAGCTGGTCGGGCTCTCGCCCCGCGCCATCCGCGAATACCTCGGCCTCAACAAGCCGATCTACCATCGCACCTCGGCCTACGGCCATTTCGGGCGCAAGCCCGAGAAGGACGGCGGCTTCTCGTGGGAAAAGGTCGATCTGGTGAACAAGCTCAAGAAGGCCTTTGGCGCCTGAGCTTCGACGTTTCCACGGCCGGCGCCTCGCCCGGCCGCTTACCCAGCGCCGCAAGGAGCTGATCGAGCACCTGCTGCCGCGCCTCCGGATCGCGATCCCGGAGGCCGGCGCAGTCGATCCGCGCGCGCTGTTCGCCCCTCCGCGCAAGCAGGTCTGGCTCGAGATCGGTTTCGGCGGCGGCGAGCATGTCGCCTGGCAGGCCGAGCGTCATCCCGAGATCGGCTTCATCGGCTGCGAGCCCTTCCTCAACGGCCTCGCCAGCCTGCTGACCATGGTCGAGGACAGGCAGCTCGCCAACGTGCGGCTGCACCCCGACGACGCGCGACTCCTGCTGGCCCGCCTCGCGCCGAGGTCCATCGACCGCTGCTTCATCCTGTTTCCCGATCCGTGGCCGAAGGCGCGGCACAAGAAGCGGCGCATCGTCTCGACCGAGACGCTCGACTGGCTGGCCGAAGCGATGGTCGACGATGCCGAGCTGAGGCTCGCCTCCGACGACGCCGACTACGTCGAGCACATGCTCGAGGTGGCGACGGCGCATCCCGCCTTCGCGCCCAAGCGCATCGGCGACGAGAGTGCGGAGCGTCCCGACGACTGGCCGCCGACGCGCTACGAAGAGAAGGCGCGCGCGAAGGGTGCCGCGTGCCGCTTCCTGACCTTCAGGCGTTTGCCGCGAAATTGACATCGGCCGACGGTCACCGGCCGATCACGGATATGTCCGTGTCATACGGCTGACTGGCTCTTCTCCTGCGCCCACATTTTCGGGAGCGAGAAGAGGAGAGATCACGATGGCCCACTCCATGATGCACACGATCGGCTCGGCCGTGAGCCGCTTCTTCGAACGCAAGCGCAACGAGAAGAGCCGGACCGAGCTGCTGACGCTCGACGATCACGCACTCGCCGACATCGGGCTCACGAGAAGCGAGCTGGAGGCGCGCGAGGATCCGATGCTGGCACACGACACCGCCGATCCGCGAACGCCGATCGAGCGAACCCACTAGCCACGTTCGTCTTTCGCAACGACGCGCCGCCTTGAAGGGCGGCGCTTTTTTTGGACGCAGGAGTCGCGACGTGCCGGCGTGTCATCGACAAGACAGCGTCATCGAGACGCCGATCTCATCGCCTCCAACCGAAGGACGACGTACCATGCTTTCTTCCCGTCATCGTATTCTCGCCGGCGCGCTCGCGATCGGTCTCCTCGGTGCTGCGGCGCCTGCGGTCTTCGCGCAACCCGCAAACCCGCCGGGCGCATCGCGCAGCTTCAACCGCCACATGGATGGCCGCATCGCCTTCCTCAAGGCGGAGCTCAAGATCACGCCGGCGCAGCAGGCAGCCTTCGACAACTACGTCAAGGTCATGAAGCAGAACGCCGACGAGATGAGCGCGACGATGCAGAAGCGTCGTGCCGCGCGCACCGCGAGCAGCGACCAGAAGCCGAAGCCGCCGACCGCGATCGAGCAGATGGAGCGCCGTGCGGAGGCCGCGAAGCTCGCCGCCGCGCAGAGCCAGCGCTCGGTCGACGCCTTCAAGCCGCTCTATGCCCAGCTCTCCGACGAGCAGAAGCATGTCGCCGACGAGCTGATCGGACGCGGCGGCCGAGGCGGCCCGGGTGGGCACAACGGCCCGGCCCATCGCCGCACCTAGATCGTCGCCTCCTGAAACTAGAAGAGCCCGGCGATAGCCGGGCTCTTTCCTTCACGCCGTCGCAATCGATCTGAAAGCGGACTTTTTTGAGCGCGATCAAGCGCTGGCCGCGCGCGCCGGCGACAAGGCCGCCGCCTCCTTGATCGCCGCGCGGGCATCCGCCTCGAGCTCAGCGGCGTTCTTCAGCACCATGAAGCCCCAGCGCGTGGTGAGACCGGGCCATTCGATCGCCGTGCCGCCGATGGCCGTAGGGTAGCCGTAGTCGCGATGCTTGCCGCGACCTACGAGGGCCTCATCCATGATCGACCACACCTGCCGAGCGCCGAGCCAGCACGCGTAGAAGCGATCGGCCTCCGAAAGAAGGCGAACCAGCCTGAGACCACCGGTACGCGCGCCTCGCCAGGTCGGCGCGATCCACATG
>JBGALV010000111.1:0-14493 GCA_044223515.1 Alphaproteobacteria bacterium
GCCCTGGGCGGTCGCCATCCGGGCATCGTTCTCGTTGGGCTGGGCAGTCGAGCGTGATGAGGACCCGGTCGCCGAGCGGTACCATTCCATCGGATTGACCGCATCGGGCACCGACGAGCAGCCGGACAGCGCCAGGACCACCAGGACCGACGGTCCCCACGACCGTTTCGACGCCATTTTCGGCCTCTCCCGCCCGCTTTCGATCCGGCGGCGGGTCGTTCTTAGGGTGACCAGGCCGCCGGCATCGTGTAAGAAAATAACAAGAAACTCATCTCGTTTTAGCCGCTTCCCGGAGGGCGGTCCACCGCCCCCTGTGGCCAGGATCCCTTAAGGGTCGAGCACAAGGACGGGCGCGGCAGGAGCTAGGCGCATGGTGGACAGCCAGAGCCCGCAGGTAAAGGTTCCCGATCCGGTCGAGTTCGCGAAGACGATGACGCGGATCGCCGACCGGAGCCGCCAGCTGGTGGCCGATTTCGTCCAGAAGCAGGCCGAGACCGCCGGCAAGGACGGCGCCAGCGCCGATCCGCTCAACATCGGCTCGGCCTTCTTCGAGCTGACCACCCGGCTGATGGCCGACCCTGCCCGCCTGGTCCAGGCCCAGATCAACCTCTGGCAGGACTACATGTCGCTCTGGCAGACCGCGACCCGTCGCTTCTTCGGCGAGCAGGCGGCGCCGGTCGCCGAGCCCGCGCCGGGCGACCGTCGGTTCAAGGACCAGGCCTGGCAGGAAAGCTTCGTCTTCGACTTCATCAAGCAGTCCTACCTGCTGACCGCCCGCTGGCTGCAGCAGACGGTCAAGGAGACCGAAGGACTCGACAAGAAGACCGCGCAGAAGGTCGACTTCTATACGCGCCAGTTCGTCGACGCGATGGCGCCGTCGAACTTCCTGATGACCAATCCGGAAGTGCTGCGCGCGACCATCGAGTCGGGCGGCGAGAACCTGGTGAAGGGCCTCGACAACCTGCTCAAGGATCTCGAGCGCGGCAAAGGCAAGCTCGCGATCAAGATGACCGACATGGAGGCGTTCGAGGTCGGCAAGAACATCGCGACCACGCCGGGCAAGGTCGTCTTCCAGAACGACCTGATGCAGCTGATCCAGTACTCGCCGACCACCGACAAGGTCATGAAGCGGCCGCTGCTGCTGGTGCCGCCATGGATCAACAAGTTCTACATCCTCGATCTCCGCGAGAAGAACTCGTTCATCAAGTGGGCGGTGAGCCAGGGCATCACCGTCTTCGTCGTCTCCTGGGTCAACCCCGACGAGAAGCTCGCCGAGAAGACCTTCGAGGACTACATGTTCGAGGGCCCGCTCGCCGCGCTCGATGCGATCGAGAAGGCGACCGGCGAGAAGGAGATCAACGCGATCGGCTACTGCATCGGCGGCACGCTGATGGCGGCGACGCTCTCCTACATGCAGGCGAAGAAGGACGAGCGCATCGCCAGCATCACCTTCTTCACGACGCTGGTCGACTTCGCCGAGGCCGGCGAGCTCTCGGTCTTCATCGACGAGGAGCAGCTCCAGGCGCTCGAGAGCAAGATGGAGAAGGACGGCGGCTACCTCGACGGCGGCGCGATGTCGACGACCTTCAACATGCTGCGCGCCAACGACCTGATCTGGTCGTTCGTCGTGAACAACTATCTGCTCGGCAAGGACCCGTTCCCGTTCGACCTGCTCTACTGGAACGCGGACTCGACGCGCATGCCGGCGGCGATGCACAGCTTCTATCTCCGCAAGATGTACCAGGAGAACAAGCTGGTGGAGCCGGGCGCGATCCGCCTCGGCAACGTTCCGATCGACCTCACCAAGATCAAGCTTCCGACCTTCATCCTGTCGACGCGCGAGGACCACATCGCGCCGTGGCGCTCGACCTTCGCCGCGACGAAGCTCTACAAGGGTCCGGTCAAGTTCGTGCTCTCGGGATCGGGTCATATCGCCGGCGTCGTCAATCCGCCGGAGCCGGCGAAGTACGGCTACTGGACCAACGAGAAGAAGGCCGAGACACCGGAAGGCTGGCTCGAAGGCGCGACCCCGCACCAGGGTTCGTGGTGGCCCGAGTGGCGGAAGTGGCTAGAGACCTACTCGGGCGGCGAGGTACCGGCGCGCAAGCCCGGCGACGGCAAGCTCAAGCCGATCGAGGACGCGCCCGGGTCCTACGTCGCGGTCAAGGCGCAGGAGTAGCGCGCCCGCGCCTCAGTAGCCGCGCTCGTTCCGATAGGTCTGGGCGTGGCGGGTGTAGCCGTCGGTGGACTCGGCCATGCCGGCAAAGTCCTCCTGCGTCAGCTGGCGCATCATCTTGGCCGGGCTTCCGCCCCAGAGCTCGCCCGCCTTCACGTGCTTCCTCGGCGTCAGCAGCGATCCGGCGGCGAGCATGGCGCCGCCTTCGATGGTCGTGCCTTCGAGGATCGTCGACTTCATGCCGATGAAGGCACGGTCGCCGAGCACGAAGCCTTCGCCGACCACCGCATGCCCGATCAGGACGTCGGCGCCGATCACGGTCGGATAGCGCTTGCCCGCGACGTGGATGATGCTGCCGTCCTGGATGTTGGAGCGCGGGCCGACGGTGATCTTGTTGAGGTCGCCGCGAAGCACGACGCCAAACCAGATGCTGGCCCCCGCCCCGATCTCGACATTGCCGATGATCACGGCGTTGTCGGCGATGAAGGCATCCGGCGCGATCGTCGGCATCACCCCGCCATAGGGAATGAGAATCCCGGAACGGCGCTGGCTGCTCATACGGCCTCCTGAAAGAAACGGGGCGCGAGACCCATAGGTCCGCGCCCCGCTGATCGACGATATGTCCGAAGCGGTTAGCGCTTCGAGAACTGGAAGCTGCGGCGCGCCTTGGCGCGGCCGTACTTCTTGCGCTCGACGACGCGGCTGTCGCGGGTGAGGAAGCCACCGCGCTTCAGCACCGGGCGCAGACCCGGCTCGTAGTTCGTGAGCGCGCGGCTGATGCCGTGACGGACCGCACCGGCCTGGCCGGAGAGTCCGCCGCCCTTCACCGTGCACCACACGTCGTACTGGTCGGTGCGGTTGGCGGTCTCGAAGACCTGGGCCAGCAGCATCCGGAGCACCGGGCGGGCGAAGTATTCCTTGATGTCGCGGTCGTTGACGACGACCCGGCCGATGCCGGGCTTCAGCCACACGCGGGCGACGGCGTCCTTGCGGCGGCCGGTCGCGTAGGCGCGGCCCTTGGCATCGATCTTCGGCTGCACATCGACGGCGGCGGCAGCCGGATCGGCCTTGAGACCCTGGAGCTGTTCCTTGAGGCCGGTCATATCAGGCGCTCCTCTTGTTCTTGGCATTCAACGCGGCGACGTCCAGCTTCGCGGGCTGCTGCGCCTCGTGCGGATGGGCGTTGCCGGCGTAGACCTTGAGGTTACCGAGCTGACGGCGGCCGAGGGGACCGCGGTGCATCATGCGTTCGACGGCCTTGTAGATCACCCGCTCGGGGTGCTCGCCGCCGAGACGCTGGGCCATGGTCTGGGCCTTGATGCCGCCGGGATTATTGGTGTGATAGTAGAACACCTTGTCGGTCAGCTTGCGGCCGGTGAGCTTCACCTTCTCCGCGTTGATGACGACGATGTTGTCGCCCATGTCGACATGGGGCGTATAGGTCGGCAGGTGCTTGCCGCGCAGACGCATGGCCAGGATCGAGGCCAGGCGCCCGAGCACGACGCCTTCGGCGTCGATGAGCACCCACTTCTTGTCCTTACGGGCCTCGGCGGGCTTCGCTGAAAAGGTCTTCATCGCTCGCGCTCTTGAATGACGGTGGCCGGCTACCCGAGGGCAGCCGGCCGGAAGGCGCGGAATATTGCAGATTTCGTCCGGGTGTCAATGAGAAAGGCCGGAAATCCGCGAGGATTCCGGTAGCGGTATTATAATACCACCTAAAACTTGGTGGAAATGCTGATCGAGCCGAAATAGTCGCCCTTCCGCTGCCCGACGAACTCCTCGGACCGCCAGATCTGCGTATAGCTGATGCGGGTCTGGCGGATGACGATCGCCAGTCCGGCCTGGGCCTCGAAAACGAAGGGCCTCTTGGCGATCGACTGCTCGCTGCCGAGCGTGTTGCCGTCGAGGAAGATGTCGCGCACGACGCCCCTCGCCTCGCCGCCGACGAAGAGATACCAGGCGAGCCGGTCGAGCGGCTTGTCGAAGGAGGCGGAGCCCGGCAGGGCGGGCCGGATGCGAGGCGGACCGAAGTCGACCGACAGGTCCTCGCCGACACGAAAGGTGAGGCCGGCGCCGCCATAGGTGAAGACGTTGCCGACGCTGCCGGCGACATGCGGGATGAGGTCGAAGCCGTAGCCGCCCGAGGTTTCGGCGAGGTAGCGCCACTTGCGCTCGAACACCAGCGCGACGCCGG
This sequence comes from Alphaproteobacteria bacterium, assembly GCA_044223515.1. Lineage (GTDB taxonomy): Bacteria > Pseudomonadota > Alphaproteobacteria > SHVZ01 > SHVZ01 > SHVZ01. The sequence continues at coordinate 4,371 of JBGALV010000111.1, forward strand.
GCTCATTCTGCAGCTGGTTGTCCCAGCCATGAGCCTCGTCGGAGCCGATCACGCGATGGACGTTGTTCTGGATCGACTCGCCCAGCGCGGCCGGACCAACGACGCCGACGTCCAGCTCGACCGTGTCGAGCCGGCGATCGGACTGCGACTGGAAGGCGAGGCCGGCATAGAGGAAGGCGCCGTAGGGCCGGTCGTTGAGGATGCGGTCGGTGCGGATCTTGTTCTCGGGCGTGTAGAGATTGTGGCCGAGGGTGAAGCCGATGCGCCGGCGCGCGCCCGTGTCGATCAGCGGCACGTACTCGCCGAGCTCCCAAAGGCCCTGAGGCCCGCCACTGTCCGGCGACAGCCAGCCCAGGCGGAAGCCGTTCGTGTAGTGCTTGTCCGCGTTGTTGCGCGAGAAGAGGTCGTTCTCGATGACGAGCGTGAACACGCCCTCGGGATCGCCCTGCTGGGCGATGGCGGGAGTCATGCCGAAGAGCGAGGCGGCCATCAGGGCGGCCACGCCGAGGCGTCGCTGAAACAGGGTCATCTTCCCCCCGGTGGAAGCATGCGGTCGTCGTCAACGTGACAGACCGGCAGGCTTTCGCCTTGTGAGAAAGCCGTGACCTCTCAGCGTCTTGGCGGGAATCAGAACCGAATGCTGGCGCTGAGGGAGCCGAACCAATCGGGGCGCTTCTGGCCGTCGAACTCGCGGGTGCGGAGCGTCTGCGTGTAGGAAAAGCGAACGCGGCTGAAGACGAGCACGACGCCGCCCTGCAGGTCGGCGACGAAGACCTTCCTCGACACCGACTGGCTGTCCTTGAACGTGTTGCCGTCGAGGAAGATGTTGTGCGCGACCGCTCGCACCTCGGCACCGGCGAAGGCGTACCAGGCGAAGGCGTCGACCGGATAGAAGGTGTCCGAGCCGGCGAGCGCCGGCTGGATCCGCGGCGGACCGAAATCGACGCCGAGATTGTCGCCGAAGCGGATGGTCGCGCCGGCCCCGGCATAGGTCAGCACGTTGCCGACGCTGCCCGAGAGGTTTCCGAGCACGTCGACGCCGAGATCGTTCCCGAGCAGGGATCGGAGGGCCGGCTCCGTGACGGCCGTCGACAGCAGGGACCGGCGGCGCTCGTAGACCAGCAGGACGCCGGGCTCGTTGCGCAGCTGGTTGCTCCAGCCGCGCGCCTCGGGAACATGCGCCACGTAGCGGTGCCAGTTGTTCTGCACCTCCTCGCCGAGGGCAGCCGGACCGACCACGCCGAGGTCCAGCTCGAGCGTCTCGAGGGAGACTGCTGACCGGGATTGCAGCACCGCTCCGCCATGGAGCCAGCCCGCATAAGGCCGATCCGTGCGGATCGGATCGAGCCGCTGCTTGTCCTCGGGCGTGTAGATGTTGTGGCCGATGGCGAAACCGACGGTCCAACGCCTGTCGCCGGAAAGGAACGGCAGCTTGCCGGCCAGATCCCATAGCGCGTCGTGGAACTCGCTCTTGTCGAAGAACAGCGCGGCGCGAACGCCGTTGCTGTAGTGACGATCGGCGTTGTTCTGGGCGAACAGGTCGTTCTCGGCCACGCCGGTGACGACCCAGGTGGGCCGCTCCTCGGCGCTGGCCGCCGTCATCGCGAAGGCGGCGATCAGCGCTGCGGCTGCCGCGAGCGATCGACGGGCCGTCATGCGCCACCGAGCGGCGGCAGCGAGTAGGTGGACGTCACGTGACATACCGGGTCCTCCTCCCCTTGCGAGAAGATCGTGACCTCTCCGTAGGCCAGCCGCTTTCCGAGCTTCAGCAACCGGCCCTCGGCAATCAGGTCCCGCGGCGGCGGCAGGCGGAGGAAATTGGCGTTCAGGTTGGTCGTGACCGCCATCTTCACGCGCCCGATCCGGGAAAGCACGACCGCGTACATCGTGTAGTCGGCGAGCCCCATCATCGCCGGTCCGGAGACGGTGCCGCCGGGACGAAGATGCGCCTGATCGATCGGCAGCCGCACGGTCGCCTCGCCGGCGACGAGCCGTTCGACGCGAAAGCCCTGCTCCCAGGCGAAGGGCAGCTCCTCGCGGATGAGGTCGTTGAAGTCCTCGACGGTGATCGCGGATGCGCCTGCCATGTCACTCACCCGAAGACAGCTTGAGGCCGATGGTCCCGGAGACGATCAGGCCGATGCAGAGGATGCGGACGATATCCCGGGATTCGCCGAGCCACACCATGCCGAGGATGGCGACGCCCGCGGCACCGATCCCGGTCCACACCGCGTAGGCGGTGCCGATCGGCAGCGTGCGCACGGCGAGCGCGAGCAGCACCATGCTCGCGACCATCGCCGCGATGGTGCCGACGCTCGGCCACAACCGGGTGAAACCCTCGACGTATTTGAGCCCAAGCGCCCAGCCGACCTCGAGAATCCCGGCCATCACCAGATAGATCCAGGCCATCCGCCCTCCCCGTCCTTGACGTGCCAGACCCTTGGCCGGATAACACGTCCCGGAGCCTGGAAGGAAGCCTCTCCCCATGACTGCCCAGCCCAAGACCTCGCCGGCCGAGCCGCTCGTCCTCGTCACGCGCGATGACGGCATCACGCATCTGACGATGAATCGTCCGCAGGCGCGGAACGCGCTTTCGATCGGATTGATGAGCGCGCTCGAAGCCGCGCTCGACGAAGCCGCAGGCGATGCCGCGACCCGCGTCGTCGTGATCTCGGGAGCCGGGCCCGCCTTCTGCGCCGGCCACGACCTCAAGGAGATCCGCGCCAACCCGGGCGAGACGATCTATCGCAATCTCTTCACGCAATGCGCGCGGCTGATGACCAAGATCGTGCGCCTGCCGAAGCCGGTGATCGCGCGCGTGCATGCGACCGCGACCGCCGCCGGCTGCCAGCTGGTCGCGACGTGCGATCTCGCCGTCGCTGCCGAGACCGCGCAGTTCGCGACGCCGGGCGTCAACATCGGCCTCTTCTGCTCGACGCCGATGGTGGCGCTCTCGCGTGCCGTCGGCCGCAAGGCCTCGATGGAGATGCTGCTGACCGGCGACATGGTGCCGGCGGCCCGCGCCCGCGAGCTCGGCCTCGTCAACCGGGTGGTCCCGGCCGCCGATCTCGACAAGACCGTCGCCGATCTCGCCAGGCAGATCGCGTCCAAATCGCCGCTGACGCTCAAGATCGGCAAGGAAGCGTTCTATCGCCAGGTCGAGATGCCGCTCGACGACGCCTATGCCTACGCCGCCGAAGTGATGACCAAGAACATGATGGCGCGCGACGCCGAGGAAGGCATCGACGCCTTCATCCAGAAGCGCCATCCCACCTGGTGCGGAGCCTGATCTAATGACTGCCGCCGTCGCGCTGCCCGAAGACCGGCACGCTTCATATCCCGACGCGCTGATCAAGGGCATCCTCCGCAGCGTCAAGACCATCGCCATGGTCGGCGCCTCGACCAACTGGAACCGGCCGAGCTACTTCGCGATGAAGTATCTCCAGGACAAGGGCTACCGGGTGATCCCGGTGAACGCGACCGCGGTCGGGCAGGCCGTGCTCGGCGAGAAGATCTATGGCTCGGTCCGCGATATCAAAGAGAAGATCGACATGGTCGACGTCTTCCGCGCGTCCGAGCACGTGCCGCCGATCGCCGACGACGCGATCGCGATCGGCGCCAAGGTCCTGTGGATGCAGCTCGGCGTCCGCAACGACCCCGCGGCCGAGAAGGCCGAGAAGGCCGGCCTCACCGTCGTCATGAACCGCTGCCCGAAGATCGAATACGGCCGGCTCTCGGGCGAGCTCGGCTGGCACGGCTTCAACTCGGGCGTCATCTCCTCCAAGCGCCGGAAGATCTGACTCAAATGACCAGGAACAGCCGCTACGGCTTCGAGACGCTGTCGATCCATGCGGGTGCCGGACCGGATCCCGCGACGGGCGCGCGCTCGACGCCGATCTACCAGACCACGGCCTTCGTCTTCGACGACGCCGACCATGCGGCCTCGCTCTTCAACCTGCAGACCTTCGGCTACATCTACGGGCGCCTGACGAACCCGACGACCGCGGTGCTCGAGGAGCGCATCGCGACGCTCGAAGGCGGCCGCGGCGCGACATGCACCGCCTCCGGCCACTCGGCACAGCTGCTCGCGCTCTTTCCCCTTCTCTCGCCCGGCGACGAGTTCATCTCGTCGCGCCGGCTCTACGGCGGCTCGATCACCCAGTTCACCCGCACCTTCCAGAAGTTCGGCTGGAAGGGCGTGCTCGTCGACTCGGACGACGTCGAAAACGTGAAGAAGGCGATCAATTCGAAGACCAAGGCGATCTTCTGCGAGAGCCTCGCCAATCCGGGCGGCGTCATCAGCGACATCGAGGCCCTGGCCAAGGTCGCGCATGACGCGGGCCTGCCGCTGATCGTCGACAACACGATGGCCTCACCCTATCTCTGCCGGCCGATCGAATGGGGCGCGGACCTCGTGATCCATTCGACGACCAAATTCCTTTCCGGCCACGGCAATGCCATGGGCGGCGCCGTCGTCGACTCCGGCACCTTCGACTGGGGCAAGGACGACCGTTTCCCCTCGCTCTGCAAGCCGGAGCCGGCCTATCACGGCCTCACCTTCACCGAGACATTCGGCGACCTGGCCTACACGATCTACGGCCACGCCATCGGGCTTCGCGATCTCGGCCCGACGATGGCACCGATGAACGCCTACCTCACCATCATGGGCTGCGAGACCCTGGCTCTCCGCATGCAGCGCCACATCGAGAACGCACAAGCCGTCGCCGAGCATCTCGAGCGGCACCCGCAGGTGGCGTGGGTCTCCTACGCCGGCCTCAAGGGCAACAAGTACAACGCGCTCGCGAAGAAGTACCTGCCCAAGGGCGCAGGCTCGGTCTTCACCATCGGCGTCAAGGGCGGCTACGACGCCGGCGTGAAGATCGTCGAGTCGGTCGACCTCTTCTCGCATCTCGCCAACATCGGCGACACGCGATCGCTGATCATCCATCCGGCATCGACCACGCACCGCCAGCTCAGCGCCGAGCAGCAGGTCGCCGCCGGCGCGGGCCCCGAAGTGCTGCGGCTCTCGATCGGGCTCGAGAGCATCGACGACATCATCCGCGACCTCGACCAGGCGCTCGGCCAAGCCGCCCGCCTCGCCGCCTGAGAGCCATGGCCGCGCCGAAGCTCCGCCTGCCGGTGGAGACGGCGCGGCTCCTCATCCGCGAGCTCACCGAGGACGACCTCGACGCGCTGCACGCGTGGCGGCGTCACCCCGCCTATCGGCGCCACCTGCCGATGCCGCGACAGACTCGCGCCGCGATCGAGGAAGAGCTGCACGCGATCCTGCGCGATCAGATCGACCACCGGCGCCTTCGCTGGCTCCTCGGCGTCGTCGAACCCAAAAGCGGCCGGCTGATGGGCGAGGCGATCCTGAAGCTCATGCCGGCGATCCGCCACCGCCAGGGCGAGATCGGCTGGGCCGTCGCGGAAGACCTGAAAGGAAAGGGCTACGCGACCGAGATCGGCCGCGCGCTGCTCGCCATCGCCTTCGGCGGCCTCAAGCTCCATCGCGTCTTCGCGATGTGCAGCACGGAGAACCTCGCCTCGCGGCGGGTGATGGAGAAGCTCGGCATGCGCGAGGAAGGCACCTTGCGCGAGCACTTCCGCTCGCGCGAGCGCTGGTGGTCTTCCCACCTCTGCGCCGTGCTCGCGAGCGAGTACCCGAAGAAGCGGCGGTAAGCCTAGGACGCCGCCGTCAGATCGGCATCCGCATCAGTTCCTGATAGGCGTTGACCATCTTGTCGCGGACGGCGACGACGGTCTGCAGCGTCATTTCGGCGTTGCCGACGGCCTGCACCACATCCATCAGGTCGGCCTGTCCGGCGACGCCGGCGATACCGAGCGACTCCGCCTTTTGGCCGGTCTTGATCGCGTCGGTCGCCGCGTCCTTCACCAGCGAGAGGAAGTCCTTGCTACCGGCGACGGGGCCGGCCGAGGCGACCGAGGTCGGCGCCATCGTCTGCGCGGCGCCCTTGAGCGCCTGGAGCGGATTGAAGCCCTTGAGGTCGATCGCCATGGTTCAGCTCTCCTCTTCGCCTAACGCAGCAGGTCGATCGTGCGCTGGATCAGGCTCCGGCTGCCTTCGATCATGGTCACGTTGGCCTCGTAGCTGCGCTGGGCCTCGCGCATGTCCATGACCTCGATCAGCGAGTTCACATTCGGCATCTTAACATAACCATCCGGATCCGCCTTGGGATGCGTCGGATTGTATTCGATGCGGAAGTCCGACTGGTCGTAAGCGAGCGGATTGACCTTCACCACGTTGGCGTCGGTCGCCCGGTCGAGCGCGGTCTTGAAGGTGATGACCTTGCGGCGATAGGGATCGAAGCCGTCGGCGCCGATCACGGTATCGGCGTTCGCGAGGTTCTCCGAGACGATCTTGAGGCGGGTGCCCTGGGCCTTCATGCCCGAGGCCGCCACCGCCATCGACTTCTGCAGGTCCATGTTCATCGGTCTATCTCCCGTCGCGCGTGGCCGTTACTGCGTCCGCCCGATGGCGGTGCGCAGCATCGACATGTTCTTCTGATAGAGGTTGGCGGCCAGCTGATAGTTCGACTGCACCTCGGCCACCTTCATCATCTGCTCTTCCAGCACCACCGCGTTGCCGTTGGGCGCGGTCTCGTAGCTCTTCCCGAACGCAGCCTTCTCGGGCGAGAACATCGGCGCCTGGTTGGTGCCGGCGAGGTGGATCTTGTTGGTGACCGCCATCTTCACGCGCTGGTCGCCGCCAAGGACCTTCTGGAAATCCATCGGCTTGAGGTCGCTCGGGCGGTACTGAGGGGTGTCGGCGTTGGCGATGTTCTGGGACAGGACCTTCTGGCGTTCCGCCAGGTAGCCCATGCGGGAACCCACCAGCTTGAAGAGAGAGAGCTTGCCGAGATCCATGATCGAGACGCCTCCTGAACTGCCAGGATCAAAGCAAGCCTTATGCCAACGGCCGGCCTTCGCCCGGCCGGAGACTCGGCTATAGTGCTCCCGTGTCCAGGAGCCTCGTTCCCCTAGATCCCCAAGGCCGCCCTCAGGCGACGCCCCAGCCAGCCGTTCCGGCCGTGCCGGAGCGGATGGACGTGGTCGATTCCACGGCCGCACAGCCGCATTTGCCGGCCCGCAGACGCAGGCAGGCTGCCGTAGCCCTCAAGCACAACCTGGGCCAAGAGGCCGCCCCCCGGGTCGTGGCCAAGGGTTATGGCGAGGTCGCCGAGAAGATCCTGAAGCTTGCCTTCGACAATGACGTGCGGGTCCGCCACGACCCGGACCTGATCGAGGTCCTGGCCGCCGTCGAGGTCGATTGCGAGATCCCGATCGAGGCTTTTGCCGCCGTGGCGGAAATTCTTTCCTACGTCTACCAGGCCAACGGGCAGATGCGGCCTGTTGAAAAACCCTCGTGACCTTGCTCGCGGAAGTTGAAGAGCGGCTGATGCAGACCCGTGCCCGCCTCGTGGCGGCCCTCGACGCGGCGAGCGAAGGCCAGGCCGTCGACCTCAGCGACCTGACCCAGGTGGTCGACAGGCTCTGCGAGGACATCGTCCGGCTCCCGCCCGAGGACGGCCGGCCGCTGGCGGAGGCACTGGCGCTCCTGATCCGCGGCCTCGACGAGCTCGAGATCCGCCTCAAGCACCTCCAGGCCCGCGACGCTGGCCGCGGCGACACCAGCCGGGCGGCGCGTGCCTACCGGCCACCGCAGGGCTGACGCCAAGATGGATCTCGCGACCTATCTCAAGTTCACGCTCTCGCTGGTGCTCGTCCTCGCCCTCTTCGGCGCCGGCGTGTGGGCCTTGAAGCGTTACCTGCCCGGCCTCAAGGTCGGTGCGCGTGCCGGCCGCCGGCTGTCGGTGGTCGAGGTGCTCATGCTCGACACGCGACGCCGCCTCGTGCTGGTTCGCCGCGACGATGTCGAGCACCTGATCCTGCTCGGCGCCACGTCGGAGACGGTGATCGAACGCGGCATCGGCGTCCGGTCGACCTTCGCCGAGCATCTTTCACCGCCGACGGAGTCCCCGTGAAGATGAGCCGGCGTTTCCTGATCGCGGCCGCACTGGCGGCAGGTGCCGTGGGCCTTGCCGGCGCCGCCTTCGCCCAGAGCATGACGCTCGACCTCGGCGGTCCTTCCGCCGGCTCGTCGACGGCGCGCATCGTCCAGTTCCTGGCGCTGATGACGATCCTGACGCTGGCGCCCAGCATCATGATCATGGTGACCTCGTTCACCCGTATCGTCATCGTCCTGAGCCTGCTCAGGACCGCGCTCGGCACGCAGCAGTCCCCGCCGAACGTCGTGATGATGAGCCTAGCGCTGTTCCTCACTGGCTTCGTGATGGCCCCCACTTTCACGGATGCCTACAACAACGGTGTCGCGCCGCTGATCGAGGAGCAGATCACGGAGATGGAGGCCTTCGAGGCCGCCAGCCGGCCGTTCCACAGCTTCATGATGAGCCATGTCCGCCAGGTCGACCTCGACCTGTTCATGGGCATGGCGAAGGCCACGCCCGAGCAGGTCGGCGCCAACACGCCGTTCCACGTGCTGATTCCGGCCTTCATGATCTCCGAGCTTCGCCGCGCCTTCGAGATCGGCTTCCTGCTCTACCTGCCGTTCCTCGTCATCGACATGGTGATCGCCTCGGTGCTGATGTCGATGGGCATGATGATGCTGCCGCCGGCGCTGATCTCGCTGCCGTTCAAGCTGATCTTCTTCGTGCTCGTCGACGGCTGGTATCTGGTGGCCGGGAGCCTGGTCCGAAGCTTCGGAACCTAGGAGCCGCGCCCTAGTTGATCGCGCTGAGCAGCGTGGTCTTCAGCTTGTCGCGATAGCTCGTCATGAAGGCCTGGAAGCGGTCGATCTCCTGGAAGCGCGCCGACAGCTTCGAGTAGTCGTTGAGCGCCCCTTCCGAAGGGTTCGTGATCAGCCGGAACGCTTCGCGGAACTGGGTGCGGTCCATCGACGGGGCAAAGCGCTGGCGCACCTGCCCGAGCTGAGTCGAGTCTCCGGCGAGCGCCAGCGAGACCGCCCAGTTGAGCACGAGCTGGCCGCGCCTCTCGTCGACCGTGGCGCCGTCCCCCTCACCGACCAGGCGGCCGAAGACCTCGGAGGCTTCCTTCCACTTCGCCGTCTTCCAGGTGATCTCCGCACGGAGCAGGTCGGCATCGCGGCTCATGTCGCCTGAGATCAGGCGAAGCGCCTCGTCCGGGCGCTCGAGCTCGAACAGCGCGCGCGATCGCAGGCGTGCGCGCTCCGCCGCCACGTCCCCGGGAAGCGACTGCACCGCCGAGTCGTCGAGCGCCTTGATCGCGGCGTCGGGCTTGCGGTCGAGCAGGCGGATCACCGCGAGCCTGGCGCCGACGCGCGCCTTGTCGGTGCCTTCGAGGCGCGACTTGACCTGACGATCGAGCAGGTTTGCGGCGCGCTCCAGCAGCTCGACCGCGACCAGACGGTCGGCGAGGCGATTGATGATCTCGTTACCCTCGGCGCCGGGCGGCGTCAGCTCGCGGAAGTCCTCGTAGAGCGCCAGCGCCGCCAGCGGCGGCAGCGCATTGGCCGCACCCTGCAGGTAGAGGTTAGAGAAGGCCTGCGTCATGATCCGCGTGATGTCGCGGGTCGCCGCGGTGTCGGGAAAGGCCGACGCGGTCTGCTTGAGCACCGTGAGGCCGTTCCTCACGTCGCCTTCCTCGATGTAGAGCTGGCCGAGCCGCGTCAGCATGTCGAGCTCGATGCGGTCGCCGCGCCAGACGAAGCGCAGTGACTCCAGCTTCTGGATCGCCTCGGACCGTGTCGTCGCCTTGCGCGCCAGCGCGTCGTCGAGAAGCGCCAGCTCCGAACGGATCCGCGCCCAGCGATCCTCGCCCTTGGTCAGGCGCGTCCAGATCTCGACCGCGGACTCGGAGTCCCCGGCGGCGGCGAAGATGCGGCCGCGGTAGTAGTCGACGCGCGCCTGCTCCGCGAGTCCAGGGCGGGTGTCGTTGACCGCGTCGAGATAGGCACCGGCGGAGCGGAAGTCACGGTTGCGGAGTGCGGCCTCGGCGCCGTTGAGCGCGATGTCGGCGACGAAGTTCGGCGGATAGCCCGGCGGGATCGTCCCGGCCCGCGAGAAGCTCTGGATCGCGGCGCGGTAGTCGCCGAGCGCGGCGC
>JBGALV010000112.1:0-4320 GCA_044223515.1 Alphaproteobacteria bacterium
ACTCGGTGTTCCAGTACCCGCATGCCCACGTGACGATCGACTATCAGGGCAAGACGTGGGAGATCACCTTGGCTCCGCCGTCCCGGATGGAGTCCCGCGGCGCCACCGTCGACGTGATCAAGGAAGGCAAGGTCATGGCCGCCTACGGCTACGCCAGCACCGCGCGCGAGGCCGAGATGCGGGCCGAGCGCATCACCGTCGACGGCAAGACCTACGAGATGCGCTGATGGGATCCTGGTTCCTCGCGCTCGAGCAGTCGGGCCTCGGTGAGGCGATGCGGAGCTCGTCCGTCCTCTATCCGCTCGCGAACGTGCTGCACATCGCCGGACTCTGCTTCTTCTTCGGCGCGATCGCGATCATGGATGCGCGCCTGATCGGCGCCTTCACGGTCATGCCGCTGAAGCCCTTCGTCGGCCGCTGGCGGCGGGTGGCCATGGCGGCCTTCGCGGTCCAGATCGTCAGCGGCTTCATGTTGTTCTCGGCCGAGGCCTCGGCGATCGTCGAGAACCCGTTGTTCCGCAACAAGATGATCCTGATCGTGCTCGGCCTCGCCAATGTCGCGGCCTTCGAGCTCGTGACCAAGCGGGAGATCGCGGGCACCGAGGCTGGTCGTCCCCCGTCGGCGGCGCGGATCTCGGGCGCGGTGTCGCTGGCGATCTGGACGCTGGTCGCCGTCGCCGGGCGGCTCATCGCCTATTTCTGAGTCCCGTGCTCTCGCCCCTCGCGCTGGCCTTCGGCCAGCTCTCCGATCCGCCCTTCCGGCGCCTGGTCCTGATCGGGGTCGCGGTATCGCTTTGCCTGCTGCTGGGCCTCGCCGCCGCGGTTTCCGTTCTCCTCGCCTACGCGGTGCCGGCCGACTGGCATTGGGCTACCGCACCGGCGGCGGCATTCGGCGGGCTCGCCGGGCTGATCCTCGCCTGGCTCCTGTTCCCGGCCGTCAGCGCCATCGCCGCGGGCATCCTCGGCGACCGGCTGGCCCAGGCGGTCGAGCGCCTGCACTATCCCGGGGCGCCCGCGCCAAGGACGAGCGGCATCGCCGAGCAGGTCGGCGCGAGCCTCCGGCTGGTGCTCGTCGGCCTTGCCCTCAACCTGATTGCGATCCCTGTCTACCTGCTGGTGCCGGGAATCAACCTCGTCCTCTTCCTTGCGCTCAACGGCTACCTGATCAGCCGCGAGTATTTCGAATCGGCCGCGGCGCGCAGGTTCCCGGCCGATACCGCGCGCGCGATTCGCGGCCGGCGCCGAATCGGTCTCTGGGCCGGCGGAATCGGCCTTGCCGCGCTTCTCGCGGTGCCCGGCCTCAATCTGCTCGTGCCTTATCTGGGATTCGCTGCGATGGTGCATGTCGTCGAGCGAGAGCGCATTCGCCAAGCTGGCGGATGATCTGGTATAGATCGCTCGCGCCCAGGACCAACCGGGATTTCCTCCGATGTTCTTCAAGAAGAAGGGCGGCGACGACGGAACCGCCAAGGATCAACCGGCCGGACTCGCTCCAGCCTCTCCTCCGACTCCGGCGACCGATGACATTGCCGCCAAAGGTGCCTCAATGACCCAGCAGAAGCCTCCCACTCCCACCTTCAATCCCGAAGTGCCGAAGCGCGTGGTCGACATTCCCGGCCCGCCGCGCCGCATCGCCGAGCCGGCGAAGAAGGAAGGCGAGACCAAGCGCCTCACCGTCGGCCGCGACATCATCCTCTCGGGCGAGATCACCTCGTGCGACGTGTTGGTGGTCGAGGGCCGCGTCGAGGCCACTCTCTCCAACAGCCATGCGATCGAGATCTCCTCGACCGGCCACTTCAAGGGCAAGGCCGAGATCGACGAGGCCGACATCAGCGGCTCGTTCGACGGCACGCTCACCGTCCGCAACCGGATGCTGGTGCGCGCCACCGGCAAGATCACGGGCACGGTCCGTTACGGCCAGCTCGAGGTCGAGCGTGGCGGCGAGGTGACCGGCGACGTGCAGCTGGTCTCCGGCGGAGGCTCGTCGGACTGACCGCCCGGTCTTTCGCGATTGGGGCGTTGTCGAAGGGTGTCGGCATGATCGTTCGGTGGCTTGGGGTGGTGGTGGTGCTGGCGCTCGCCGCCTGCGCGCCGCCGCCATCGGCTCGGACCGGCGTGCCCCAGGCGGCGATCCCCGCCACGCCCAGCCTCCCGAGCGATCAGAGCCGCCCCGCTTCGAAGACCGTCGACGTGCCGCCGCTGATCGGACTCGCATCCCGCGAGGTCGAGACCTTGTTCGGCCAGCCGCGCTTCGTCAGGCGCGACGGTCCCGCGCAGATCTGGCAGTACGGCACGGACGCCTGCACGGTGAACCTGTTCTTCTATCGCGAAGGACCGATGCTCCGGGTCCGGCACGTCGAGTTCCGCAACCGCAGTGCCGACCTCGCGGCCGCCGGCGGTTGCGAAGGCGCCGTCGTCTCGATGGTGCAGGCCCGCTAGATCGTCTTCGCCTTGTAGCGGCAGAGATCGCGGACGACGCAGCGCGGGCATTCAGGTACACGCGCCTTGCAGACATAGCGGCCGTGCAGGATCAGCCAGTGATGCGCGTGCTGGCGATAGGCTGCCGGCACGCGCTTTTCCAGTCCGGCTTCCACTTCCTCCGGCGTGCGCCCGGGTGCCAGGCCCGTGCGGTTGCAGATGCGGAAGACGTGCGTGTCGACGGCGAAGGTCTCTTCGCCCCAGGCGATGTTCATGACGACGTTCGCGGTCTTGCGGCCGACGCCCGGGAGGGCCTGGAGCGACTCCCGGTCCTTCGGCACCTCGCCGCCGTGGCGCTCGATCAGCAGCTTCGAGAGCGCGATCACGTTCTTGGCCTTGGCGTTATAGAGGCCGATCGTCTTGATGTGCTGCTTCAGGCCCTCTTCGCCGAGCCTCAGCATCTTCTCGGGCGTATCGACCTTCTGGAACAGGTCCCTGGTGGCGCGGTTGACGCCGGCGTCGGTGGCCTGCGCCGACAGCACCACGGCGACCAGCAGCGTGTAGGGATTGCGGTACTCGAGCTCGCCCTTGGGCTCGGGCGTCGCGGCCTTCAGGCGGGCGAAGAAGGCTTCGGGATCGGGGCGTTTCGGTGGCATCGGGGCCGAGGGTCGTGGGGTTGTACCCTCACTGTCAATGTGGTTGAACCCGCGCGGCCCCTCGCCCATCTTGAGGTGGGAAGATCGACGAGGAATCCATGTTCATCCAGACCGAATACACGCCGAACCCGGCGACCCTGAAATTCCTGCCGGGGCGCGAGGTCATGTCCTCTGGCACCGCCGACTTCGCCGACGCGGCAGCCTCGGCCAGGTCGCCGCTGGCCGAAGCGCTCTTCGGCATCGAGGGCATCGAGCGGGTGTTCTTCGGCTCCGACTTCGTCACCGTGACCAAGCACGAGGACAAGGAGTGGGCGGTGGTGAAGCCCGCCGTGCTCGGCGCGATCATGGATCATTACACGTCTGGCAAGCCGATCCTCGTCGCCGGCGCCGAGGCGCCCAAGGCGGCGGCGGCCGCCGACGGCGAGAATTCAGAGATCGTCGAGCAGATCATCGAGCTGATCGACAGCCGCGTCCGCCCTGCGGTTGCCCAGGACGGTGGCGACATCGTCTTCAAGGACTTCAAGGACGGCGTCGTCACCCTTCACATGCAGGGCGCCTGCTCGGGCTGTCCGAGCTCGACGGCGACGCTCAAGATGGGCATCGAGAACATGCTCAAGCATTACATTCCCGAGGTCATCGAGGTTCGCGCGGAGGCCTGACCTTCTCCAGCGGCCCCCGTTCCGCTAGAACGCATGCGCGGCGTCGCCTGATGGCGGCGCCGCTGTCGTTTTGGAGGCAGCCCTAGAACCATGGACGCAGCTTCGCCACGGGTCCTGGCGATCGACGGTGCGCTCGCCGCCTGCTCCGTCGCCGTTCTCGCCGAGGGCAGGGTCGCGGCCGAGCGGCGCGAGGCGATGGTGCGCGGACATGCCGAGCGGTTGCTGCCGATGGTGCGGGAGGCGATGGCCGAGGCCGGCCTCGCCTTCGAAGCGCTCGACCTGGTCGCGGTTACCGTCGGGCCCGGGCACTTCACGGGCCTTCGCGTCGGTCTCGCCGCCGCGCAGGGAATCTCACTCGCCGTGGATCGCCCGCTCGCCGGCGTGACGACGCTGGAGGCGGTCGCGGCGGCCGCGCCGGTTCCTGACGAACGGCTGGTGGTTGCCCTCGAGAGCAAGCGCGCTGACCTTTATCTCCAGGTCTTCGATGGCGGCCGGGCATCCGGCGTGCCGATGGCGATGACGCCGGAGGATTTTGCCCGCTCGCCGACCCTGCCCTCTGGTCCGCTCGTGCTCGCCGGGGACGGCGC
>JBGALV010000112.1:4342-14244 GCA_044223515.1 Alphaproteobacteria bacterium
CGCGGCGGGTCGGCTGGTCCGACGTGTCGGACCGGAGATTCCCGATGCCGCGACCGTCGCGCGGATCGCCGCAGCCCGGCACGGGACGCCGGCCGCGCTCGCACCCTTGCCGCTCTACCTCCGGCCCCCTGACGTCACGATGCCGAAGGCGGGCGTCCGATGACCCGCCCGGCGGTCGTCACGGCGTCGCCGTCGGACACCGATCGTCTGGCCGAGATGCAGGCCACCTGCTTCCACGAGCCCTGGGGCGCTGCGAGCATCGCGAAGACGCTGAGCCTTCCGGGCGCCTTCGCGCTGCTTCTCAGAGATTCCACGCCGGCCGGCCGCATCTCGACCGGCTTCGTCATCGTGCAGGTGGTGACCGACCAGGCCGACCTGCTGACCCTGGGCGTCATCCCCGGGATGAGACGCCGCGGCCATGCACGGCTGCTGCTGGAGGGAGCACTCGAACGCGCCGCAGCGCTCGGCGCGAAGACTGTGTTTCTCGAAGTCGCCGAAGACAATCCGGCTGCGCTGGCGCTCTATCGGGCCTCGGGATTCGTGCTGATGGGGCGTCGCGAGGGCTACTACCGCAGCCCGGAAGGCCGGAAGGTCGCCGCGGCCACGATGTGCCGCGATCTATGACTTCTTTAGATTTCTAATGCGAAATTCTAGCCTCTTCTGAATTTTGACAATCAGAGTAGAGACCTCAAGGAATTGTTGAGGAATAGTCGGGGCGTCTTTATAATCACGACAATCTCCCCACACGAGGAATTCCTTCCATGGCCGACCAGGCCGATACAAATGAGATCCTGGCACTGACGGCGGATATTGTCGCAGCGCATGTCTCCAATAACACGGTCGGTGTCGCCGAGCTGCCGCAACTGATTCAGCAGGTCTATGCTTCGCTCTCGACCTTGGGGCAGGCCCCGACGCCTGCTCCGGAACGTCCGCATCCGGCCGTTCCGATCAAGAAGTCGGTGACGCCCGAGTACATCATCTGTCTCGAAGACGGTAAGAAGCTGAAGATGCTGAAGCGGCATTTGAAGACCGCTTTCAACATGTCGCCCGAGCAGTACCGCGAGCGTTGGGGGCTGCCGCCCGACTATCCGATGGTCGCGCCGAAATACGCCGAACAGCGCAGCAAGCTCGCCAAGGACATCGGCCTCGGTACGAGGGCGCGCCGGCGCGGCTCGAAATAGGCTCACGCGCGCCGGCCCTAATCCGGCGCAATTAAGGTTCAGTCGCAAAAGCGCCGCGGGAACGGCGCCATAATTGCCATTGGCGAATGAGAATGGGGAACAGGGGCGACCGTGGTTTCGAAGATCGAGGATCTCTGCATCAAGAAGGGTTTGAGGATGACGGAGCAGCGTCGCGTGATCGCGCGCGTGCTGTCTGACGCCCAAGATCACCCGGACGTCGAGCAGGTGCACAGGCGCGCCGCCGAGATCGATCCGCGCATCTCCATCGCCACCGTGTACCGCACCGTCCGCCTGTTCGAAGAGGCGAGCATCCTCGAGCGCCATGACTTCGGCGACGGCCGCGCGCGCTACGAGGAGGTTCCGGAGTCGCACCACGATCATCTGATCGACGTCGAATCCGGCAAGGTCATCGAGTTCCGCAACGAGCAGGTCGAGCGCCTGCAGCGCGAGATCGCCGAGAAGCTGGGCTTCAAGCTGGTCGACCACCGGCTCGAGCTCTACGGCGTGCCGATCGCCAAGGGCGAGCGCAAATCACGCGGCTAGGCCTTGGGCTGAAAGCCCGAGGACTTATATGTGACATCGTATTGTCACGGACCCGGTCTAGAGACATTCTGACCGGGAGGACGATCCATGACCGCTTACGATGTGAGAGCCGTGATCGAGCCTGCGCCCCATCCGGTTGCCATGCCGCCGATCTTCGACCCCGCGGATGCCTTCGAGGCGGTCCGCCAAGGGGACCTCGAGGTCAGGCTCGCCCGCAACGAGGACGAGGTCGCTGCGGCGCAGCGACTTCGCTATCGAATCTTTTATGAAGAGATGGCGGCGCGCCCGACGGCGGACATGCTCGCCTCGGCCAGCGACTTCGACGATTTCGATCGGGTCTGCGACCATCTGCTGGTCGTCGACCTCACCTCGGGCGCGGTGGTCGGGACCTACCGCCTGATCCGCCGCGCCGCGGCCCGGCGCTACGGCCGCTTCTATTCGGCCGACGAGTACGACATCTCCCCGCTGCTGGACTATCCGGGCGAGATCCTGGAGCTCGGCCGTTCCTGCGTCGCGGAGGGGTATCGCACGCGTGCCGCCATGCAGCTCCTGTGGCGCGGCATAGCGGCCTATGTCTTCCACCATCGGATAGATCTGATGTTCGGTTGCGCCAGCCTGCCGGGCACCGACATCGGTGCACTCCGCCTGCCGCTCTCCTATCTCTATCACCACCATCTGGCGCCGCCGGCCCTCAGGCCGCGCGCGATCGAAAGCCGCCGCGTCGAGATGGCGCTGATGGCGAAGGAAGAGATCGATACGCAGAAGGCGATCGCCGAGCTGCCACCACTGATCAAGGGCTATCTCCGCCTGGGCGGCTTCGTCGGCGACGGTGCGGTGATCGATCATCAGTTCAACACCACCGACGTCTGCATCATCGTCAAGACCGACCTGGTGACGGCGAAGTACCACAAGCACTACGAGCGCGACCGCTCCGTCACCGAGGCCTGAGGATCGGTGACGCGGATAGGATCGGCCTGGCTGGCGTCGCTCCGGCTCTTCGTCTATCTCGGCTGGACGGCGATCCTCCTGCCGGTGCAGATCGCGGCCGTCGCCCTTCCGGGGCGACTCAAGGAACGGTTGCCGCGCTTCTACCATCGCTCGCTGTGGCTCCCGATCGGGATCGACGTGCGCGTTCATGGCGCGCCTAACGTCACGCGGCCAACGCTCTTCGTCGTGAACCACTCGAGCTATCTCGACATCACCGTTCTCGGCGGCCTGATCGAGGGCTGCTTCGTCGCCAAGCGCGAGGTCGCCGGGTGGCCGCTGTTCGGCCTGCTGGCGAAGCTTCAGCGCACCGCCTTCGTGGAGCGCCGGCGCGGCGCCACTGCCAATGAACGCGACCACATTGCCCGCAGGCTTGCCGGCGGCGACAACCTGATCCTCTTCCCCGAAGGCACCAGCAACGACGGCAATCGCGTGCTGCCGTTCAAGAGCGCCTTGTTCGCGGCGCTTCATGCCAGCGCGGACCTGCCGATCCAGCCGGTCTCGATCGGCTACTCGCGCCTCGACGGCATGCCCCTCGGGCGCGCGCTACGTCCATTCGTCGCCTGGTACGGCGACATGGACCTGGCGCCGCATCTGTTCACGCTTCTGGGCCTCGGACGGATGACCGTCGATGTCACGTTCCATGCGCCGGTCACCGCCGGGGACTTCTCGACGCGGAAGGATCTGGCGCGCCACTGCCACGAGGTGGTGGTGGGCGGCGTCGCCGGCGCGTTGGGCGGACGCTAGCTAGTAGAGGCCGCCGCCCGAGAGCGGCGTGCTCGCGGGAACCGGCGAGGTGCTGAAGCCGCCGCCTTCGGAGTCGGCCGCGTCGGAGGCCGTCGGCTCGCTGCCGGGGCGGAACGCGTCCATGATCACCTTGTCGCCGGCGCGGGCGAGCTTGCCGGTCTCGGGATTGGTGCGGACCAACCGGATGCCCTGCGGGATGCGGAACGGCGTCTTAGGGGTGTCCCTGAGCGCGTCGGCCATGAACTCCTTGAAGATAGGCACGCACACGGACGAACCGGTCTCGCGGTCGCCGAGGCTCTTGGGCTGGTCGAAGCCGACGAAGATGCCGACCGTCAGGTCGGGCGAGAAGCCCATGAACCAGGTGTCGTTGGCGTCGTTGCTGGTGCCGGTCTTGCCGGCGAGGGGCCGGCCGAGCTCTCGAATGCTGATGCCGGTGCCGCGCTCGACGACGCCCTGGAGCATCGAGACCATCTGGTAGGCGGTCAGCGGATCCTCGATCTGGGGACGCGTGTCCGGGATGATCGGCGCGGCCTGGTTCGTCCACGAGACGTTGTTGCAGTTCGCGCAAGCGCGGTTGTCGTGACGGAAGAGAGTCTTGCCGTTCCGGTCGTCGACGCGGTCGATCAGCGTCGGCACGATCTTCTTGCCGCCGTTGACGATCATGCCGTAGGCGGCAGTGTGGCGAAGCACGGTGGTCTCGCCGGCGCCCAGCACCATCGACATGTGGCGCGGCAGGTTCGGATTGATGCCGAACGCCGCCGCGTACTCGGCGACGCGATTGATGCCGATGTCGAGTCCGATGCGCACCGTCATCTGGTTGCGGCTCTTCTCGATGCCGACGCGCATCGGCACCGGGCCGAGGGAGTCGCCCGAGTAGTTGCGCGGCGTCCAGTTAGGCAAGCCGGGTCCCTGCGGCACCGAGACGGGCGAGTCGAGGACGATCGTCGACGGCGTATAGCCGTGGTCGAGCGCCGCCATGTAGACGAACGGCTTGAACGACGAGCCGGGCTGGCGCTGCGCCTGAGTCGCGCGATTGAACTGGCTCGCCTCGAACGACCAGCCGCCTGACATCGCCAGCACGCGGCCGGTATGCGGATCGAGCGCGACCAGCGCGCCGCTGACCGCCGGAACCTGACGAAGCGCGAAGTGGGTATCCACCCGCTCGACCAGGATCACGTCACCCGCCTTCACCACCTGGTCGGCACGCTCGACCGCCGGGCCCAGCCGCTGCTCCGGCCGGCTCTCACGCGCCCAGCGGAGCTCGGAGACGGGCAGCCGGCCCTTGTTGCCGTCGACGAGACCGATGGTGGCGCCTTCGCGGTCGGTGCCGAGCACCAGCGCCATCTGCCAGTCGGTTGTGCCTGCGGGCGCCGGGACCTGCGCCAGGCGCTGCTCCCAGCCGGCGCCGGTGTCGATCTTCTGGATGGCACCGCGCCAGCCGTGGCGGCGGTCGTAGGAGATCAGGCCGTTGCGGAGCGCGCGGTCGGCGATGACCTGGAGCTGCGGGTTGAGCGTCGTGCGGACCGAGAGGCCGCCGGCATAGACCGCCTTCTCGCCGTAGCGCTGGACGAGTTCGCGCCGCACTTCCTCGGCGAAATAATCGGCGCCGCGCACGATGTCCTGGTCGTCGCGGCGGCGGACGGTGATCGTCTCGGCCTTTGCCGCCACGGCCTCTTCCGGCTTGATGTACCCGGCCTCGACCATCTGATCGAGCACCCAGTCGCGGCGGCCCTGGGCAGCACCCAGGTTGCGGAGAGGGTTGTAGCGGTTGGGCGCCTTCGGCAGTGCCGCGAGATAGGCCGCCTCGCCGAGCGTCAGGTCATCGAGCGACTTGTCGAAATAGTTGAGCGCCGCGGCTCCGACGCCGTAGGCGCGGAAGCCGAGATTGATCTCGTTCAGATAGAGTTCGAGGATCCGGTCCTTGGTCAGCACCTGCTCGATGCGGAAGGCGAGGATCGCTTCCTTGGCCTTGCGATCGAGCGACAGCTCGTCGGTGAGGAGGAAGTTGCGCGCCACCTGCTGAGTGATCGTCGAGGCGCCGATCGGCCGGCGGTTCTGGTTGTTGGCCAGCATCGTGATGTTCTGCACGACGGCGCGAGCGGTAGCGAACACGTCGACGCCGGGGTGCGAGTAGAAGTTCTTGTCCTCGGCGGCCATGAAGGCCTTCACCACGCGCTTCGGGATCGCCTCGAGCGGCACGAACACGCGCTTCTCGGTCGCGTATTCGGCCATCAGCCGCCCGTCGCCGGCATGGATGCGCGTCACCACCGCCGGCTGGTAGTCGGCGAGCTGGGAGTATTCCGGGAGACCGCGGCCGAAATGCCAGAGCACGTAGAAGGTGCCGCCGGCGGCGACCACAATGCCGAAGAGCGCCAGG
This sequence comes from Alphaproteobacteria bacterium, assembly GCA_044223515.1. Taxonomy (GTDB): domain Bacteria; phylum Pseudomonadota; class Alphaproteobacteria; order SHVZ01; family SHVZ01; genus SHVZ01. The sequence continues at coordinate 10,175 of JBGALV010000112.1, forward strand.
GCGGCGAGAGCGGCGAGTAAGCGCATGGGCTTGAAGGCACCCAGGGGATGTTTTGGAAAAAAGAACCGGCGCGCGGGACCTTGGTTCCCGAATACGGCCGGATGATGGCGATGCTAGTCGATCCGGCCGGGGTCGGCAAAACAACTCCCGGGGAGTGCGACTTTTAGCCGGCGCGCGCGCCGGGCCGCGACCGGAAGAACTGGTCCAGGGCCCGGAGGACGGCCTGGCCCACGCGCCGGCGATAGGCCGGCTGGGCAAGCTGCTGGGAATCCTGACGGTTCGACAGGTAACCGAGCTCGACCAAGGCCGACGGCACGTCCGGTGCCTTCAGCACCGCGAAACCGGCGAAGCGATGCCCGTTCCTCAGCAGGTGGGCCTCCTTCGACAGTTCCTGGACGAGGTGCCCGGCGAGTCTCGCCGACAGGTTCATGGTCTCGCGCTGGGCGAGGTCGATCAGGATGCTGGCGACCTCGGGAGACTCGTCGGTCAGGTCGACGCCCGCGATCAGCTCGGACTTGTTCTCGCGCTGGGCCAGCGCCTCCGCCTCGGCGTCGGAAGCCTTGTCGGAGAGCGTGTAGATCGTCATGCCGCGGAAATTGGTGTCGGAGAGCGCATCGGCATGCAGCGACAGGAAGATCTCGCCGCGGGCCTGGCGCGCGATCTGGATCCGCTCGCGAAGGCGGATGAAGTTGTCCTCGGTACGCGTCAGCACCACGTGGTAGCGACCGCTCGCCTCCAGGACCCGCTTAAGGTCTTGCGCGATCTCCAGCGTCAGCGCCTTCTCGCGGACGCCGCCGACGCCGGTGGCGCCGGGGTCGATGCCGCCATGGCCGGGGTCCAAGATCACGGTCCGGCGGCCGTCGGAGCGGCGCGGCATCTGGCCGTCCTGGGCTGGCTGAGGCGGTCTCGGCGGCGGTGCCGCAGCGGTCGCAGGCGGCGCGCCGACGGCCGCGAGGAAGGCCTCGCGGGTGATCGGCGCCAGGTCGTGAACGAGTCGCCAGCCTTGGCCGCCTGAAGGGCCCATGACCTGCGCCTGGACGATCTGCATCGGTTGGCGCAGATCGACCACCAGGCGTGAGGTGCCGGGCTTGAACTGGCCGTGGCGGAAGCCCGCGACCGGCCCGTCGGGCGGCGCCGGCGGTGCCTCGGCCCAGCGGAAAGCAACCTGTGGCAGGTCGATGACGACCCTGTAGGGATCGGCCAGCAGAAAAGTATGGGGCTCGACCTTCTGGCTCAGGTCGAGCGTGATCCGGGCGCGCTCGGGCCCACTGACCAAGTGGAGGCGGCTGACGACGATCTGGGCTGAGGCCGAACCGGCGACGAGCCAGGCCAGGAGCACCGCCGACGCCCAGAGCCACCACCGATTCGGATACATATTGTGACCAATGCCGCCCAAGCCCCCATATACATGCGGATTGCCGGTGCCGAGAAGCCCTTTGACCACCGGGCCCGGTGACAATCCGCCCACAAGATCGTTGTCGGGTGTGGAAAACCGGACTATGTATCGGCGAGCCGGAGGCCCGTGGCCGACCGCCGACGTCCAAACGTCGCCGGGACCCTCGCCTGACCGGCCGCAACCAAAGTCGTAGAGGCCCCCGAAGGGCCACCAGTTATCGCTTGATGCAGCGCCCTACCCACCTTCCGAGCTTCCGTGTCCCGCGCTCCGCGCTGCGGGTGGAGGCTGACGGTTGCGAGGGAATCGCCGGGCGGCTGCGTCGCATTCACGTTCACATCCTTATCCGCGGTCATGGCCGACGCCCGTCACACGAGCGTCTCGGCCCCGGCCGCGTGGAGATCGCGCCTAATGGCCAAACGTATGCTCATCGACGCGACGCACCCGGAAGAGACCCGGGTCGTCGTGCTTTCCGGCAATCGCCTGGAAGACTTCGACTTCGAAACGTCGACTAAGAAGCAGCTCAAAGGGAACATCTATCTCGCGAAGGTAACGAGGGTCGAGCCGTCGCTTCAGGCGGCCTTCGTCGACTACGGCGGCAATCGCCACGGCTTCCTCGCCTTCAGCGAGATTCATCCCGACTACTACCAGATCCCTGTCGCGGACCGCGAACGGCTCCTCGCCGAGATGGCGAAGATCGAGCGCGGCGAAAGCGCCGGACCCGAAGGCGGCGGACGTCGCCGCGATCGCGACGAGCGGCGCGGCGGTCGAGGTCGCGGCCGTCGCGGCGAGCGGCGCGAGCGCCCGGCCGATGGCGAAGCGACCGTCGCCCTGGAAGGCGAAGCCGCAGCGCCGGTTGCCGGCGACGAAGCGGCGCCCGAGGCGATCGCCTCCGACGAGAACGCGCCTGCCGCGGTGGCGCCCGCGGCGAGCGAGCAGAGCGACGCCGGTCCTGCGGTCGCCGAGGCGGTCGGGACCACGCCTGCGGTGCTCTATGACGCCGAACCGGCCGAGCCTCCTGAGGAAGCCGCGCCAGCCGGCGAACACGCCGAGACCGAGCATGCCGAGGCGGAGCGTTCGGAGTCCGACCACGCGCCGTCGACGCCCGATCAGGTCGAGAACCACGTCGAGGTGATCGGCGGCGACGACAACGAAGAACTCGCGCGCCGTCGCCAGCGTTTGCTGCGCAACTACAAGATCCAGGAAGTCATCAAGCGCCGGCAGATCCTGCTTGTGCAGGTGGTGAAGGAAGAGCGCGGCACCAAGGGCGCCGCGCTGACCACTTACCTTTCGCTCGCCGGCCGCTATTGCGTGTTGATGCCGAACACGGCCCGCGGCGGCGGCGTCAGCCGCAAGATCACCAATGCGACCGACAGGAAGCGGCTCAAGTCGATGATCGACGAGCTGGAGCTGCCGGAGGGAATGGGCCTGATCGTGCGCACCGCCGGCAGCGAGCGCACCAAGACGGAGATCAAGCGCGACTGCGACTATCTGATCCGCCTCTGGGACTCGATCCGGGAGACGACGCTCACATCGACCGCGCCCTGCCTGATCCATGCCGAAGCCGACCTGATCAAGCGCTCGATCCGCGACCTCTACTCCCGCGACATCGACGAGGTGCTGGTCGACGGCGAGGAGCAGTACAAGGCCGCCAAGGACTTCATGAAGATGCTGATGCCGTCGCACGCCAAGCGCGTGCAGCGGTACAAGGCGGACGACGGTCTGCCGCTCTTCCAGAAAGCCCAGGTCGAATCCCAGCTCGACGCGATGCATTCGCCGATGGTGCCCCTGCGTTCGGGCGGCTCCATCGTCATCAACCAGACCGAAGCGCTGGTCGCGATCGACGTGAACTCCGGTCGCGCCACGCGCGAGCGGCACATCGAGGACACCGCGCTCAAGACCAATCTGGAAGCGGCCGACGAGGTCGCCCGCCAGCTGCGCCTGCGCGATCTTGCCGGCCTCATCGTGATCGACTTCATCGACATGGAGGACAATCGGCACAACCATCAGGTTGAGCGCCGCTTGAAGGATGCGATGCGCCATGACCGCGCGCGCATCCAGATCGGCCGCATCTCGGCCTTCGGCCTGCTGGAGCTGTCGCGCCAGCGGCTGCGTCCGAGCCTGGTCGAGGCCTCGACCACGCTCTGCCCGCACTGCGGCGGCACCGGCCACATCCGCTCGACCGAGTCGACCTCGCTGCACGTCCTGCGCGCGATCGAGGAGGAAGGCGCGAAGCACCGCGCCGCCGAGATCATGGTCTATGTGCCGGCCGACGTCGCGCTCTACATCCTGAACCACAAGCGCGGCGCGCTCGCCGACGTCGAGGCGCGTCACGGGATGAAGGTGTTCCTCGGCCAGGACGACACGTTGATTCCGCCGAACCACCGCATCGAGCGGCTGAAGATCCGCGACCCGCAGAGCCAGCAGGTCGAGCAGCGCCCGCAGGCAGCGCTTCCGCCTCCGATCCCGGCCCCGGCCGACGAGGATGACGAGGACGGCGAGGTCCAGGCGGAAGCCGAGGAGCGCTCGTCGGAGCCGCGCGAGCAGGAGTCCCAGCCGCATCAGGAAGGCGAGGGCGGCGAGGAGCGTGGTGGCCGTCGCCGTCGCCGGCGTCGTCGCCGTCGCGGGGGCGACCGGGACCGCCCGGGGCATCCGGGCGAGGGCGGCGGCGAGGCGT
>JBGALV010000113.1:0-14212 GCA_044223515.1 Alphaproteobacteria bacterium
GGCCGCGAAGCCGCGTGTGGTCGGGCGGATCGCGGAACACCATCCAGCGGTCCATCTGATCGCGCAGCGTGGCAAGGTCGGCCGGGTCGCCGCTGCGCCGGGCAAGGAAGGCGCGGACGCGCTCGGCCGAAAGCGACGGCGAGGTCAGCGCCAGCCGGCAATCCTCGTAGCGCGTCAGCACCCAGCTCTTGAGGACCGGGCTCCAATGCACCGGGTCCTCGGCCCTGAGGCGCGCGAACAGCGGGAAGGGATCGGTGCGCGTCCCGCTGTGATCTGGGTCATAGACCGGCCGGCCCGACTCGTCCGCCATGCGCGAAGCTTGGCATCCGCTCGGGTCCGGTGCCAGCCCGCCGCTGGCACGTTCGATGCGCGTGTCCGGAGGCGGTTTCTCCAGAAAGGAGGCCCTTCAGGGTCATGCAGAAGTGCATCGACGAACCGGGCGGATGAGCGGCATGACGCACGCCCCCAATTTCTGGCCATCGGCCGAGCTTTTCGCCGACACCATGTCCGGCTTCCTCTGGCGCACCGATCCTGAGGGGCGCCTCTCCGCGGCGACCGAGGGATTCGCCAGGACGGCCGGGCTCCCGATCGGCGAGGCGATCGGGCGGCCGCTGGTCGACCTGATCGAAGGTCCCGCCGACAAGCGTAGATTTTCGCAGGCGCTCGCCGAGCGCCGATCCTTTCGCGATCTGACGCTACGCTTCTGGCCGGCCAGGCGCTGGACGCGGATCGGCGGTGCGGCGACCGAGGGCGGGCATCTCGGCATCGCCGTCGACATCGACGAGGAGCGCGGGCGCATCAGCCTGGTCGAGGGCGTGCTCGACCGTCTGCCGGACGCTGCCGCCGTCTACGATCGCGATCACCGTCTCGTCACCTTCAACGAGGCCTATCGCCGGCACAACGCGCCGATCGCCGACATGCTGTCGCCCGGACGCAGCTTCGAGGAGATCTTCCGCACCAGCGTCGCGCGCGGCCAGTATCCCGAGCAGCCGGGCGACATCGAGGCGCTGATCTCCGAGCGTGTCGCCCAGCACAAGCGGGGCGAGGGTACGTTCAAGCGGCTTCGGCCGGGCGGCGACTGGGCGCTCTACCGCTACTTCCCGCTGCCCGACGGCGGGTCGGCGACGCTGATCACCGACATCACCGAGAGCGAGCGCCAGCAGGCCGAGCTGACGAGGCTCGCGACCACTGATCCGCTGACCGGCATTGCCAACCGCCGCAGCTTCTTCACGCACGCCCAGCGCGAGGTCGAGCGCGCGCGGCGCTACGAGCCGCCGCTCGGCGTCTTCGTCCTCGACCTCGATTATTTCAAGCGCGTCAACGACACCTGGGGCCACGGTGTCGGCGACGTCGTGCTGCAGGCGGTCGCGCGGCATGCGGCCTCGCAGCTCCGCGTCACCGACATCCTCGCGCGCACCGGCGGCGAGGAGTTCGGCGCGCTGATGCCGGAAACGCCGGTCGAGGAAGCCAGGCTGGCGGCCGAACGGCTTCGCCGCGCCCTCGCGGCGCTGGAGATCGAGACGGTCGCGGGCCGGCTCTCGATCACCGTCAGCATCGGCGTCTCCAGCTTCCAGCCGGGCGAGGACCGCATCGATCCGGCGCTGGGCCGGGCCGATGCGGCGCTCTATCGCGCCAAGCAAAGCGGTCGCAACCGGGTCGAATCCGACTAATCTCCGGGGCATGTCCGATGCTCCGAACGCCGTCGCCGAGGCGGTCCGCCGCCACGACCGCGAGCGCTACCTGACCGTGCTCTTCGCCCCGGCCGACCGGCGGGCCGACCTGCTCGCGCTCTATGCCTTCAATCTGGAGGTGGCGCGGACACGCGAGAGCGTGCGCGAGGCGATGCTGGGCCAGATCCGCTTGCAATGGTGGCGCGACGCCCTCGACGAGATCCAGGCGGGGAAGCCGCCGCGCCGCCACGCTGTGGTCGAGCCGCTGGCCGAGGCGATCCGCCGCCACAACCTGCCGCGCGACGCGTTCGAACGCCTGCTGCTGGCGCGCGAACGCGACATGGACGACACGCCGTTCGCGACGCTCGCCGAGCTAGAGGCATACGCCGACGGCACCTCGGGTGCCTTGCTCGCGCCGGCGCTGCTGATCCTCGATGTAAGGGATGCCGGGATGCTGGCCCGTAGCCGGCAGGTCGGTCGCGGCTACGCGCTGGTTGGATTGCTGCGTGCGGTCGCCTTTCATGCGCGACAGCGCCGCTGCCTTCTGCCTGCGGACGTGCTCGCCCGGCACGGCACCGATCGCGACGCGGTCCTGGAGATGAAGCCATCGCCCGCCATCGCGGCGGCCGTGGCGGAGATCTCCGCCGTCGCGGACGCCGCGCTGAAGCCGGCGCGCGTGACGTCGGCCGCCTGGCCGGCGCTGGCGCCGGCGGTGCTCGCCCGGCGGCATCTCGCGACGCTCGAGCGTGTTAGGTACGATGTGTTCGATCCGTCGCTGGTGTCCGAGCCCGGCGCCGGCGCGATCCTGGCGCTGATCGGCGCGTCGCTTCTGAAGAGAGCCTAGAGATGAGCTTCGAGGTCCGCGACAACCCGGCGCAGAGCCAATACGAGATGGACGTCGACGGCGGTACCGCCGTGGCCAGCTATCGCGCCGACGAGAAGGTCGTGACGATCTTCCACACCGAGGTGCCGGCGGCGCTGCGCGGCCGCGGTCTCGGCGACCATCTGGTGAAGGGTACCCTCGACCTCGTCCGCGCCAGCGGCCGCAAGGTCAACCCGCGCTGCGGCTTCGTCGCGATCTACATGAGGCGGCACCCGGAGTACCAAGACCTTTTGGCTTAGGCTGCGGCGGCGGGCGCCTTGCCGAGCCACGCATCGAGATCGGCGAGCGCGCGCTGGGAGAGCAGCTTCTTGCGCTCACGGCCCCTGATGTTGGTGACGATCGGCGGGAACAGGCCGAAATTCACGTTCATCGGCTGGAAGGTCTCGGCCGAGGCGCCGCCGGTGATGTGGGCGAGCAGCGCGCCGATCGCGGTCGTGTTTGGCGGCGGCGCCAGCGTCTGACCCTGGCGCTCCGTGGCCGCGTAGCGGCCGACGATGAGCCCGACCGCGGCGCTCTCGACATAGCCCTCGCAGCCGGTGATCTGTCCGGCGAAGCGCAGCCGCGGCATCGCCTTCAGGCGCAGGCCGTCATCCAGCAGGCGCGGGGAGTTCAGGAAGGTGTTGCGGTGGAGCCCGCCGAGGCGCGCGAACTCCGCGTTCTCGAGTCCGGGGATCATCCGGAACACGCGCGCCTGCTCGGCGTATTTCAGCTTCGTCTGGAATCCGACCATGTTGTAGAGCGTGCCCAGCGCATTGTCCTGGCGGAGCTGCATGACCGCATAAGGACGCCGCTCGGTACGCGGATCGCGCAATCCGACCGGCTTCATCGGCCCGTAGCGGAGCGTGTCGGGACCGCGGGATGCCATCACCTCGATCGGCAGGCAGCCTTCGAAGTAGGGCGTGGTCGCTTCCCATTCCTTGAACTCGGTCTTCTCCGCGGCGAGTAGTGCGTCGAGGAAGGCGAGGTACTCGTCCTTCGAGAACGGGCAGTTGATGTAGTCCGAGCCGTCGCCCGAAGGGCCGACGCGGTCGTAGCGCGATTGGAACCATGCCTTGGTGAGATCGATGGACTCCTTGTGCACGATCGGCGCGATCGCATCGAAGAAGGCGAGCGACTCCTCGCCGGTGAGGGCGCGCACGGCTTCGGCGAGCGCAGGCGAGGTGAGGGGGCCGGTCGCGACGATCACCGAGTCCCAGTCCGCGGGCGGAAGGCCCGCGATCTCGCCGCGCTCGATCTGGATCAGCGGCTCGGCCTCGATCGCCGCATGCACGGCTTCGGAGAAGCCGTCGCGGTCGACCGCGAGCGCACCGCCGGCCGGGACGGTGTGCCTGTCGGCGGACGAGAGGATCAGCGATCCCATCCGGCGCATCTCGGCATGGAGCACTCCGACCGCGTTGTAGTCGGCGTCGTCCGAGCGGAAGGAATTCGAGCAGACAAGCTCGGCGAGGCGGTCGGTCTTGTGCGCGTCGGTGCCGCGAACGGGCCGCATCTCGTGCAGCACCACGGGCACGCCGGCGCGCGCGAGCTGCCAAGCGGCTTCCGATCCGGCGAGCCCGCCGCCGATGACGTGAACGGGTTTCATCCGGCCGACCCTAACACGCGCTCCACCTCGTCGCGCCTGGGCGCGACCGAACGGCTGCCGAAGTACCGGCATTTGAGCGCGGCGGCGACGCAGGCGAAGCGGCCGGCCTCGGCAATGCTCTTCCCCTCGGTGACCGCGAGGCCGTAGGCACCGTGGAACACGTCACCGGCGGCCAGCGTGTCCACCGCCTCCACCTTTAGCGACGGCACATGACGGAGATCGTCGCCGTCGAGCCAATGGAAACCGTCAGGGCCGGCGGTGACGCCGACCAGCTCGGCGCCGCTGCGCGTCCGCGCGTTCAGCAGGGCCTGCTTCCGCTCTTCGGCCTCGCCGTAGTGGGTGAGGCCGGGCTGGGAGAAGACGATGTGGCGGGCATAGCGGGCGAGGCGATGGACGACGCCGGGCGGTGCCACCTCGCCGTCGAGGATCGTCAGCACGCCCGCCTCGTGCGCTGCCTTGAAGCCATGCTCGACGCCCTCCGGCCAGCGCACGTCGGAGAGGACGGCTCCATATTGGCCGATGCGGTCGACCGGCAGCCAGGCGGGCGAGGGATCGAGGGTCGGGTCGTAGTAGGGGACGACCAGCCGTTCACCTAAACGGTCGATCAGGATGGCAGAAACCGGCGAGCGCTTGCCGGCGATCCGCCGCAGGTTGGAGATGTCGACGCCCTCGGCCTCGAGGTCGCCCGCGATACGGTCGCCGGTCGGATCGTCGCCGCAGCGTCCCCAGAAATGCACCTTGCCGCCGAGGCGCGAGATCGCCACGGCGGCCGAGGCAGACATGCCGCCGCCGACCTCGATGCAGTCCTTGGCCGGGACCTTGATCCCCTTGGTCGGGATCTCGTCCAGCTTGAACAGCATGTCCCAGGTGACGATGCCGAGGCAGAGAAGGGGCTTCATGGCGGGCGCACCATGCATGGGCGTGGCAGCCTTGCCAAGGCGTGGGAAAGGCCGTTATCTCTCGGGCCCTTTCGATCAATCCCCGAGCATCCGCCATGAGCGCCATCGTCGACATCAAGGCCCGCGAAATCCTGGACAGCCGCGGCAATCCGACCGTCGAGGTCGACGTCGTGCTGGAGACCGGCGCGATCGGCCGCGCCGCCGTTCCGTCCGGGGCCTCCACCGGCACGCACGAGGCCCTCGAGCTGCGCGACGGTGACAAGAAGCGCTACGGCGGCAAGGGCGTGACCAAGGCGGTCGACGCGGCGATGGGCGAGATCTTCGACGCGCTCTCGGGCTTCGATGCCGCCGAGCAGATCAAGATCGACCGCACGATGATCGCCCTCGACGGCACGCCGAACAAGGCTCGCCTCGGCGCCAATGCGCTGCTCGGGGTCAGCCTCGCCACCGCCAAGGCGGCGGCGGCCGACCTGAAGATCCCGCTCTATCGCCATGTCGGCGGCGCCCATGCGCGCGTGCTGCCGGTGCCGATGATGAACGTGATCAACGGCGGGGCGCATGCCGATAATCCGCTCGACTTTCAGGAGTTCATGATCCTGCCGGTCGGCGCCAAGACCTTCGCCGAGGGGCTGCGCGCCGGCGCCGAGGTGTTCCAGGCATTGAAGGGCCTGCTGAAGGATGCCGGGGAGGCGACCAATGTCGGCGACGAGGGCGGCTTCGCGCCGTCGCTGGCGTCCGCCGATGCGGCGCTGGCCTTCATCGTCAAGGCGATCGAGAAGGCGGGATACAAGGCCGGCGACGACATCGCGCTCGGCCTCGATGCCGCCTCCACCGAGTTCTTCAAGTCCGGCAAGTACGAGATGGAGGGCGAGAAGAAGTCGCTCGACGGCGGCGGCATGGTGAAGCTCTACCAGGACCTCTGCGCCCGCTATCCGATCGTGACGATCGAGGACGGCATGGCCGAGGACGACTGGCAGGGATGGAAGGCACTGACCGACGCACTCGGATCGAAGGTGCAGCTGGTCGGCGACGACCTCTTCGTCACCAACCCGAAGCGCATCGCCGAGGGTGTGAAGAAGGGCGTCACCAACGCCGTGCTGATCAAGGTGAACCAGATCGGCACGCTGACCGAGACGCTGGAGGCCGTCGAGATAAGCCTCCGCAACGGCTGGGGCGCGGTGATGTCGCATCGCTCGGGCGAGACCGAGGACAACACGATCGCCGACCTCGCGGTCGCCACCAACTGCGGCCAGATCAAGACCGGCTCCCTGTCCCGGTCCGACCGCGTCGCCAAGTACAACCAGCTTCTCCGCATCGAGGAGGAGCTGGGCGCGCAGGCGAGCTATGCCGGCCGTAGCGCGTTCAAGGCGCTTAGCCGATAGCAAAGCCTAGAGGAAATCATCGTGACTGCAGAATGCAGGATCCTGATGGTATCGCCGCAGCCGACCGCGGTGGTGAAGATCAACGTGGCGTTCTCCGAGATCCCGAAGGCGCAGACGGAGTCGCGGGCGAAGATCGAGGAAGCACTGCCGAAGCTCGATGCGGGAACCTACGGCTACGGTTGCACGCTGTGGCGCCCGCCGGTGAAGGGCAAGCTCTACATGGAGCCGGGATTCATCGTGACCCGCAGCTTCAAGTCGACCGGCGACGTGGTCGCCTCGGAGCTTCCGGGCGGACGCGCCGCGCACTTTCTGATGCGCGGGCCGTATGACGGTCTGCCCGACGCCTGGAAGATGCTGCTCGGCTGGGTCGAGCAGCGGAACCTGAAGCCGGCAGGGACCAACTGGGAAATCTACGGCGACGACCACCCCGATCCGTCGCGGCTGAAGACCCAGCTCTACGTCCTGCTGAAGTGACCTAGACGACCCGGCGCTCGGCCCATTGACGGTCGCCTTCGCCCGACCTCATGGGAGGCGGGGCGGCATTCTGGAACAGTGCCGGCCACGGCGCGCGCCGGCGGTCCAGGATGCCGACGAGAGCCTCGCGTGCCGCCAGCAGGCCTCCGCGGAACTGGGGCGTGAGCCAGGCGGTCCGGCGTTCGAGCATCGTGTCGATGTCAGAGATTTCCGTCCTGATCTCGTCGTCGCTCAACATGTCATGCCTCTCCTTGCGCGCTCATCGGTAGCAACGGATCGAGTGCGAGCCCGTCGCCGGTCTGACGAGGCTGCAGCTTCGTACGGGGCGCGCCCGACGCGCCTGGGATGAGCTTCCGCGCATTAGATTTAGCAGCGCGAGCTGGGAGGCGATCCGAGGCAGCAGTGCGAGGTCCGGTTCCCTCGGCGGCGCAGATGCGACGATGCGGGGGACGAGATCGGCGCCGGCAGGATGATCCCCGGACACCTGACGACACGTCAGAGTCTGGGCTCGACTGCTCTCGAACATCTCTCGATCCGCTCCTGCCAGTGACGATGGCTTAGGATCGCGGCGGCCGGTGAAAATCGTCAACGAAGCCGTCGACAACAACGCAATGTACTTTCACGTGCAAAAGTTCTTAAATTGCTTCAACGATCCTTGACGGAAGCCGAGACTCAGATCATTCGCGGCAGCCGAAAAAGTTCAGCGATGGACGAAGTTCCCCTATGGTTCAGCCGCTCCGCATCCTTGTCGCCGATTCCAATCCGACCACGGCAACGCTTATCCGGCAGACGATCACGCCGGTGAAGCCTGCGGATATCGTCTCCGTGACCACAGCCGCGGGAGCCCGGCTGCGGCTCTCAGCCACGGACGTCTTCTACGACCTCGCCTTTGTCGACATGGACATCGCCGGTTCCAGTGGTCCCGAGTTCGTGCGATGGGTTCGCGCCGACGATGCGAGCCCGAGGCCGAATCTGCCGGTCGTATTGATGGCCGATGTTTTCGCACCGGCCGTCACGTCGGCTGCGATCGAGTCCGGAACCCGACTCTTCCTCACCAGGCCCATCATGCGAAGCCGCGTGCTCGCGATCGTCGACCACCTGCGCAGCGCTTACACGAATTTTCTCGTGTGCCCGACCTATGTCGGGCCCGAGCGCCGCGCGACCAAGCGGCCGGTCACGGTCGAACGGCGAATGGCGGGATCGGGGATAACGCAGTTCGTCGAAGATCCGTCGAGCTATGCGCAAAGAGACGACGCCATCGTGACGGTGTTCGACTATGTGAGGCTCTCCCTCGCCGAGGCCGACTTGACGAAGTTCCGCGATTTCCTGACCCGCGATCATCTCAAGCAGGCCGTGGCGAACCTTGAGCGGGTGAGTGAGCGGGTCGTCTCGACGGTGATGCAGCAGCAGCGGGATCTCGAGGCCCAGCATGAGGTGTTACGTGACGGCGGCGACGCGCTGAAGGCGATGCACGCGACGGCGACGGACATCGCGCTCCGCACGACCGCCGCTGGCTTCACGCTGATCTCGTCCATCGCAGGATCGTTGCGCCACTACGCCTCGGGTGCCTATCGGATTACCCCGAAGCTCATCCAGTTCCTTGGCTCGCATATCTCGGCCATTCGATCGGCCCTCATGCGTCGCGTGTTCGATGCCGGCGGCGCCGTGGGGCAGGCAATCGTCTCCGCGGTCAGACAGGCCGAGCACGTCTTTCGCCGGCCTGCTTCGCCTGCCGCCGCCGGTGCCTAGCTCGGATTAACGACGGGCTTCGGGTCCTTAAAACTTAGGCCAGGGCTTCTGCGCCGGGCGCAGCTTCTCGTAGGCGCGGCTGACGCGGAGCACGCCGAGATCGTCGAAACGCTGTCCGACGATCTGCAAGCCGATCGGCAGGCCCGACTTCGTGTAGCCGCAATTGATCGACGCGGCTGGCTGCTCCGACATGTTGAACGCGACCGTGAAGCCGATGTGCTCGAGCGGCTTCAGGAAGTCGTCGGTCGGGCTTGGCAGCTCTGCCGCATAGGCGACATTAGGCGCGGTCGGCGACAGCACGTAGTCGTAGGCGAGCGAAGCGTTGTTGGCGGCTGCCCGCATCGCCATGAACTGGCCGAAATTCTGGAACACCTGCTCGCCCGTCTGGCCCTCCGACGACATCGCCCAGCCGGCGATGTAGGGCAGCACCTTGGCGCGGCGCGCCGGAGGCAGCGCCATCAGGTCGATGCGCGCGCGCATGCGCCAGAAATGGTCGACGCCATCCAGCATCGTGCGCGTCAGGAACGGCTTCATCGGCTCGATGATCGCGCCCGCCTGCTCGAGCGTGCGTGCGGCGGCCTTCACCGCCTCGGTCACTTCCGGATCGACGGGCAGGCCGCATCCCGCTTCGAGCATCAGGCCGAAGCGAAGACCTTTCACGTCGCGATCCAGGTTGAGCCAGTCGAACGCCTCGTAGGGAAGGCTCATGTGGTCGCGTGCATCGGGATGCGAGAGTACGTTCATCATCAGCGCGGAGTCGGTGACGCTGCGCGTCATCGGGCCTGCGACGCGGCCCATGTAGGGCGGATCGATCGGGATGCGCCCGAGGCTCGGCTTCAAGGTGAAGATGCCGCACCAGCTCGCAGGCAATCGCACCGAGCCGCCGATGTCGGTGCCGATGTGAAGCGGTCCGTATCCCGCGGCAGCCGCGGCGCCTGCGCCTGCGCTCGATCCACCGGGATTCTTGGAGAGATCCCAAGGATTGCGCGCGAGCTTGTGGAAGCTCGACAGGCCCGACGACAGCATTCCGTAATCGGGCATCGTCGTCTTGCCGAGGATAACCGCGCCGGCCTCGCGCGAGCGCGCTGCCGGCGGCGCATCGACGGGGGAGGGCTTGAGTTCCGTCGCGGCGGTGCCGAGCGGCACGGCGACGCCCTTGGTTGCGATATTCTCCTTGATCGTGATCGGCACGCCGTCGAGCGCACCTGTCGGTTCGCCCTTCTGCCAGCGCGCCTCGGCACCGCGCGCGGACGCGAGCGCGCCTTCCGGATCGAAGGCCCACATCGCCTGCAGCTTCGGCTCGTAGGCTTCGATGCGCGCGACGATGGCCTTTGCGACCTCGAGCGGCGACAGGCTCTTCGCGCGGTACTGCTGCAGGAGGTCGACGGCGCTGAGGTCGGCAAGGTCGGTCATCGCGGGGGCCCGGTGCGAGGTGAGGAGGGAAGGTCATTATGGACGAGTCTGGCGTTCGGCGCCGCCTCCTGCAGTTGGCCGCCGAATCTGAATTCAACACCCAAGAAACCTGCCTAAGTCGCTGAATTTCCTTGACGACCCGATTCGCTCCGTGCGAATCATCGGGCATGGTGATTCGGCGCATGATTCGTCGTGCCGTGGAGCGGATCCTGGGTCCGGCGCTCGGCTGTCTCGCCGTCGCCTACTTCGCCTATCACCTGGTCAACGGCGAGCGCAGCTTGCTCGCCTGGCGTCACATGGACGTCGAGATCAACGAGGCGGAAAGCCGCCTGGGTCAGCTCCAGGGCGAGCGCTCGGCGCTCGAGCGTCGCGCCAGCCTTCTGCGCCCTGACCATCTCGATCCGGACATGCTCGAGGAGCGCGCTCGCGCCGTCCTCAATTTCGCGCGCCCCGACGAGGTCGTCGTGCTCGCACCGCGGAAGCCGAAGGGCTGATCTTCGGCTAGGGTCGCCTCCACCGACGGAGGCATTTCATGGCTTGGCCCCCTGTCTCTCGACCAATCGTCTACGGCGCGCGCTACAGCGTCTATGTGCGAAGCGTTCTGCTCGCGCTCGCCGAGAAGGGCGTCGCGCATGACGTTGTCGCGGTCGACATCTTCGCCGCGGGCGGTCCGCCGGCGGAGCACCTCGCGCGCCATCCGTTCGGCAAGATCCCGGCCTTCGAGCATGACGGCTTCCGTCTCTACGAGACGACGGCGATCGCGCGCTATGTCGACGAGGCGTTCCCGGGGCCGGCGCTGCAGCCGAGTGACGTGCGCGACCGTGCGCGCATGATGCAGGCTATCGGCATCCTCGACAGCTATGCCTATCGGGCCTGGGTCTGGGACATCTATGTCGAGCGCGTCTCGCGGCCGAAGCGGGGACAGGTTTCCGACGAGGCGAAGATCGCCGCGGCGCTGCCGAAGGCGGAAACCGCGGCAAGCGCGCTCGAGGGGATCCTCGGCGATCACCCGTTCCTCGCCGGCGATAGGGTCAGCCTCGCCGATCTCCATGCAGCGCCGATGCTGGGTTACGTCGAACGCGCGCCGGAGGGGGCGGCGATGATCGCGCGCCATGTGAGACTGGCTGCGTGGTGGAAAGGCCTCTCGGAGAGGCGGTCCGTGCTCGAAATCTGCACAGCTTGAATTTGTCAAACAGACAGGTCGGTATATTTAGTGAGATCATCTCGCGAACGCGGCATTCTGGAGTGGGTAACCCTCTGTCGCGCCTCGAAGCGGATGATCCGCTTTCTTTCGCCAAGACAAGGCGGCAAGTAATAAAACACCGTGTTCCTGAGATCTTCATAACGATCGCAAGAAAAGCCGTTGCTGCGGCGCAGCATGATTACTTGCAGAGCCTTGTTAATTCAGGGGTTTAGCGTTACGTCTTTGCCGTCAGGACCCGGTCTCGAAAGACTCTCGTGGGGAGCGAAATGGCAAAAACCAAGAAAGGCGAGCGGGGCGACAACAGCAAGTCCGCCTCCACGGCCGAATTGCTCAAATATTACCATGACATGCTGTTGATCCGGCGCTTCGAGGAGCGCGCGGGCCAGCTTTACGGCATGGGCCTGATCGGCGGCTTCTGCCATCTCTATATCGGCCAGGAGGCCGTGGTCGTCGGCATGCAGGCCGCGATCACCGGCGACGATGCGGTGGTCACGAGCTACCGCGACCATGGCCACATGCTCGCCTGCGGCATGGATCCGCGCGGCGTGATGGCGGAACTCACCGGCCGCATCGGGGGCTATTCGAAGGGCAAGGGCGGCTCGATGCATATGTTCAGCCGCGAGAAGAATTTCTTCGGCGGCCACGGCATCGTCGGCGCCCAGGTGCCGATCGGCACCGGCATCGCCTTCGCCCACAAGTACAAAGGCGAGAAGCGCGTCAGCCTGACCTATTTCGGCGACGGTGCGGTCAATCAAGGGCAGGTCTACGAGAGCCTGAACATGGCGGCGCTCTGGAAGCTGCCCTGCATCTACGTCATCGAGAACAACAAGTACGCGATGGGGACCTCGGTCGAGCGTTCGGCCGCCGGACAGGCGCTGGCCGAGCGCGGCCGCGCCTATGGCATCCCGGGCGAGCAGGTCGACGGCATGGACGTGCTCGCGGTCAAGGAAGCGGCCGAGCGCGTCGTCACCGCGGCGAAGGAGGGCGAGGGGCCGGCGATCCTCGAGGTCATGACCTATCGCTATCGCGGCCATTCGATGTCCGATCCGGCCAAGTACCGGACCAAGGAAGAAGTCGACAAGATGCGGACCGAGCGCGATCCCATCAATCACGTCCGCGACCTGCTTCTCGCGCAAGGCAAGAGCGAGGACGATCTCAAGAAGATCGACAAGGAGATCCGCGACATCGTCGCGGATTCCGCCGACTTCGCGCAGACGAGCCCGGAGCCGCCCGAATCCGAGCTCTACACCGACATCCTGGTCGAGGCCTGAGCCATGCCGATCGACATCCTGATGCCGGCGCTCTCGCCGACGATGACCGAGGGCAAGATCGCCCGCTGGCTCAAAGCCGTCGGCGACGAGGTGAAGTCCGGCGACGTGCTCGCCGAGATCGAGACCGACAAGGCGACGATGGAGGTGGAGGCGGTCGACGAGGGCCGGCTTGACACCATTCTTGTTCCCGAAGGCACCGAGGGCGTGAAGGTCAACACGCCGATCGCGCGCCTCGCCGGCGGCGGCGAGGCGGCCGCACCGGCGCCGAAGGCCGAGGCGAAGCCTGCGCCGGCAGCCGCGCCGGCTCCCGCCGCGCCGAAGGCGTCTGTTGCCGCTGCGCCGGCCGAGAAGGAGTACTCCGGCCCGACCGCGATGATGACCGTGCGCGAAGCGTTGCGCGACGCGATGGCGGAAGAGATGCGGCGCGACGAGAAGGTGTTCCTGATGGGCGAGGAAGTCGCCCAGTACCAGGGTGCCTACAAGATCAGCCAGGGCCTGCTCCAGGAGTTCGGGGAGCGCCGCGTCGTCGACACGCCGATCACCGAGCAGGGCTTCGCCGGGCTCGCCGTCGGTGCCGCGTTCATGGGGTTGAGGCCGATCGTCGAGTTCATGACCTTCAACTTCTCCATGCAGGCGATCGACCAGATCATCAACTCCGCTGCCAAGACGCTCTACATGTCGGGGGGGCAGATGGGCTGCCCGATCGTCTTCCGCGGGCCCAATGGCGCGGCGGCGCGCGTCGCGGCCCAGCACAGCCAGTGCTACGCTTCGTGGTACGCGCACTGCCCGGGCCTCAAAGTGGTCTCGCCCTACACGGCGGGCGATGCCAAGGGCCTGCTCAAGTCGGCGATCCGCGATCCGAACCCGATCATCTTCCTCGAGAACGAGGTTCTCTACGGCCAGACGTTCGAGGTGCCGACCGAAGGCGACCACATCGTGCCGATCGGCAAGGCACGGATCGCCCGCAAGGGCGAGCACGTCACCATCACCGCCTTCTCGTTGATGGTGAAGTACGCGCTTGAGGCCGCCGAGCTTCTGGCCGCCGAGGGTATCTCGGCCGAGGTGATCGACCTCCGCTCGCTGCGTCCGCTCGACACTGAGACGATCGTCGCCTCGGTGAAGAGGACCAACCGGCTCGTCTCGGTCGAGGAAGGCTGGCCCTATGCGGGCATCGGCTCCGAGCTGATCGCGGTGATGATGGAGCAGGCCTTCGATCATCTCGACGCGCCGCCGGTCCGCGTCACCGGTCTCGACGTGCCGATGCCGTACGCGGCGAACCTCGAGCGGCTGACCTTGCCGTCGCCGCAGCGGATCGCCGACGCCGCCAAATCCGTCTGCTACCGCTCCTAAGGGCGGGGGGAACTTAAAGATGCCGATCAATATCCTGATGCCGGCCCTCTCGCCGACGATGACCGAGGGCAATCTCGCCAAGTGGCACAAGAAGCCAGGCGACAAGGTCTCGGCCGGCGACGTGATCGCCGAGATCGAGACCGACAAGGCGACGATGGAAGTCGAAGCCGTCGACGAAGGCACGCTCGGCGAGATCAAGGTGCCGGAAGGCACCCAGGGCGTGAAGGTCAACGACGTGATCGCCGTCCTGCTCGGCGACGGCGAGAAGGCAGGGGGAGCGCCCGCGCCGGCCGCCGCGCCGAAGCCGGCTGCGCCGCCGCCTGCGCCGCCGCCTG
>JBGALV010000114.1:0-14469 GCA_044223515.1 Alphaproteobacteria bacterium
GGGAAGCTGAGCTTCACGTCGGCGACGCGCATGATCACCGCATCGGTGACGCCGCCGACGTAACCGGCGATCAGCCCCAGCGCCACGCCCATGGTCAGCGCCAGCGCAACCGAGGCGAAGCCCACGATCAGCGAGACGCGGGCGCCGAGGATGATGGTCGAGAAGACGTCGCGGCCCTGGTCGTCGGTGCCGAGCAGATAGGAGAGCTTGCCGCCCTCGACCCAGGCCGGCGGCAGGAAGGCGTCCATCAGGCTGAGGCTCGCCACGTCGTAGGTGTTGTGCGGAACGATCAGCGGCGCCAGCACGGCGGCGACGATGAACAGCATGGTCAGCGCGAAGGCGATGATCACCGTCGGCGAGCGCTTGAAGCTGTAGAAGACGTCCGAGGCCAGGAAGCGGCGGACGAGATCCTTGAGATTGTGCCAGATGGACATGGGATCAGTGCGCCGAGACCGACCGCTCGACCCGAAGCCTCGGATCGACGGCGAAGTAGAGCAGATCGACGACTAGGTTGATGAGCACGAAGAACAGCGCGACCAGCACCAGGTAGGTGCTCATCACCGGGATGTCGACGAACTGGATCGCGGTGATGAACAGGAAGCCCATCCCCGGCCACTGGAACACCGTCTCGGTGATGATGGCGAAGGCGATCAGGCCGCCGATCTGCAGGCCCGCGATGGTGATGACCGGCACCAGCGTGTTCTTGAGCGCATGGCCGAAGTTGACCGCACGGTTGGTGAGGCCCCGGGCGCGCGCGAACTTGATGTAGTCGGCACGCAGCACCTCGAGCATCTCGGAGCGCACGAGCCGCATGATCAGCGTCGTCTGGAACAGCCCCAGCGTGATCGACGGCAGGATCAGCGCCTTGAGGCCGGACTTGGTGAGGAAGCCGGTCGACCAGAATCCCAGGTTGACCACGTCGCCGCGGCCGAACGACGGAAGCCAGCCCAGCAGCACGGCGAAGATCAGGATCAGCAGGATGCCGATCAGGAATGTGGGCAGCGACACGCCGATCAGCGATACCGTCAGCATGAAGCGGCTGAGCGCCCCGTGGCGATGGAGCCCGGTGTAGACGCCGGCGGGCACGCCGATGAACAGCGCGAACAGCGCGGCGACGATGACCAGCTCCAGCGTCGCCGGCAGGCGCTCGGCGATGATCTGGGCGACGGGGGTGCCGACGCGGAAGGAGAAGCCGAAGTTGCCGGTGATCAGGTTCTTCAGGAAGTAGAGGAACTGCACGTAGAACGGCCGGTCGAGGCCGAGCACGGCACGGAGCGCGTTCCGCTGCTCCAGGGTCGCGTCCTGCGCGACCATCTGGTTGATCGGGTCGCCCATGTACTGGAACAGCGCGAAGGCGACGAATGCCACCGACGCCATGACCAGCACGGACTGCAGCGCGCGACGAACGATATAGGCGAACATGATTTAGTTGCGTTCGGGTCTATGCGGCGAGGCCCGGATGGATCGCTCCACCCGGGCCCCGTCGATAGAGAAGCCTGAACTTTACTTCATCTTGATCAGCTTGAGCTCCACGTCGTTCGACGGGCGCGGCTTGACCGAACCGTCGATGACCTCGTCACGCACGCCCCACGCCAGCGTCTGCTGGTGCAGCGGGATGTGGCCGTAGTCGTCCTTGTGGATCTTCTGGGCCTCGACCAGCATCTCGGTCCGCTTCTTCGGGTCCATCTCGGTGCCAGCCTTGAGGGTCAGCTCCTCGACCTTCGGATTGCGATAGGCACCCGAGTTGTTCTGGCCGGCGCCCGGGCCGTCCATGGTGACGATGTTCACGAGCATGTTGTGGGCATCGAAGGTGCCCGGGGTCCAGCCCAGCATGTAGAAGCTGGTGTTCCGGTTCTCCTTGAGGCCGATCTTGTCGAAGTGCAGCGACCGGGTCTGGGCGTTCAGCTTGATCTGGATGCCGACGCGGGTGAGCATCGGAACCACGGCCTGGCAGATCGCCTCGTCGTTGGTGTAGCGGTCGTTCGGGCAGTCCAGCGTCACCGGGAAGCCGTTCGGATAGCCGGCATCGGCGAGGAGCTTCTTCGCCTCGTCCGGATTGAAGGCCGGGCGCTTGTCCACGTCATCCGAGAATCCCGCGATGCCCGGCGCCACCATCGAGCCGGTCGGACGCGACTCGCCGCGCATGACGACGCGGGCGATGGTCTGGATGTCGATCGCCTTGTAAAAGGCCTCGCGCACCCGCTTGTCCTTGAACGGGTTCTTGCCCGAGCCCTTCATGTCGAGCAGTTCGTTCCGGTGCTGGTCGAAGCCCAGGAAGATGGTGCGGAGCTCAGGTCCCTCGAGGACCTTGGTGCCCTTGCTGGTGTTGATCCGCTGCTTGTCCTGGGAGGGCACCGGATACATGAGGTCGATCTCGCCCGAGAGCAATGCTGCGACGCGGGTCGCGGCGTTCGCGATCGGGCGGAACTCGGCGCGGGTGATGCCGTTGTCGAGCTTGCCCCACCAGTTCGGATTCGGCTCGACCACCGTGCGGTTGTCGGCGACGCGCTCGACCAGCTTGTACGGGCCGGTGCCGTTGGCGTTGAAGTTGATGAAGGTCGGCGCCGAGGTGCCGCGCACCACCTGGGCGGTGTTGTTCTTCTCGGCCCAGCTCTTCGACATGATGAAGAACAGCGGCAGCTGCTGCGGCAGGATCGGGTCCGGGCCGTTGGTGTGGATGTCGATCGTCTGCGGATCGACGACCTTCACTTCCTTGATCGTCGCCGTGTAGCCCTTCATGTCGGACTGCTCGGCATTGTAGCGGCCGACCGAGAATGCCACGTCTTCGGCCACGAACGGCGTGCCGTCATGGAACTTCACGCCTTGGCGGAGCTTGAAGCGCCAGACTTCCGGGCTGACCTGCGAATACTCGGTCGCCAGCGCCGGCGAAAGGCTGAGGTCGAAATTGCGCGAGAGCAGACCTTCATAGAGGTTCGTCTTCATCGCGTTGGTCGGCCCCTCGTTGTTGATCGCGGGGTCGAGGCCGAGCAGATCGGCATTGGTCGAATAGCGCAGCACCTTGGCGTGCGCGGGAAGAGCAGCCATCGCGACGGCAAGCGCCGTCGCCACCACATAACGCATCAGGATCTCCCTCCGAATTGCGGTCCTTTTGCGGACCGCGTCCCTGTTTCATCCGATGCCGGATTGGCCCGGCACCAGCTAACCCCTAGTTTCACCACACGGACCGGGAAAATCAACCGGAAGCGCGGGGTGCCCCGTACCGGCGAAGTCGAACGTCTATTTAGTCCCGTAGATGCGGTCGCCGGCGTCGCCGAGGCCCGGCACGATGTAGCCGTGGTCGTTCAGATGGCTGTCGATCGCCGCGGTGAAGATCGGCACGTCCGGATGCGCCTCGCCCAAGGCGGTTATGCCTTCGGGCGCGGCGAGCAGGCAGACGAAGCGCAGGTTCACCGCACCACGGTCCTTGAGCCGCGTGACCGCCGCGATCGCCGAGTGGCCGGTCGCCAGCATCGGATCGACGACGATCACCGGCCGGTCAGCGATGTCGGCGGGGACCTTGAAGTAATACTCGACTGCATCGAGCGTCTCGGGATCGCGGTAGAGGCCGATATGGCCGACGCGCGCCGAGGGGATGAGATCGAGGATGCCGTCGAGGATGCCGTTGCCGGCGCGCAGGATCGAGCAGATGCAGAGCTTCTTGCCCGCCAGCATCGGCGCGTCCATCTCGGCGAGCGGCGTCTCGATCGGCCGCGTCGTCAGCGGCAGGTCGCGCGTCACTTCGTAGGCCAGCAGCAGCGAGATCTCGCGCAGCAGCCGGCGGAACTCCGAGGACGGCGTCTCCTTGCGGCGCATCAGGGTCAGCTTGTGCTGGACCAGCGGGTGGCTGACCACGGTGACGGCGTTCGACATGCAGGGGCTCCCCTCGCCTCTTTCCGTTCGTCTTAGAAGACCGTTCCGTCGCTGTCGAGCCGGAGCGGCGGCCCGCCATCGGCGCGCAGCCGCGCTGCGACCCGGCGGCCGGCGGTCCAGGTGCCGCCCTGCAGCACCTTCGCCAGCGGCAGGCTTTGCGCGTCGAGACCGAGGCGCGTGCGCACCTCCTTGGCGACCTCGTCGAGCAGGGCGACGGTCAGCGCCCGCCACTCGACGATCGGCTCGTCGCCGGGCTTCCATACGCGCTCGGCCGCCTTCGGATCGCGCCAGGCGAGCACGCCCAGATCGAGGAACAGGCCGCCGTTGCGATACTCGGGCAAGCCGGTGAGGTCGTCGAGCCCGGTGACCCTGAGGCCGAGCCATTCCAGCGGCTCGACCAGCGAGTATGTGAGCCACTGCGAGAGCTTGTGGAAGGGAACGAGGCCGTTCGCGGCATCGTCGCCGCGCGCCGATGCATGCCGCCACGTGTCGCCGAGCGGCATCCCGGCGAGGCTGAGACGCCCCGGCCAGACCAGCCCGAATCCGGCGAGCACCGCGTCCAGGATGTCGGTCGCCGGCAAGGTTCCGTGCACGGCGCGGCGCTCGAGATAGTCGACGAGATTGCCGATGCGCGCCTCGCGGCCGAACAGATCGGGCGCCTGGGCGATCGCGCCGCCGAGGCGCCTCAGCAGCGACGCGCGGCCGTCGAGCCCGATCATCGGGTTGGAGACGCCGACCTGGCAGCCGAAGGCGAGCTTCGCCGCATCGAAGCGCGCGAGGCCGGCCGCATCCGCACGCAACGGACGCGCCGGATCGCCCGAGAAGGTGCCGGCGGCGAAGAGGTCGAAGCTCGCGACGGCGAGGCCTTCAGACCTCGAATAGAACGCCCCGCTCGACGGCTCGCAGTAGCGCCAGTCGGGCCCGGCACCGGCGTCGAGCAGCACGCTGGTGACCGCGAGGTCGAAGCCGATCCGTGCGCGCTCGCGCACATCGACGTCGAGGCCCTTACACAGGTCGTTCCAGCGATCGCGGCTACCGGCCGAAAAGTGCCGCCAGCGGCTATGATAGGGGATGTCGAGCGCGGGATAGTCGGCGCGCGTCGCGGCGATGACCTCGTCGACGGCAAGCGGCAGGCGCGTGCGGTCGAGCGCGAGATGCGGCAGCCGGTCCTGGTCGGCGAGCGCCAGCAGCTGATGCGCGCGGGCGCGGACCGCCGCGGCCGAGAGAAGCCAGCGCGCCGCCTCGGCCTCGCTGCGCGTGCTCATTCCTCGAGCGCCGTCATTCTTTTAAGGATCGCCCCTTGGCCTTGGCGAGCTCGGCGGCGCCGGGGACCGCGGGGCTGTAGTAGCCCGCGGCCTTCTTCGCATCCATCTCGACGCTGGCGTCGGCGGGGATCAGCTCGTCGGGGATCGGCACGCGCTCGACCACTTCGATGCCGCTGCGAACCAGCGGCTCGTACTTCATGTCGCTCATCGAGCAGAAGCGGTCGATGCGGCTGACGCCGAGCCAGTGGATCACGTCGGGCGCGAGTTCCTGGAAGCGCATGTCCTGAACGCCGGCGACGCATTCGGTGCGCTCGAAGTAGGTCTCGGCACGGTCGCCGCCCTCCTGGCGCTTGCGCGCGTTGTAGACGAGGAACTTGGTGACCTCGCCGAGCGCGCGGCCTTCCTTCCTGTTGTAGACGACGATGCCCGCGCCGCCCTTCTGTGCCGTCTCGATGCAGACCTCGATGCCGTGCGCCAGGTAAGGACGGCAGGTGCAGATGTCGGAGCCGAACACGTCGGAGCCGTTGCACTCGTCATGGATGCGGCAGGCGACCTTGCGCTCGGGATCGCTCAGCGCCGCGACGTCGCCGAACAGGTAGATCGTGTGGCCGCCGATCGGCGGCAGGAAGACCTTGAGGTCGCTTCTGGTCACCAGCTCGGGGAACATGCCGCCGGTATACTCGAACAGCGAGCGCCGGAGCGTGCTCTCCGCGACCGCGAAACGCTCGGCGATGCCCGGCAGGTACCACACCGGCTCGATCGCGATCTTGGTGACGCGCGTGTCGCCGTTGGCGAGCAGGACCTCGCCGTCCGCCTTGAGGCGGCCGGCGGCCATCGCATCGCGCAGCTCCGGCAGGTTGATGCGCGCCTTGGTGACCGCGATGGTCGGCCTGATGTCCCAGCCGTCCTTGAGCCGGTCGGCGAAGGCGTCCGCGACCATGTGGCCGAAGGGATCGAGCGAGACGATCTTCTTCGCGTCCGCCCATTGCGGATGCGGCCCGATCGGCTCGGCCGGCGCGGTGTTGGTGAGGTCCGGCACGTGCATCGAGCTCAGCCGGCCCGAGGCGATCGCGAGCGCGCGATAGAGGGCGTAGGCCCCGGCATGGGCGCCGATCACGTTGCGATGCTTGGGCTCGGTCGTCGTCGCGATGATCGGCCCGCGCGCCGCGGCTTCGGCGGCACCCCATTTGATCGGCAGCGGTCTGGTGCCGCTCGCACCGGGGTGCGAGGTCAGGACGATGTGGCCTGGTGCCTTGTTCGGGCCTGGCATCGCTCCAGCCTACTTCATTCTGACCCAGCGGAGGTCGACGTCGTTCCAGGGCCGGGGCTTGATCTCGGCGACGGTCGGCCGGACGCCCCAGGCCAGCACCTGCTGATGCAGCGGCACATGGCCGATATCCTGCTTGTGGATCTCGAACGCGTGCCGGATCAGCTGGCGACGCTGCGCCGGATCCTGCTCCTGCGCCGCCTTGCGGACGAGGAGATCGACCTTGGGGTTCGAATAGCGGCCGAAATTGGCGCCGCCGCCGGAAGCGATCACCGAATTCAGCGTGCTCAACCCGCCGAAGGTCGTCGGGGTCCAACCCAGGATATAGAACGAGGTGCTGTAGCCGCCGCGCTGGCTCGCCTTCTCGAAGTACTCGGCCCGGGGCTGGACGTTGAGCTTCACCGTGATGCGGATGCGCGCCAGCATCAGCGCCACCCGCCGGCAGATCGCCTCGTCGTTGTCGTAGCGGTCGTTGGTGCAGTCGAGCGTGACCGGGAAGCCGTTGGCGTAGCCCGCCTCCTTCAGGAGACGCGCCGCCCCTTCGGGATCGTAGACGGCGGGCTTGTCGAGCTCCGCGGAGTAGCCCTCCATCCCGGGCGCGACCATCGAGCCGGTCGGGCGCGAGAGGCCACGCATCACGTCCGTATGCAGGGCCTGCAGATCGATCGCCTTCTGGAAGGCCTCGCGGACGCGGCGGTCCTTGAAGGGGTTCTTCCCCTTCCCTTTCAGGTCGAGGGACTCGTCGCGGAAGCTGTCGAAGCCCAGGAACACCGTCCTGAGGTCCGGCCCGAGGATGATGCGGATGCCGGCCTGCTCGAGCCTGGGCACGTCGAGGCCGTGGACCGGATAGGCCATGTCGATCTCGCCGGCGAGCAGCGCCTGCTGGCGCGCCTCGGTGTTGGGGATCGGGCGGAACACCGCACGGGTGAGGTTGTGCTCGCGCTTGCCCCACCAGTCCGGATAGGGCTCGACCACGGTGCGCACGCCCGGCACGCGGCGGACCAGACGGAACGGACCGGTGCCGTTGGCATTGGCGTTGGCAAATGTGGCGGCATTGGTGCCGCGCAGCACGTGCTCGGTGCCGTTGGCCTCGAGCCAGCGCCTGCTCATGATCAGGAACAGCGGCATGCCCTGGTCGAGCGCCGCGTCCGGCTGCTTGGTGACGACGTCGATCTCGAAGTCTCCGATCCTTCGGATCTCGCGGATCGTCGACATCGCGCCGCGATAGGCCGACTGGTCCTGGGTGATGCGGGCGAAGGACGCCAGCACGTCGTCGGCATCGAACGGCGTGCCGTCATGGAAGACGACGCCCTCGCGCAGCTTGAAGCGCCAGACGTCCGTCGCCGTCCTGCCCCATTCGGCCGCGAGCGCCGGCTCCAGTGTCATGTCGTGGCGCCGGGTGAGCAGTCCCTCGTAGAGGTTGCCCTTCATGGCGTTGGTGACGCCGTCATTATTGATATAGGGGTCGAGGCCGAGCAGGTCGGCGTTCGCGGCGTAGCGAAAGGTCGTCCCCTCGGCCGCCAGCGGCGCCAACGTCAAAGCCGCGATCGCCCACCCGGCAATCCTGGTCTTCACCCGACATTGCTAGCGCTCGGCCCCGGGTCCGGTCAAACCCCTGGCATTCCAGGCGATCTGTCGTCCATGCTGGCGGCAATCGCTCCGGGATTCCTCATGGCCGCCGTCCGCAACCTGTTGTTCATCATGTGCGACCAGCTTCGCTACGACTACCTGTCGTGCACGGGGCACCCGACGCTGAAGACGCCCCATATCGACGCCCTGGCCGGGCGCGGCGTGTTGTTCCGCAACGCTTTTTGCGCCTCGGCGGTCTGCGGCCCCTCCCGGATGTCCTTCTATACGGGGCGCTCGATGCGCAGTCATGGCTCCACCTGGAATGGCGCGCCGCTGCCGATCGACGAGCCGACCCTGGGCGATCATCTGCGGCCGCTTGGCCTCAGGGTCGCCGTCGCCGGCAAGCTGCACTTCACCCCCGACATCGCCGGCATGACGCGACTCGGCCTCGATCCGGCGAGCCCCGACATGCTGCTCCGCCGCCATTGCGGGTTCGAGCCCTACGACCTCTATGAAGGCCACGTGCGTCCGCCCGACGACGCCCCCTACATGCGCTACCTCAAGGCCCGCTATCCGGGCGACGATCCGTGGAGCGACTTCGTCGTCGGTGCCGACGGGCCCGACGGCCAGGTGCTCGACGGCTGGCTGATCCGCAATTCGCATCTGCCGGCGCGCGTGGCGGAAGCGGATTCAGAGACCGCGTACACGACCGACCGCGCGATGGCCTTCATCCGCGAGCAGGGCGACAGGCCGTGGTGCCTGCATCTCAGCTACATCAAGCCGCACTGGCCCTATCTCGCGCCGGCGCCCTACCACGCGATGTACCCGCCCGCGACGCATCTGCCGATCGCGCGCCAGATCCACGAGACGCAGGACCCGCATCCGGTGGCCGCCGCCTATCGCAAGAACGACGAAGGCAGTTTCGAGCGCGAGGAGGTCGCGACCAACGCCAAGATCGCCTACATGGGCCTGATCAGGCAGCTCGACGACCATATCGGCAGGCTCACCCAGTTCCTATCCGAGGCCGGGCGCCTCGACGACACGTTGATCGTGTTCACCTCCGACCACGGCGACTTCCTCGGCGACCACTGGCTCGGCGAGAAGGAGCTGTTCTACGAGCAGGCAGTCCGCATCCCGCTGATCGTCGTCGACCCCGATCCGATCGGGCAGCGCGGCATCGTCGACGACCGCCTGGTCGAGGCGATCGACGTGCTGCCGACGCTGATCGAGGCCGTCGGCGGCAAGGTGCCGACGCATATGGTCGAAGGGACCTCGCTCCTTCCGAACCTCCGCGGCGGCAAGGTCGTGCCCCGTGACGCGGTGGTCTGCGAGCTCGACTACAGCTTCCGCCGCGCCCGCCAGGTGCTCGGCCGCCGGCCGGGCGAGTGCCAGGGCCTGATGGTCCGCACCGATCGCTGGAAATACGTCGAGTGGCCGGGCTTCGCGCCGCAGCTCTTCGACCTCGATAACGATCCCGGCGAATACCGAGACCTGGGCTCCGATCCGGAAAATGTCCGGATCTGCCGCGAGATGAAGGACCGGCTTTTCGAATGGATCGCGAGCCGCAAGCCCCGCGTGCGGCTGACTGACGCCGAGGTCGAGGCGCGCACCGACACGCACCGCACGCGCGGGATCCACATCGGGATCTGGTGACTGGCACGGCGGGCGCGGAGGTTCCGCGCCCGAGCCGTCAGTTCGGCTTCGGCGCCGGCATCTGACCCTGCATCGACTTCATCATTTCCTGCATCTGCGCCATCATCTGGCGCATCTGCTGATGCATGTCGCCGCAGTGCTCCATCATCCCGCCGTGCATCATGCGGCCGGGCATCATCCGGTCCGGCTTCATGCCGGCATGCATCCTACCTCCCGGCATCATGCGACCGCCGGCCATGCCGCCGCCCGGCATGGCACCCTGGGGAGCCGGTCGGCCATGCGCCGCGTGCGGTGTCGCGACATGGGCGGCATGTCCCGCATCCCCCACGCCCAGCCTGGCGAGCGTCGCCGGATCCGCCTCGCCGGTCACCGGCAGCTGGTGCCGGGCCTGGAACGCCTTGATTGCCTCGCGGGTCTCCGGCCCCAGCACGCCATCGACCTTCAGCGGAAATCCTTCGCGGGCCAGGGCATCCTGTACCGCCATCACCGACGGGGCCGACATCCCTGCCGCGGCCGCCGGCATCCCGCGCATCTGTGCCGAGGCGACGGACGCCGGCAGCGCCACCGCGAGCGCGGCGGCGAGCACAAGGAAGCGCGCATCGCGAGAGCCGATGGAGAATTTTCGCATGATGTATCTCCTCTGATCCTGGCAGCCGGATATGCCGTTCACTTCATCATGCGTAGCCGGGGCACGGGGAGCGTTGATGCAGATCAAGCACCGCTCCCGGCATCCGCTGTATCGGTGAAGGATGAAGGCAGGAAGGCTCCTTCCCAACCTCGCGCGCGCGACGTCGTCGTGCTTCGTGGCGGCGGCCGCACTCGCCTTCACCTGGGTTGCCGCACCGCGATCGGCGAACGCCGTCGACCTGCACGGCGCGGCGGAGGCGATCGCGGGCGACACGCTCAAGATCGGCGGCAGGACGATCGGGCTCTACGGCATCGTCGCGCCGAAACCGCAGCAGCGCTGCTTCGACAACGCGCTTCCCTGGTGGTGCGGCAGATATTCCCAGGAAGCCCTGGCGCGCCTGGTCAAAGGCGCCGACGTCCAATGCGCCGACAAGGGCCGCAGTCCGAGCGGGACGATGCTCGCGCTCTGCAAGGTCGGCAACTCCGACCTGGCCGAATCCCAGATCCGGAACGGGCTCGCCGTCGCAGACGGCGCCAGAGGCGTGACCTATGCCGAGGCGGAAAGGACGGCACGCCGCAACCAGACCGGACTCTGGCACGGCAACCCCGACGGCATCTTCACGCCCTGATGCGGGCGCGCTCAGGCAAAGGTATCGACGATCTGTCCGCGACCGCCCTGCGGCGGAGCCGCACTTGCCGCAGAAAGGCGCTCGGCCAGCCTGGAGGCCTCGATCTTCGATCCCTGCTGGACCCGCTGCATCGTCTGCGCGGGCTCGATCGCCACGGTACCCGTGATCGCCGGGCCTGACGCCCCGACCGGAGACGGCGCTGTTCTTCTCCCTTCTCGACGGACAGGCGCGACATGGCCGCGACCCCGCCCGAACGCGGAAGAGGGTAAAAACGCCTATCCGGCCCCGTCCCTCCACCAAACGGAGGTGGTGGAGATTTTCAGGATGATGCTCAGGTTGTCCTGAAGGCGCTCCGCAGCGCCAGCACCAAGGGAACCGTTATCAGGGCAGTCACGGCGACGACCGCCATCGTCGGCACGAGGCCGATGACGTCGCCGAGCAGCCCGAACAGGAAAGGTCCGCCGGCACCGGCGATCGAGCCGCCGGTGTAGAAGACCGCGAAGGCATGCGCGCGCTCGCGCTTCCACGAACTCGGCACTGCGCCGTAGAGCACCGACGAGGTGCCGTTCAGCATCAGGCCGACCAGCGGCAGCAGGAACAGCGCGGCGGTGAGCGACAGCGGCAGCAGCGCGAAGATCAGCGCCGTCGTCGCCCCTTCGGTGAGCACGACCGACATCACCACGCCGAGCCGCGTACCCAGCCACCCCATCGCCAGCTTTCCGGCGGCACCGCCCGCGAACATCAGCGAAAGGGCGAAACCGATGGTCGGAAGGTCGGCGCCCTTCTCCTGCAGCAGGAAAGGCAGGAAGACCAGGAAGCCGGTGCGGACCAGGCTGTCGGCGACATGGATGGAGAAGAGCAGCCAGTAGGCCCAGGGC
This sequence comes from Alphaproteobacteria bacterium, assembly GCA_044223515.1. GTDB lineage: Bacteria > Pseudomonadota > Alphaproteobacteria > SHVZ01 > SHVZ01 > SHVZ01. Next base: position 11,759 of record JBGALV010000114.1, read on the forward strand.
CGGTCGACGCTCTCATGCGCGCCGCCGCTGCGCTTGGAGACGAACTCGCTCGGCGCCGGCTGCTTCAGCACCACCAGCACCGCCGCGGCCGAGACGACGGCCAGGGCCGCGGTCGCGAACAGCGCCTCGTGCCAGCCGAAGGTCGCGGCGATCAGAGCGAAGGCCGCCGGCAGCGCGACCTTGCCGACGTCGCCGGTGAAATTGTAGGTGCCAAGCGCGGCACGCGAGCGCTGGCCCGGATGCGCCGACGACACCAGCGACGAGGCGATCGGGTGTTGCGTGCTGCCGCCGGCGCCCGCCAGGAACAGGCCGACCACGACGCCGGCCAACGATCCGGTGATGCCGGCAAGCCCATAGCCGACCGCCACCAGCAGCGTGCCGGCCGCGAGCACCGCCACGTTGCCGAGACGCCCCGCGAGCCAGCCGGACGGGATCTGTCCTGCCGCCATCGCGCTCGAATAGACCGCCTTCAACGCGCCGATCGCGGCGTAGCTCAATCCGAACTGCGCCTGCAGCAGCGGATAGAGCACGTTCAGAAGGTCGGTGAAGCCGTCATGCAGGGCGTGCATGCCGCCGCAAACGGCGAGCGTTTTCCTCGGCGACGGGTGGGCGGCGGCGGTCATGAGGCTGCGTCATCAAACTGTCACGATTCGATGACGTCGACAAGGCGGCCGCCCAGCGACGCCGAGATCGTGAGCTTCTGCCGCAAGCGCAAGGTCGGCGCTGCGGCAGAGATGCTCAAGTCCCACGTCCTGGCGGTGAAGGCCTCGCTTCTCGACTTCGTCGCGCGGCGAGGCTAGCCCGCGGTCCGCGGCGGACGGCAGAGGACCGGCGCGAAGGCGATGGCGAAGCCGAGGAACGCCGCCACCCACGCGATGCCCGAGGCCGGCAGCAGCAGCGGCGACAGCTCGGGCAAGGCCGCAGCGAGGATGCGCGCAACGCCGGCAAAGACGATGGCCGCATAGATGGCGGACGTCGCGGCGCCGGAGCTCAAGGGGCGGCCGGTATGCCCAAGACTTGCCCGCGTCATCACCGCCAGCGTCATCGTCGCGATCGCCGATGCCCAGGCGTGCATCCCGGTCGCCGCCGGAAGCAGGCCGAGCGAGGCGGCACCGGCGAGCAGGAAGCCAACCGGAACGAAGGCGTAGCCGGCGTGCAGGATGACGACCAGCGGCTCGGCGAACGTCCGTTCGCCGCCCCAGCGTGCGAGCCTCGCCAGATGGCCTGCGCCGACGGCGACCAGCAGGACGCCGGTCACTGCGCTGAACGGCATCGCGATCCAGAGGACGAACGCGAGGACGCTCCCGGCGACGACCGCCATGTCGAAGCGGCCGAAGGGGGCCGGCATCCGCGCGTCGGGTCGGTTGCGCATGAGCCAGTTGCGGGTGAAGGACGGGATGATCCGGCCGCCGATCAGCGAGATCAGCAGCACGATCGCGGCGATGCCGAGGCGTATCGAGAGATCGGCCGCGCCGTGGAGGTGCACCTCGACGTGGAAGAGCGCGTTGCCGGCGCCGAGCAGGCCGACCAGCGCCACGACCCGCAGGTTTCGCCAGTTGTTGCCGGCGACGACCTCGCGCGCGGCGACCGCCAGGACGAGGACCAGGAACAGGAGATCGATCAGCATCGTCGGCACCCAGCCGAGGGATGCGGAAAACACGATGGCGAGGCGGCCGGCGAGCCAGGCCGAGACCAGGACCAGGAGCGGCGCGCCGCGGACCGGAAGCCGCCCGGTCCAGTTCGGGATCGCCGTCAGCAGGAAGCCGGTCACGACCCCCGGCACGTAGCCGAAGATCATCTCGTGGACGTGCCAGTCCCGCGCCTGGAACAGGCCCCCGACCGAGATCTCGCCCCAATAGGCGCAGAGCCAGATCGGGATGCTGAGGCCGGCGAAGATCGATGGAAGGAGGAAGAAGGGCCGGAACCCGTAAGACAGGAGGACCGGCCACCTTCCCTTTTCGGCCGTGATCACGGCGCTGCCCTACTTCGCCGCCAAGGTCGGCGCGGCCTTGGCGAACAGGCCGGCGAAGACCTGCTTCGCCTTGCCGGGATGCGTCACCTTCGCCGCGTCGACCTCGTTGCCGGGCTTGCCGACGACGATCAGCGCCACCATGCCCATCGCGTAGTGCGGCTTGCACTTCACGCCGTAGACGCCGGGCTTGTCGAAGGTGATCTCCACTTCCTCGTTGATCTTGCCGACGAAGGTCTTGGCGCCGTCGGGAAGCATCCCTTCCACGCTCTCGACGTTGTGCCCCTTGTCGGCGGCGATAAACTTGACCTTGTCGCCGGGTGCGACGGTCACGAGGGCCGGCTCGAACACCATGGCGCCGTCGGCGCCCTTGTTCAGCATCTTGACCTCGACCTCGGCCGCGTTGGCGACGCCGGTCAGGGCCAGGCCCGCGACCAGGGCACCGATTGTCAGTAGCTTGCGCATGTCCATCTCCATAAGGTGTGCGCCCAATAGATAAGCCGTCTCTCGAACGGTCTCTTTGACGCAACGCAAACCCGGCGCCGATCCCCGGCTCTAAAAGAGCGCCCCATGACGTCGATCGATCGCTCCACCATTTCCGCGCTTCCGCTCTTCGCCGGCCTCGGCCCGGCGGAGCTCGACGACGTCCTGCGCGACGCGCGCTCGCTTCGGGTGGAGAAGAACGGCGCGGTCTTCGAGCAAGGCGCGGAGGCGGCGTCGTTCTTCCTGCTCCTCCACGGCC
>JBGALV010000115.1:0-13843 GCA_044223515.1 Alphaproteobacteria bacterium
AATGAAAGGCGAGATCAAGCCGCATGTCGCCTATGCCCAGCGACCGATGTTCAATGGCCTCGACCAGGGCCGCACGATCTCGGGACACGGCCCGATGGTCGATATTCTCGCCAAGGCAAAGGCTATCCTCGCCAAGGACAAGGACATCCTCGATATCGGCATCAACGCGGGCTTCGACTGGGCCGACAAGAAATACGTCGGCCCGACCGTTCTGGTGACCGGCAACGACGGCACGCCGAAAGCGCAGAAGGTCGCCGATGAGCTGATCGATTTCGCCTGGGAGACCCGCGCGACCAAGACGATCGATCTGAAGCCGATCGACGAGGTGATCCGGATCGCCAAGGAGCCACGTTCAGGCAACGGGCCGCTGCTGATCGGCGACTACACCGATTGTCCGGGCGGCGCCGGCATGGGCGACGGCACCACCCTCTTGAAGGCGATGATCGAGGCCGACCTCCAGGACGTCGCGGTGGGATCGATCGCCGATGCGGAGTCCGCCGAGAAGGCGCGGAAAGCCGGCGTGGGCGCCACGGTCACGCTCGGCCTCGGCGGCAAGCACGATCCGCGTTTCGGCGGCACGCCGCTTCGCGTGACCGGCAAGGTGATCGCCGTCGGCGACGGGACGGTCACGCGGAAAGGTCCGTTCGCGACCGGCACGGTCACCTCGTTCGGACCGAGCGCGGTGCTTCAGGTCGGCGGCATCAAGATCATCGTCGCCAGCCATCGCGTGCAGATCGACGACCGCGAGCAGTTCCGCCAGTTCGGCATCGAGCCGGAGACGACCAACATTCTCGCCTGCAAGGCGATGAACCATTTCCGCGCCGACTTCGAGAAGATCGGCCGTCGGCTGGTCTATGTCGACTCCGGCGGCATCACCTCGTTCAACTGGACGCAATATCCCTACAAGAACATCCGCCGGCCGATCTGGCCGCTGGATCCGCTTTAGGGCTCCTGCGGGATCTGCTTCCAGCCGGCGCGCTCGCGGACTGCGTCGATCACCTCCTGGTGGCGCCAGCCGTCGGGGATCGAAAGATAGGGCTCGTGAGCCTTGCCCTCGATGTCGCGCACGAACTCGCGGGCCAGCGCGTTCCAAGAGCGCTGCACGATGTCCCAGCCTTTCGGCCAGTTGGCTCGCGTCTGCGGCGGCGGCAGCCAGCTCTCGATCTCGGCGGTCAGCGGCACTTCCTTGAAGCCGGCATCGCCTTCACGCCAGAGGTGAACCGCGCCCTGGCAATAGGCCTCGTCGACATGGATCGTTCCGTTCGAGCCGTAGAAAGCGACGTAATCCTGATGCTTGCCCTTGCGCAGGCATGAGTGCCGGAAGGTGACGCTGACCGCGTTCGCAGGGTCGCCGCCCCTGGGGCCGATGCGGTCGAGCACCGTATAGGACCAGTCGCTGTCGACCTCGGCCCAGCCGGCTTCGTCCGCCGTCTCCTGGCTGACCTCGCTCTTGTGCCAGTCGCGGAAGTCGTGCGGCATCGGAACCTTCGGTGCGCGCTTGAGATCGTTCCGCGTCTCCCCGGCGACGCTCAGGCTGACACCGCCGCAGACGGACTCCGCGATCGCCAGCTTGTGGGTGAAGTTGTTGTTGAGCCGCCCGCCGCCGAGCTTGAGCTGATGGGGCCAGCCATAGGGCAGGCGCTGCGGCCAGCGGTAGTGCGAGACGAATTCGGCTTCGTAGAGTGTGCCGATGGCGCCGGAGCGGATCAGGTTACGGGCGAGCAGCGCGGACGGCTGGTAGCTGGAGGTCGCGGCATAGGCCGACTTCAGTCCCGCCTTCCTCGTCGCCGCGGCCATGCGTCGTGCATCGGCCGAGGTCGGTGCCAGCGGCTTGTCGATCAGGATATGGCACCCTCGTGCCAGCGCGGTCTCGACCATCTCGACATGGGTGTCGCCCGGCGTCGCCACCGCGACGATGTCGGGCTTGAGCTCGGCCAGCGTCTTCCGCCAATCGGTGCTCGCGACCTTGATCCCGAGCCCGTCGGCGACCTTGCGGACCACCTCGGCGGTGCGGCTCGCGATCGCCGCGACCTCGACGCCTGCCTGCTGAAGCGCGATCGTATGTCCCTCGCCCGCCGACCCCGCCCCCAGAACCATCGCTCTCAACGGCATCGGATCCTCCTCATGGCCGGAGGTAGGGGAGCGGGCATCGAGGCCCGAGGTCAATGCGGAAGCAAATTCCGCGGTTCACCCGGCACGGATCCGCGCTAGTCTCCGGCCCACGCACAAAATCAGGGGAAGCGTCCATGGCGTTCGATTTCAAAGGCAAGAAGGTCATCGTGTGCGGCGCCAGCCGCGGCATCGGGCGGGCGATCGCGCTCGGCTTCGCCGAGGCAGGGGCCGATGTCTCCATTTGTTCGCGCAACGCCGAGACGCTGGAGAAGACCCGCGCCGAGATGGCCCGCTTCGGCCACAAGGCGCATGCCGCGACCTGCGACCTCGCGAAGGAAGCTGAGATCGCGCGTTACATCCCGGATGCGGTGAAGACGCTCGGCGGGCTCGACGTGCTGGTGAACAACGCCACCGGCCTCGGCGTCGGCGACGACGAGAAGAGCTGGGAGGTCAGCATCGACGTCGACGTCCTGGCCACGGTCCGCGCCTCGCGCGAGGCGATGAACGCGCTGAAGGCCTCGAAGGGCAACATCGTCAACATCGCGTCGGGCTCGGGCCTTCGCCCGTCGGTGCGCACGCCGGCCTACGGCGCCGCCAAGGCCGCGGTCATCCACTACACCCGCACTCTCGCCGCGATCCACGCCAAGGCCGGCGTCCGCGTCAACTGCGTGGCGCCCGGCTCGATCGAGTTCCCGGGCGGCGTGTGGGCCGACCGCAAGGCCAACGATCCCGCGCTCTACAAGGCGACGCTCGCCAATTGCCCTATGGGCCGCATGGGCACGACCGAGGAGGTCACCAACATGGTGATGTTCCTGGCGTCGCCGCTCGCGAGCTGGGTCACCGCCCAGATCATCGGCGTCAACGGCGGCCAGGGTCTCTGATCAATCGGCGATCACCGGCTTCTCGCCCCGCACCTGGGTGCGGTGCAGGAGCCGGCGACTGCCGTCATAGTCGTTGACCGCGTAGTGGAGCGTGCAGCGATTGTCCCAGACCGCGAGCGAGCCCGGCCGCCAGCGGAAGCGGCAGGAGAATTCCGGCCTGAGGCAATGCTGGTGGAGGTAGTCGAGCAGGGGCCGGCTCTCGGCCTCGCTCATGTCCTCGAAACGTCCGGTGTAAATCGAGTTCAGGAATAGCGCTTTCCGCCCGCTCTCCGGGTGCAGGCGCGCGACCGGGTGGGCGATCTCGCGGTCGGCCTCGGGATTGTTGCGCTCGATTCCGATCGAGCGGCTGGTGCGGAGATCCTTCGGCACCCCGCCCATGCCATAGGGACGGCCGTTGTGCATGGCGCGAAGGCCCTTGAGCATCCGCTTCATGCCCGGCGACAGCGCCTCGTAGGCCTCGTACATGTTGATCCAGAGCGTATCGCCGCCATGCGAGGGGATCTCGATCCCGTAGAGGATCGAGGCCATCGGCGGCTCCTCGAGGAAGCTGAATGAAGTCCGAGTGCCAGGCATTGCCGAAGGTGCTGATCTTCTTCTCGTCGGCCTCCTTCAGCACCGCGATGATGTCCGGATACCCCTCCATCGGCCGCACATAGGGAACCTGGTAGACGGGGCCGAACAGCCGGCTGAACTCGAGCTGCTGCTCGGGTGTGATCGTCTGGTCGCGAAAGAAGATGGCCAGATGATCGACCAGCGCCTGCCTGATGTCGGTCGCGGCCGCGTTGCCAAGCGGCTTCGAGAGGTCGACGCCTGTGATCTCGGCACCGAGGCTGCCGGTCATCTTCTCGACTGTGATCGTCTGATTTCCCACGAGGGTCTCCCGAGCGGAGCGGCACGCCGGATCATATGTACCTCCACCGTCAGGGAGGTGCCACCGGCTGCCGGCGAAATGAGCGTTTCACGGTTGCGCCTCGGCGATTGCGCAGGCCCGGCGTGCCGCTGAAGCTCCTGCTGGTCACAACATTCCCGGGAGACCGCCATGCTTCGCGTTGCACATCTCATCCGGTACGGGCTCGTGGCAGCGGCGACATTCGCCCTGGCGAGCGGTGCCGCGGCGCAGACGGTCAAGTTCGTGCCGCATGCCGACCTGAAGATCCTCGACACCACGTGGACCAACGCCCTGATCACCAGTCATCACGGCAACATGGTCTACGACACCCTGTTCTCCTACGACTCCAAGATGAACGCGAAGCCGCAGATGGTGGAGAGCTTCAGCCGGAGCCCGGACGGGCTCGTCTGGAGCTTCACGCTGCGCAAGGGGATGATCTTCCACGACGGCTCGCCGGTAACGGCGAAGGACGCCGTCGCCTCGCTGAACCGGTGGTCGAAGCGCCGGGTCGAGGGCACGGCGATGATGGAGCGGGCCGCCTCCCTGGTCGCCAAGGACGACCTCACCTTCGTCCTGACGCTCAAGGAGCCGTTCGCACCGGTCCTCCAGACCCTCTCCAATCCCATCCTCGCGACCTTCGTGCTGCGCGAGAAGGACGCGTCCACGGACGCCTTCCAGCAGCAGAGCTTCGACCAGGTCGTCGGCTCTGGTCCCTTCGTCTTCGCCAAGGACGAATGGGTGCCGGGCGCCAAGGTCGTCTACAAGAAGTTCGCCGGCTACAACTCGCGTAGCGAGCCGTCTGACGCGTTGACCGGCGGCAAGGTCGTGAAGGTCGATCGCGTCGAGTGGACCTACCTGCCCGACTCGGCCACGGCGGCGCAGGCGCTGGTCCGCGGCGAGATCGACATCCTCGAGCAGCCGCAGGCGGACCTCGTCCCGATGCTGAAGAAGGACAAGAACATCACCGTCGCGGTGACCGACGACATGGGCTGGCAGGCGGTGGCGCGCCCGAACGCGCTGCATCCGCCGTTCGACAACCCTAAGGCCCGGCAGGCGCTCGCCCTGCTGGTCGACCAGTCCTCCTACCTCACCGCGTCGGTCGCCGAGGACTACCGCAAGCCGTGCCTCGCCATCCTCTTCTGCGGCGGCCCGTTCGAGACCCAGGTCGGCACCGAGCCTTACCGGCAGCGGAACGTGGACAAGGCCAAGCAGCTTCTCAAGGAAGCCGGCTACAACGGCGAGCCCGTGGTGCTGATGGGGCCGACGGACATCGCGATGCTCAACGCCAACGCGGTGATCACCGCGCAGAACTTGCGCGATGCCGGCGTCAACGTCGACCTCCAGATGATGGACTGGGGCACGTTGTCGACGCGCCAGCAGAAGAAGGACAAGCCAGGCGCCGGCTCGCCGGGCTGGAACATGTACTTCACCTCCGCTCCGGGCACGATGTGGCACACGCCGCTCACCAACTTCGCCCTGGCGACACCCTGCGACGGCAAGAACTGGAACGGTTGGACCTGCGACGAGGAGCTGGAGAAGATCCGCGTCAGCTTCCTGACCGCGCCGACGCCCGAAGCGCAGAAGCAGGTGGCAGAGAAGCTCCAGGCAAGGTTCTACGAGGTCGTCCCCTTCGTCTCGCTCGGGCAATACGTCACCCCGAAAGCCTGGCGGAACAACATCACGAACGTCGTCAACTCGCGCGAACTCGTGATGTGGGGCCTGGAGAAGAAGTAACCGCAGAAAAGAGGCCGCCGACGTTAGCCGGCGGCCTCAGGGATCAGGCGGCGTCCGACCGGTGCCTGCGGGCGACGTGGCTCCGCGGGGGCGAGGGCGGCTTCCGGCCGAACTGACGCCGGAGTTCGTCCTTCGCGGCCTTCAAGGTTCGCGCCCGCTCGGCACTCAGGTTCTTGCCGGCGCGGTTGACGTAGAACGTAAGCATCGCGATCGCCGACCGATAAGGGTCGGCCGTCCCCCGACCGCTTTCCTCGGCCGACTTCTTCAGCGACGCGGCGATGTGCTTGGGGTCCTTCCAGGTGAAGAGGCCCTTCCTCAGGTCGAGCGCGTCGCTGTGCCCGGTGACATCGGCGGACCAGCGGTCGGTGGAGTTGCCGTGAGACGATTCCGTCATGGCATGTCTCCTCGAATTCACCCCTTAGAACAGGAGCGCTCCAGGCACCGTTCCCGTGACAAGGAATCGCCGGAGGAACCGCGTGGTACCTGGAGAGTTTGCCCTGCACCGGAACTCCCGGAGGAGACCCACATGCGTCCGTTCATTCTCGTCGTGCTTGCCGCGCCGCTGCTGCTCGCCGGGTGCGGCAGCTCGGAACCGCAGCGCGTCTATGTCCAGCCTCAGGCGGCCGCGACCGCGTCGGGCGGTACCACGGTCGTCGTCCCGCCCGGCAGCTCAGCCAAGATCTGCCCGGTCGGCACGGTCTGCTGAAGGTCCATAGACGTCGGCGGGGGCGCTTCGGCGCCCCTTTCCGTTTTCAGCCCGAGAGGAAGTGCCCGAACGGGTTGAGTGGGCCGACGCGGTCGCAGACGATCTTGGTCACGGCCATGATCGGCACCGCCAGGATCGCCCCCGGCACGCCCCACATCCAGTACCAGAAGACGAGCGCCAGGATCACCAGGACCGGATTGAGCGTGAAGCGGCGAGCGAGCAGCATCGGCGTGATCCCCTCGCCCTCGGCGAGATGGATCCCGAGGTAGAGGCTCGCGGGCAGCAACGCTTCCCAAAGCCCGTCGAGCGTCAGCAAACCCACCAGGAAGAAAAGGCCGACGCCCAGGAGCGGACCGAGGATCGGCACGTAGTTGAGCAGGAAGGCGACGACGCCCCAGAGGACCGGATCGCCGACGCCGCAGGCCCACATGACGAATCCGGTGGCCAAGCCTACCAGCACGTTCATCGCGGTGATGGTCAGCAGATAGCCCGAGATGTCGCTCTCGATCTGCTGGGAGATCTCCACCGCGCGGCGCTTGTCGCTGAACCGCGGCAGCACCTCGACCAGCTTGCGCAGGAAGGTGTCGCCTGCGATCAGCAAGAAGAACAACAGGAGCCCGGTCGTGAACAAGCCGGCCGCGAAGTTCCAAGTACCGGCGAATAGCTGCTCCGGCAACGAGCCTTCGGCGGCCGGAATCGTCACCGTCGCCGTGTCGAGCTGCGTCATGCCGCGGACCGCGTGCAGGAAGCGGCGGAAGATCTCGACCGGCTCGCGTAGGAACTCGAGCCGCTCCTGCATCCTCGGAATCGCGGAAGGAAGCTTGGCGAACCAGTCTCCGGCAGGCCCCGTGAGCGCGGCGACGAGGCCGACGATGAAGGCCGTCACCGACATGATCAGCAGCAGGGCAGCGAGGACACGCGGCACAGACCAGCGCTCCAGGAACCGGAGCCCCGGGTTCAGCAGAAGCTTGAGGACGACCGCCAGCACCACGGGAAGGATGATCGCCTTAGCGACATAAAGAACGGCGAGCATGACGACCACGAACAGCCCGGTCTGAATCAGGAAAGTGCCCTGAAGCGGATCGACCGCCGCTGGAGCAGGCGCCACGGATTCCTCGTCCGCGAGGGGTGGGTCTATGTCACGGAGTTGTCGCAGGTTGGGGGCTGTCACGCCGAATTAAGGCGGCCGCCGGCCCCTGGTTCCGCCGATGCGCAACGATACGCGGCTCGAGGGGACGGACATGCTACCGTTTGCCCTCTCAAGGAGATTCCCCATGGCCGTGCAAACCCAGTCGCGCAACCGTCCGCTGAGCCGCGAGGAGCTGAAGGCGCGCATCGACCGGTTGCCGCGCACCCGGCTCGCCGCCCTGCCGACGCCGCTGGAGGCCTGTCCTCGCCTGACCGCCGCGCTCGGCGGGCCCGAGATCCTGGTCAAGCGAGACGACATGACCGGCCTCGCCTTCGGCGGCAACAAGGCGCGCCAGCTCGAGTTCCTTTTCCCGGGCATCCTCGCCTCCGGCTGCGACACCATCGTCGCCGGCGCCTATACCCAGTCGAACTGGTGCCGGCAGATCACCGCCGCCGCCTGCCGCCTCGGCCTCAAGGTCGAGCTCGTGCTGGTCCATGGCATCAAAGGACCGAAGCTCCAGGGCAACCTGCTGCTCGACAAGCTGATGGGCGCCAACGTGACCGTCGTCGACATCGACGACGTGCAGCGCCTGCCGCCGATGCTCGAAGCCAAGACCGCGGAGCTCAAGGCCGCCGGCCGCAAGCCCTACCTGGTCTCGCCCTTCGCGATGTCGACGCTGTCGATCTCGACCGTCGGATACGTCGAGGCGATGGTCGAGATCGACGCGCAGCTCTCCGAACGCGGGATCAAGGCCGACTGCGTCTACGTTTCCGGCGCCAACATGACCCCGGCCGGCCTCCTCCTCGGCGCCAAGGCGCTCGGGCTTCAGACGCGCGTGGTCGGCATCAGCCCGGTGCTGTGGGAAGAGGACCGCGCCACGGACATCGCCCGCATCGCCAACGCGGCGGCGAAGCATCTCGACCTCGACGTCGCGATCTCGCCGGCCGACGTCGAGAACGACGACGGCTATGTGGGCCCCAAGTATGGGCTGGTGACCCCGGAGTGTCGCGAAGCGGTCAAGCTCGCCGCCTCGACCGAAGGCCTGATCCTGGACCCAGTCTATACCGGCAAGGCGATGGCAGGCCTGGTCGGCCATGTCCGCAAGGGCAAGCTCAAGAAGGGCGAGACCGTGGTCTTCCTTCACACCGGCGGCATGCCGGCGGTCTTCGCCTATGCCGAGGATCTGATGGAGGGCTGACGCTCAGCGCTCGGGCACGGCGAAGTCGCGCCGGGCGGTCGAGATCGTGATGGTGAATCCGGCGATCACGTCGAACAGCGCCATCACCATGATCAGAAAGAATGTCGAAGTACCGAGCGCCGGCACCAGCAGGAAGCCGATCAGGCAGGCGACGAACGAGAACAGCGACAGGATGTGGTCGAGAACCGAGGCTTGCGAGGTCCGCGTCGCCTTCAGAACCTCGAAATAGAGCGCGATCACCGAGAGCAGCAGCAGGACATCGCCGATCGCGAAACTCCACGCGGCGCCTGACGGCAGCGTGAACGACACGACCGGGGCCACGGGCGCACCGGATCCGAAAACCGCGACGATCGCATAGGCGACGGCGATACAGCCGATCAGCGGCAGCTGCCGAATCATGTTCATCGAGGAAGTTCCTCCGGTGGAAGCGCGGTATCAGATTAGCACGCGAGCCGGAACCCCGCAGGACGGCATCCCGTTTCTCTTCGTCGCCATTCGAAGAGAAAGGGGCTCGCATGAAATCCAGCATCGCCAGCGCCGCCGCCGCGCTCGCGCTCACCGTCGTCCTTGCCACGCCAGGATTCGTCGGAACCGGCACCGCAGCCGCAGCCTGCGATCCGGGCACCAAGGTCGACGCCTCGACCGCCAATGACGCCAAGCGTCGCTTCGAGGCGGCCGGCTACCGGAACGTGAGAGTGGGCAAGAAGGGTTGTGACAATTATTGGCACGCCATGGGAATGAAGGACGGTGCCGAAAGCCGCATCGTGCTGGCGCCGACCGGCGAAGTCAGGCCCGAGAACGACTGACCGCCTGCAGGCCGCACACCCGGCAATTTCCGCCGGGTGCGCGGCCGAATCTCAGCGGCTGCGATCCCGCGTGCTGGAATTCGCGACGGGCTGACTTTGCAGCCTGGATTTAAGATCGCGCCTAACCCATTCACCGACAATGACCAGGAACGACAGTACCAAAAAGATCGCACCGATCAGTCCGCTTGCGCTCATCCGATCCTCCCCTCAGAAGCGTTGGAAACGGGTGAGTGCCTTGCAACGCAGATGCCGGCGATCCGACGCCGGCCAGGAGGATCACGATGAACAATCATCCGAAAGCCATCCTGCGGATCGTTAAGCTTGTCGTGCTGCTGTCGCCGCTGCTGCTCGCCGCCTGCGGCGACGGCTGGGCTATGCGGATCGCCCCGCCGGCGCTGACCAACGACCTCTCCGCCAGCCTGCCGCCGCAGCCGCCGGCATAGCTCTCACTGGCACTCCCGGCCGGAGGTAGCTAACCTCCGGCACGTCGGATGCGACGGCAGGGGAGCCGCCTTACGTGAAGATCTGTGTATTCGGCGCCGGCTCGATCGGTGGTTATCTCGCCGGCTTTCTCGCCAAGTCAGGCGCCACCGTCTCCGTGGTGGCGCGCGGCGCTCACCTGAAGGCGATGCAGGAGAAGGGCCTCATCGTCGAGCAGCCCGAGGGGCCGCCCGTCCATTCGACGCCGCGAGCCACAGACGACCCGGCGAAGCTCGGCCCTCAGGACGCAGTGCTGGTCACGGTCAAGGCGCCTTCGCTCGCATCGATCGCCGACGGGCTCGTGCCGCTGCTCGGCCCCAAGACTTCCGTCGCCTTCCTCACTAACGGCATTCCGTGGTGGTACTTCATCGGCCACGGCGGCAAGGACGACGGCCGCAGCCTTCCCCTGCTTGATCCGGGCGACCGGCTACGCAAGATCGTCGGGCCAGAACGTGTCGTCGGCAGCGTCGTCTGGCCGGCGAGCTCCGTGCCCTCGCCTGGCGTCGTCAGGATCCGCGGCCATTCGCGCGGCACCTTCTTCGGTCGCCCCGACGGAACGACCACGCCCGAGATCGAAGCGCTCGCTGAGGCTTTCCGGAAATCTGGCCTGCCCGTCACGGTGACGCCGAAGATCCGCGACACGATCTGGGAGAAACTCGCCTTCAACCTGAGCGCCGGCCCGATGTGCGTTCTGACCCGCTCGCCGGTGATGGCGACGTACGAGGAGCCGGTCCTGGTCGAGACGTCCCGCAAGCTGATGGCGGAAGCCCAGGCGCTGATCAAGGCGATGGGGTGCGCGCCGGACTTCGACGTCGAGCGCGTGGTCGGCGTCAACACCAAGCTCGGCCACCGTCCAAGCATCCTTCAGGACCTAATGGCCGGTCGCTCGATGGAGATCGACGCGCTCTACTCGGTGCCGCTCGAGCTCGCGAAGTGGGCCGGCGTGTCGATGCCGACGCTGTCGATGATCGCCGCCATGATCCGCGTGCGCGCCCGCGAGGAAAGGCTGTATCCCCCGATCGCGTCGTCGGCGACGGCCTAGTTTGCCGCGGCAGGCTCCGGCTCTACCGGGATCCAGCTCTTCCGCTCGCCCGCGTAGACCGCGCCGGGATTGCCGCTGACGGTGGTGCGCCACATGACGCGCTGGAGCTTCTCCGCATCGAACCAGGTCGCCGCGTGCATCAGGCAGCGGTTGTCCCAGATCAGCACGTCGCCCGCGTCCCATTCGTGGACGTAGACGAAGTGCGGCTGGGTGACGTGGCTAACCAGCTCGTGCAGCAGCTGCGCGCCATCACCGTTCGGCCCCGGCTCCATGCCGACGAAGGGGCCGTCGAGCCAGTCCCTCTGGCCGTATTCGCAGAGGTAGAGCGACCGGCGACCGGTCACCGGGTGGACGCGGACGACCGGCTGCCGCTGCGAGCGCTCGTGCGGGCGGAGCGGCTGCACCGGCTCGCCCTTCCTCACCTGGTCGTAGGATCGGCCGGTGCGGCCCTTGGTGTGCAGCCCGTCGAGATTCTCGACCTTTGCCTTCAGCGCCGGCGACAGCGCATCATAGGCGGCAGCGCAGTTGGCGAACAGCGTCTGCCCCTGCCCCTTCGGCACCGGTGTCACCGCAAAGAAGAGGGATACATCGGGAGGCGGCCGGCGATAGCTCTGGTCCGTGTGCCAGCCGCGACGATGCGGGAACTGGACCGGGAACTTTCCATCCGCCGTGAGCGGAGGATCGGGCAGTGCGGGCGGCATCCGGCTGACGGGGGGCACGTTCGAGACGATCAGGATCTCGGGCACCTCGGTGTGCACCATGTGCAGGGGCGTTAGGTTGCTCCGGTAGTCCTCGATCTCCGATCCGAAGAGGCGGCTCAGCCGCAGCAACAGCTCCGGCGATGACGCGATCGCATCCATCCTTTTGATCAGCAGCAGAACGCCGGCTGCAGCCAGCGCCTTCGGCAACGCCGTTGGATCGGACTCCGCCGCCGCGACGATCGTCTCGGCGTCGCCACCTTGATCGATACGGCCGCCGAAGCCGGCGCCGCGAAGGGGGCTCGTCATCTGGAAAGTCATCTCGGCCGCTCCACCGAAAAGTGCCGAATTCTGGATCGGACTCCGCCGCCGCGACGATCGTCTCGGCGTCGCCACCTTGATCGATACGGCCGCCGAAGCCGGCGCCGCGAAGGGGGCTCGTCATCTGGAAAGTCATCTCGGCCGCTCCACCGAAAAGTGCCGAATTCGAGCGTAGACCCGCATCAACGGCCCTTCAACCGGCCGAGGCGAGGCACCGCTCGACCGCTCCCAGAAGCTCTTCCTTGGAGAACGGCTTCTGCAGCGCGCCATTTGCGCCGAGCTTCTGGGCCATGCCCAACAGGTCGCTGCGGGCGCCATAACGGCCCCCGCCCGAGATCGCGAGGATCGGGAGACGCGCGTCGGCGCGGCGAATCTCCAGGATGGTCTCGATCCCGTCCTTCTCGGGCATCAGGAGGTCGGTGATCAGCAGATCGAACCGTCGCGCCTTCATGAAGCCGAGCCCCTCGGCGCCGTTCCTGGCAATCACCACCTCGGACGGCGCCAGCATCGCCGCCGTGAGCTTGGCGAAGAAGTCCCCGGTCCCTTGCCGCGTGTGCCCGGATCAGGCGCGGCCGGACCGTTTGTCGACATCGCCGCCATCGTCGACTGGCCGAGATTGACGAGGCGCCTGGCGCCTTCCTGGGCGGCCGTCATGTCCGCCATGATCCGCCCCATGCTGCTGGTCAGCCACTCGCTGTAGGCGGCCGCCATCTCTGCCATGTCGCGAGAGGAAGACAGCTTCTGCAGCGTGCGGAATCCGGATTCCATCGCGTCCTGCCGGCGCTTGGTCCAGGCCGCCATCATCTTCTGGGTCTCGTCGAGGAGCTGTGCCTGATCGTGAAGGGCGGCTTCCATCTGGACCCGGAACGCCTCCGGCCAGCCGGCCAACGCCGCTTCCGCCGCATCATGGCGGTGCCGCTCGGCCTGCTCGCGGTGCCGCGCTGCGGATTGAGCGTCAGTCTCCTGCTCGGCCAGACGCTCATTCAGCCGCGCCATCGCCGACAGCACGGTCGGCGGAGGCTTCTTGGCGGTCATCGAAACTGCCACTCCTCCCCTGCCCCAGCCGATTGAAGCACCCGGGCCCGGCAAGTCAACCGGGCTCAGGCGCCCTTGCCGGCCTGGAGCACGTCGCGGATCCTCGCCGCCAGCTCGTCGCGCCTGTACGGCTTGCTCAGGATCTGGTCGTCCGCCGCAAGCGCCGCTCCCCGCATCGGCGCCTCGGTGAATCCGGACGTGAAGAGAACCTGGAGGCCCGGCCTCATGGCGCGGGCCTTCGCCGCTAACTCCGTGCCGCTCATGTCGCCCGGCATCACGATGTCGGTGAAGAGCAGGTCGACCTTGTCGCCCCGTCCGAGGATCTCCAGGGCTTGGCGTCCGTTCTCTGCCTCGATCACCCGGTATTTAAGGGTCGACAGCAGCAGCAGGACCGTCGCGCGCACCGCCGCATTGTCCTCGACCACAAGAATGACCTCGGACGGCGCCGTGCGACCCTCGAGCGAGCTTGCCTCGACGCGCGCATCGCAGCTCTCCGTCATCGTCCGCACCACGCCGCCGGCGCAACAGAGCAAGGCTCACCCCGCCCCTCGGCGGGTGGCTCGAGCCGTTCGAACGAGAGTACTTCACCTGATCGAGACATCCGGTCCCCGCAGGTTAGACGCGACCCCAGACACTATTCTTGGTTGAATTATTCTTATTCAACCTTATGGTTCCTTTCACCAAATTTCTATCGAAACCCCCAGATCACCGCAGGTAACGCAGGAATATACCGCTCCAAACCTAACTATTCTTAGGTTGTTTTATCCCTGAGCGCGGAACGAATGAGAAAACACTACCGCACGACCTCAAAT
>JBGALV010000116.1:0-13847 GCA_044223515.1 Alphaproteobacteria bacterium
CGGATCGCGAAGCCACCTCGCGCCTCTCCCCGCATCTGCATTTCGGCGAGATCGGCCCGCGTCAGGTCTGGCATGCGGTCGCGACGCGCGCCCCGGAGGCCGATGCCTTCCTGCGCGAGCTCGCCTGGCGCGAGTTCTCGCTGCATCTTCTCCATCGCACGTCCGATCTGCCCGAGCAGCCCCTGCGCCCGGCCTTCGCTGCCTTTCCTTGGCGCGACGACGCAACGCAGCTTCGCGCCTGGCAGAAGGGCTTGACCGGCTACCCGGTCGTCGACGCCGGCATGCGTCAGCTCTGGCAGACCGGCTGGATGCACAACCGCGTGCGCATGGTCGTGGCATCATTCCTGGTGAAGCATCTGCTGCTGCCCTGGCAGGCGGGCGAGCGCTGGTTCTGGGATACGCTGGTCGATGCGGACCTCGCCAACAACGCGGCGAGCTGGCAATGGGTCGCCGGCTGCGGCGCCGACGCTGCGCCCTATTTCCGCATCTTCAATCCGATGCTGCAGGGTGAGAAGTTCGATCCGGCCGGCGACTATGTCCGCCGCTTCGTGCCCGAGCTCGCGCGGATGCCGGCGAGCCACATTCATGCGCCGTGGACCGCGCCCGAGGCCATGCTCGCCGACGCCGGCGTTCGCCTCGGCGTCACGTATCCGCGGCCGATCGTCGATCACGCGGCGGCGCGGGCTCGGGCGCTCGCCGCCTTCCAGGAGCTCAAGACGGCGGCATGAAGCGGGTTGCGATCATCGGTACCGGCATCGCCGGCCTCGGCGCCGCGCGTCGCCTTGCGCCGCACGCCGACGTTACGGTCTTCGAGAAGGACGCCTGGATCGGCGGCCACAGCCACACGGTCGACGTCACCTGGGGAGACCGGCTGATCCCGGTCGATACCGGGTTCATCGTCTACAACGAGAAGAACTACCCGAACCTGACCCGGCTCTTCGCCGAGCTCGGCGTGCCGACCGAGGAATCGGACATGTCCTTCGGCGTCAGTGTCGACGACGGGCGGCTCGAATACGGCACGGAGCGCTACAACGCGATCTTCGGCCAGCGCCGCAACGTGCTGAACTTCCGCTTCCTGGGATTGCTGCTCGACATCCTCCGATTCTTCCGCACGGCGCCGAAGGTGCTCAATGGCGCTCATGACGGCGAGCCGACGCTCGGCGCCTGGCTCGAGCGCTCGAAGTTCGGACGCGCCTTCATCGAGGATCATCTGCTGCCGATGGCGGCGGCGATCTGGTCGTGCCCGACGGCGGTGATGCTGGACTTTCCGTTGATAAGCTTCCTTCGCTTCTTCCACAACCACGGGCTCCTCACCTTCGACGACCGGCCAGCATGGCGGACGGTGGACGGCGGCAGCCGCGAATACGTAAAGCGTCTGATCCGGCCCTTTGCCGATCGTATCCGTATGGAGACGCCGGTGCGCGCGATCCGGCGCGACGGAGCCGGCGTCACGGTCTCGACGGACCGCGGGACGGAGCGTTTCGATCATGTCGTCGTCGCGACCCACGGCGACCAGGCGCTTCGGCTGCTGGCCGATGCGAGCGACGACGAGCGACGCATCCTCGGCGCCTTCAGGACCCAGGAGAACCGGGGCTACCTGCATTCAGATCCCGACCTGATGCCTCGCCGCCGCCGCGTCTGGTCGAGCTGGAACTATCTCGGCGACCGCGACCATCTCGGCGACCGCCGCGTGTTCGTCACCTACTGGATGAATCGGCTACAGCGCCTCGACACCTCGCTGCCGGTGTTCCTGACCCTGAACCCGACGCGGCTGCCGCATGAGGGGCTGATCCATCGGGAGGTCGCCTACGAGCATCCGGTCTTCGACAAGGACGCGCTCGCCGCACAGGTCGAGCTGGCGCATCTGCAAGGCGGGCGCGGCACCTGGTTCTGCGGAAGCTATTGCGGCCACGGCTTCCACGAAGATGCGTTGACCGCGGGTCTCGCCGCCGCCGAGGGCGTGATCGCCGCGCTCGACCAACCCCGGCCGATGGCGGCCGACTGATGCGCTCCGCCCTCTACGTCGGCGAGGTGATGCACCAGCGGCTGCGGCCGAAGCGGCATCGCTTCGTCTATCGCACCTTCTCGCTGCTGATCGATCTCGACGAGCTGCCGGATCTCGGCCGGCGGTTCCGGCTCTTCGCGCATAACCGCGCCGGGCTGCTCTCCTTCCACGATCGCGATCACGGTGCAGCCGACGGATCGGGCCCGCGTGCCTGGGCGGAGGCCGCCTTGAAGAAGGCCGGCATCGACGAGGCCGCGGCTCGGATCGAGATGCTCTGCTTCCCGAGGATTATGGGATACGCATTCAATCCGCTGACGCTCTACTTCTGCCACCGCGCCGACGGCGTGCTCGGCGCGATCATCTATGCGGTGCGCAACACCTTCGGCGAGCGGCATGCCTACCTGATCGCAGTCGATCCCGCGGAGGCGGCACGCGGCCGGATCAACCAGAGCTGCGCCAAATCCTTCTACGTCTCGCCGTTCGTGCCGATGGAGGCTGGCTATCGCTTCCGCCTGAAGCCACCGGGAGACAGCTTTTCTCTCGCGATCCAGGAGAACGACGCCGAGGGCGACCTGCTGGTCGCGACCCAGACGGCGCGGCGCGTGCCGTTGAGCGACGCGGCGTTGGCGAAGGCGGTCGCCACCCATCCCTTGATGACGCTCAAGGTGATCGGCGGCATCCATTGGGAGGCATTGCGCCTCTGGATCAAGGGGGCGCCGCTGCAGCCCAGGCCGGCGGCGCCGGCGATCCAGGTTTCGGTGCCGCAGCCGCTGGTGCTGAACCCCGTTGCGCGGAGCGCCGCTTCGGACTGAAATACGTCTGCCGGCCGAGGGGTCGACCGGCCAAAGAGTCGAAGACGGGGGAAACGATGACGGGCATGCTCTCAGCTGCTGCCCATGGTCATTGGACCAGGGCCCTTCTCTATCTCCTTGAACGCGCACACATCGGCAGCATCGAGATCGTGCTGCCCGGCGGCACCCGACATTCCTTCGCGGGGGCCGAGCCAGGACCGAAGGCCGAGATCGAGCTTCGCGACGAGACGGTCGCGCGCCGTCTCCTGGTCGGCGGCGACGTCGCCTTCGCCGAGGCCTACATGGACGGGGACTGGCAGAGTCCGGATCCGGCGGCGGTGATCGAGTATGCCGTCCGCAACGCGGATGCGATCGACAGGCATCTCGGCGAGACGGTGTGGGGCGGATTGCTGCGCCGCGCGCTGCATATCGTTCGCACCAACACCAGGATCGGCAGCCGGCGAAACATCTCCTATCACTACGATCTCGGGAACGAGTTCTACCGGCTCTGGCTCGATCCGACGATGACCTACTCGTCGGCGCTGTTCGAGCGGGAGGACGTGAGCCTCGAAGACGCGCAGCGCGCGAAGTACCGCAGGCTCGCCGGATTGCTGGGCCTCGAGTCGGGCCAGTCGGTGCTGGAGATCGGCTGCGGCTGGGGCGGCTTCGCCGTCACGGCGGCCGGCGAACGCGACTGCCGCGTCACCGGGCTGACGCTTTCCGAGCGCCAGCGCGAATTCGCGATCAAGCGCGCGGCCGATGCCGGCCTCGCCGACCGCATCGACATCAGGCTCGAGGACTACCGCGACACCAAGGGCCTGTTCGACCGCATCGCCTCCATCGAGATGTTCGAGGCGGTCGGCGAGCGCTACTGGCCGGTATTCTTCGAGCGCGTGAGCGAGCGCCTGACCCGGGGCGGCATCGCGGCGATGCAGATCATCACCATCGCCGAGGAGAGATTCGAGGCGTATCGCGCGCGACCGGATTTCATCCAGCGCTACATCTTCCCCGGCGGCATGCTGCCGACGAAGACGCATCTCAGGAACCTCGCGGCGGGCGCCGGCATGGACTGGGTGGGCGATCATGGTTTCGGCCAGGACTACGCCAAGACCCTGCATCTCTGGCGGCAGCGCTTCGTCGAGGCATGGCCGGAGATCTCGAAGCTCGGTTTCGACGAGCGCTTCAAGCGGATGTGGCAGTACTATCTGGCATATTGCGAGGGCGGCTTCCGCGCCGGCTCGATCGACGTTCGCCAGATCGTGATCCAAAGGGGCTAGGGCGCGCCTATAAAGGCTCCATGCGGTACGGAGCCTTGCGATGAACGGAAAGGTCGAGCGCTTCACCCTGCTCGCCTATGCGCTGCCGGGCCTGCCGGTCGCGATGCTCGGGCTGCCGCTCTACATCTACCTGCCGGCCTATTACGCGGTCGACCTCGGCCTGGGTCTCGGCGTGGTGGGCGTGGTGCTGCTGGCGGCCCGGCTCTGGGACATCGTCGTCGATCTCGGCATCGGCGAGCTTTCGGATCGCATCCACACACGCTTCGGCCGCCGGCGTCCGTGGCTGGTGCTGTCGCTGCCGGTCATCTGCCTCTCGGTCGAGCTTCTGTTCCGGCCGGCGGCGCCGGTCTCCTGGGTCTATCTGCTGGGATGGACCATGGCGCTCTATCTGGGATGGACCATGTTCCTGCTTCCCTACGGTGCCTGGGGGGCGGAGCTTTCGACCGACTACCACGAGCGCAGCCGCATCTCGGGCGCGCGCGAGGCCGCCTCGGTGCTGGGAACGCTCGTGGCGGTCACGCTGCCGGCGCTGATCGGCGGTGACCAGGGCGACGCGATGAACGGGCTCGCGCTGGCGATCCTCGCCTTGCTGCCGCCGGCGGTCGCGATCGCGGTCTCGACAGTCGGCGAGCCGCCGCCCGGCCCGCACCAGCGCCAGAGCCTCGTCGAGGGCTATCGCGTGCTTGCCCGCAACCGGCCGTTCCGCCGGCTGATCCTGGCCTATCTCTTCAACGGCATCGCCAACGGCCTGCCGGCGACGTTGTTCCTGATGTTCGTGCAGTATCGCCTCAAGTCGCCTGCCTGGGCGGGCGCGTTGCTGCTCGAGTACTTCCTGCTCGGCATCGTCTCGGTGCCGCTCTGGGTGATGGCGAGCAAGCGGCTCGGCAAGCATCGCGCCTGGGTGCTGGCGATGGCGGTCGCGTGCCTCGCCTTCCTCGCCGTGCCGTTCCTGCCCGAAGGCGGCGTCCTCTGGTTCGCTCTTATATGTGTGATCACCGGCCTCTGCCTCGGCGCCGACCTGGCGCTGCCGTCATCGATGTGGGCCGACGTGGTCGACTGGGACACCGCCGAGATGGGCACCGAGCGCGCCGGGCTCCTCTTCGCGCTCTGGGGTGTCGCGACCAAGCTGGCGCTGGCGCTCGCCGTCGGCATCTCGTTCCCGCTGCTGGAGCTGTTCGGCTTCATGCCGGGGAGCGCTTCGGCCGGCGAGGCAGGTGGCCTCTTCGCGCTCGCCGTGCTGTATGCCTGGGTCCCGGTCGCCTTCAAGGCGGTGGCGGCGATCCTGGTGTTCCGCTTCGAGATCGATGCCGAGACCCAGGCCGATCTCCGGCGGCGGATCGAGGCTGGATCGTCCACGCCCTGATGTAAGATCGCCGGATGATCCTCCGGCGACTCCTCATCCTCGCCGTCGCAGCGCTGCTGCTTCGGGTGGCGCCCGTGGCCGCGCAGCAGAACGCGCCGATCTGGGTCTACAACAACTGGTCGGCCTACGACGAGCTCTCGGACAACGTGCCGCTCACCGAGGAGCTCGCGATGCGCGAGCTCGACGAGATCCTCCGGTTCCGGAAGCTCGGGGTGCGCTTCGACTACTACATGATGGACGCCTTCTGGTACGACCCGGAGGGCGGCTACCGCACCTGGAAGCCGGAGACGTGGCCGAATGGCCCCGACCGCTGGATCGAAGCCTGCAAGGCCAACGGCATCGAGCCCGGGCTCTGGTTCAGCACCAACTCGCTGACCCAGATGAAGCCGATCCCCTTGTGGATGGACTCTCTCGACAAGCACGGCCATGCGATGGCGCTCTACAAGGGCGGCTTCCTGCCCGACTTCATGGACGTGCTGCGCTACTGGTACGAGCGCGGCATCCGCATGTTCAAGTTCGATTTCGCCGAGCTCTATGCGACCGCGAGGGGCGACGACACCGCGCTCAGCGCACGCGAGATCCGCATGAAGAACGCCTGGGCGCTCTACGAGGCGCTGCTCGCGTTCCGCCAGGAGAACCCGGACGTCGTGCTCGTCGGCTTCAACGGCATCGTCGGCGACGTGAGCTCGGTCAAGCGGCCGGTGACCTCGTTCGCGACCAACTGGCTCGCGGTCTTCGACTCGCTCTATTCCGGCGATCCGCGCCCGGCCGACGTGCCGGCGATGGATTTCTGGCGCGCCATGGACATCTACGCCGACCATATGGTCCGCGCTTTCGAGGCGAGCGGCATCCCGCTCGAGCGCGTGGACTCGACCAGCTTCATGCTGGGCGAGACCGGCACCAACTACCGACGCGGCACGGCGGCGTGGCGAAGCAGCCTCGTCCTGATGCTCGCCCATGGCGGCTGGATCAACACGGTCCACGGCAGCCTGGAGCTCCTCTCCGACGACGATGTCCGCTGGCTCGCCAAGGTGCAGGCGATGTACGAGCCGCTTCAGATCTCCGGGAAGACGCGCTCATTCGGCGGCACGCCGGGCGATACGCAGCCCTATGGCTTCGCCTCGGTCGGGCGCAACGGCGCGCTCTATGCGGTGGTCAATCCCTCGCAGCGCACCCGCGTGGTCAAGCTGCCGCCCTTTTCGGACGCGCAGCCGGCGGCGACGCCGCGCGGCGGCCGCATCCTCTTCCGCGACGCTGGGTTCGATCCAGTGATCGAGGATGATTCCCTGTGGCTCGGCCCGGGGCAGATGGCGCTGATCGGGTTCGGGCGCTATGCGCGTGCCGCCTACGACCTCGGGCTGGAGCCGGACATACGCGTCCCCCTGGCGATCGAGCGGATCGATGCGAAGTTCGCTCCGGTCAAGGGATCCGAAGGCCCGGCGGCGAAGCCGCGCGCCGGCATGCCGCCACCGCCGCGGGGGGCGCGGGGGACGCCGCGCGCCGGCATGCCGCCACCGCCGCGCGTCGCGCTGGCGATCGAGACGGTGATCGATCCGCCCGAGGGCGGCGACCTCCGCATCGTTCTCCGCCGGCGCGACGCACAGGGCGCCCTGACGCGCCGCTATGCGCAGAGCGCGATGGGCCGCCATCTCCTGATCAACGCGTTCCAGGGCGACCGGCGCCTGCCGCTCGACATCCGCTACGACAAGGTGGTGTGGAGCGGGCTCTCCTGGGCCGTCGGCGAGATCCGCCATGGCGACATCGAGCTGGGCGAGCCGATCCGGATCCAGCTCTCGACCGCCGAGCGCGAGCCGGGCCTCAGCCTGGAAGGCCGCGTCTACCGCGTCGACTATTGACGCGCCGTTCGTGCTCGGCTGACATGTTAGTCAGTTTCACAACAAGAACGCTCGGGAGGATCGCCTACATGAAGCTCGCCTGTTCCTGGCTTGCCGGCGTCGCCGTCGCCGCGCTCGTCGCAAGCCCCCTCGTGTCCAGCCAAGCATGGGCGCAGCAGAAGGTGCTGCGCTTCGGCCATCTTCACTCCGTCGACTCGCCCATCCACAAGGGCGTCGCCAAGGCGGCAGAGGAAGTCGAGAAGCAGACCCAGGGCCGCTACAAGATCAACATCTTCCCGTCGAGCCAGCTCGGCCAGGCGCGCGAGATGGTTCAGCAGGTCGTCGACGGCAACCTCGACTTCATCTCTGAAGGCCCCGGCAGCCTGTCGGCGCTGCACCGCCCCTTGAGCGTCTTCGAGGCGCCGTTCATCGCGCGCGACTACGACCATCTGCTGAAGATGCTCGAATCCGACTATGCCAAGGAGCAGCTGAAGGTCATGGAGACCCAGCGCAACATGGCCTACATCGGCACCTTCTATTACGGCGTGCGTCACTTCACGACGAAGGGCAAGGCGTTGCAGACCGCTGCCGACGTGAAGGGCCTCAAGATCCGCGTGCCCGAGGCGCCGCTGTTCCTGGCGATGATCCGCGCGCTGGAGGCGACGCCGACGCCGATGAGCCTGGGCGAGGTCTATCTCTCACTGCAGACCGGCGTCGCCGACGGGCAGGAGAATCCGCTGCCGACGATCAACAACAACAAGTTCTTCGAGGTTCAGAAATTCCTGAACCTGACGGGCCACGTGATCGTGCCGGTCATGATCATGATGAACAACAAGGTCTATGCTGCGGCGACGCCGGCCGACCAGGCGGCGTTCAAGGCGGCGTTTGCCGCCGGCGCGAAGGTCAACGACGACCTGACCCGTGCCGACGAGGCGGGGCTGGTCGACGCGTTCAAGGCGAAGGGGATGACGGTGGTGAATTCCGACCGCGAGTCCTTCCGCGCGCGCATGACCTCGGTCTACGAACTCGGCGAGAAGGACTGGGGTGCCGGCACCTACCAGAAGCTCCAGGCCATCAAGTAGCGCTCTCCCGGTGCCGCGTCGCACCGGGAAATAAAAAACGGCCCCGTCGCGTGCGGCGGGGCCGAAGTCTTTCTAGGAGGAACATCGCAATGGGTGTTGCGATGTGATGCCATCTTGCTCTGGAGCTGCGAGGCGCCTCTGTGATCCGGCGCACAGGATCTCTCAAAAATTTCCCCGCCCTGGGAGGCGGGGAAAAGGAGGGTTGGGAGCTCAAGGCCGGGGCCGGGCGGCCCTCTCAGGGAGGAGGGGGTGGGGATGTGCCTAGGAGGCAACGACCGCCCAGACCCCGACCTTGATGCGAGAGTACTTTCGCATCATCGGCCCTCCTTTTCTGTGACCCCCGTCACACTGGAAACGGAATGTCGGCGAAGGAATTGACGCGCATTTAATGAATGTCGTCGGCTTCGGCGATCGCCTTCATGAGCTTTGCCGCAGTGAAGCCCTTCGACTTCGCCGCCTTCAGGATCACCGCTTCCTTGCGCGTCAACAGCTCGCAGGCGGCCGGCACCTTCTTCGCGACCTCATGCGGGATCACGACCGCGCCGTGATAGTCGGCATGGAGGAGATCGTTCGGACGCACGATCATGCCGTTGATGCTGACCTCGAGATTGATCGAGACCAGGTGAACATGGGCATGGCTCGGCATGATCGAGCCGGCGAGGGCCTGGAATCCGGGCGCCCACATGTCGATGTCGCGGATGCAGCCGTCGGTGACGACGCCGAGGCAGCCGAGCCCCTTGTGGATCGTGGACTGCACCTCGCCCCAGAAGGCGCCGAAGCCGGCATCCGGCCCGTCGATGTCCTGAAGCACGGCGATCGAGGGCGCGGGATCGGCGGCGATCATCTGGTAGTACTCGCCGCGAAGCGCGCGCTGGTCGGCCTTGGACGCGCCGTTCGGCTCGCGCGAGCGGATCGTCGCGGTCCGGGCGTAGCCGACGATCGGCTTCAGCTTCGGGAACGGGCAGATCAGCGGCTTCCGGTTGAAGCCGTGCGCCCGGCGTTCCGGCGCCACGATTTCCAACGCATTGCAGATGGTCGGGGTATCGTAGGCGGCGAGCTTCTTCAGGTCGGCGGCGGTCAGGGTCATGATGGGTCCTTGGAAGGCGGGGCGGCGGTGGGGATGAGCCGCGACGCTAACATGCAGCAGGTGGGCTCGCCATGATCGCCGAGGCGCTGGAGTGGCTGGCGACGCCGTGCCCCCTCTATGTGCGCCGGCTCGGCCTCCTTTCCGAATCGATCGCGATCTCCGCCCGCCATCGCCGCTGCCGCGAGGCTTGGGTGCCGCATCTCGAGCAAAGCCGTGCCGCCGTGCGGAACGCGATCGCGAAAACGCCGCGGCGTCGGACCGCCCTGGTGATGGGATCGGGCGCGCTCCTGGACCTGCCGCTCGACGAGCTTGCCGCCGCGTTCCAGCGTGTGCTTCTGGTCGACCTCGTGCATCCATGGCGGGCGCGCTTCGCGGCGCGGCGATTTTCCAATGTGATACGGATCACCGACGATATCGGCGGGATCCTCGAATCTGTCTCTAGGGGCGAGTTGGTTCGGCCACGGCCGTTCCCAGCGCTCGCCGACCCGGAGGTCGACTTGGCGATTTCGCTGAACGTCCTCTCGCAGCTGCCGGTGGTCCCCGCTCGTCGTCTCGACGGCCGGGTCGACGACGAGGCGCTGGCGCAGACCGCGCAGGACCTCGTCCGCCAGCATCTGGCCGACCTCGACCGGTCGCGGGCGACCACGCTCCTGATCTCGGACGTCGAGCGCATCCTGCTTGCCCGCGATGGGCGCGAGGTCGAGCGGACCAGCCTCATCGCCGACTTGCCCGAACCATCGTCCGACCACAGCTGGTGGTGGAACATCGCGCCGGCGCCGGAGGCGGACCCCGAGACGTCGGAGCGGCGACGGGTGATCTCGCGGCTTGTTCAGGGTGCGTTCGGCCTGGAAAGTCTCTAGACTCACGCACGAATACGGCCGAACAAGACCGGACACCCATGTCAGAGCCAGAACAACAGCCCGATTCAAGCCGCTTCAAGCGGCTGGATCAGGCCGAGCTCGACAAGATCCTGGACTCGCACGCCAAGTTCGTCGGCGGACGGTCGGGCGGGCAGCGCGCCAATCTCGGCAGCTACGACCTCTCCTACCTCGACCTCTCGGGGAAGAACCTGGCGAACGCCGAACTCTCCGGCTCGCGCATGGCCAACTGCAACATGAAGGGCGCCAAGCTGACGGCGGCGAGCCTGTTCTCGGCCGACCTCCGCAAGGCCGACCTGACCGGCGCCGACCTGACGCGCGTCGACCTGCGCGGTGCGTGCCTCCGCGGTGCCAACCTGACCAACGCGCTGATGATGGAGTCGGACCTCCGCGACGGCATCCTTCTCAAGGCCGACTCCAAGGGCAACCTCACCACCATGTCCTTCGACATGACGGTGGCGGATGCCTCGGCGGCGATCCTGCGGGGCGCCAACATGAGCCAGGCGCGGATGTCGAACGCCTTCATCGTGCAGACCGACCTCACCGACGCGATCATGCGCGGCATCAAGCTGGTCCGCGCCGACCTCTCCCACTGCAATCTGACCGGCGCCAACCTGGAAGGCTCGGATCTTTCCGAAGCCAACCTGACCGGCACGATCTTGCATGGCGCGATCCTTTCGGGAGCGATCCTGTCGGGCACCAATTTCGAAGGCGCCGACCTGGTCGGCTGCGTGCTCGACTCGGCGGATGCCCGCGGCGCCGACATGTCGAAGGCGCTCCTGCCGCGCTCGCTGGCCTCCCTCGGCGAGGAGCTGCGCGAGGTCCTGCAGCGTCACATCGACTGGATTCGCACCGCCGGCAAGAAGGGCAAGCGCCTCGATCTCTCGCGCTTCGACCTCGGCGGCCAGAATTTCACCGGCGCCAATCTCTCGGCCGCGAACTTCGAGCACGCATTGCTCAAGGAAGCGGTGCTGGTGAAGACCGAGCTTTTGATGTCCGACTTCGGCCAGGCCGATCTCCGCAGCGCCGATCTCAGCAGCGCCGACATGCGCGGGATCAATCTCCGGCGCGCCAACCTCGCCGGCGCCAAGCTGGTCGGCGCCAAGGCGGGACCGGTCAACCTGCTGGGCTCGACCACCCAGGTCTGGGTCTCCAACTTCGAGCGTGCGCGGCTGATGACCGCCGATCTCTCCGGCGGCAACTTCCGCAAGTGCAACATGCAGGGCGCGGACTTCACCGACGCCTCGCTCCGCGACTGCGACCTCCGCGAGGCCAACCTGCAGGACGCCGAGTTCCAGGGCGCCGATCTGCGGGGCGCCAACATCGAGAAGGCCGATCTCCGGGGGGCCAAGAATCTGACCCGCCCATGAAGGCGGCGTCGTGACCGGGATTGCGGAAGAAGAGAGGATCGCGCGACAGATCGCGCTCGGCCTCGTCCGCGCCTTCGGCGAGATGGGCGAGACCGCGCTGACCGAGGTCACGCTCGCCAACGGCCGCCGCGCCGACGTGCTGGCGCTCGATGCCGCCGGCCGGCTCACCATCGTCGAGATCAAGTCGAGCCGCGCCGATTTCCAGTCCGACCGGAAGTGGCGCGACTATCTCGAATTCTGCGATGCCTTCTATTTCGCCGTCGCCGAAGGCTTCCCGGTCGAGCTTCTGCCCGACGACACCGGCCTGATGATCGCCGACCGCTGGAGTGCCCATGTCGTGCGCGAGGCGTTGCTCGAGCCGCTGTCGGCGCCGCGCCGGAAGGCGATGCTGATCCGCTTCGGCATGCTCGCCGGCGACCGGCTCCGCAACCTGGTCGACCCGCCGCTCTAGACGGAGAGACCCTCGGCCACTTCGTAGTGCTGCGGGACCGTGCGATCTTAGTCGATCAATGCCGCGATCCCTACGGAGTCAGCCGCTGCCTTGCCCCGCCACGACCTGACGATCACGCGCGGTTGACCGCGACGGAGACCGCCGGCGAAACCTTGATCGTCTGAAAGACGACGCAGTAGCGCTCGGTCAGCTGGATCAGCTTGGCGACCGCGTCCTTGTCGGCGTCGGTATCGATGTCGAAGGCGAGGCGGATCTCGCGGAATCCCACCGGCGCGGTCTTGTCGACGCCGAGCGTGCCGCGGAAGTCGAGATCGCCTTCGCAGCGCACCTTGCCTGACTTGAGGTTGATGCCGAGCGCGGTCGCGACCGCTTTCAGGGTGACGCCGGCGCAGGCGGCGAGCGCCTGCAGCAGCATGTCGCCGGAGCAGGCGAAGCTGCCGTCGCCGCCGGTCGCCGGATGCAGGCCCGCCTTGACCAGCGCCTTGCCGGTCTCGACCGAGCAGGCGATCTCCTGGGAATCGAGGTCGCCCTCGGCCTTCAGCGTGATCACCGCCGCGTTCGGCGTTTCCTTGTAGCGGCTCTTCAGCGGCGCCTGCATGGCGCGAAGTTCATCGGCGTTCACGGAACCTCCAAAACCTCTGGCTCGTAGATGCGGCCGGACCGGGCTGCGTGCAGGGTCGAGAGAAGCTGGCGCTTCTCCTCCTGGAACGCGGCGGATGTCCGCTCGCGCGGACGGGCGAGCGAAACCGGCCTCTCGGCGAAGATGCGCCCGGGCGGGCCGGCGAGCAAGACCACGCGATCGGCCAGCACCAGCGCCTCGTCGAGGTCGTGGGTGACGAGCACCAGGGTCGGGCGGTCCTCGCGCCAGAGATCGAGCAGATGGTCCTGCAGGTCGGTTCGCGTGAAGGCGTCGAGCGCGCTGAACGGCTCGTCGAGCAGCAGCACCTCGGGCTGGCCGACCAGCGCACGCGCGATCGAGACGCGCTGCGCCATGCCGCCGGAAAGCTCGCGCGGCAGGGCGCGGGCATAGGCCGCGAGCCCGACACGATCGAGCGCGCGTCCGACGCGGCGCTCGCGGTCGGCTGCGCTCAGGTGAGCCAGGCCGAAGCCGACATTGTCGGCGACGTTGAGCCAGGGGAGCAGGCGCGGCTCCTGGAAGATCACGCCGATCTCGGGCCGTGGCCCGTCGATAACGGCATCGTGGAAAAGCGCGCGCCCCGTCGTCGGCGTGTCGAGGCCGGCGAGCAGGCGCAGCAGCGTCGACTTGCCGGAACCGCTGGCACCGACCAGGGACACAATCTCGCCAGGCGCCACGGTCAGCGAGATGTCGGCGAGCGCGGCGCGGGTGCCGAAGCGCTTGGACGCGTGCTCGAGCGTGAGCAGGCTCATCGGCGGAAGCCGTCCTGCCAGGAGACCAGCGGCCGCGTCGCCAGGACGAGCGCCACGTCGCTGAGCTTGCCGAGCACGGCGAAGAGCACGAGGCTCGCCATGATCGCGGCGGGGCGGCCGGTCATCTGGCCGTCCATCATCAGGTAGCCGAGGCCTTCACTTGCGCCCATCAGCTCGGCGGCGACGACGAACATCCAGCCGAGGCCGAGGCCGCCGCGAAGCCCGATCACGTAGGTGGGCAGCGTCGCCGGCAGCAGGATGCGACGGATCATCTGGAAAGCGGAGAGCCGCCAAACGCGGCCGACCTCGACCAGCTTGC